>JAZUHH010000064.1:0-7429 GCA_045641625.1 Paludibacteraceae bacterium
GAGTTTCATAGGTACATGTATGACAAAATAAACTGGAAAGGTCGTCTTATAGGTATTGTCGGTGCCAGAGGTGTAGGAAAGACTACCATGATCCTTCAGTACATAAAGGAGAATCTTGACATCAATACAACCCTCTATGTGAATGCCGAACATCTTTATTTTGCATCACATACATTATCTGATCTTGCAGATGAGTTCAGTAAAATGGGTGGAAAGTATTTGGTTATAGACGAGGTTCATCGTTATGAAGGTTGGTCTCGTGAATTGAAACTTATTTACGATTATCATCCTGAGCTTAATGTTATCTTCTCGGGCTCGTCTGTTTTGGATATAAACAAGGGTGTGCAGTCGGATCTATCTCGACGAGCTGTTATCTATACATTGTACGGATTATCCTTTAGGGAGTACCTGGAATTGTTCCATGATATAAAGATAAAGAAATATACTCTTGAGGAAGTGCTGGAGCATAAGGTGGAGATGGATGAATCTTTCCGTCCGCTACTCTATTTTAGAAGTTATTTGGAGAAGGGATACTACCCTTTTGCAATAGAGCCTGATTTTGAGGATAAACTTTCTAATGTCATTACGAAGACGCTGGAGACAGATATCCCCGAATATGCTAATATGAATGTATCTACAGGAAGGAAGCTAAAGAAACTAATGATGGTGATCTCAGAAAGCGTACCCTTCAAACCAAACATGGTTACTTTGTCCGAAGTTCTTGGAGTGTCCCGTAATAATGTTGCAGATTATCTGATGTACATTGAGGAGGCTGGACTTATCATCCAGCTGAGAGACCAGACTGGAGGAGTTCGCTCTTTAGGCAAGGTTGACAAGGTATATCTGGAGAATACAAACCTGATCTATTCACTGGCTAAAAATGACAATGCAGAAATTGGCAATGTAAGGGAGACTTTCTTTATGAGCCAGTTGCGTGTGGTGGACGATCCTATCACTTCTCCTGTTTCTGATTTCCTGGTCGGTAACAGAACTTTTGAAGTTGGTGGACGAAACAAGAAACAAAAGCAGATAAGGGATGTTGAGAATGCCTTTGTAGTGAAGGATGACATAGAATATGGAGCTTTGAATATAATTCCTTTATGGCAGTTCGGTCTGCTTTATTAAATCTTTTGGAGTCCTCCCCCCGCCAAAAAAATACTTTGCCATTTTATCATAGGAAAAGCCTTGGGATTAGTGCCGGATTTAGTTTGATTTTTTGCCAAAACAAATTATAATTTATTGTGGCGGAACAATTAACTTTGCAGCAAACTTGATAGACAATGGCAAAAAAGGACTACAGCAAGGCTGTGATATATGCAAGAGTCTCGACAAAAGATCAGGATAACCAAAGACAGATAGAGGAACTGAGAAGGACAGCCGCCCTTCTTGGATGGGATATAGTGTCCGTGTTCGATGAGAGCGCAAGCGGTTCCAGAGACATTGCTGAAAGGACATCGCTCAGCAGTCTCATGCACTACGTGGAGGACCATGCCGTAGGCAATGTCATGGTATGGGAGATTTCCAGAATAGGCAGAAAGGTCAAGCACATCATCGACTTCATGGACTGGGGAGAGAGAAACAGGACAAATATCTTTGTCCAGACTTATACCCTCCACTCCCTCGACAGCGACCATAACCCCAACCCTGTATTCAAGATGGTGACAACCGTGTTCGGACTGGGTGCCGAGATGGAGCGCAGACTGATAAGCGAAAGGACACATTCAGGAAGAAACAAGAGAAAGGCAAATGACGAAAAGTTGAAGGACAAGTACGGGGACCTTGCTACCGCAAGAGCGAACGGGCATATCTGCCTGGGCAGAAGAAACAACTCCGTAAGGTCCGCAAAGGATGTGGCAGAAACTCAAACCAGGTCTATGGAGAGGCGCAGAACCAAATATGCTGTGGCAATAGACAAACTGAAGGCAGGATATTCTTGCAGGGATGTTGCGGAGCTGACATCCACTCCCCTTCGCACTATCGAGCGCATAAAGTCTGAATTTGTGAAGTAGCTTTATATTTTACTTATATTGATAGATATTAGAAATAAAGTATTACTTTTGTAACTAATAACATATTATCAGTATTTAGCATATAGAACAACTTATGGATAATATATTATCACTATTGGACAACTATACTCTAGACAATGTGGATGACATAGCAAAAATTATTGCAGAAGACTTCCGCAAGCGCCGTATAGAGAAGAATCTGACACGTGAGCAGGTAGCGGAGAAGTCCGGTGTGGCATTGGGCAACATTGTCAGGTTTGAGCAGAAAGGACTCATTTCTTTGAATAACCTCATCGGCATTGCTTTGGCTATGGGGTACGCTTCTGAGATGAAGGGTATTTTTGCAGAGCCTAAATACTCCACTATGGAGGAGCTTACACAGATCCGTAAGAATACAGGCAAGTCAAGGGCCTATAAAGGTAAAAATTGAAAGACTCTATGAAAAGGATAGACAGACTTACGGTAAAATATCATGATGACATTGTTGGGGTGATCTCCCTCACTCCTGATAACAGGCGTCTGGCTTTTGAGTATGATCCACGCTGGATTGCTGAAGGGTTCAGCATTTCTCCTTTGGAGCTGCCGCTTAAAGGCGGTTTGTTTTTGGCTAAGCCGACTCCTCTTTACGGAGATTTCGGAATCTTCGAGGACAGTTTGCCGGACGGATATGGCAGGTATCTTTTGCACAAGGCTTTGCTTCGTGAAGGAATAGATACAAGAAGTCTGACTGCAATAGAGAGACTGAGTTTTGTTGGCAGCACTGGTATGGGAGCTTTGACCTATGAGCCTGAGACTACTGTTGCTAGGGATGAGCGAATGACTGATTTCGACCAACTTCAGGAGAAAGCATTGGAAGTACTCAGGGAACAGCAGGATACTGATGCAGGACTTCTGCTTTACAATAGCGGAAACAGTGGCGGATGCCGCCCTAAGGCTATCTTTTCAGATGAAGACGGACACTGGCTTGTCAAGTTCAGGCATACCTACGATCCTCAGGACATGGGGCTTCAGGAATACCACTATAATGAAATGGCCAGAAAGTGTGGCATTGATGTGCCTGACTTCAAATTGGTGAATGGAAGGTATTTTGCCTCGCGTCGTTTCGATTTAACATCAGGTGGAGAAAGAATTCACACCGCTACCGCTGGAGGACTGCTTTGTCTGTCTCTCTCTCAGCCTGTACTTGACTATAGCAACTTGCTGGCACTGACAGGCTATATCACACAGAACTCAAAGTATGTCGAGGAGATGTTCAGACGCATGGTCTTTAACTACCTTACGGACAACAAGGACGACCACTGTAAGAACTTCAGCTTTATGGTGCGAAAGGACGCCGCAGGCAACTATGTTTGGCATCTTGCTCCAGCCTATGACCTTACCCTTTGTACGGAAGGCTATAATGGTCAACACGCAACGTCTGTAAACCAGACTGCATTCCCTACCCTACAGGATTTTGTTTCTGTTGGAACAAAGATCAAGATGTCTGAAAAAAGGTGTCTTGAAATCTTTGATGAGGTATATCAGAATTGTGGTGACTTGCTTTTGTATAATGTTAGGGGCAGGTAGCTTTTAGTTTCTCTATATATTAAAAGGATGTGATGTTCCTAAGATTTTGGGATTGTATTGTTTCGATAATCTGGATAGCACAGTATCTTTAAGTCAAAAAATTTTGCTTTTTGAAAAGTTCTGAAATTAATATTTTTCTAACTTTTTAGAAATTAGTATCTTTGTGGTCTATTATAGAAATTTTATAGTTCTATAGCTTATTATAGAACGCAACACCACCATCGGAGAATGGTGCTGTTTTTGCGTTCTATAAAAGCGAGGGAAACAGGGTGCCTTGTCGCCCCCTGATTCCCTTCGAACCCTTTTACCCTGACACTCGGATCCGGGGAACATCTCCCCACCGAGACCAGACCCCAGTAACAGTTAATAGTTCTAATATCTCGTTTTATGGCCAAGAAAGGCAGTACCAGTATCAACATTAAAGTTGTCGCAACAGCAGGACAGGGCGGCAGCGGAAAGTCCCAACAGCATAACATCCGTGCTCTTGGTTTGGGACATGAATCAGTAAGAACCCAGAAGGTAATTGATGGCAAGCTCACTATCGTTACAAGCTCGCATCATATCCTTGAGGATTTCATGAATAAGCACTTCGCAGATAAGGGCATATACTACATGCCGCCCGAAGAACGAAGGGAACTGAACAGACTCTTCATGGCAGATGTTAATGGGGCTTTGGCTCAAAGAGGCATCGTCGAAGCATCCGACAGAGGGGACAGAATGGTAATGGATCATGTGGATCCGTCCCTAACCCCTAAAAATGATTTCCTAATCATTAATCCATTGGAGAAATATCTTGACGAAGTGCTCAGACCTCTTGTCAAGGAGAAGACCGGACAAAGGATGCACGATGCATGTACCCCATACAAGGAAGGTGTCATTGTGATAAAACCTGACACCACTATCGAGGACCTGAAGGTCTTTGCCGAAGAGGTGAAGAAAAATATTGGATGGTCTCCTATGCAGATCTACATTCATCATGACGAAGGTCACATCGACAAACAGACTGGAGAATGGAAGGAAAACTATCATGCCCATATCATCTTTGACACTATCAATCACGAGACGGGCAGGACGATCCAGCTGAACCGTCTCGACCTTGCCAAAATGCAGACCATTCTCGCACAGTCCATAGGCATGGAGCGTGGAGAGAACAGCTCAGACCTTGTCCATAAAAATTCACTTGAGTTCAAGGCTCAGATGGAGCAGGCAGATATGCGTCTGAACCTTTCCCTGTCCGCTGTAGGCGTTGGACAGGAGCCAAGAAAGTTGATGGCAGATGCTATATTGGGTGCAATAGAGTCAATGCCAATTGACAAGCCAAATGACAGAAACACCATCAACCTTCTTCGTGTGGTTGGCAAGGATCTGAACGTAAACCCAACAAAGCTCTGCGCAGAGGCTATATTTGAGAAACTACAGGAACATCCAGAAAAACTGGAGGATATTGCCAAGATCCTCAATGTTGAAACTAAGGGCAAGCCTGTGGAGGAATCTTTAAACAAGATTCAGCAGAGCCTCCTTGGTGCTGCCGTATGGTGCGGCAAGACCGAATCAGCCAAGGCCTTTCGCCCCTTGCTTAACTCAGCCAAGGCCCTTGACCTGAACCTTGTTCCCGTAATGCTCAATCCTATCAGGGTGTCTGTAAATACTATTCTTGCCTCCCCTATCGATTGTGACAACAACAACATGCTATGGTGCGCTACAGACAGATGTATTGGAAAGACTCAGGCAAATGTGCCTGCCCTTGAGATAATAAACGGGGCAATAAAGACTGGCACCGAAGAGCTGAAGGCCAAGGCGGAGAACAACATCGCCCAAGCAAAAACTGCTGCTGACGAAAGGGACGGTGCCATCCAGGACACTATCGTAGCAAAAGCGATGCTCAGGGATATTGAGGTCAAAACCTCCGAAATAGTAAGGGAAAGGGATTCCGCAATCCAGGAGACGCAGGTTGCCAGGAAAGGCTTGGATGACATCGTTGCCAAGACTTTCGATCTGGCCGACTCTTCCATGAACAAGGTACTTTGCGAAAAAATAAAAGATAAGCTTGCGGAATTAAGTTCCGCTGAGCCAGACATGACCTTAGTTTCCAAGGTTGCCAGTGCCTGCATTGCCACAAATATTTCCCCATCAAGAATTGTTTCGGACTTTCTATCCTATTATGTCGAGAAACATCCGGATGCAGAACTGTCTGCAAGATTTCTTTCCAACTTTGACACCACACCCGAGAACTTCAGGCAAACTTTGTACAGACTTGCTGACAAATATGACAGGGAACATATAGTTGACAATGCCATTACGGAATCACTAAAACCCAAATACATCTTGGAGTTTATCCAGAAACCTCTCGAGGAAAGGGTACAGCAGCTCTCCGACAAGGATTCGCCTGCTGCAACGAACAAACTGAAGGAAGCTGCAGAATGCCTTGGTGTTGATATTGTCTCTATATCCAAGGAGCTTCATTCTAATTTCACAAAGGATTTGGACGAAAAGAAACAGCAGGCAGATTACCTGGTGGTAGAGATTGTGTCAGGAAAGGAGATCCTTACAACCCTGGACAATTCCATAAAGGCAGGCAGGGAGACAATGGACGAGCTTGAGGTCGCCATAGCTGTAGGAAAGGAAAAGGAATTGCAGCTATCTTCAAACATCTCCGGCCTTGAAAGGAAGAAGGCCCTCATAGAGCAGGAGATGGGCGAGAAGGCTCAGACGTCATCCATAGTAGGAACTCTGATAAATCTGGCGGAAAAGGGTGCTGAAGCCATAGAGAACCACGCCCCTAAAGTCATTTCCGATCTGACAAGAAGGGATATAAAGGAGACAACGCTCGACCTGATGATGAAGCTTTCTGAAAAGAATTTTGAACTTGAAAATCTCAAGAAGAAGATTCAGGAAGAGAAAAACTCTTCCTTCAAATCGGGCGTTGTGAAGGGCAGAAGCCAGGCGGCAATTGATGCCTCGTCCCAAATTGCCGACAAGCAGAAAATTCAGGATTTGGAAAAGGCTATAGGTGACTTGCGGGTTAAACTTAAGGAATCCATTTCTTCCAACAATAAGACTGAATCAAAACTGCAGGAAAAAGATAGGGAGCTTGCTGTTGAGAAGCAAAGAAATTCCGTACTCACCAAGATAGTCAACGCCACGATGTCTCTGCAACCAAAGGCTATCCAGTTTATGAATGAGATCAAAGGGTTCAGTCTGCAGAACATTCTTGACGCCATAAGGGACAAGGTAGTGGCTAACTTCTCCGGAATACTTACTCATCCTTCCTACCCCAAGGATCCTGTAAAGATAGAGAACAAGGACATCATCATTAAGACTGACAATGACGAGCCGCTGGTATCATTTCCCGGTGTTCTGGTACGCTTCTCTGATCTTGCGGAGAATGAGCATCGCCAGAATATGGGCAAAGGCCAGGGTAGGGGAGTATAGCATGAACCTATAGTAGAATGACAATAAAATAGCAGTCACAATATGGTTTGTGACTGCTATTCTTATATACAATATATAGAAACTATATTTTATATATTTCATATAATAATTTCATAAAATAATTTTATTTAATAATTTTAGTTAGTAATTAAAATTTTAAAAGTAAGTATTTAATTTAAAGTAAAAAAAGAGGTGAAATAGTTATATTATATAATATAACTATTCGATAACACTATATAACTATTAGACAATAGTATATAATTATTAATTATACATCGTTAAAGAAATCAGGGTTTGCTTTGTCTAACCATTCGTTAACGATTTTTACAGCACAGAAGTTTCCACACATGGTACATGCATCAGAATCTTCAGGTGGTCTGTTTTCTCTTTTTGCTCTTGCATCTGCAGGACAAATAGCTAAG
>JAZUHH010000065.1:0-47608 GCA_045641625.1 Paludibacteraceae bacterium
TGTTGCACCAATATTATATTTTGCCCATTTCGTTCCGCTTGGCAAACCAAGATCTACAAATTCATGACCATTGACAACCTCTACATCAAGTTCATCATAAACCGCATTGACTATCAAATCAGACTTGACATTTTCGAATGATTTGTCCCAACCTTTGAACTTATAGCCACATACCATAGGCACTTCAGGTGCTACAGCACTAGCTCCTTCATCTACCTTTTGACTTTCGATGAGATCACCATCCATATCAAGGAACTTAACCGAGAATGTTTTAGCGATTGTCACACTAGCATTGCCCACTACAGGGCGAACGGTTAGTCCATAGTAACTACTATTATAATTAGAGTGGAGGTACTTTTCTTCTTCATCGAATACTAACGAGAACGATGCCTTATCTACAGTAGTTGATCTTTGAGGCATTTGTGAAGTCCAATAAAAGCCCTTCACATCAGAACTGACAGAGCCCTTGTCAGTTTGTCTGTTAGATGCAGGAAGGAATATCCATTTACAATTCTCCTTGCTTATAACCTTGTAACCTACAACGCCGTTGAATGTGGTCCATTTCCAATTACAATTTTCAATCAATTCGTCGAACTCATCAATTGTTGGCATTCTCCAATTCTCACTCCAATTCTGATTTGCAGCATCGTATGATGCACTCAATTTACCATTCAAATCTAACACTCCATTATTCTGCAGTTTATAATAATCACCGGAAAGAGAAAATTCTGACTTTGAATATACTTCTTTTGTTCCAACTTCTCCCCATGAATAATAATGGCCACTTCCATCAGGTTGTTTGGCACCTATATTCATAGTAGCCCACTTTGTTCCACTTGGCAAACCAAGGTCAACATATTCATAACCGTCAACTTCGCCAGAAACTGGATAGCTCAATTCCTCGTCAAGTTCAAACCTAACATCTACAACATCGTCCATAAGAAACTTATCAGTACCTTCCTCATCAGAACATTCCTTCTTGAAATGAACGATCATGTAGGTCTTTGGTTCCTCTACATTCTGCAACACCGGACGGACAAAACCGCAATTAAAACGAACTGCCACATCAACAGTAAACTTATTACTACCATTTATCATGCGAGCTACGTATGAACCTTGATTCTTAGTTGTATAACTATCATCTTGAAGTTCGCTTACAAGATATTCTATTGTACTGTACTTATGCTTGTCATTTGCATAAGGGAAAAACAATTGCTTGCCATTTATTTTGCTTGTAGCAATAACACCTTTCATTCCTGAACCGTTGAAGCCATCTGTCCAAGCCAATGTACAATTATCAAACAACTCATTAAAATCAGCTCTTGTTGGCATTCTCCAAGAATCACCCCAATTTACAGTAGCGGCATCATCTTCAGGAAGAAGAACAGTAAGGTCATCTGTTTCTCCATTCAATGTATTACCTGTATAATAGCGAGTGTACTTGGTTACATAAAGTTTTCCACCTTCATTTACATAAAATTTGTAGTTATTCTCAGAAAACTCACTTTTAGTTTCAGTCTCTCCCCAAGCATAAAAGTCACCGCCTTCATCTAGCTTTGTAGCACCCACATTACAAGTAGCCCACTTTGTTCCACTTGGCAAACCAAGATCAACATAATCATGACCACCTAGATCAGCACCGCTCTCCTCGAAAGTTACCTCGACAACATCGTCAGCATTATAGCTGACTGTTCTGTCCTTCAAATCTACATGCATGTATGTGTCTGCCGAAGCAGTTCCAAGACATGCAAGACCAAATAGTGATAGTAAAAATTTCTTCATACCTTACTTGCGAATTACTTTGAATGACTTGTCTGCCACTGTTAGGACATAGACACCCTTGACCTGTGGCAAACCTACTGTTGCACTTCCCTCGCTGTCAGTCTTTGCCGACAAAACAACCTTGCCAGTTGCATCGACAAGCGACACGACTGCAGAAGCCTCTGCGTTCTGAACCTTGATTGTTGAGTTATCAATATAGACAACTCGAAGACTGTTGGCAGCCACTTTTCCAAGGCCTGTCACAGTGTTTGTGAAATGATAGTTCTTCACTCCGCTGACTGCGTAGGATGTCTTTGCATCTCCGTTTACAACAAGGTCACCTTTACTGAATGTAAACACCGGATTCTCTGACAACAAGAAGTCTATCTTGCTGCCGCTTTTCTGCTCTATTGTCACATAGGTTGGGTCGGCCTGAACCGCCAAAGAACCAAGCAACAATGCAATAGAAAAGATACTTCTCTTATAATTCATTGTTTTAGATATATTGTCCCAAATATATAAAATTTTGTGCGAAATTAAATAAAAAAGGTCATACACAAAGGGGGGATACAAGATTTTTTATCCCAACTCACCATTTTTTATATAATTCCACCATTTTTTGTTCATTTTTAATACTAGACAAATTTCATTAGGCTACTCAAACATTTATTTGACAATGTTGACAACAAGAATGCAAAAAAAGAATTTATTTTTATATCAAGTCATATTCTTTTAAAGAAAAACAAAAATCATTTCTGTGTCAAACACATTTGAGAGCCAAAAGGAAACTTATATTTCGCATTCAATAGTAATCTGAGGGCAAAAGGAAAATAAAATTTCACTACTTGTATGCCACTACAAAGAAAAAAGAAGTTGCAAGGCTCCTCCAAATTTTCTGTTATTAAAAAAGAAACCCCACTCCATTATGGAGCAGGGTTCACCTATTTTAGCATATAGTTCGTTCGACTAGTCGAAATCGTCAATAATCATGTCATCGTCTCTCGAGGAATCTCCGTCCTTGCCATTCTTACCCTTCTTGTCCTTGTTGTTAGTACCGAAGTTATAAGTGGCAGTAAGCGCAAATGTACGGCTGTTTCTCTTGCTGATTGACTTCTGGTGGAACTGCTCTCCCCAAGTTACCACGTTCCTGTTTCTGGAATTGGTGATGTCACGAACGGACAAAGAAAGGTTAAGCTTCTTGTTAAAGAAAGGACGCTTGAAACCGATATTCATCACAAACTCCTGCTTTGTAGTTCCCTGAGCAGCAACCCTAGGCGAACGATAATTCAAAGAGAACTGTCCGCTAATATCATAAGGAAGTCGGAAGTCTATGCTCTCCTTGGCATTCCATGTGAATCCATGACGCTCGCGAAGCTCGAAATACATAACTTCCACTCTACCGTCATCCATAAGGACTGCCGCACTATCCACACCTCCGACCAGGTTATAGTTGTAAAGGTTGAAGTTTGTAGTGAATGTTATAGGCTTGAACTTGTTCTTTGCAATCAGCTCAAGACCAGTAGAATGAGACTTGTTCATGTTGGCGAAAGTGCTCTTGAAGGCATTTCCGTCTATCCAGCTGTACTGCTCGACCACGTCGTCAGTAAATCGGTAGTAGATTGAAGCTGTATATACATGATCCTTTGGAGTTGTATGAAGGTAGTTCAACTCCAACGATGTAGTACGCTCAGGCATCAAATCGGGATTTCCATAAGTGATGTTGCTTGAGTCACTCATGTTCGGATTCGGATTAAGCCTGAAACCACGAGGACGAGAGATTCTCTTCAATCCGCTGAACTGCAATTCGTCATGGTCAGAAAACTTGTAGCTTACAAACAACGAAGGGAACAAGTTTGTATAAGGCTCGATGTTGTCCTTAGAATTTGTGCTCTTCTGTTTCCAGGAAACATCGGAAAGCTCTCCACGGAGACCTGCCTTATATGAAAAACGCTTGTATGTCTGGCTCCACATTCCATAGAACGCATAGATGTTCTGGTACAAAGTGAAGTCACTTGTCAAACCCGGATGGATTTCATAGTCCGAAGCACCGCCGAGCTTCTGTCTGTAAACAACATCATTGCTCTCAGTCTGGAGGTTGGCGTTCAATCCCAACTCCAACTTTGAAAGCTGTCCTACAGCCTTTGTGTAATCTACTGACAGTAAAGTGTTGCTGCGAGTGCGCTCATTGTCCTGAATCTGCTGGGAATATCGGTCAACCAACTCCTGACCTGTCAAGTAATCGTAATACTCCTGAATGAAATCAGTGCTGTTGTCCGTATTGTTCTGCGAATACTGGGCCTGGAACAAGATGTCTGCTGTCTTTGAGAAGTTGTGGCCATAGTCCAACTTGAGGTTGAACATATTTCTCGGAGACTCGCCTTCTCCCAAACGATGAGAAATAAGATTCTTCTCGAAAACTGACCCAAGAACATTTCCGTACTGATAGTTCAAGTCTTCGGTACGGTTATTCTTTCCAAGAGAAACAAGTCCGGACACACCGAAACGGTTATTGTCATTGATCTGGCAGTCCGCGCTCAACCTTCCGAAGAAGGAATTGATTCTGAAGTCTCTTGAACCTAATGTATTTATGAAGGTTGTGTCTCCGTCTCTATAATTTTCTCGCTTAATGTCGCTTGTTCCATAAAAGGTCTTTCTCTGCCAACCAAGGGAAGCAATGTAAGTCCACTTGCCCTTTGTAATTGTAAGACCAACACCAATGTTACCTCCTACCTTTCCTTCCCAAGGATAGGAAACACCAGCACTGAGAGTTCCGAAAACACCAGGCTTGGCATCTTTCTTCAATACGATGTTAATGATTCCCGCAGAGCCTTCAGCCGAATACTTTGACGAAGGGTTTGTTATGATCTCCACCTTTTCGATACTTCCCGCAGGGAACTGCTCCAACAGATCTCCCTGAGTCTCGGAAGAAAGACCTGCACTCTTGCCATTGATAAAGACCTCTACATTCTCGTTATTTCTAAGGGACACATTACCGTCCAAATCCACGTCAACAGTAGGAATATCACGAAGAAGGTCAGTAGCAGACACTCCGGCAGTCATTGCAGACTCGCTGACCACAAAGGTCTTCTTATCCACATCCATCTTTAGGTTTGTTCTTGTGCCAACCACTTCATATTCAGTAAGCAGGGAAACGTCCTCGCGCATCTTGATTGACAGTTTTGCTCCTCCCTCGCGCTTCAACATCTGGGGAGTAATCTTGTTAAGATACTCTTTGTAACCAACAAACGAAACTGAGATAGTATATTCATTCTCCTTCACGTTCAGGAACTCGAACTTTCCGTTGTCGTCAGTCAATGTTCCATACACTGCGACATTCTGGGCATCAAGCAGAGCCACAGTTGCAAACGGTATTGGTTCTGTCGTATTTGCATCAATTACTCTTCCACGCATATAGTACCCTTGCGCCAAAGAGGCCAAAGCACTGGAAAGAAATATAAGCAGAATTAAGAATTTACTTCTCATACTTTGTTTGTTTTTATTGTCCTTTGTTTTATGGATTAGTCAATCCTATGTAATCTATAAACACGAAAACAAGAGAGTCGGGAAATCCGCTCTCTTTGTTCCTGTTATTCTTTTGAATCTGTATCTTCGATATTTTCGACTTCCTTCTCGTTTGCCTCGGAATCGGAAGAACTCTCAGAAGATTCAGCCTGTTTCTTTGCCTCAATCTCCTCGTTTTCCTTGATTATCTCCTCAGCTCGGGAAGTCCACTTGCGCTTACCGAATATGCGCTCAAGATCCTCTGCGAAGATCACTTCCTTCTCTACAAGAAGCTCTGCCAACTGACGATGGCCGTCAGCATTCTCTTCAAGAACTTTCTTGGCACGTTCATACTGCTCGTTGATCAGTTTCTTGACCTCCGAATCAATAAGCTGCGCTGTGCTGTCTGAATATGGCTTTGTAAAGGCGTAACTGTCTTGAGAATCGTAGTAGCACACATTCTTCAAGCTATCGCTCATTCCATAGTAGGCAACCATTGCATAAGCCTGCTTTGTAGTGCGCTCAAGATCATTTGCGGCACCTGTACCAATTGAGCCTATGAACAAATCTTCTGCGGCGCGTCCTCCAAGCAAAGAGCACATCTTGTCAAGAAGATTCTCCTTTGTGATAAGCTGGCGCTCCTCAGGAAGATACCATGCGGCACCAAGAGCCATACCTCGCGGAACAATAGTCACCTTGACCAAAGGATCAGCATACTGAAGCATCCAACTGATAGTGGCATGACCTGCCTCGTGTATTGCTATGGAGCGCTTCTCCTCCTTAGTGATAATCTTGTTTTTCTTTTCAAGACCGCCTATGATACGGTCAACTGCGCTCAAGAAGTCATCCTTAGTCACTGTCTTCTTATCGTGACGGGCAGCAATAAGGGCAGCCTCGTTACATACGTTCGCAATATCAGCACCGCTGAATCCTGGAGTCTGGCGAGCAAGGAAATCCACGTCAATGTCCGCATCAAGCTTCAATCTTGACAAATGGACATTGAAGATGGCCTTACGGTCGTTTACATCCGGAAGATCCACGCTGATTTGTCTGTCAAAACGACCGGCACGAAGCAACGCCTTGTCAAGGATGTCAACTCGGTTTGTAGCCGCAAGAATAATCACTCCGCTGTTTGTGCCGAAACCGTCCATCTCTGTAAGCAACTGGTTCAAAGTGCTTTCACGCTCGTCATTACCTCCCATGCTTGGATTCTTTCCACGGGCACGACCAACGGCATCAATCTCATCAATGAATATAATGCACGGAGCCTTCTCCTTTGCCTGACGGAACAAGTCACGTACACGGCTTGCACCAACTCCGACGAACATTTCCACGAAATCAGAACCTGAAAGAGAGAAGAAAGGCACGTCAGCCTCGCCGGCAACAGCCTTGGCAAGCAAAGTCTTTCCTGTTCCCGGAGGGCCTGCCAAGATGGCACCCTTCGGAATCTTTCCTCCGAGTTCAGTATATTTTGCAGGATTCTTCAAGAATGCAACGATCTCCTCGACCTCCTGCTTTGCTTCTCCTAGTCCGGCAACATCCTTGAAAGTAACCTTGTTGTCACCACCCTTCTCTACAAGCTTAGCACGGCTCTTCCCAACGCTGAACACGCCGCCAGGTCCACCACCGCCAGTCATTCTGCGCATTAGGAAGAAATAGATAGCTATAAGGAAAATGAATGGTCCAAACGAGAACAGAAAGCCTTTCATCCAGTCTTCATTCTCTGTAAAAGTGACCTTTATCTGGTCAACTCCTTCAGTCATCTCCCACTCCTCAAGGTTCTCCGAGAACTTGTCTGCGGAAGGGATCTTGACAGTTACCTGAGGATTCTTTCTGTGTGCTGACGAGTCCTCGCCTGCAAATGCCTCGTACATCTTTCCTTCCTTGATCTTTGCTATCGCCACACGCTCGTTTGTAACGACTGTGATAGTCTCTACAGCGTTATGCTCCACCAAAGTTCGGATCTCGTTGTAGCTCACCTCCTTGCCGGAAGGAGCATCACCAGTAAAGATGAAATATGCCAGCACCACAGCAATAGCCGCGTATAGCCAGCCATACCAAGGAGAACCCAGGTTAGGCTTTTTTGATTTGTTGTTATTTTCAGTATTATTGTCTGATGCCATACTCAAATTTTCGAATTACTTGTTTTAGTCCAAATCAGGCACAACCACCTTCTTGCCGTCAGCCCACAAATCCTCGATAGCATAGAACTCTCGAAGCTCGGGAAGCATGATATGCACAATAACCTCACCATAATCAACAGCAATCCACTGTGAATTCTGGTATCCGTCTGTTATGATTGGATGAACCTGGATCTGCTCACGGACATAACGGCGAACAGAATCGGCGATAGCTGTAACCTGAGAAGTTGAATTACCCTCGCAAATTACAAAATGTGGGCAAGTGTAAGTCTCAAGGTCAGTCATGTCCAAAGTGACAATCTTCTTGGCCTTAACTTCCTGCATTCCCTCAACTATCTTTTCTACAAGTATATTTGACTCTACAAAATTCATATCTTACATATTATATTCGAGGCTTTGCTGCCTCTTCTGTTACTTCAATAGCGAAGTTTTTGCTGCAGCAACCTTGTCGAACGAGAACTCTGAAATAGTCTGGTTCATAAGCGCTACGATTCCGTCATTACGAAGGTTTCCGATACTTCCCTCGTGAGTGTGGTTGATATTCTTGTTAGGTTTAAATTCACCAGCCTCGCATGCCAAACCGACCTTCTTATAGGCGTCACGGAAAGGCATACCCTCCAAAGCAAGACGGTTAACCTCCTCTACAGAGAAGATGAAGTCATACTTAGGATCGTCAAGAATGTGTTCGTTCACCTTCACGCCCTTGATAGTGTGAGTTGCCATCTTCAAGCAGTCAAGCAATTCAGCGAAAGACGGCATAAAGATCTCTTTGATAATCTGAAGGTCACGGAAATATCCGCTTGGCAAGTTGTTGACAATCATCATAATCTGCGACGGAAGACTCTGAATCTTGTTACACTTTGCTCTGGTTAGCTCGAACACGTCAGGGTTCTTCTTGTGCGGCATGATGCTTGATCCTGTTGTACACTCGTCAGGCAGCTTCAAGAAACCGAAGTTCTGGGATGTGAACATGCAGGCATCGAAAGCAAGCTTTGAAAGAGTTGCCGCTATGCTTGACAAAGCGAAAGCTACAATCTTCTCCATCTTACCGCGTCCCATCTGTGCATAGACCACGTTGTAGTCCATAGAGTCAAATCCTAGCAGATCTGTAGTCATCTGACGGTTCAATGGGAACGAAGAACCGTATCCGGCAGCCGAGCCAAGAGGATTACGGTTTGTTATCTTCCAGGCAGAAAGCAGAAGCTCCATATCATCCGCAAAACTCTCTGCATAGGCACCGAACCACAAGCCGAAAGACGAAGGCATTGCGATCTGAAGGTGTGTGTAACCTGGAAGCAGTACATTCTTATACTTTTCACTCTGCTCAATCAGAGTGTCGAACAATTCCTTGACTGACTCGGAAACCTCCTGAATCATATCTCTGGTCCAAAGTTTCATGTCAAGAAGCACCTGGTCGTTACGGCTTCTTCCGCTATGAATTTTCTTGCCAAGGTCACCAAGCTGACGTGTAAGCATAAGCTCCACCTGAGAGTGAACATCCTCTATTCCCTCCTCGATCACAAACTTGCCTTCCTCGGCCTGCTTGTAAATCTTCTTCAACTCAGCCAACAACACTGGCAGTTCGTCCTTGCCTATCAAGCCGATAGATTCAAGCATTGTGATATGTGCCATTGAACCCATCACGTCACTCTTGGCAAGATACAAGTCCATCTCGCGGTCGCGACCTACCGTAAACTTCTCGATTTCAGCGTCTGTAGCCTTACCCTTGTCCCAAAGTTTCTGAGCCATTTCTTGTTCTTTATTGTTATTCAGTAAAATACCCAGCAGGTATTAGTCTAAAAATCTCTTGTTGAAGAATACGTGTGCAGCAAGACCACAAACGAAAAGCAAAGCTGCAGCAACAAGCCACTCGTTAGCGATTGCATCTGTAATCCAGTAGATAAACAACACAAGAACACCCAACAATACCATTATAGCGCCAAGGCTTCTTAATAACTGATTCATAATTCTAAACTTTATTAAACATAAGATTGTGCAAAACTACACACTATTTTTTGATTTTTGAGTGATTATTGCAAAGAAAAACGCAAAAATCAATCAAAAACGATTTACAAGTGAAGAGTAATGGCTGTAAAAAGCCACTACTCCACACCTACAAAATTCCGTATATGCGACAAGGGGACTAGGCCAACAAAGACTTGACCTTCTCCGATATTTCCTTTCCGTCAGCCTTTCCTGCCAACTTCTTGGAAGCGACACCCATGACCTTGCCCATCTCCTTTGCAGAAGTTGCGCCAACCTCGGCAATAATCTCCTTGATGGCAGCCTCTAGTTCAGCGTCAGAAAGCTTTGCAGGAAGGTACTTCTCTATCACAGAAGCCTCTGCAAGCTCGTTTTCAGCCAAGTCTGCACGGTTCTGCTCAGTGAAAATCTGGGCAGACTCCTTGCGCTGCTTTACCATCTTCTGAAGAATCTTCAATGCCGCGTCATCGCTAAGTTCACCTGTCGAGCCCTTTGCTGTCTTAGCCTCTAGGAACTCCTTCTTTACACCACGCAAAGCCTCAAGAGCCACTTTGTCCTTTGCGATCATAGCTTTCTTGATGTCTTCGCTTATTATGTCAAATAATGCCATTTTGTTTTTCTTGTATTATTGTTGGAAATAATTTTTACTTCTATCTTTTTTCCCTTACCGCCATACATTTTTTATTTCCCTTCCTTGCGGACAGGATTCAATTTGCAGGATGCAAATCGGACAAAAAGTTTAATGACGGAGAAAAGAACATTTGTCAAACCCGCTCCAATCAATCCGGCTTGTCTGTCAAATACTTGTTCTTGTTAGAGATAGTATTTGTAGATCCGTCAAAAGTGAATGTGGAATAGGACTCCTTTGGGAACTGCGAATACTGAGTCGGCTCACCACCGAAACGATGATACGCAGGTGTGGAATTCACCGTCTCGTTCTCTCCGAACCTCTTTGGTGTCACATGAAGCGGAGCTGGCTGAGGCTGAGTCGGCAGTTCTATGGTTGTGTTTGCGGGCTGGGCTGAAGGTTGCGGCATGAACGATGCCTGTGGCTGGATATTCGCCATTGCCTGAGGCTGGTTGGAAGCCATTCCGTTGTTTCCTGCAATCTTCTGCTGCATCTCCTGAAGTTCAGCCATCTGCTTCAACAGCTCCTGCTGTCTTCTCTGCATCTCGGCCATCATCTTCGAAGCCTCATTCTGCTCTGCCTTAGCAAGCTCGTCCTCCAAAACCTTGTCGTATGGATTCTTTGGCTGAGCGACAACAACCTGAGGAGTCGGATCCTCATCCAACTCTTCCTTCTTCAAGTTCTGTCCGGTAAGTACAATAGTCACGCCGAGCTTTTCGCCAAGGCCTTCAACCTTTGTAAGTCCGTATATCGCGTCTGTTGTCTCGTTTGTCTTCTCACTCAAAGTCTCAAGAATCAAGCCAAGCTCGTCCATAGTAGGCTCCTTGTCAGTATAAGAGATGTTAAGAAGGAATGACTTTGCACTTTTTATCTTGTTGTTTATTAGAAGCGGAGACTGAACTGCAGACTGAACTGCATTATACGCTCTGTCGTCACCCTCGGCAACTGCTGTACCGAACAACGCGTCACCACTGTTGCGCAAAGTTGTCTTGACATCGTTCATATCGACATTGACATAACCCTTGCAAGTGATGACTTCGGAAATTCCACGCACTGCGGAAGTCAATATCTCGTCCGCCCTTTTCTGAGAGCTGATGATACCAAGATTCGGATACATTTTAGTAATGCGCTCGTTAGCAATAATCACTAGCGAATCAACGCTCTGCTTGAAAGCCTCTAGACCTTCGGCAGCTCTTCCGGCTACAATGGTTCCGTCAACACGGCTAGGAAGCGTAACGACTCCGACAGTAAGGATTCCCATATCCTTGGCAATCTTAGCCACTACGGGACCGGCTCCTGAACCTGTACCTTTTCCAAGACACGCAGTTACGAACACCATCTCCACATGGTTTCCTATGTACTGACGGATAGCCTCTGAATCTTCCTCTGCAAGCTTTCTTCCCAACTCGACATCACCACCAGTTCCGCTGCCATCCTCGCCGATAAGCAGAGAGCACTCGATTCCGCAATGCACAAGAGCATCCTCATCAGTATTGATAGCCATATAGTCTATTGCCTGAATATTTTGCTCCTTCATGTTCTTGACGGCATTGCAACCTCCGCCACCTACTCCGATAACCTTGATTATTGGAGCTTCAGGCATATTTGGAATATTTATAGATAACTCTTCCATAGCTATTACTGATTATTGTCGTTGTCAAGATTAGTGAATGTACCCCAAGTCATTACAGGCTCCTCCTGAACTGGAGCTTGCTCTGGCTCTGGAGCCGGTTCTGGAGCCGGAGTTTCCTCCTGCTGTCCAAACATATTGCCTGCGACAGGCTCGCTTGGACCTCCGTAAATAGCGTCGATCTGCTCCTGAGTGTACTGAGGACTGCTTGGTTTGAACACCGGAGCCGCGGCAACCGTATTTGAAACCGATGTCTGAGCACTGATATTGGCAGAAGTGACGTTGCCTCCCAAATAGTTCTGAGTCTGGGCATCCTCTATTTTTTGCGCCTCTAGCTGACGAGTGCGCTGTTCGATAAGCTTGTTTGCAGACTTGTATCCCAATTCGTCATCGGTCATCTCAAGACCAACCAACACCACAGTAACCTTCAAAGCGTCGCCCAGAGACTCATCCACACGCATCTGTGTAACAATATCAGCCTGTTCGTCAATTTTGTTCTGCAAGTAGTTCTTGATGTCAAGAACCTCCTGCTCCGTAGCCTGATATTCTGTAGAGAAAGAAAAGTCAAGAATAATATGCTTTGCCTTGCTGAAGTTCTGCTTTGCCAACAATGTGGAGTCAAGAGCATCTGCAAGCGCGCACTTTGCACGATCCTGGCCGGAAGCCTTACCTATACCAAGAAGTGCATCACCACTGTTCACCATAATGTTGCGGACATCGGTGATACTGATGTTCACAATTCCATGCTGTGAAATCATATCGGCCAAACCCTGGGCTGCAGTAGAAGCCACACGATTCGCCTGGTTGAATGCCTCTGACACCGGGAAGTCACCGAACTCCTCCTTGATGCGCTCGCTAGTCACAACAACAATCGAGTCAACATTCTTGCGCATCTCCTTGAGTCCGTTAATTGCCTGAGTCAAACGGCGAGGACCTTCTGCTCGGAAAGGAATGGACACGATACCGATTGTCAGAAGTCCCATTTCCTTGGCGACACCTGCAATTACAGGAGCTGCACCTGTACCTGTACCTTTTCCTAGGCATGCTGTTACAAGTACAACCTTGGTACCGTCCGACAGTTCATCCTTGATCTTATCTATACAGAACTCTGCAGCCTTCTTTCCCATCTCTGGGTCGTTTCCGGCTCCGAGTCCTTTTTCTCCTAACTGAATCTTTTTGGGTATTGGGCTGTCACTCAAAGCCTGCTTGTCAGTATTGACAATCAAGAAATCTACATTGGTAATGCTCTCATTATACATATAGTTAACGGCATTACCTCCACCTCCACCGACACCGATGGCCTTTATTTTGGTCCTATTCTCAGCAGAATTAGGATTATCTTTGGCGTTTGGAATAATTGGAATTGGTCTGATTAGTTTCGCCATATTTTATATAAGTTCTTTGTTCTTTGTAAAATATCCTAAAGCTTTCCCTGCAGGAGCTATTCGTCATTTGACTCGTCCTCGTCATTGACCAGAATGTCGAACAACTTCTTTCCCCAGTCGTTGATCTTGTTCTTCTTTCCCTGCTTAGGCTTTGCCTCTGTGACGTTGTTTGCCTTCTCGAAAGACACTGACGAAACATGTTCGCCAGAAAGAAGTCCAAGACAGACAGAAAAGTCTTCTATTTTGTTTGTGCTGTTGAAGTATTTTCCATACTTGTCAACATATTCCTGCTTGACACTGCAGAACTCAGCGTCCCTGCCGGTAAATGCCTTTACCTTGTCCCTGAACCTGTTAAGCTTTGTAGCTCCTCCTGCAAGGATCACCTTGTAGTTGTTATGAACTCCTCCGTCACAAACCTCGCCTTCAACATATCCCAAGAACTCCTCTACACGGGCCTCGATGATACGGGCTAGTTCCTTGACGTTTATTTTCTTCTCTTCTGTAAGTCCCTGCTCGCCCTTTGGCACGCAGACATAGCCCCTGCACTTTTCTGCAGATGCAGTCGCAAAGCCCATTGCCTTCTTCAGTTCCTCGGCTAGACCGCTGGAAACAGACAGAACCTCCTTGATGTCGTTCGTAAAGATATTGCCGCCGAACGGAAGAACACGATAATGACGCAACAGCTTGTTGTAATATACTGAAACCGTAGTTGTGCAAGAACCCATGTCAAGCAGAACGCATCCGCACTCCTTGTCATATTCCGAAAGGACAACCTCAGCCAAAGCCTCACCGCTCAGAACAAACTTCGAGTCAACATTCCCTAATGCCCAGTTAGCATTGTCTCTGGCAATATCCTTCGACTCAAGCACAAGATACTTGCCCGATATCAAATTGTTGCCCCATGCACCGA
Organism: Paludibacteraceae bacterium; assembly: GCA_045641625.1. GTDB lineage: Bacteria > Bacteroidota > Bacteroidia > Bacteroidales > Paludibacteraceae > UBA1723. Next base: position 13,940 of record JAZUHH010000065.1, read on the forward strand.
CCGGAGTCATTGTATCCTCATCATCCACATTATACTCGAGTGCGTTTATTGAGAACACGTCGTTCCACTCTGAAGCAAGAGTATTCTTCACCTGCTCGTACAAGTCACCGACAAGAGCCTGAGAAATTCTCTCTCCGTTAAGGTTTCGCGACTTGGAGATATGTCTGCTTATGATTGTTCCCGAAAGAGAGACCTTGCAGTTTTTGATTACGACATTTGGCTTCTGCTCTCCTTGTAGCATATCCTTGAAAACGAGGCTGCTCAAATTGTCGGAAATCTTCTTTTTAAGTTCATCGAGCTTCTTTCCTGCCTCCTCAGCGTTCGAGATGAAACCCTTGCTCATACCTGCAGATGCAACAGAAGCAACAGCCAGAATCCTTTCAATTCCGCCGTTGTCATCAGCCAGAGCCGCTACAGCACGAAACTGCGACGATGACAAGTCAACAGCCACAGTTATTCTGTCCTCGTAGGGTTTAGTGTAGATATTTGAGACTATTTCTCCCATTAAAAATAAAGTTCTTTGTTCTTTGTTTTATACTCCTCTTTTTGTGCACACCACCTGGCCCTTATACCTCAAGTCGATTTTTGAGTATTTGCTCCATCCGACCTTCGGGAATGCCTCTTCGTACAAAGTCCTCAATTTCTTGAGTTTAGACCTATAGTTTTCTGTGGTTCCGAGAATTATTATCTGGTCTCCCACTCTCGGTATCAGCTCTATCACGTCATTGCGCTGCACATATATCTGCTCAATTTGTGCTCGCCAGAATTTGTCATCATCTATAAAGACAGCGAAGTCGAGAAGATTCTTTTTGACGTAGTCCTCCGTTAAATCGAACTCTCCCGAAGCTATCGGCACGTATGCAGCATAGGCTGTCGATAGTGGGAACCTCTTGCCCTCCTTGTCCATGTAGAAACCTCCTGCCGAGCCGTTGGAAACCCTTATTACTGGCTTGCGCTGTCTGACCTCTACATTCACCGTTCCGTTGGGCGAGAGATAGCACTGAGCCTCTTTGATGAAAAGATGTTTCTCAAGCTTACGTTCAATGCCTCTCAGGTCTATGTTCTTGAAACTTTGGCCGTAGGGGTTCATTTCACACCTGTCCAAATAGTTCATTATCTCCCTCTTTGTGACAAACTGCGCAGTCGAACTGTCCTTAATAACAGGTTCCGTGTTTCGGCAAGTCGTGTCCCCCGAACGAGTTGAAAATAGACACAGCAAAGCAACAATAATAGCTAAGAGTGCTACAAAGATAATATTTCTTGCTTTCTTTCTTATCTGCATCAAATATTTTTTTTCATTTTTTTGTATTATCTGCCATTTTTTGCCTACGGAATTCCAATTTTACTTAGAAAGCAGGATGTTCTTTATTTGTGGCAGAAGTAGGTCTATGTCTCCGGCACCGATGGTTGCAAGCACCTCGAAATTATGAGAACGGACGTAATCTATAAGCTGGTCCTTGCTCATCATTTTCTTGTCCTTTGCAGTAATCTTGTCAAAGATTATCTTGCTTGTAACACCCTCGATAGGCTCCTCTCTGGCTGGATAGATATCCAACAGGATAACCTCGTCTAGAGCTGACAAGGCTGACGCAAACTCATCGGCAAAATCTCTAGTTCTTGTATATAGGTGAGGCTGGAAAACTCCGGTAATCTTCTTGTCAGCATAAAGCATTCGTATTGAATCCACGCTTGCCTTCACTTCGTTTGGATGATGTGCGTAGTCGTCAACCAGCACCTTGTTCTCCTCCTTGATATGGAAATCGAAACGGCGGACAACTCCGCTGTAGCTCTTTACGGCATCACGAATCTCCTGATGGGACAATCCTGACAAGATTGCCATAGCCATGGCAGCGATACTGTTCTCGATGTTCACATAAACCGGCACTCCAAGTTCAACGTCCTTGATAACTCCCATCGGATAGACGAAATCGAACAGAATTGTTCCGTTTCCGATGCGGATATTCTCAGCATGGAAGTCTCCCTCTTCGGTGCTGTACTCGTAAACCTTGACACCTTTCTGGAGGTTGAGTCTCAATGGCAGTCCCTTCTTGATTACAAGGACACCGTTCTCTCTGATCAACGCTGCAAACTGCTCAAAGCCCTTCAAATACTCCTCGTAAGTTCCGTAAATGTCAAGATGGTCGGCATCAGTTGCAGTGATTACAGCCATCTTAGGAGTCAAAGTCAGGAATGAACGGTCAAACTCGTCAGCCTCGATTACCACGACGTTGCTCTTCTTGGAAAGCAGAAGGTTCGAGCTGAAGTTTTTGGAAAGTCCACCAAGGAATGCGTTGCATCCAAGGAACGAGTTGTGAAGAATATGGGATGTAAGGGTTGTTGTCGTAGTCTTGCCATGAGTTCCGGCAATACATATCGCGTCCTGGCGCTGAGTGATGGCACCCAACATCTGCGAACGCTTCACGATGTCAAATCTGTTCTTCTGGAAGAAAAGAAGTTCTTTCAGGTTGCTAGGGATTGCCGGTGTGTAAACCACGATTGTGAAGTTCGGGTTCTTGAAATCCTCTGGAATATACACAGGATCATCCTCGAAGTGAACCTGAATACCCTCAGCGCGCAACTGCTCTGAAAGTTTCGACTCCACTTTGTCATAGCCTGCCACCGAAAAACCGTTGGCATTGAAATAACGGGCCAAAGCACTCATTCCAATACCACCTATGCCCAAAAAATAAACGTTCTTTATATTCTCCAACATTTTGACAACCTTTTATTTTTCCAACCTAATGTAATCTTCAAACCGATGATTAGCAATTTTCAATAATAATATCAGCGATGCGATCAGCAGAATCTTTTTCTGCAAGTTTGTAAACATTTTCAGAAAGCGTCTTTAGCTGCTCGTCATTCTTTACAAGCGCCAAAGCCTTATCCACTAGTTCGTTAACGGCATCCACATCCCTTACCATCACTGCGGCATCCCTTGTTGACAAAGCAAGCGCATTCTTGGTCTGATGGTCCTCGGCAACATTTGGCGAAGGAACAAGGATGGAAGGCTTGCCCAACAAGCACAACTCAGATATTGAACTTGCTCCTGCACGGGAAATCACCAAGTCTGCAACCGAATATGCGTAGTCCATGCGTGTCACAAAGTCAGTGCAGACAAGCAACGGATTCTGCGACTTGTCAGCATTCTGCTTAGCAGACTCGAAATAATACTTTCCTGTCTGCCAGATGAATTGGACGCCGCTTTCCTTGATCTTGTCAAGGCCTGCGATGATGCTGTTGTTGACTGTTCTTGCACCAAGGCTTCCTCCGATCACCAATACAGTCTTCTTCTCTGGATCTAGTCCGAAGAAGTCGAAAGCCTCCTTGCTCTTGAACGGTACACCCAGGAAGTCCTGACGAACAGGATTTCCTGTCATGATTATCTTGTCAGCAGGGAAAAACTTCTCCATGCCGTTATAGGCAACACAAATCTTCTTAACGCCTCTCTTTGACAGGAACTTGTTTGCCACGCCTGCGTATGAGTTCTGCTCCTGAATAAATGTAGGTACGTTAAGCTTGCATGCGGCATAAAGGGTCGGACAGCTTGCGTAACCGCCCACTCCAACCACAGCTGTCGGATTGAACTCCTTGATGATGGACTTTGCCATTCCATAACTCTTGAAGAAATCCACGAACACACCGATGTTCTTGTACAATCCCTTCCAGCCGCGGATCATTCCCCTTACCGGCAAACCCTTGATCTCATAACCGGCCTTAGGCACACGTTCCATCTCCATTCTGCCCTCAGCTCCCACAAACAGGAACTTCGCATCTGGAAACTTCTTCTTTAGCGCATTAGCAATTGAAATGGCAGGGAAGATATGACCTCCTGTACCTCCTCCGCTTATTATAAATCTCTTTTGACTAGCTTTTGCATCGTCGTTTTTCAATTCAGCCATTGTATAATATATTTAGTTCTTTGTTTATTATCTATTTCATTCGGCTTCCTCAGCCTTTGCAACCTTAACTTTCACTTTCTTATTTTCGTCCTTCTTGTCCATCTCGGTCTTGATGACAGACTGGACAAGAGCAATCATTACAGCGCATACAAGCATCGACTGGCCTCCTTTGCTGACAAAAGGTAGGGGCTGGCCTGTCACGAACGCTCCTGAACCGACAAGCATATTCACCAATGCCTGGATAGTTATCATGGCCCCGGAGCCGAACAATATCAGCGCATTCCTTGGACTTTCGGTCTTCATAGCCCACCGGATAGTAATAAAGAACAGGCTTCCGTAGAGCAGAAGTATTATCACTGCACCTATCACACCCGACATTTCTACTATTGAGGCGAAGATAAAGTCTGAGAATGCCAGAGGCAGCACCGAACGCTCAGTGTTTCCGATCACACCTCTACCCCAGCCCTTGCTCTGCGCTACAGCAACCTTTCCATGATTCGCCTGTTCGTCCTTCATAAAGTCAAAGTCCGGTCCAATGGGGTTGCTGTCGGCGTCACCTGCATTCTGGATACGGTGGTACCAAGTCTCGCATCTATGAAGAGCACCCTTCTGGAATATGCCCAATTGGCTATGTCCCTTGTCATCAAGCTGAATCATAAAGACCGCTGCAATAAAAGCAACCAGTCCAAATATCATTCCAAAATAGATGGCGAAATGCTTTAACGGAACTCCTGCAAGCATAGCTATACAGAACAATGTGAATCCTATCATTACTGCCTGAGATCCATTCTCCAACGCGACGCACCCACACACTAATGAGCAGACCACTACCCATAGCCATTTTGGAGGAGTTAGCTTGAAGATATTTCCCTTGCTCCACGAGAATCCCTTGCCTTCATTCTTCATGCTCATTCCTCCAGCCAGACACATAGCAGAGAACACTATCAAACAAGGCTTGATACAGTCCGAAGGCTGTATTCCAAATATCGTTCGTTTAGCTCCGTTTATTGAAGCACCAAATATCGGACATATAAGAACAAGAAAAAAGAACACTATTCCGAACACAAACAGCAGGGATATTATCGGCTTTGGGGGCAGTCTGTGCAGTACAAGCATAACAGCCAACGCCAACGCCATTGACGAGACATGACTGAGGTACTGGCCCCAATAGTTATAGCCGCGAATAGACTCCAGGGAGCCATAAACCGACACAAAAGATATAAGGTATAGGATACCGACAACCCACCAAATTCCTTTCGAACCTTGGCAGAGATTATTCAAGAAGGATTTAATTCCTGTTTGTGCTGTCATTGTAATTCTTTATTTTATAATAAGTTCTTTGTATTATGAGGGAAGAATCGAACAAACGGTGACTTCTATTCTTCCCTTTATTGTTTCCTATAGATTCTTCACGCAATCCTTGAACTGCGCACCTCTGTCCTCGTAACTTTTGAACAAATCAAAGCTTGCGCAACAAGGTGAAAGAAGAACAGTGTCGCCCTTTTCAGAAAAAGCGAAGCATTTCTCTACGGCCTCCTGCATAGACGAAGCGTCAGCAATGTTCGGAACCATTCCGTCAAACACAGAGTGAAGCTTGCTGTTATCAACACCCAAACAAACGATTGCCTTAACCTTCTCCTTGACAAAAGGAACGATCTCTGAGTAGTCGTTACCCTTGTCCTTGCCTCCAAGGATTAGGACAACCGGAGTAGTCATACACTGAAGCGCGTACCAGCATGAATTAACGTTAGTAGCCTTTGAGTCATTGATGAACATGACACCGCGAACTCTTGCCACAGGCTCAAGTCTGTGCTCAACACCAGTAAAGCTAGAGAAAGCGTTACGGATGCTCTCGTTAGTGATGTTCTGTACCTGAGCGGCAATACCTGCCGACATTGAGTTATATGTATTATGCTGTCCCTTTAGCAAGATATCCTCGATATTCATTTCAAACTTTGTGTTATTGGCGTTAATTATCATTTTGTTGTTCTCTGAGTATGCAGACATGCCGCTCTTCTCAGTTATAGAGAAAGGATGCATCTGAGCCTTGATGTTTCTCTTTGCAATCTCCTTTTTCAAGATCGGATCATCGTTCCAGAAAATGAAGTGGTCGTTCTCTGTCATGTTCTGAACGATTCTCAACTTCGAGTCGATGTAGTTCTGGAAACAGTGGTCGTATCTGTCCAAATGGTCCGGAGTAATGTTAAGAAGTATTGCGATGTCAGCCTTGAACTCCTTCATTCCATCCAACTGGAAGCTTGACAACTCGATCACATAGATGTCGTGCGGATCCTCTGCCACCTGACGAGCTAAACTGAAACCTATATTTCCGGCCAATGAAGCGTCAAGACCTGCGCGAGAGAAAATGTAGTGGACAAGTGTAGTGGTTGTTGTCTTACCGTTGCTTCCTGTAATACAAACCATCTTCGAGTTAGTGTATCTGCCTGCGAACTCTATCTCGGAAATGATGCTGGTTCCCTTAGCCTTAAGCTTAAGTATAAGGGGTGCAGTCTCTGGAATTCCAGGGCTCTTGATAACCTCGTCAGCATTAAGGATCAGTTCCTCAGTGTGCTTGCCTTCCTCCCAAGCAATGGAATGGCGGTCAAGCTCATCCCTATACTTTTCCTTGATAGCGGACATGTCTGACACGAAGACGTCAAATCCCTGCTTCTGCGCAAGGATGGCAGAACCGACTCCGCTTTCTCCTGCTCCAAGTACAACAATTCTTTTCATTCTCTATATCTTTTATTCTCTTTTATTTTCTATGTTTATATCGACGATGCCAGACAAGTCAACTATCTGATCTTCAAAGTCACCAAAGTCAATACAGCAAGCAGAATGCCCACTATGATAAATCTTGTAACGATCTTAGACTCCGGTATGCCCTTCTTCTGGTAATGATGATGCAACGGAGACATAAGGAAGATTCGTCTGCCCTCTCCATACTTTTTCTTGGTATATTTGAAGTATGAAACCTGGAGCATTACCGAAAGATTCTCTACGAAGAACACGCCGCAAAGTATAGGAAGAAGAAGCTCCTTGCGAATAATCATCGCAACAGCTGCAATCACACCTCCTAGCATAAGGCTTCCTGTATCACCCATGAAGATCTGTGCAGGGAAGGAATTGTACCATAGGAAGCCCAAAGTTGCACCTACGAAAGCACAAAGGAAAACCACAAGCTCTTCGGACTTCGGAATATACATTATATTAAGGTAGCTTGCGAACTCATTGTGAGACGACACATATGCCAAAATACCAAGAGCCACACCTATGATCGCCGAAGTTCCCACAGCAAGTCCGTCAAGTCCATCCGTTAGGTTTGCTCCGTTACTTGTAGCTGTGATGACAAAGATTGTCACAAGCACGAAAAAGATCCATCCAAGTGTCTGCGCATGCTCTCCTGCAAAACTGAATATAGAAGAATAGTCGAAGTTATGGTTCTTTACGAACGGGATGGTAGTCTTTGTTGACTTTTCGCTTTTGGCGTACTCTACAACCTCCACATTCTGTCTCACAGTCGCAGTATTCTCTCTGATTACGACATCATTGTTCAAATAGAGTGCAAGACCGATGATAAGACCTATGCCGACCTGTCCTACAATCTTGTATCTTCCAGGAAGTCCCTCCTTGTCCTTCTTGATGCACTTGATGTAGTCATCAATTCCACCCAAGGCTCCAAGCCACAAAGTAGAGACAAGCATTATTATCATATAGATATTTGTAAGGTCTCCGACAAGAAGACAAGGAACTACGATACCGCCGATGATGATGATACCACCCATAGTTGGAGTACCCTTCTTTGACATCTGTCCCGCAAGGTCCAAGTCCCTGACTATCTCGCCAAGCTGGTGCTTCTGCAGCCACTGTATAAGTTTCTTTCCAAAGCAGATGACAAAAAGCAAAGACAACACGAAAGCAAGTCCTGAACGGAATGTCACATAACTTATCAGGTTTGAGCCTGGTATCGAAATCTCTCTTAACAAACTATAGAACATAATCTTTCCCTCCCTATTCTTTCTTATCTCATATATTTTCTAATAACCTCGTGGTCGTCAAAATGGTGCTTCACACCCTTTATCTCCTGATAATCCTCGTGACCCTTGCCTGCGACAAGAACCACATCACCTTTCTGGGCCATCATCATGACAGTCTTGATTGCCTGCTCGCGATCCGGATTCACCATAACAGACTTCTGCTGCTCTGCGTCCAATCCCGCCAACATATCGTTTATAATGTCCATAGGCTCCTCGTTTCTTGGATTGTCAGAAGTGATCATAACTATATCAGAAGCCTTTACAGCCTCCTGAGCCATGATTGGGCGCTTGCCCTTGTCCCTGTTTCCGCCACAGCCTACAATAGTTATCAGTCTCGAGTCGCCACCCTTAACTTCGTTGATTGTCGAAATGACATTCATCAAAGCGTCCGGAGTGTGCGCATAATCTACGATCGACACATATCCCGAAGGAGATGTAATGGCCTCGAATCTTCCGTTCACAGGCACCATAGTGCTCAAAGCTACCAAAGTTTCCTGCTCATCCTTGCCTAATAGTCTGCAAGCGCCATACACTGCAAGAAGGTTAGAAGCGTTGAACCTACCTACAAACTGAGTGAACACACTCTTGTTCGAGATTTCAAGTTCCATACCCTCGAAACTGTCACAGACGATCTTTGCCCTATAGTCGGCAATCTGTCTTACGGAATAAGTCTTGACATTCGCCTTTGAACATTGAGTCATCACTAACCCGTTCTTGTCATCAGCATTTGTCAGAGCAAAGGCATTCTTTGACAAAGAAGTAAAGAAGCTCTGCTTTGCCTTGATATAGTTGTCAAAAGTCTTGTGGTAGTCCAGATGGTCACGAGTTATGTTCGTAAAGATTCCTCCATCAAACTGCAGACCTGCTATCCTCTTCTGATCAGCGCTGTGCGAACTAACCTCCATGAATGCGTACTCACAGCCAGCCTCAACCATGTCTGCCAAAAGTTTCTGCAACGATATCGGATCGGGCGTAGTGTGTGTCGAAGGCACAGCCTCAAGGTTGACGTAGTTGCATACAGTGCTCAGCAAACCTGCCTTATGTCCGAAATAAAGGAACATCTTGTATAGCAGAGTCGCAATGGTTGTCTTTCCGTTTGTCCCTGTCACACCTACCAAAGTCAATGACTCGGAAGGATATCCGTACCATGCAGAAGCTATGATTCCAAGCGCCTCTGCAGAATCAGCAACCTGAATATAAGTGCACTTGTCAGACAAGTCTGACGGAAGCTCCTGGCAAACAATAGCTACGGCTCCGTTTTCAACGCAACCGGCAATAAATGTGTGTCCGTCAACTGCAGTTCCTACAGTAGCGACGAACAATGCGCCTTCTCCAACCTTGCGGGAATCGGCACATACCGAGGCAACCTCTACCTCATCTATATTTTTGCCAACCACTTTAAGCGGTTTGATTCTCTCTATTAATTTACCAAGTTTCATAAGCACTTAACTTTTTAGAACTAATTTGATAACTCCGCCCTTTGCCACCGTAGTTCCCGGAGAAACGGACTGCTGGACGACTTTGCCACGGCCTTGAACGTACACCTTCAAACCTCGGTTCTCAAGCAGGAACACTGCATCCTTGGCACCCCAGCCTATCACGTTCGGAACTACTGTCATCTTGTTTGACAACGGCTTCATTACCTCCGTACTATCATTATTCTCGACCATACACCATTCGGACGAAACCTTGCCGGGAGCCGTTCTCAGGTCCAGTTTGTCGAGAAGATAATCCACATCCCTTGTCTTGCCATGCTTTACCTTTGCAAGATATGGCTTTACTCTGGACTCGTCGTCGGGACGAACGATCTCCTTCTCTCCCATCGCATAGATTCGCTCGGCAATCTTACCGAACGCTACGGAAGGGCTGACGCTTGTATGGGTCTGCCACATTACGACGATGCAGGAATACTTGGGCTCGTCAGCAGGGAAGAATCCACAGAACGAAAGCTGGTATCCAACCATTACGTTCTTGACGTACATCTGCGCTGTACCAGACTTTCCTGCAAGCGGCAGTATGCTTGAATTGGCAAGCTTTCCTGTACCGTCAGTAATAACACCTCTGAGCATCTCCTTCACCTTTAGCAGTGTGTTGTTGCTGCACAACTTGGGATTCAGCACTTCGGTGTTCACGCTTCTAACTATTCTTCCGTCCTTCTCTATTGTCCTGACGAATACCGGCTTTATCATCTTTCCGTTATTTGCCAGTCCATTATAGAACGTCAAAGTGTAGATCGGAGGAACCTGAACGCCATAACCTATACTCATCCATGGCAGAGACATTCCCGACCACTTGACACCTTTGTCCGTAGGGTGCGGAATGTTTGGCTTTACCACTCCAGGAATTTCAAGGTCGAGCTTCTCGTTCAGTTTCATGGAATAGAGTCTATCCACGAACTTTTTCGAGGAGTCCCTGCTCAAGCCGAACACTTCAGTCACCGGCTTCGAGATTCCGATATTTGACGAATACCAGATTGCTTTCGCAAGCGAAATCTCTCCGTATCCGCCTTTATGATGGTTATGGTCACGCATTGGCTTGTTCCAGTTTGGAAGCTGCCAAATTCCTTCGCCGGTATCTATCTTGTACGATGTGTCAACTCTGCCGGACTCCAAGAGAGCCACCACCGAAGCAACCTTGAATGTTGATCCCGGTTCTGTCAGGCTGGTCATCACATAATTCTCTTCGTCATAGAACTCTCCTGAAGAATTCATTTTCAGGTTGCTCATAGCCTTGATCTCACCGGTCTTGACATCCATCACGACAGCACATGCATGGTCAGTTCCATCCTTTATCATTACTGACTTCAGCTCGGACTCGACTATATCCATCATCTTCACATCGAAAGTTGTGATCAAGTCACAACCCTCTTCAGGCTCAGTAATGGAGACAAGATAGTTTCTGTTTCTGATTCGTTGCTTTCTTGACACGCCTGTCTTTCCCTTCAACTCCTCGTTGTAATAGAGTTCCAAGCCGGAATTACCACCTTTGCCTTCTGTCTCCGCATCCTGATATACACCACCAAGGGTACGACTGCTCAATGTTGCGAAAGGTTTCTCTCTCTTGATTCGCTTCTCTGTATAGAAACAGTTATAGTCAGAGATGAACTTGGAGCCGAACAACGCATTCTTTGTCGGGTGGTCCAGTTCGGAAGATCCGAATATCTCGCATCGTCTGTTTCTCCTGTTCTTGGGCTTAGACATCTCGTCAAGTATTCTGCTCCTCAGTCTGTTTCTGTCTATGTTCAGAATTCTGGACGCATGGATGCACAAAGAGTCGATATCATGCTTGAACTGAGCCTCGTTCTTGCAAAGCTTATCTGCTCCGAAGTCCACAAACACCCTGTATTTAGGCAGTGAACTTACAAGAAGGTTGCGATTACAGTCATAAATGTTTCCTCTTGGCGGATACACTGTGATTGTATCGTTCTTAGCAGTAGCGTGACTTCTCCAGAAGTCTCCCTCTACGACAATGATCTTATAGAGGCCGAAAGCTACCCAAATCACCACACCAAAGAACAAAAGCAGCAAAGAGACCAATCGGACATAGAATGAATTATACTTTTTACCTGCCATAATTCATCCTCATTATTTATCCAACACATAGGGCGGATAAGTGCTTTCCACCAACTGCAACCCCTTTTCGTCCACCAAGTGCTTGACATGGCTCTGCTGGATCTTCTTGGTCATCTGAGACTTTTTTGTAAGAGCCTCGAACTTATAGTTCTTCAACTGCACTTCGCATTTTGCAAGCTGCGAAACGTAGTCGTTGCATACATACTGGTTATGGATCAACAACACACATAATACAACAGACAACAGAAGTTCGCCTGCGTATTTGGACAACAACTGCGAAAACGTGTGGCCGCTCTTGATCTTCTTCCATGAGAAGTTAGAGAGCCAATCAGATAATTTTTCTTTCATCGTTCTTTGTTTATTGTTAAATTAAAATTAGTCATTGGCGGTTCTCTCGGCTACTCTCAACTTCGCACTTCTCGAACGTGGGTTCCGTTCGATCTCTTCATCATCAGGTCCAGTAACCTTTCCTATCGGCTCCAGCGGTCTGACCGCATTGCCGTAAAAATCCTTTTCCTGTTTTCCGTCAAAGTTTCCGACCTTGACGAAGTTCTTCACAAGTCTGTCCTCAAGCGAATGATATGTCAGAACAACAAGCCTGCCACCCTCCTTCAACGCACCTGGAACACTTTCGAGCATTCGCTTCAGCGTGTCCATCTCGTCGTTCACCTCGATTCGGATAGCCTGATAAACCTTTGCCAGATCCTTCTTTTGTCTGTCCGCACCAACCATCGGCTCCAATATGGCGTTAAGCTGTGAGATCTGTGTCAAAGGCTTAGACGCTCTCGACCTAACTATTGTCTGAGCAATCTTTTTGGCATTATTCATCTCGCCATACAGACGGAATATATTTGTAAGCTCGTTCTCGTCATATTCGTTCAGAACTGTCTCTGCGCTCTTTCTTCTGTCCCTGTTCATTCTCATGTCCAAAGGGCCGTCGAACCTGAACGAGAAACCTCTCTCAGCTTCATCGAAATGATGGAACGAAACTCCCAAATCCGCTATTATTCCATCTATCTTCGGGAAGCCGTAATAGTCAAGGAAATTTGCGAAGTAGCAGAAATTCGAGTGGCAGAATATGATTCTGTCGTCATCAGGCACATTAGCATAGGCGTCCATATCCTGGTCGAACACTATCAGTTTGCCGTTTCTGCCTAGTCGGCTTAGAATGGCTCTGGAATGGCCTCCGCCTCCGAAAGTAAGGTCGGCATAAACTCCGTCAGGATTTATGTTCAGCCCCTCCATACATGGCTCGAGCATTGCGGGAATATGATATACAGTCTCTGTCATCTCCATACGTTTATTTCATTATGTCCTCAAGAGCTGCTTCCAAATCTCCCTCGTCAAGCATAGTAGCCTCAAATCTGTCTCTGCTCCACAACTCAATATAATCACCGACTCCTGCGAACACCACGTCACTTTCAACTCCAAGAGCCTCCATATTCTTTTTCGACAACAGCATACGTCCGTTCACGTCAAGCTCTATGTTTTCTGCCATAGCTGTGAACTGACGGTAAACTGCCTGGTCCTTCTTGTTCCAAAGATTAAGCTTGGACTTCAACTCTTCGTTAATCTTCTCCCACTCGGACACAGGGTAAAGTTTTGCATAGCCCGGATCTGCAGTTAGACGCAACACCAATGACGTATCCTCACCGAGAATACGACGGAAAGACGCTGGAACGAACACGCGTCCCTTGTTGTCCACCTTTGCATCTATGTTACCTAAAAACTGCATATCGCTAAAAAAACTTTTTATTGCGTTACAAAATTACAACATTTTGATTAATTCGCCCCACTTTTACCCACATTATTTTTATCAACCTCAAATAACACAATATCAACAGGGTTATCAACAGGGTTATCAACATTTGTTGATAAGCACAAAGACATAAACATGCACTGATTTTCAAACAGTTACATCATATCTAAAGATGTTCTTATTAAAAGTGGGTTAAAGTGGAGTTGATTTTTGCAATTTTAGGGCAAATATAACCTTAACATAACAAACAAAGAACAGAAACGGAATTAGGAAAGCTAAGGAACAAAAATGAGTTTTACAAAGAGACCTCGGAAAAGGAAAGCAGTCCAAACACAAAAAGGAGAAACGCCAACAAAAAGAAAAAGACCATTCAACGCTTACTCAATTAAGCGTCAAATAGCCTTTTAGAGGAAAAACATTTTGTAGAAAGGTATCAAAACTCTTTCATACTCTTCTTCAAAATTATTATTTCTACAACCTTGGTATAAGCACCAAAGTCTTCAGACACATATCAAAGAAGACTAACTTGGACTGGCAGTTTCTGCCGATACTGACAATGGCGTCAGAAAAGATATCCACTATCAGCGGGATTCTTTCCTCGAACATATAGGGCATGAACTTCGAGACAAAAGTTTTCAGGTCGTCACTCAAATACGAAACTTCGGACGCTCCTAGCTTCAGCATCTGGATCTCTCGGACAATGTCAATGAAGGACTCGAGCATTCCTATCTGCTCCTTTCGGGACAGCTTGGAAACCTCGTCATTGCTCCATTTCAACATGGAATCCACATCCTTCATGAAACTCCATCTCATCAGCTGGATAAAAGCCTCGTGATTGCGCTGTAAATCCTCGCTTCCTTCCATCAGGTGCATTGCACTGCACATATCTCCATGACAAATACTTGCCACATTATCAGAGGCTTCCGGAATCAGTCTCTTTATATCTGCCTCCGTCAAAGGAGGGAAATAGATACGCTGTAAACGACTGATAACAGTCTCAAGTATATCATCCGGATGGTCGCTTATGAATATGTATATGTTGGCTCCCTCTGGCTCCTCGATTGTCTTGAGCAGTCTGTTCGCGCACTCCGCATTCATCAGTTCCGGGCAAAGGAATATAACAACTCTCTTGCCCCTGGCAGGCTTGTTCTCTACCCTTTCGAGCAAAGAGACTGCCTCCGCATTATATATGCTAGGCATCTTGCCATCATCGAAAGCATAATTCGTCCAATCGTCCAACGAAAAGAACGGTCTCCGATTATAGAATTCCACGAAAGCCTGCAGATGGTCACGACTCAGCCTCTTGTCATTACTATCCTTCTTTATAGTAGGGAACACAAAGAGCAAATCGGGATGAAACAGATTTGACGTCATCTTGCACGAAGGGCACTCTCCGCATGGCTCGGCATCAAGGCTGTTCTCGCACAGCAACAGCTTCGCAAACTCTATAGCCATATAGAGCTTGCCTACACCTCGCGGTCCCGCAAAAAGCATTGCGTGCGGCACCTTGCCATTTCGGTACAGATCAGTCAGTCTTTCCCTTATTTCTTTTTGTATCTGCTTCATAACAACAATGTATAATTAGCCTTTGACGGAATCGAGGCAAAGATATTACAAATCCACATCACTCGCAACTAGGCAATAAAAAGAGGTGGAAGATCCACCTCTTATCTATTATAGTCATTATTCCTCAGCGTCGTCAGGACTTGAATCATCGTCATCATCATCCTTGCTTCGGCTTCGGCGCTTTCGTTTTCGTTTCTTTGAAGAACTGTCATCCTCGTCGTCATCAGTTATTTCCGCATCGTCTTCATCCACATGCTGAGTCATCTCGGTCGGAGCAGCCTCTGCATCCGAATTAGATGTAACTGTCGGGAACAATGGGAATCTGTGCTTCTTTGACTCCTCCTGGCGAAGACGTTCCTCTTCCTCCTTTCTCAGACGCTCTTCCTCTTCCTTGCGCTGCTCCTCTTCAAGCTTCTTTCGAGTTGCGCGATCGATACGTTCCTGAAGTTCCTGACGCTGACGCTCCTTTTCTCTTAACTTTCTAGCCTCGTGCTCGCGGTCACTCTCGACCTCAAGGCTGTCAAGAACCAACGAAGACGCATCAATAGCCATCTTCAAGCGCTCCAAAGAGTCAGTCAAGAACTCGATGTTCTCGTCAACAGTATCCTGCAAAGAGGCTATCAAAGAATCGTAAGGCGAACCGTCTAGCTCCTCGATAATCTTTCGCCTGTTGGACGTATAGAACTTGATGTTTCCGATAGGCTGGTAGTATTCTCCCGTAGGGCGAACCTTGGCAACTATCTTGCGCTGTCTGCGGTTCTTGTAAAAGACCTTTATCTCGCCGGTTGACAGATACTCAAGGTTAAGCTCGGTCATGATCGAATCCACCAAAGTGTCTATAGGGCCATACTCTTCAGGCAGCAAGTGGGACACAGAGTCAATCACCGTATTGAACAGCACCCTGCGATACTTTGTGTTTCCAACCTGCTCCATCAGATACTGTGCCACGACACGAGAACTGTCGTTTATGTTATAGAATTTCTTTTTATGGAAATACCTCTGATGCCAGTAGTATAAAAAGAAGTCATAGTCATAAATGAAGCGGTACTTGTCCCTTTCGTAATGGACTTCGTTCAGATATCGGCACTTAGGGATTTTCACCTTTATGACAATCTCCTCGCTCTTTCCTTCCTTCTGTGCCTTCTCAGCAGCCTTCAACTCCTCAATGTTGCGCATTTCCTGCTCAAGCTCAGCAAGCTGTTGTGCCAACAACGAACTGTCCTGAAGCGCATAGGCACGCAAATCGTCAATGTCGATACTGTCCTCTCCTTCAATGAACTCCTCTTCACTGACTTTTAGGCTTGAGGTATCGCCACTTGAGCTCTCTGTCCTTTCTATTTCTGTCGGAGCCGATGTTTCATAAGGATTAGCACTTGAACCTGCTGTATCGGCAGCCGCAGCTCGGGCGATAGAGTCAGCACGGGCCGCTTCAGCCACAGCCTTTTGAGCAGCCTTCTTTCTTCTCTGCAACACAGCCTCGATAGTGGCTCTTGTTGGGTCTATCTTTTCCTCCGGCTCCTGCAAAGGTGTTTCCTCCGGCAGCTCTCCATTTTCCGGATTCTTGGCGACAACCTGAGGCAGTTTCTTCAGTCTCTTAGTGCTGACACCTACCATTGCTGTGGAGTCTCCCTCCGCAATAGCCTTTGCCAAAGCATAGTCAGCGCTATCCTGGGCCGCTTTGTCGAATTCCTTCTGGCGGCGGTTCTCTTCGTCAGCTATCGCCTTGTCCTGAGCCTTTTGGATCTTAGACTTGTTCTTGTATATCTTTTCAGCCTGCTTTCTTGCCTCCTTGACAGCCTCTTCCTGCTTCTTGGCTTCGAGCATGTTGTGCTCCTGTTTCTTCAGCCTTTCTGCTTCGGCCGCCTTGCGCACAGCCTGAACCGAGTCTCTCTTGGCCTTTAGTTCTGCGTGCTTTTGACGCTGGACTTCAAGCTCCTCTCGACGTCTTGCTTCCTCCTCACGCTTTTTCTGACGGTTGAGCATTTCCTGCTCCTGACGCTGGCGATGCTTCTCACGCTGCTCGGCCATCTTGTCGATTTTGCGCTGACGCTCTTCCTGTTGCTTCTGGATTTTCAATTGGCGTGCTTCTGCCTGCTTTGCTCTGCGCTCAGCCTCTTTCTCTGCCTCACGAGCCTTTATTTCGCGCTGTTTCTGTTCCAAAGCCATGCGCTTCTCGCGTTCGCGTTGCTTGGCTTCCATTTCAGCGGCCCTCTTTTGGGCTTCACGCTCCCTTATGGCAGCTTTGCGCTCTTTTTCCTTCTGCATTTTTGCAGCGCGCATCTCATTCTCAACTCGCTTCTTTTCAGCCCATTTCTCTTTTAGTTCGGCTTCTTTTTCACGCTCTTTCTGCTTGCGAAGTTCACGCTCCTGTCTTTGCTGCTCTAACTTTTCTGCGGCAATTCGCTTCTGCTCCTCTCTATGTAGTCTTTGCTGCTCCTCTCGCTCTCTCTGCTGCTCTTTCAAAGCCTCTGAACGACGGGCATTCTCCTCCCTGATACGCTTGATGTTCGCTTCACGCTCTGCTTTGAGACGCTCTGCTTCACTTGCATATACCGGAGCTTCGGGCTCTGCATTCTCTGATTTAGCTTGGGTATTTGCAGCCTGACGTGATCTTTGGATAGCCTCTAGCTGAGCACGACGACGTTCGTTTTTCTGTTCTTCACGCTGCTTCTTTTTATCAACAGTCTCTGTATCGACTGAATTTTGATCTGGATCCTGTAGAGAAGACTCGTCTTGTGCAAAAACCATAAGAGGCATCTGCACCACGCATAATAAAAATATTGCTAATATCTTGATAAGTCTCCTTAATTCCACTATTCCTAAAAATTTCCTTCCATACCGCTTTACCATTTGGGCAAAGTTCGCATAGATATGCAAAGATAGAAAAAATGCACAACAAAATAAAAAAATGTGGATTTTTTCTACATGAGTGAACGATTTTAGCGCACCAGTTCTAAACATTTGTATATTATTTCATAAATTTGCAGAGATTTCAAACTAAGACTAAATGAAACAAGCTGTAATCATAACCGGCGCTGCAGGCGGAATTGGGCAGGCATTCGCAAAGGAATATGCCAAAGAATCCGCAACACTCGTCCTTATAGACAGGGACGACAATTCTCTGCAGAAACTAAAAAGTGAGATGGGGCAAACAGAGGCACTTACCTTATCCATCGACCTTGTTCAGCAGAACTCGACAGAGACAATACTGGACTTCCTAAAGTCCAACGGACTAACATGCCGCTCATTGATCCATACTGCCGGAATGTTCAGCTATCAGGACATCGACAAGACTGACGCTAGCAAAATGATGCTGATCCATCATCTTCACACAACACAGCCACTATGTCTCACTCTTGCGCTTCTCCCTCAAATTGAAGAGGTTGGAGAAGGCGAGATCATTGCAATGTCAAGTTTGGCAAGATACACGCCTTTCGCTGGATTGGCAATATACAGCTCAACAAAAGCCTTTATCGGCAATTTCATGAAGGCTCTTCACAACGAAGTTTACAACAAGGGCATAAAAGTCATGAGCTGTGAGCCTGGTGCTATAGACACCACCCTATACGGACTACCTGACAAATACAGAAAGCTGGCTCTGATGCTTCACGTTTCAAGAACTCCAGAAAAATTGGCAAAGGACGCTATAAGGAAAGTTCGAAAGGGTAAGACAAACTACACTCCAGGTCTGATCTACAAAGTGATATTGCCTTTGGTCAAGGTCTTGCCTGATCCATTGATCAGATTCATTGACAAGAAGATTTCAATGTTCAAAAAATAAAAAGTGGAAGAATATTTGCCTTTCATACTAATGGCTGTTTCTGCTTGCGGAGCAGGAATAGTGCAGAGAACTACGGGGTTCGGGTTCGGTATATTTCTGATTCCATTGCTTACGCTCATTGGCATTGGCGACTGCTATGCGGAAACCATATCTCTTTCGACTATGCTCGCCGCAACACTGAGCCTTGTCACCATCATAAAGCTTAGGGAATATGTGGTCTTGAAAAGGGTTCTGCCTCTACTGTTCATCTTCATGCCTATATCCTATTTGGCCGGGAAACACATGCTTTCGATGAAAACGGACACGCTTAAGATTGTGCTGGGACTAACATTGATTGCTCTGTCCGCCTATTTCACATTCTTTCAGAAGAACATAAAGCTGACCATAAACAAATGGGTGACTTTGGCATGCGGAACAATAAGTGGAATAATGGGAGGAATGTTCTCTATGCAGGGGCCTCCACTTGTACTGTACTACCTTGCCACAGAACCGAGCAAGACACACTATATGGCTCAGTGCCAGACCATATTCTTCCTTGGCAACCTGTTCATGACTTGCCATAGAGCCACAGAAGGCGTCATCACATCAAATGTCCTCAAACTTTACATGATAGCCATATTCGGCACACTGATCGGACTCACAATCGGAGAAAAGATTTTTGACAAGATTGACACCACTCTTCTGCGCAAGATTGTGTATGCATTCCTTGCTGTTTCGGGAGTGATAATATTGGCAAAATGACAAAAGGCACATTTTGAAATGTGCCTTTTATTTTTATTCGAAGAAGATTGATTTTACTATCGTCCAAACAATTAGAATTACCCCATAAAGCATAAATAACACACAACCCAAAAGAATAATGTAAAGAGCCCATTCTTCAAACTTATTCCTGAACATCTTGTCATTACTCTTGCCTGTTCTTATATCTTTACCAGACCTTGTTTCCACATCAGATTTATTGTCACATTCATCATCTTTCTCATCCCACACTTCTGGTCTTTTATAACCTTGAGGCAACTGCTTTACAATCTTTGCGTTAGGCAGAACCTCAGCAATCTCATCTTCGTCCAAATCACAGTGCAAGATAACCTTTTTGATATTGTCACAACCAGCAAAAGCTTGTGGATCAAACCAAATTATTGAAGCGGGCAGTTCTATCTGCTTCAAACTAGTACAATTTTCAAAGGCATATATTTCTATATCAATGAGTGATTCTGGGAACTTTATGGATTTCAAGCTTTCGCAGTCACCGAATGTTGACACACATATTCTCTCCAATGTATCTGGAAGAGAAACATTCTCTAAACTTTCG
The DNA here is from genome assembly GCA_045641625.1 of Paludibacteraceae bacterium. Lineage (GTDB taxonomy): Bacteria > Bacteroidota > Bacteroidia > Bacteroidales > Paludibacteraceae > UBA1723. The sequence continues at coordinate 33,866 of JAZUHH010000065.1, forward strand.
CATCCTGCAAAAGTTGAATCTCCTAATTCTTCATTTCCTTGAGGCACTGAAATTGACACAAGGCTCTTACAGTCTTTGAAAGCACTTGGCAAAATATCTACACCTGAATCAGGAATTTTCACATCTACCAAGTTCACACATCTCTGGAATGCACCAATTGCGATCTCCGTTACTGAATCGGGAATCTCGACGCTTAAAATATCTTCTCTACCACAAAAGCCATTAACACTTGTTGTACCATCTTGAATAACAAGACGTCCGTTTTCTAGTTTAAAATCGTTAGCCATAATATTATTAACAAGGAGATTTTGCAGAATCTTAGAAATCTTATCGAGAAAAAAGCACCCGCCACTGAAAGTAGCAGGTGCACATATAATTCCTTGATTTATTCAGAAATTAGAACTTAAGAGCGTCGATATCAGCGTTAGATACCTCCTTAAGCTTAAGGTAATCAGCAGAAGCGTAAGCTGTCTGACCATTGAAGCTTAGAGTAGCCCAACCGTCCTTAACACCTGAAACCTCAACCTCTGTACCCTTAGCAAGCTTACCTACGATCTCGCAAGAAGTATTAGGCTCCTTTCTAACGTTCAAGTTAGAAGACTGTGTGTTTACAATATAAATTGCCATTGTTTCAATAATTTAGTTGTAGTTTAAAATAATAAAGAACATTGGAGAAATCTCCAATGTTCTCCGTACCTTATCAGGATTACTGATTAGTTGTTCTTAGACTTTACAAGATCAGCGATCTCATTAAAGATAGTCTTGATAAGACCCTGCTCCTCCTCGCTCATATCAGCAGCCTTGCTCTCGAACTGAGTCTTAACCTCTGCAAGCTTAGCAACTAGAGAAGCAACATCCTCCTTTGTAGCGTTGTTAGCAGCCTCCTTGATTGCAGCTAGAGCTGTATTGATCTCCTGGAAAGCAGCGCTCTCAACAACAGCAGCAGCCTGCTCTGCAACGTTCTCTGCAGCGTTCTCTACTGTAGCCTCAACCTGTGCAGCTGACTCCTCAACCTTCTCTGCGCTCTTCTTACAAGAAGTAGCAAGTAGTGCCAAAGCAGCAGCACTAACGAATAAAATCTTCTTCATTTCTAAATTAATTTATAAATGTTAACTATTATCAATTTCAAAGCGTTATATAGTTATAACGATAGCAAAGATAAGAAATTATGGAAATTCCCATATATTTTGCCGATATTTTTTAAACCAAAATGTAAAAAAAATTGGTCAGTTCGTCCAAAATATGCCTTAGAGCTATTTTTTTGCTTTCCCTGCCGATGATTTTGCAGATTTCTTGACTGTAGTTTTTTTCTTTGCCTTTTCCTCTGACGAAGAATCCTCAGCCTTTGCCTTTGCAGACTTTCTTATAGGCTTTGCGTCAGGCTGTTCTGCCACCAACTTGTCGCAAATCTCCGGAGTCAGACTCTTTGGATCTGTACCTTTAGGAATGCGATAGTTGAATCCGTTGTAAGTGAAATATGGGCCATATCTTCCGTTAAGGATCTCCACAACGCTGCCTTTCAACTCAAAAGAGGCGATATTCTTGTTGGCTTCCTTCTCCCTTTTCTCCTGGATTAGCGTAATTGCTGTCTCCAAGTCAATGGACATAGGGTCATAAGCCTTCGGAATAGTTGTAAACACCTTGTTATGCAACACGTAAGGTCCGTAAAAGCCCTTGTTCACAATAACCTCCATTCCTTCGAACTCGCCCAAAGTACGAGGAAGCTCGAACAGTTTCAAGGCGTCTTCCAAAGTAATCGTATCTATTCTCTGGCCTTTCCCAAGCGATGCATACTTAGGAGTTGCGTCACCCTCTGAAGTTCCGATCTGAACCATAGGGCCATACTTTCCTAATCTTACTGAAACCTGAAGGCCGGACTTTGGATCTATTCCAAGAATCTTCTCCGAATTCTCTGGAGCCACATTGCCAGCGTTCTCCACCTGCGGATGGAAACCTGCGTAAAATGAAGCAATATCCTTCTGCCACTCTATCTTACCCTCTGCTACTTCATCAAAACCTTTCTCGACCTGTGCAGTAAAGTTATAGTCCATCACATCAGGAACATTGTTCATCAGGAACTTGTTGGTCACCAAACCTATATCAGTAGGCAGCAACTTGTCCTTGTCTGCTCCTGCAGTTTCTGTCTTTATCTCGTCAGTGATATTGTTTGCCTTTAGGGAAAGCTGGTTATATTCACGCTTCACACCCTCGACATTGCCCTTCTCTACATATCCTCGCTTCAAGACCGAAGAAATAGTCGAAGCATAGGTTGAAGGACGACCGATACCAAGTTCCTCAAGCTTATGGACAAGGGAAGCCTCGCTATAGCGAGCCGGACGCTGAGAGAATCTCTGTGTTGCAGTTATAAGTTCAGCCATGCCGATCATGTCGCCCTTGTTCAATGGCGGAAGCATTGCCGAATCCTCCTTCTCCTCGTCATCAGTGCTCTCCATATATACTTTTAGGAAGCCGTCGAACTTGATGACTTCTCCCTCAGCCACGAACTTGCGGCTTTCTCCGTCGAAACCGATGGTCACAGTTGTCTTTTCAAGCTGTGCGTCTGCCATCTGCGAAGCAATCGTACGCTTCCAGATCAAACTGTAAAGCTTCTTCTCCTGGGCAGTGCCGTCAACTGTGGCATTGGCAAGGTATGTAGGTCGGATGGCCTCGTGAGCCTCTTGTGCACCCTTGCTGTTTGTATGGTACCTTCTTGTCTGGGCGTACTGGCTTCCGTAGTTCGCGTCAATTGCCTGACGCGCTGTATTTATCGCCAAGTCTGACAAGTTTACCGAGTCTGTACGCATGTAAGTGATCTTTCCAGCCTCGTAAAGCTTCTGAGCGACGCTCATTGTCTGCGAAACCGAGAAACCTAGCTTTCTTGAAGCCTCCTGCTGTAGCGTAGAAGTTGTGAAAGGAGCTGCAGGGGAACGCTTGGCGGGCTTCACCGCAACATCCTCTATCTTGAAGTTCTTTCCCTTGCAAGCCTCAAGGAAAGCCATTGCCTCCTCCTTAGTCTTAGGCTTGACATTAAGGTCTGCCTTGATCTGTGTCTTCTTTCCGTTAGAGGTTACGTTAAAGATTGCCTGAACCTTGTACGAAGTTTCGCTCTTGAAGTTCTTGATCTCCTCTTCTCTGTCAACTATCAGACGAACAGTTACTGACTGCACACGACCGGCAGAAAGGCCTCTTCTGATCTTTCTCCACAACACAGGGGACAACTCGTAGCCTACGATTCTGTCCAGAACTCTTCTTGCCTGCTGAGCATCGACAAGGTCGATCTTTATGTCTCTTGGGTTCTTTATGGCATTCAGAATCGCGTCCTTGGTAATTTCGTGGAACACGATTCTTCGTGTATTCTCCTTATTCAGTCCAAGCACCTCGTAAAGATGCCAGGCGATAGACTCTCCCTCGCGGTCCTCATCGGATGCGAGCCATACTACGTCAGATTCCTTTGCAAGTTTCTTCAATTCAGCCACGAGCTTTTTCTTCTCTGGCTCAATTGTGTATATAGGCTGGAAATTGTTGTCTATGTCAATAGACAGATTTTTTTCGTTTAGGTCCCTAATATGGCCCATACTTGACTTCACGGTATAACCTTCACCCAAGAATTTCTCTATTGTCTTTGCTTTCGCAGGAGACTCGACTATGACCAAATTTTTCTGCATAAAAACCTATTTTGTTTGAGCCTAAACATCTTTTGTTGTGCAAAGTAAGTAAAAAAGTATATACAAACACACAAATCAACAACTTTTTTTTGTATTTTTTGATAATTGGCTCCTTTATTACTAATTTTGGCTCGTTGTTCGTCGCCGATTAAACATTGACGCGAATAAATTGACGTGTTTGGCTTCGTCAATACCAACATTCTTCGCCAACATAAACTTAGCATTGGAAAATTTTACAAAGATGAACATAGAGATAGAACGCAAATTTCTCCTAAAGAACGACAACTGGAGAGGACTTGCAGAGGGCACCCATTATGCACAGTGCTACCTTAACCAGAAGAAGAGCACAATCAGAGTGCGCATAGCAGGCGAACACGGATACATAACAATCAAGGGCAAGACACAAAGCTTCAGCCGAAAGGAGTTCGAATACGAAATACCTTTGGACGATGCAAGGGAGCTGTTCGAGTTCAGCCATACCGCCGTAGTCGAGAAATACCGCTACAAAATTCCATTCGCAGGGCATGTATGGGAGGTTGACGAGTTCCTTGGCGACAACAAAGGACTTGTCATAGCAGAAATCGAACTAAACAGCGAGGACGAAGAGTTCGACAAGCCCGAATGGATAGGTCAAGAGGTGACTGGAGACAAAAGATACTACAACTCTCACCTTGCAGAGAATCCATACAAGAACTGGTAAAAACAAAGGCGACAGATATTCTGCCGCCTTCTTTTATTTATCATTCATTATTTTGCAACTGGACGAACTGAATAGCCAATCCAGCGAACAACACTGTTTTCTGTGGATACTGAGAAATAACCGAAATCTAAATAATAGGCACTATTCCTACTACTCTCTCCGTATATTGAGGAGCTCCAGTAATAACCAAAAACACCAACCCAATCACTCGTATCTTTATAGTGATAACCCGAACCAGGGATAAAAATCCAGTTAGAATTAACCTTACTTTCCACTTTATAACCTTCAGTATCACCCAATGTTATCCTAGTCCAAGTACAATTATCAATCAATTCATCAAAATCTTGTTTTGACGGCATCCTCCAATTCTCACCCCAATTTACAGTCGCTGCATCATATTTTGCTCCAAGATTTCCATATTCACCAAGCACACCCTTTTCATTCAACTCATGATAATTACCACGTACTTTACCATTAGCCTCAGTATATTCATTGTTTGGTGCAGGTGCTACCTCGCCCCAAGCAAAATAATCACCGAACTCTTCTGGTTTTGACGCACCTACATTCATAGTTGCCCATTTCAAGCCACTTGGAAGCCCAAGGTCAACAGATTCATGAGAATCTTCCTGTTCTTCCCTGTCTTTAGTCTCGTCCTCATCTTCGTAATAGACCTCATCTATATTTCCGATGCCATACCTGACTACTGAGCCATCCTTCTGCTTAACACAAGTAACTATTTCTTGAGTTTCTTCTCCCTCATAATAGACCTCCTCCACATCGTCGATGTTATACTTTACCACAGTGCCATCATTCAGTTTGACGCACATGTTTGTTATTGCAAACATTGACACCGATAGTGCAAACAAAGCAACTAACGAAAGCAATTTCTTTATCATTATATTCCCCCTTTAATTATTTGCGAATGACCTTGAACGACTGGTTGCCTATTGAAAGGACATAGACACCCTTTGACGCAGGCAGATTGACAGCCACATTGCCACCAGTACCTACATAGGATGACAACACTTTTACTCCACTTGCCGAGGTAAGTGTTACCGATGCCAATGGTTTGGCATTCTGCACCTCTATGGTCTCGTCATCCACATTGACAATCCTTAATGAACCGCTTGCAGTCTCGAGCAAGGTAATGTCAGACTTTGTGAAGTGATAGTTCTTGACACTCGATATTGCATAGCTTGTCTTGGCATTGCTGTTTATTACAAGGTTTGCGTCCTTGTATGTTACGACAGGCTTGTCCGCAATGTTGAACGAATACAAATCACCGTTCTTCAACTCTACTGTCATATAGTTTTCTGCGGCAAAGGCACCACACGCAGAAAACAACAGCGAAAGTGATGTTAGAAATTCATGTTTCATTATACAATTTTTTCTAGTCGTAAATATGAAGGCAAAGTTACATTAAAAAAAAGCGTTTATACAAAAAAAGCGTTCTATTTTCATTGCAGAATTCTTTTTTACAAGAATTTGCCATACAATTCCATCTAAAGGGGAACTGACATTAAAACTACAAAAGGATTTTCACCTCTCAATTAAAAATAAACGGAAGGGAAGAAATGATTCTGCCCTTCCGTTTATACTTTGCGGCTTTAGTTATACTTCAAAGCCTATTTTTTGATTATCATACCCGTTTCTCCGTTTATCAAATATCGGTACAAGCCTTTCTGCAACGAAGACACATTCACCGGACCATCCAATCTGCTCATATAGACTATTCTGCCGCTCATATCGAACAGCTGTAGCACATTGTCTCCGCCATTGCCGGAAACGACGAAATTAACCTCATTTTCCGCAGGGTTAGGATAGACACGCACCTTGCTGACAGATTCCGATTTCACGTCATTCAAACCTGCATTGACTATACCGACAGCCACGACAAGGCTTCCGCTACCCGAAATCCACGCAAAATCTTTGGATGTGTATGTACCAGGAGCAAGAGTCTTCTTGGCTCCGTCATCACCGATTACTGTTGCATAGTTTACAGTCAGATTCTTGTTCAAGACCAACGAAGCAGACTCCGAAACAACTATTGCATCGGTAGTGTTTGCAGCATTGTTCACCAAAGTGGCTCCGCTCGAAATCTCTGCGCCGCTCTTTCCGATGGACTCAGCAGAGTTAAGGTACAGCAAACCACCGTTTACAATATACTTGCCGGTAAAGTTCTTGGCAGACATATTGATGTCAAGAGAACCGACATTAGTCTTTACGATATTTCCCGAACCAGATATTTCTCCGTCCTTCAAAGTCAAGTGGTTGTCAGCGGACTTGCTGATCGAGATGCTTGCATCCTTACTAACCTCCAGATGTGCAATACCCAATTCGAAAAGCAGAGTGCTTGAAGCAACGCTTATTCCTCCTCCGTTAAGCAGAACATTCGATAGAGACGAGTTACCGCGTACACGAAGCTTTCCTCCATTAGTAACCTCTATTCTTTGCGCATAAGAGCCGTTGATGTCAACCTCTCCGGTTGTTATCTCCGCAGTGTCAATGCTTGTAGGGACAGCACCTCCTACCCAGTTTCCTGCATCAGTCCAGTCTGAATTGTCTGCTGCACGGTTAAATACTCTGCGAGCCGGATCAACCTTTACTGCATTGCCCGGAGTATAGATATCCGGCTGAGCAATTTTATCAACACCTCCACCGATGTAGTACGACAAATGAGGAGGCTGATTGTAAGAAGTGTTCTGCCAAGCCACGCCAAGACGATAGACATAATCGTGCATAGGAGTGAACAAGCGATACTTTGTCTCTATGGTTGTCGTATAAATGTTGATCTTGCTCGGATCATTCGCATCGTAAAGGATTACCTCCTCACGCCAGTCACCGAAAAGGTCAGCGGAAAGACAAGGGGTTGCCTTTGTAGTGTTGCAAGAAGAACCATTGCCATAGTTACCAAGAACTACCATATCCTGCTGTTTCTTGGATGTCGCATTGAACTTTGCAATCTTCGCACCTGTTCCCTGTCCGTCAAAGATTTCGTCCTGAAGGTCTCCATCCCAATATAGACGGAAGTTCACGCTTGAGCGTGAGCCGACCACTTCGCCTGCCTTGTTGTAGTAATTACCATCTGCTGAACTGCAGAACTCGAAACCTGGGTTGTTTGGATCAACATCAGCAGCAAAACCACGACCATTGTCTGTTCCTGTTTTCTTTCCAAAAACAACTTCATTTGTACGAAGATTTCTTAACTCGTAACCGTAGGCACTTGACTTCTCCTCATGCACAAACCAGCCATAGAAATCGTTGTCATTAGGGAACATTCGGCTTACATGCTGGGCATCTCCGTGTCCATAGCCTGTACGGCTGTATAGACTTCCGTCATGGTCAATAGTCGCAGATCCATAGATAATCTCATCACAACCGTCATTATCAATATCTGCTACCGATACATTATGGAATCCCTCACCGTATGCACCCTGTCCGCTTGTCGGAGAATTATGATACCAGCGCTGAACCAACTTTCCGTTCTTGAAGTCCCATGCTGTGATTGTTGAGCGAGTATAGTAACCTCTGCACATCACAATACTTGGATGCTGTCCGTCAAGATAGGCTGTGCAGGCCAAGAAACGATCCACACGGTTTCCGTATTTATCTCCCCAGTTGTTAACAGTACCGCGAACGGGATTGAAGGCTACTGTGTTTATCTCGGCACCTGTAAGGCCGTTGAAGATTGTCAAGTATTCCGGTCCTGTCAAAATGTAGCCGTCACTATTGCGATAGTCAGCCTTGGGATCGTCATTGTTCATCAGCACATACTTGCCCTTGCCATCCTTAGTTCCAGGCGCAGTCTTCATTACGATCTCGCATTTTCCGTCTCCATCATAGTCATAGACTTGGAACTGGGTATAGTGGGCGCCAGCCCTGATATTTTGTCCAAGGTCAATTCTCCAAAGCATAGTACCGTCAAGCTTATAACAGTCAATATAGACATTGCCTGTCACACCGCTCTGCGAGTTGTCTTTTGAATTGCTTGGATCCCATTTCACATATAGTTCATAGTTTCCGTCTCCGTCAGCATCACCGACACTCATGTCGTTTGGAGTATATGTACAACCGCCTGTACCATTTGCAGGACGAGACAACTTGATGCTCTTGTACCAGTCTGCCCAAGGCTTGCAAGCCTCACTCTGAGCTGTTTCCTTTCCGTTGACAACAGTCTTTACAATATAAGAGGAAGATGTGCTTCCTTTAGCATCGACAAGATTTGTGGCACCAGTAATGGGAGACGAATTTACAAGTGTACCGTCTCTATAGACATTGAAAGCTGTACCCTTGGCATCGGTACCAAGGAAACGCCAAGAAATAAAAACTCCGTTTCCTGTCTTTACTGCATGCACGCCACGAGACAAGTTCTCCATCTGTCTTGCAGCGAAAGATGAAGATAGCGGCAACAATGCTGCCAAAAATATGGAATAAAGTCTTTTCATAAGCTTTTTAGATTTTATGTATTAGAATTAAGTGTGCCACAAAATTGTCAAAAAAAAAGTAATACCAAAAGGGAAAATCGTACCAAATAAAAGTAATTTCGTATTATCTATGTTGTAAGACATAAATACGCGACTAAATCTATGGTATTTCTATCTCTTTTCAAGGTCTTTTTCTAAAAATAAAAAGGTCCAACCTTATAAAGATTGAACCTTTATTCAAACAACTATTGATCTAATTTGTATTCATTCATTATACTTTTACATTGATCCATGGTTTCATAAACAATCCTGGGCCAAGCAAATTTTTCTGCCTCGTCAATAGAAGTATAATCATCGGAATTATATGTATTTTTTCCCCCGTCAGGGTATATGATTGTCCAGGAGATTGTAGTGTCTTGTCGATTGATCGTTACTTCCTGTCCATCCCTTTTCAATATTGATGTGTAGGATGTTTCATCATATTTCGTAGAATCATTATAAACTGGAACTTCGTTTTTTGAGCAATCAATCTCATATATCAATTTCCCATCTTTTGAGTATTCTTTAACGGATTTTGAGTTACTAGCAAATCCTCCTCCAAATTGTCCGTATTCTCTTTCTTCGTAACCTATTATACCATTGTCATAGTAACATTCAAGTTTATCACCGCCCATGTCACCACACGCATCATAAGAATACTTCATGATCTTTATTCCGTTTCTGTAGGCAAACATTGAATCTCCGTGGCAACCAGAATCATCCTCCCACTCTACTTTGGTCACTACATACTCTGCATTTTCGGAATATTCCCAATCATTCAACAGACATGATCTGATATCTATTCTCAACCAATCAAAAACACTTCTGTCGGCGTCCTTTAACAGGAAAGTATCTGTAATACTAATCGCACTATCACCATCCGATACTCGAATCACAGTGTCACTTTTAATGTTATTATTTATTGAAAGCTCCACTACAACCGTATCTTTTGAGCCAACCACAATAGAGCCCTGCACCTCTACTTCCTTGCTCTCAACATTCTGTCGGGAACAGGACACAACTGCAAGCAGACATGAAACAATCGCTATAATATACCTCATAATTCAAACTTTAACGGAACAAAGATAGATATTCTGTCGGAATAACTACAAAAAAAGAGACGCGATTTCTCGCGTCTCTCATATTTAATGATTCTTTAATCAGAATTATCTTCCAAGACGAGCGTTCATAGCCTTTGTAGCCTCCTCGTAACCTGGCTTGCCAAGTAGAGCGAACATGTTCTTCTTGTAAGCCTCAACACCTGGCTGGTTGAATGGGTTAACACCAAGTAGGTAACCAGAGATACCACAAGCCTTCTCGAAGAAGTAGAACAACTGACCGATGTAGAACTCGTTAAGTGAAGGCAAGTTGATGTGTAGGTTAGGAACACCACCGTCTGTATGAGCGATGATAACACCTAGCTCAGCCTGCTTGTTAACGTAGTCAACATTCTTTCCACCTACGAAGTTAAGACCGTCAAGGTTCTCAGCATCCATAGGAACCTGAATCTTCTTTGATGGACGAGCGATTGAAATAACTGTCTCGAAGATAGAACGCTCACCCTCCTGGATCCACTGACCCATTGAGTGTAGGTCTGTAGAGAAATCTACTGCAGCTGGGAAAATACCCTTAAGGTCCTTACCCTCTGACTCACCGTAAAGCTGCTTCCACCACTCTGCGATGTAGTGCAACTTAGGGTTGTAGTTAACCAAAATCTCGATCTTCTTACCCTTCTGGTAAAGCTCGTTACGAGTAGCAGCGTAGATTGCAGATGGGTTCTTTGAGAATGGAACATCCTGAGCTGTTAGCTTCTCCATTGAAGCTGCACCAGCAACCAACTTCTTGATATCGAAACCAGCAACTGCGATAGGAAGCAAACCTACTGGAGTAAGAACTGAGAAACGACCACCGATATTGTCAGGAATAACGAATGTCTTGTAACCCTCCTTTGTAGCAAGTGTGCGAAGAGCACCCTTCTTAGCATCTGTTACAGCGATGATTCTCTGACGAGCCTCGTCCTTACCAACCTGCTCCTCAAGCTGAGTCTTAAGGATACGGAATGCAAGAGCTGTCTCAGTTGTTGTACCAGACTTAGAGATGTTGATGATACCGAACTTCTTACGATTCAAGAATGAAGAAAGCTCAGCAAGGTAATCCTCAGAGATGCTGTTACCAGCGTAAAGGATAGTTGGGTTCTTTGTGCTCTTCATGTATGAAGAGAAAGAGTTAGAAAGAGCCTCGATTACTGCGCGAGCACCAAGGTAAGAACCTCCGATACCAGCAACAACAACATATTCACACTTCTCTCTCAAAACCTTAGCAGCAGCGATGATCTCGTCCATAAACTGCTCTGTGATAGAAGAAGGCAAAGTCAACCAACCAAGGAAGTCGTTTCCAAGACCTGTACCCTTGTGAAGCATCTCCTGTGCCTCAGCTACAGCCTGCTCGTAACCCTTTACTGCAGACATTGAAATGTGAAGATCCTTACATACGAAGGCGTTCTCCACGTTAAGTTTCATGTTTTCCATTTATTCTTTATTTGTTTTTATTTTTTCTATAATTATATCAGAATGTCTCGAACTTGCCATTCTTGTCTGTTAGCGTAACCAATACAGAAACAAAGAATGGATAACGCTTATAAACAATTGTTGTCTCGACGTCAACTGGGAAGTCAGCGGGCATCTCCAAACCCATAATGGTGCCACGCTCTACCCATGAAGTGTTAGTGTCGATGTCATCAGCCCCTTTCAATCGATATACACCATAAACTTCCCCTCTTTCAAAAGAACCGTCTTCCTTTTGTGTCAAACGCACAAGCCTGCATGAAAAGTTAGACTGGGACGTGTTGTTTATGATACGAATCTGGTTATAAATGGCATCCGGGCCTCCTATTGTAAACGTAGTCTTTGCTTGAACTGCAACATAGGCAAGCACAGACAAGACAAACAAAATAAGCCTCCTCATATTCATTCTACTTTAGCTTTGCTGTCAACTTGCGAATCTCGCTCACAGCCAACTGCTTGTTATAAAGGATATTATAGACAGCCTCAAGAATAGGCATATCCACATTATACTTCTTGTTGATTTCAGTGATGCACTTTGTACCGTAGTATCCTTCAGCAATCATCTCCATTTCAACCTGAGCAGCCTTTACTGAATAGCCTTTTCCTATCATTGAACCGAACAGACGGTTTCGTGAGAACTTTGAATAACCGGTAACAAGAAGGTCACCCAGGAATACAGGCTCGTTGATGTTACGAATCTTGTTTGTAGCAACGTGCAAGAATCTGTCCATCTCCTGAATCGCGTTGGAAATAAGCACAGCCTGGAAATTGTCTCCGCACTTCATACCGTGACAAATACCGGCAGCAATAGCGTAAACATTCTTCAAAACCGAAGCGTACTCTATTCCGAACACATCGTCAAGAATACGAGTCTTCAAGTAATGGCAGTTCAATATCTCGCTGATCTCTCTTGCCCTCTCCTCAGAACTGCATCCTACAGTCAGGAATGACAAACGCTCCATAGATATCTCCTCTGCGTGAGTAGGACCCGAAATAACAAGGATATTCTCATCCTTGACACCGTACTTCATCTTGAAATACTCAGAGATGATCATATTTTCCTCTGGAACGATACCCTTTATGGCAGACACCACAATCTTTTCCTCCAAAGAAGCGTGCAGTTTCTCCAAATGCGACTTCAAGAAAGGAGAAGGAGTAGCAAAAATAAGAATATCAGAGTTTTCTACAACAGCATCAATATCCGAATAGAAAGTAATTCTATCTATGTCAAACTGTGCTGATACGAGATAAGAAGGATTGTGTCCATGCAATTTGAACTCATCAATCTGTTCCTGTCTGCGCATATACCAGTTGATGTGTCTGCTGTTGTCAGACATGCAGATCTTAGCCAAGGCTGTAGCCCAGCTACCTCCGCCCATCACTGCTATTCTTTTCGTTGTATCCTGCATAATTTGTTTCTTATAATCAAGGATCAAGAACCAGACAAAGGCTGTCCGATTCCGAATCCATCACAATTTTCATTAGGCTTTAGACACCCACTCGGCAACTTCTTCCTTAGTTGGATTTGTCAAGTCAAGCTTGAACTTCTTGTTCAATCCGCAGATATCCTGATGAAGCTTGTTAGGGTTGCACTCCTTCAAACTCTCGACTGTCAGGAAGCCCGCCTTCTGAATAACCTCAACCCAAGCCTCAGGAATACCAAGAGCAACGTACTTTGAAGCTCCGTCCTTGGACTGTGTAGCCTCAGGCTTCATCTGAGGGAACAACATAACCTCACCGATAGCGAACTTACCAGTCATAAGCATAACCAAACGGTCAATACCGATACCGATACCGAATGTCGGAGGCATACCGTACTGAAGTGCGCGTAGGAAGTCATGGTCGATGATCATTGCCTCGTCATCTCCCTTATCAGCAAGCTTCATCTGGTCGATGAATCTCTGCTCTTGATCAATTGGGTCGTGAAGCTCTGAGTATGCGTTTGCAAGCTCCTTACCGTTAACCATAAGCTCAAAACGCTCTGTTAGTCCCGGCTTAGAACGGTGCATCTTAGTTAGCGGAGACATCTCCACTGGATAGTCTGTGATGAATGTAGGCTGGATGAATGTGCCCTCGCAAGTCTCGCCGAAGATCTCATCGATAAGTTTACCCTTACCCATTGTCTCGTCTACCTCGATACCAAGCTTCTTGGCTGTCTCACGGATCTCCTCCTCGCTCATTGGATATAGGTCGTAGCCTGTCTTCTCCTTAATAGCGTCAAGGATAGGAAGACGACGGAATGGAGCCTTGAATGAGATAACCTTACCGTCGATCTCAACCTCTGGCTTACCGTTGGCTGCGATACAGATCTCCTCAAGCATCTTCTCTGTGAAGTCCATACCCCAGTTCAA
>JAZUHH010000066.1:0-17825 GCA_045641625.1 Paludibacteraceae bacterium
ATTCCCATTCAGACATTCATTCTCTCATCCAACAGTTGTAGAAGTTCCTACAACTGATAAGTTAGCTTTAGTAGGTAGAGTTCTGGCTAACGATGTTGACGTTAAGGGCAAGACTTACTTCATGGGTACTGTATTAACAGAAAATGATGTTAAGAAACTTGCCAAGTCAATGTCAAAGGTTAGCGTATACTCAGCTATTATCGCTAAGGAAGTTCCTCTAACAAAGGAAAACTTCAATGCCGTAATGGATTACGGCCAGAGATTCTTCGTTCTTGCAAGATTAACAGACAAGAACAGTGAAGATGTTGTGGTTGATGACGAACAGGCTATGCCTTACTACTTACCAGATCATGACAGCTACATGTTAATGTCTGACAAGGAAGAAGTAATCCAGGCTAGAGTAAACTCTGGCGAAAAGATTTCTGCTTGGCTTGTAGGTACTGCATGTCAGGTAGTTAGAGTTGTTAATCCAGCTGACTCTAAGGCAACTATCAAGTTAATTGGTATCGATCCACTTAACGATAAGAAGTGCATTACGATGTCAGATATGATCGCTCTATACAATTACATGTTAACTATCACTGAAGGCGTTGGTTCTACAGATGATATCGATATGTTAGGTAACCGTCGTATTCGTACAGTTGGTGAATTAATTCAGAATCAGTTCAGAATTGGTTTATCAAGAATGGAAAAGGCAGTTAAGGAAAAGATGTCTATTACAGAAATCGAATCTGCAACTCCTAAAACATTAACAAATAACAGACCTTTATCTGGCGCTATCAGAGAATTCTTCTCATCATCTCAGTTATCTCAGTTCATGGATCAGCAGAATCCACTTGCTGAGATTACTCACAAGCGTCGTCTATCTGCACTAGGACCTGGAGGTTTGACTCGTGACCGCGCAGGATTCGAGGTTCGAGACGTACACTACACTCATTACGGACGTTTGTGTCCTATCGAAACTCCGGAAGGTCCAAATATCGGTTTGATTTCTTCTCTTTGTGTTCACGCAAAGATCAATGACCTAGGATTTATTGAGACTCCATATCGTAAGGTTGTCAATGGTAAGGCTGATATGTCTGAGACAGGTATCGTTTACATGACTGCCGAGGAAGAGGAAGGAAAGATCATTGGTCAGGGTAATGCTCAGATCGATTCAAATGGTAATTTCGAGACTCAGAATGTAAAGGCAAGACGTCAGGGTGACTTCCCAGTCGTTGCTCCTGAGGAACTTGAGTTGATGGATATTGCTCCTAACCAGATTGCATCTATCGCTGCATCTTTGATTCCTTTCATTGAGCATGATGATGCGAACCGTGCGTTGATGGGATCTAACATGATGCGCCAGGCAGTTCCATTGCTTCGTACAGATTCTCCTATCGTTGGTACTGGTATCGAGGCACAGTTGGCTCGCGATTCTCGTACTCAGATTACTGCTGAGGGTGCCGGTGTTGTTGAGTTCGTTGATGCTTCTGTTATTAGAATCAAGTACGATAGAACAGAGGAAGAGGACTTCACAAGTTTCGAGTCTGCAGTTAAGGAGTACAAGTTGCCTAAGTTCAGACGTACAAACCAGAATACTACAATAGACCTTCGTCCTATCGTTTCTCGTGGAGAGCGTGTTGTTGAGGGACAGATGTTGACAGAGGGATTCTCTACTCAGAACGGTGAGTTGGCTATTGGTAAGAACCTTTTGGTTGCGTTCATGCCTTGGAAGGGTTACAACTACGAGGATGCGATCGTAATCAATGAGAAGGTTGTTAAGTGGGATATGTTTACTTCCATCCACGTTGAAGAGGACTCAATTGATGTTCGCGAGACTAAGAGAGGTATGGAGGAGTTGACTCCAGATATTCCAAATGTAAGTGAGGACGCTACTCGTAACCTTGACGAGAATGGTATCATCCGTATCGGTGCTCCTGTAGGACCTGGTGACATCATCGTCGGTAAGATTACTCCAAAGGGTGAGTCTGATCCTACTCCAGAGGAGAAGTTGCTTCGTGCTATCTTCGGTGATAAGGCTGGAGATGTTAAGGACGCTTCTTTGAAGGCTACTCCATCATTGAATGGTGTGGTTATTGGTCGTCGTTCATTTGCTAAGGCTGTCAAGAACAGAAAGACTCGTCAGTCTGACAAGGATATTATTGATAGATTGACAGCTGATTTCGAGAAGAAGTCTTCTGAATTGAAGGATCTTTTGATCGAGAAACTTCTAGTCTTGACAGAGGGACACACTTGCCGTGGTTTGAAGAACTGCATCGGAGAGGATATCATCAAGGCAGGTGAGAAGTTTACAGCTAAGCAGTTGAATCAGGTAGATTATGTTGCAGTTCAGCAGTCTGGTTGGACTGAGGATGAGCATACAAATGCTAGAATTGCTACTTTGATCGCCAACTACTTGAAGAAGTATAAGTCATTTAATGCTGACCTACAGCGCGAGAAGTACGCTGTAACAATCGGAGATGAACTTCCAACAGGAATCCTTCAGCAGGTTAAGGTTTACATTGCTAAGAAGAGAAAGATTCGTGTAGGAGATAAGATGGCCGGTCGTCACGGTAACAAGGGTATCGTTTCTCGTATCGTTCGTCAGGAGGATATGCCTTTCTTGGCTGATGGTACTCCGGTTGATATCGTATTGAACCCACTTGGTGTGCCTTCCCGAATGAACCTTGGACAGATCTTCGAGACAGTTCTTGGATGGGCAGGTTTGAAGATGGGTTGTAAGTTCGCAACTCCAATTTTCGACGGTGCGTCTTTGGATGACTTGAATGAGTGGACAGACAAGGCAGGTTTGCCAAGATATGGTAAGACTTACTTGTTCGATGGATGCACAGGTGAGCAGTTCGACCAGCCAGCTACAGTAGGTGTTATCTACATGCTTAAGTTGGGTCACATGGTTGACGATAAGATGCATGCACGTTCTATCGGACCATACTCTTTGATTACTCAGCAGCCTCTTGGTGGTAAGGCACAGTTCGGAGGTCAGCGTTTCGGAGAGATGGAGGTCTGGGCAATCGAGGCATTCGGTGCATCTCACATTCTTCAGGAAATTTTGACAATCAAGTCTGATGATGTAAAGGGTAGAGCAAGAGCTTATGAGGCTATCGTTAAGGGTGAGCCTATGCCAACTCCTGGTATCCCAGAGTCATTGAATGTATTGCTACATGAAATGAGAGGACTTGGTCTAAGCATTAAGTTAGATTAATAACACACAATAGATATGGCTTTTAAGAAAGACAATAAGGTAAAGAACTCTTTCACGAAGATTTCTATTTCTCTTGCTTCTCCAGACGAGATTTTGGAGATGTCGAAGGGTGAGGTCTTGAAACCAGAGACTATCAACTATCGTACATACAAGCCAGAGCGTGATGGTTTGTTCTGTGAGAAAATCTTTGGTCCAGTCAAGGATTTCGAGTGTCATTGTGGTAAGTTTAAGAGAATTAGATACAAGGGTACTACTTGTGATCGTTGTGGTGTAGAAGTAACAGAGAAGAAAGTACGTCGTGAGCGTATGGGACATATCGCTTTGGTAGTCCCTGTGGCGCACAACTGGTACTTCCGCTCTAACCCAAATAAGATTGGTTATTTGCTTGGAATCCCTTCTAAGACATTGGAGGCTATCATATACTATGAGAAGTATATCGTCCTTCAGCCAGGTGCAGCTGCTGCTCATGGTGTGTCTTTCCGCGATATGTTGAGCGAGGAGGAGTATTTGGATTTGCAGGACAAGCTACCTGAGGATAATGACTATTTGGACGATGAGGATCCAAACAAGTTCATTGCCAAGATGGGAGCTGAGGCAATCTACGAGCTTTTGAAGACTGTAAATCTTGATGATTTGTCTTACGAGTTGAGACATAAGGCTGACAAGGAGACTTCTCAGATGAGAAAGACTGAGGCCTTGAAGAGATTGCAGGTAGTTGAAGCTTTCCGTGCTTCAAACGGTCGTAGCAAGCCTGAGAATATGATTATTAAGGTTGTTCCAGTAATTCCGCCTGAGTTGCGTCCTTTGGTTCCACTTGATGGTGGCCGTTTCGCAACTTCGGATTTGAATGACCTATACAGAAGAGTTATCATTCGTAACAACCGTCTTAAGAGACTTATGGAGATTAAGGCTCCAGAGGTTATCTTGAGAAATGAGAAGCGTATGCTTCAGGAGGCTGTTGACTCGTTGTCCGATAACTCAAAGAAGACTACAGCAGTACGCTCTGATGCTAATCGTCCTCTTAAGTCTCTTTCAGATAGTTTGAAGGGTAAGCAGGGACGTTTCCGTCAGAATTTGCTAGGTAAGCGTGTTGACTATTCTGCTCGTTCCGTAATTGTCGTAGGTCCAGAGTTGAAGATGCACGAGTGCGGTATTCCTAAATATATGGCGGCTGAGCTTTTCAAGCCATTCGTTATCCGCAAGCTTATCGAGAGAGGTATTGTAAAGACTGTTAAGTCTGCAAAGAAGATCGTTGATCGCAAGGATCCAGTTGTTTGGGATATCCTTGAGTACGTTATGAAGGGTCATCCGGTACTATTGAACCGTGCTCCTACTTTGCACCGTCTTGGTATCCAGGCTTTCCAGCCTAAGATGATCGAGGGTAAAGCTATCCAGTTGCACCCACTTGCATGTACAGCGTTCAACGCCGACTTCGATGGTGACCAGATGGCCGTTCACTTGCCACTAGGCAATGAGGCTGTTCTTGAGGCTCAAATGTTGATGCTTGGATCTCATAACATTCTTAACCCTGCTAACGGTGCTCCTATCACAGTTCCTGCACAGGACATGGTACTTGGATTGTACTATATCACTAAGGAGCGTAAAGGCACTAAGGGTGAAGGCATGAAGTTCTATGGCTTCGAAGAGGCTCAGATTGCATACAACGAGGGTAAACTTGATATCCATGCTCCTATCCAGGTAATGGTTAAGGACTTGAATGATAAGGGCGAGTTGGTTAAGACTATGGTTCAGACTACTGTCGGTAAGTTGATCTTCAACCAGACAGTTCCTGAAAAGGTAGGTTACATCAACCAGTTGATCACAAAGAAGTCATTGAAGAGTATTATTACTCGAGTTATCAAGACTTGTGGAGTTGCTCGTACAGCCCAGTTCCTTGACGATATCAAGAACCTTGGTTACTATATGGCGTTTAAGGGTTGTCTTTCATTTAACCTTGAGAACGTTATCATCCCTAAGGAGAAGGAGGAGCTTATCAACGACGGTAATGCTCAGGTTGAGGAGATCATGGCAAGCTACAACATGGGACTTATGACTCCAAACGAGCGTTACAACCAGATCATCAACGTTTGGACTGAGGTAAACAAGAAGCTTGCTGATGTCTTGATGGATACTATTAAGAAGGACGATCAGGGATTCAACTCAGTATTTATGATGCTTGACTCTGGTGCCCGTGGATCTAAGGAGCAGATTCGTCAGCTTTCTGGTATGCGTGGATTGATGGCTAAGCCTCAGAAGTCTGGTGCCGTTGGTGGTCAGATCATCGAGAACCCGATCCTTTCTAACTTTAAGGAGGGTCTATCAGTCCTTGAGTACTTTATCTCTACTCACGGTGCTCGTAAGGGTCTTGCCGATACAGCCTTGAAGACTGCCGATGCTGGTTACTTGACTCGTCGTCTTGTAGATGTTTCTCACGATGTGATTATCAATGAGGAGGATTGTGGTACTTTGAGAGGTCTTGAGTGTACTGCTATCAAGAAGAACGATGAGATCGTAGCTTCTCTAGGAGAGAGAATTCTAGGTCGTGTATCTGTAAACGATATATACAATCCTAACGATGGAACTCTATTGGTTTCAGCAGGTCAGGAGATCAGAGAGGATCAGGTTGACGCAATCAATGCGGCTCAGATCGAGCGTGTAGAGATTCGTTCAGTTCTAACTTGTGAATCTAAGAAGGGTGTTTGTGCTAAGTGTTACGGACGTAACCTTGCAACTGGTCGTATGGTTCAGAAGGGAGAGGCTGTCGGAGTTATCGCTGCTCAGTCAATCGGTGAGCCAGGAACTCAGCTTACACTTCGTACATTCCACGCCGGTGGTGTGGCAGGAAACGTTGCTACTAACAATGGTCTTGTTTCTAAGTACGCTGGTAGAATCGAGTTCGACGAGTTGCGTGTAGTAAACACTACAGACGAGGACGATCAGCCAGTTATGATCGTTGTAGGTCGTCAGGCTGAGGCTACAATCATCAATGCTCAGACTAAGATGGAGCTTACTAAGGCTAAGATTCCTTACGGTTCTAAGTTGTTCTTCAAGCATGGTGATGAGGTTAAGGTTGGTGACAAGATCTGTGAGTGGGACCCATACAACGCAGTTATCGTAACAGAAGTTGCCGGTAAGATTCAGTTCAATGACTTTATCGAGGGTGTAACATTCCGTTCAGATCACGATGAGGCAACAGGTCTTCAGGAGAAGATCGTTATCGAGTCTAAGGATAAGGCAAAGTCTCCATCAGTTTCTATCGTAGATGAGTCTGGTGAGGTTTTGAAATCATATAACTTGTCAGTAGGTGCCAACGTTGTTGTTAACGAGGGTGATACTGTAAAGAGTGGTCAGATGTTGCTTAAGATTCCTCGCTCTTCAAGTAAGGCTGGTGATATCACAGGAGGTCTTCCACGAGTTACTGAGTTGTTCGAGGCTCGTAACCCTTCTAACCCAGCTACAGTTGCAGAGATCGACGGAGAGGTAACATTCGGTGCTCTTAAGAGAGGTAACCGCGAGATTAAGATTACTTCTAAGTTCGGTGAGGAGAAGAAGTATTTGGTATCTCAGTCTAAGCAGATCCTTGTTCAGGACGGAGATTACGTACGTGCAGGTGAGCAGATTTCTGATGGTGCTATCGCTCCAGCTGATATCCTTGCAATCCTTGGTCCTACAGCCGTTCAGGAGTACATCGTAAACGAGGTTCAGGATGTGTACCGTCTTCAGGGTGTAGGTATCAACGATAAGCATTTCGAGGTTATCGTGCGCCAGATGATGCGTAAGGTTCTTATCTCAGATCCAGGTGATTCTAAGTTCCTTGAGAATGATTCAGTTGACAAGCTTGAGTTCATGGAGGAGAATGATAGATTGTTCGACAAGAAGGTGGTTGTTGACGCTGGTGGTTCTACAAACTTCAAGCCAGGTCAGATAGTTACAGCTCGTAACCTTCGTGCTGAGAACAGTGTCTTGAAGAGAAAAGATTTGAAGACTGTTACAGTTCGTGACGCAATCCCTGCTACAGCAACTCAGATTCTTCAGGGTATTACAAATGCCGCTCTTCAGACAAGCAGCTTCATGTCAGCAGCTTCGTTCCAGCAGACAACTAAGGTATTGAACGATGCAGCTATCCGTTCTAAGGAGGATTACCTAGTAGGTATGAAGGAGAATGTAATCTGCGGTCACTTGATCCCAGCAGGTACAGGTCTTCGTGAGTTCGATAACTTGTATGTTACTTCTCGCGACCAGATGCCTTCTTCTTACACTTCAACTTATGATGAGGTTGATCCAGAGGTAAGAGATATCCTTGATCAGGAGGCTGAGGAGTTGCCTGAATAATTATTCTGATTGAAAAGAAAAAGAATATAGCAAAAGAGGAGAGCAGAATAGAGTATTTTTATTCTGCTCTTTCTTTTTTAATTTGACTTAACATGGAAGACAATAAACCAAAAGATAAGCAGGAATTCGTAATAGAGGTGCCTGCTGACATGCAGGAAGGCCAGTATGTCAATATGGCTATGATTGCCCATTCTATGAGCGAGTTTGTCCTAGACTTCGCAAAGACGATCCCTGCTCAGCCTAAGGCAAAGATCAAGTCCAGAGTAGTAATGACTCCTATTCAGGCAAAAAGACTTATGCGCATGCTTCAGGAGAACATTGCCAGATACGAGCAGAATTTCGGTGAGATACAACAGCCTTCCCAGCAGTCTAACCCTACTCCTTTCCCTTCATTTGGAGGAGGCGGCGAAGCATAATTTTTTCAGATGGAAGATAAAGAGAAGCTAAATAAGGAACTCGACAAGAGGATAGAGAAGCTGAGAAAGGATGCGGCTGAACTTGAGGATGCAGGCGAACGAACAAAGTCTGTGGATCTCAAGTACATTGTCTGTGTCTTTGTCGTTTTGTTTCTTGCCTTAGGCCATATTTTCGTTCGTTCCCTTTACGCTTCGTCCCTTCAATCGTCCGTCAGAGATTCCGTGGCGTCGGCTTTGGCAGGCAATGATTCTCTGGTCAGTTCATTTAACAGGTCTCTGGACTCTTTGCGTGTTGAAAATGCCACTAAGAGGTACTATGCAAATAAAGATACTGCAAAGGTGTTCAATAAGCCTAAAACGGAGCAAAAGAACAAACTAATTGAACCTATAGACATCAATACTGCCGGGGAAGAGGAACTGATGAAACTGCGCGGCATAGGTCAGGCTAGGGCTTCGGGAATAGTTAAATACAGAGATGTGCTTGGTGGCTATTATTCACCTAATCAGCTTTATGAGGTATATTGCATGGACAGCACGGTAGTCAGGGAGAATATGAAGTATTTCAAATGTTCCCAGTCTATGGTAAAGAAGATTCCCATCAACCATGTCGAGCCTCGAACTCTTTATCATCCGTATCTGAAGCATGACAAAGACTATTCATTGTTGAATGCAATAAGGAAGAAACTGTATGCGGGAGAGACTTTCAAGTCCTTCGAAGACATAGAGTCCATGCCGGAGTATGATGCCGGGAAGCATTCTCAGGCACGCTATTATTTAGAGTTTAAGTAGATAAACTAAAGGCGACCATTCATGGTCGCCTTTGTTGTTAATGGCAAGGTCCGTTGAAGTAAATCTCGCTAATTACAGTATCATCATATTTCGTGCCTTTATAGACATCTCCGATTTCAAACTTGAATGTCCATTGAGGGAAGGAATTCCCGTTTGTATCTATCAGTTTGCCGTCAACTTTGCCTTGGTAATCTTTTAATGCCTCGATGTCAACATTACCGAATACTTCCCACAGTTTGAAGTGCTGGTCAGCAAGTTCGTCCTTGAGGTGCAGGTTTGCGATATGCTTGTCGTTATGATAAAGCTTTAGTGTCTTGACTCTTGAATTTTCCCTATATGCTTTGGGCGTCTTGACGTATCCGTTTGAAACAATGATTTCGTCTATTGCCCCTTGACCTTCTGTGAAATAGAATGTTACGCTTTCTCCGATTCCATAGCCTTCTACTCCTTCAACCCATGCTGTTTCATAGTTGTCGTCTCCGACATTGTTTCCTATGTAGGTGATTGCACCATTTTTTTTGAGGTGGCTAGTTGCGATTACCGTGTCAATGCTTCCACAGCAGTACCAGCTGCAACCTTGTCCGGAAACGTCCCACCAGTCAACTTTTGTTTCATCGAGTTTGCCGGTTTCGTATATTTCTTCAAGACGTTTTCTTTCTGTTTCGGACAGATCTCTGCTCTTGCTATTCTCGTTGATGTAGTTCGCTTCTGAGTATAGCTTTTTTATATCTTCCGAGAAAGAAAGTTTTTCTACTTTAGTCGGGTAAAGGTCTTTTACCTGAGAGAACAGTGTTTGAGATGCAAGGACTGAAAGTAATATGAATGTGAATCTCATGTTTGTCTTGTTTGGTTGTATGGCAAAGGTAGGAATAATGTAGATACAAAACAAGAAGTTTTATGAATTAAAAGGGCAATTTCCCATATTGACAATTTTTATTCTCAAATAGAAAGATGTCTTTCCTTCCATTGTCCAATATCTTGTAGTCAGCGATGTGTTCACAAAGATATTGTCGCATTTTAACATCTTCTATTTCCTTTCTTCTATTTTTGCTTATCTCACAATATTCCTTTTCTTGCTCTATTCCTGCAAATCTACGACCGCATAGGTTTGCTGCAATCCCAGTAGTAGAACTGCCACTATATGGATCTAAAATCCAGTCACCTTTGTCTGTTGAAGCAAGAATAATACGAGACAATATAGAAAGGGGCTTTTGTGTTGGATGTTTACCACAAGTTTTTTCCCATCTTCCAATAGCAGGCAATCTCCATACATCTGTCATTTGTTTGTTTCCATTAAAAAGTTTCATAAGTTCATAATTGAATTTGTGAGGAACTTTGGAACTTTTTCTTGCCCAAATGATGAATTCTGTAGAGTATGTAAAGAATCTGCATGTAATATTGGCAGGAGGATTAGTTTTTTGCCATGTTATTACATTCAAAATTTTGTATCCAAGTTCTGTAAGACAGTTTGCGACAGAAAAAATATTGTGGTACGTTCCACTTATCCAAATTGTACCATTGTCATTCAATTTGTTTCTACACAAGCTAAGCCATTCCATGTTGAAATCGTTCATTTCTTTGGCACTTTTTGCTTTGTCCCATTCTCCCTTGTCAACACATACGACTTTACCACTTTGAAGACTTATTCCACCATTCGATAAAAAGTATGGGGGATCTGCAAATATCATGTTGAATTTGAAGTCAAATTCTTTTAGTAGTTTGAACGAATCTCCTTGAGCAAGAAGAAAATCGTTGTTGGGTGATCTATAATAACTCTCTATCATTTTATGATTTTGAGAAAGTCGTTAATGTTTGTTAGATTATAAATACTTGGAATAATACTATAGGCTTCTTGAAGTTTGTTCTTTGCGCTTAGCCAACCTATTCCATCTGTTATCCAGACGAATTCAAAGTTAGGAACTGAGTTTATCTTTGGTGCAATGTCTGAATATGAACGAGCAACCTCGTTGAGTTTAGAACCTCCGCCACTATAAAAGTTGACTTCAATGAGATATGTTATTCCATTGGCCTCAACTACAAAATCAAATCGTTTTTCATCATCTCCCAATACATTTGTTATTGAGGGCCATTCATTGGAATAAACTTCTTGGCGGTAACAAATGTCTGCGTTGTCAAAAATATGTGCTACCATGTTTTCCATGACATGACCGCTACGATTTTTTCGTGCATTAGAATCAAGTCCTGTTTCTATACCAAATACATAGTCAACAAGGTCTTTTATTTTTTGTTGTTGCAATATCTCCGACAAGCCTGTATGGTCAAGATATTCCATTACACCATCTACTGATTTGAATAAAGAGTCCAAAACAATGCAATTGCCTAAAGAGTTTAAGACTTTTTTCTTGCCCTCGCTACGGACTGCAATAAGAATGTCCATTACGTTAAATGCACTTTTGTCTCTATTCCAGATTGTTTCTACTGCTTTCCTCAAGTCTGTTGCACCGACAAGGCTGTTAAGCATACAAAGGCTGAGTTTTATGTCCTCGACATTTTGTGCTATTTTCTCAAAATCACAAAAGAAGTCTAGTGTTTGGTTTGTTTCTTGAAGTTGAGACAAGAATTTGTCAAAGTTTCTTACCATAAGTTTAATAGTTATGAACAAGTATTTCTGTTAGTTTCCCTCTTTTGCTTGGATTAGAGTTAATACTGCGAGAAGCTAAAACTCTTTCAATATTGTAGTTTTGATATAAAGTGTCAAAAAAATTGTCGTTTCCATTTTTGCCTTTACAATCTGAGTTGCTAAGCATGAATTTGTATCCAGCTTCATTTATTTGATCGCAATATTGTTTAAGTCGTATCTGTGCATCATCATTGAATGCTTCTTTTGTATAGTCGTTGAAACTGGAAGTCTCGCTTAATGGACGGTACGGAGGATCAAAATAGAAAAGAGTGTTGCCATTGGCGTAACTAATCGTTGATTCAAAATCTCCTGTTGTTATTTCTACACGTTGCAATAAAATACTGTCTGCTTGTAATGTAGCGACATCACAAATTTGTGGATTTGAGTATTTGCCGAAAGGAACATTGAACAATCCCTTTTTGTTCACTCTATACAACCCGTTAAAACATGTGCGATTTAAGAAAAAGAATTTTGTTGTGTTTTCTATAGGGTCAAGATTTTTTTCGTTGTATCGTTCCCTAGTTGCTAGAAAAAAATCTTTGCGTTTGTCTTCAGTGTTAAGTGCCAAATATGATTTTTCAATATCTATAAGGGATTCTATTAGTTCGTCACATTTGTCCCGCACGGTCAGGTAACACATTATAAGATCAGGGTTGATGTCGTTTATTGCGGCATGACTAATGTTAGGATATCTTTGTAGCATATAAAAAAGCATAGCTCCTCCTCCAACAAATGGTTCTATATATGTTGCGTCTTCCCATTTGTCAAAATTAGGAGGGAGCAGTGCGTCTAATTGTTCAATGAGTTGAGATTTACCACCAACCCATTTGATAAATGGCTTTGCTTTCATATTCTCAAAAAGCTCTCTATTCGAAAGTTTCCTATAGAGAACGTGAAGAGAGTGTGTGTGCTAATTCAAGGCCTACCACAGCCTGTGTCAGACAACAATACACTCTCTGTTCACGCTCAATATTAGGAACGTGAACATCATTGTTGAGACTTTACTGACACTATGATTTGTGTGGTAGTTTAGAATTATCAGTTACGCCAAAGATGTTCTTGAAATCTTATTAAAAGCTTGTTCTGTATTTGTTTTCTACTATACCTAACGTAGATTGTGTTTTACAATAGTTTATATTTCACAAAAAAAAAAACGTAGGTATCCATTTCTGTCTGTTTTGCTATTCGAGGCCGTAGGAAGCCTTTACCAGTAAACGGGACAGAGGAATACCTACGCGTAGAACTATACACCCCAAAAGTGTGCTCAAGGATTATATACCTCAGCACACTCCGGGATATAGACATACTACACCCGTAGGCATCATCTTTCACATTATTTTCGACTGGTTTTTCTGAATTTCCTACGTTCCGAATAGCCAAAAACAAAGCTTCAATGACGCTTTCTTTATATGTTGCACTCCGTAGTTTTAAGCCGCAAGGAGTAATCGGCTTTATTTTTTAATGCAATAGCACTCTTTATTAAACTCTACTATGTTTATCTCTTTTGACACCATGTAAGAAACACTGCTTTGTTTGTATCCTAATACGTTATACACGTATTTGTCATAATCGTTACCATAAACAGAAACGATATGGTCTGATAGCGTGATAATATCTATTGTAGATGTTTCGTAATTCATTACAGCTAGTGTCATATTATTTATTTTGTTTTGCTAAATGAGAATGAAATTAAACCAACAGTGAAAAGCAAAATCATTCTCAAAATAACCACCTTTGATATATTTGATAGCAAACGCTAATTTTAATATATGTCCGGTGCGTACAGTCACGCATCCGTCTGCAAAAGTAATACTTATCCCTAAATTATCAACACAAACTCATAGACTATTTTGCCTGCTACTGCAACTTGTTGTTTGTGTCTGACTGTTCTCAAGTTCTTTTATTGTTTTGCAAATGCTTGTATGGGTAGTTAGGGTGTATAGGCTTTGGTGGTGCTTGCTCTTGATTTGAAATTACTTCCTTTTTTGTTTGTCAGTTTGGTAAAGATAGAAAGTAAAAAATCTTTTGTTGTCTTTTGTTTTTTTAGGCAAGTAGTGTTTTGGGTCTTTCTGCCGTTTGTCTGCTCTCTTGTATAATAGTTTTTGTTGGAATTGTAGTTGTTTTAATAAAAAATCGGTTTGGTTGGTGAGCCAATGGTTTAACTTGTAAGTATTGATGGCAATTTTGTCGCTTTGAAATAATGATGCATTTGGCTACACACTAATGAGATTAAGTATTCTTCGTTTTAGTATGTAATCTCTTATTCAAAATAGATTTTTTTAGATGAAAATTATTCGATACATCTTTCATTTTTTCTTCATCCCAATCAAGTATTTTAAATTGAAATAGACTAGGTTCTGTACGAGATTCTCGATAATCATAGAAAATCAACGCACTTTTCCCTATAGAATCAAAAACTACATCAAACTTTTTATATTTCAAATTACATTCCATCAAACCACAACGCACTACATTAACTTGATCTCTCTGATCAAGATATTTAATTACGATTTCTGTGTCATTAATTTCAATCTCAAACAAATAAAAGCATGTATATCTGACAATTTGAGCCTTATATTGTATATATGGGAGAAACATCAATAACAATAGTATAAAAGTAGCAACTGATATTATATATATATTATCGTGCTTTGCATAACAAACAGAAGCAAAAACCAATATAACAACAAAAACATAAGCATATAAAAGTTTTTTGCATTTTTTCATGGCTACAACTTCTCTTTCGGAAATAGTCGTTTTGCCATTTTTTATAGTAAAATTATTATTGTTGTGCATAAATAAGTCAGTTGCAATTCTACTCTTTTTTTCTTCTTAATTCGATGCTACAAAGATACTCAATTTATCCAACTCATAATATATATTGTCGAGCAATTTAGGTTATACAAAAGATATTCAGTTCATAGTGGTGAGGATAACGAAAAATGTATTACCTTTGGCATGATTTTTAATATTATATATGAGAAGAGCTATTTTTCCAGGAAGTTTCGACCCATTGACACTCGGTCATTATTCGGTGGTTAAGCGTGCGCTTTCGTTTCTTGACGAGGTGATAATTGCTATCGGAGTGAATGATTCTAAGCGTCCCTATTTCGAAACTGAAGCAAGAAAACTGATTATAGAGAAGGCCTTTGCCGACGAGCCGCGAGTTAAGGTTGCAACTTACGACTGCCTGACTGTTGACTTCGCCAAGCAGGTTGACGCAACAATCATCCTCAGAGGAATACGCGCAGTGGCGGATTTCGAGTACGAGAAGACTGTTGCAGACGCTAACCGCAACATTTCCGGCATAGATACAATACTTTTATTTACGGAGCCTCAGCACTCGTTCATCAGTTCTACGGTTGTGAGAGACATTCTCCGCTATGGCAGGAATCCTCAGGATCTTCTGCCTCCGGGCATTGATCTTGACGCGATAATCAAGGAGTATAACAATAGGAATTTATTAGCATAAGTATAAACCTGTAAGTCAATATAGTAATATGGCTAAAGAGAATTATAAGGGACTAACCAGCCAGGAGGTAGAGGAGTCAAGGCTTAAGAACGGAACCAACATCCTGACACCTCCGGAGAAAGAGTCGTTGTTTTCAAGATTCTTGGAAAAGTTCAAGGATCCGCTTATCATAGTGCTTCTTGTCGCAGGAGCATTGTCCATTGGGATCTCATGCTACGAGTATTCTCAGCACAAAGAGATGTCCGTGTTCTTCGAGCCTATCGGAATCTGGGTTGCGATCTTCCTTGCTACGGGAATGAGCTTCTACTTCGAGTTGAAGGCTGACAAGGAGTTCGAAATACTTAACCAGGTAAACGATGACGAGAGTGTCCAGGTAATCCGTAACGGAATCACAACAGAGGTTCCTAAGAAGGATATAGTTGTCGGCGACATCGTAATCCTTGTTACAGGATGTGACGTTCCCGCAGACGGAGAACTGCTTGAGGCTACATCATTAAATATTGACGAAAGCTCGCTTACAGGAGAACCAATCTGCCTGAAGACAACTGTCGAGGCTGACTTTGACGCAAATGCCACATTCCCTTCCAACCATGTCATGAGGGGAACAAAGGTCATGGAAGGTCATGGTGTCATGCGCGTCTTTGCTGTCGGAGACAAGACAGAGAACGGAAAGGTGTTCACTGCCGCACAGATCGACAACAGCGTAAAGACTCCGCTTAACGAACAGCTTGACGGACTTGGAACTCTAATTACAAGAGTAAGCTACGCATTTGCCGCACTTATTGTTGTCGGTAGAGTTGTCATGTTCCTTTTGACAAAGGACTCTTCGGCTGATTCATATTGGATAGACTTCATTTCAGAGACACTCCAGTCTTGTATGGTCGCCGTGACGCTTATTGTGGTTGCTGTGCCAGAGGGTCTGCCTATGGCGGTTACCTTGTCGCTTGCTTACAGTATGCGTTCAATGCTCAAGACTAACAATCTTGTCCGCAAGATGCACGCCTGCGAGACAATGGGTGCAACAACAGTAATCTGTACCGACAAGACAGGAACCCTTACCCAGAACAAGATGCAGGTGCACGAGACAAGGTTCTTCAACCTTCAGTCCAGTCAGGCTTTGATCGGAGACGAGGCAAGCAACCTTGTTGTCGAGGGTATTGCTGTCAATTCGACTGCCTTGCTTGATATGTCTGACGCCAAGAATCCAAAGGTGTTGGGTAATCCGACAGAAGGCGCATTACTTTTGTGGCTGAACAAGCACGAATATGATTTCGAGAAGATTAAGGACGCCGCGGAGAGAGTTGACGAGATACCATTCTCTACCGAGCGCAAGTATATGGCGTCTCTTGTCAAGTCTCAGTACCTAAACGGCAAGAAGGTGCTTTATTTGAAGGGTGCTCCCGAGATTGTTCTTGGCCTTTGCGCAAACATTGCGAACGGCGAGACAACCCAGTCGGTGAACGAGATCCTTTTGAAGTACCAGAACCAGGCAATGAGAACCTTGGCCTTCGCTTACCAGATTGTCGAGGAGGGAGAGACTGTAATAAGCTCGGACAACAAGCTTCTTGCAAAGAACTTGACATTCATGGGTGTCGTTGCCATTGCCGATCCAGTCCGAGACGAGGTGCCAGGTGCCGTAGGAAGCTGTATAAACGCAGGCATTGACATCAAGATTGTAACGGGTGACACTACTGCAACAGCTCGAGAAATCGGAAGACAAATCGGCCTATGGAAAGAGGGTTATGGCGACAAGAACATAATCACAGGTCCTGAATTTGCCGCTCTTTCGGACGAGGATGTTTACAACAGAGTAGAGGAAATCAAGATTATCGCCAGAGCAAGACCTCTTGACAAGAAGAGGCTGGTAGAAACTCTACAAAAGAGAAACCAGGTTGTAGCGGTAACAGGAGACGGAACAAACGATGCTCCGGCTTTGAAGGCTGCTCACGTCGGTCTTTCAATGGGAGACGGAACAAGCGTAGCCAAGGAGGCTTCGGACATCACAATCGTTGACAACTCGTTCTCGAGCATTACCAGAGCTGTGATGTGGGGACGCTCTCTATACCAGAATATCCAGAGGTTCATTCTGTTCCAGATGACTGTAAATGTAGCTGCTTGCTTCATCGTGCTTGCCGGTGCATTCGTGCCAGGAATAGAGTCGCCGCTTACTGTAACGCAGATGTTGTGGGTGAACTTGATCATGGATACTTTTGCTGCCATGGCTCTTGCTTCGCTTCCTCCGACTATGGAGGTGATGAAGGACAAGCCAAGAGACAGAAACGCCTTCATCATCACTAAGCGCATGGCAACTTCCATCATACTTGTCGGACTTGTGTTCTTCTTCACTCTGCTTGGACTTGTGTTCCTGTTTAAGAACTATGAGGTGAATATCGAGGGCGGTCTGCTAGGAATTGCCAAGGGCGGAGACATTATGACAGATTACGAGCATAGCGTGTTCTTTACAATCTTTGTTATGCTTCAGTTCTGGAACATGTTCAATGCCAAGGCCTTTGCAAGTGGCAAGAGCGCATTCCATTTCACAAACTGCAAGGGATTCCTTTCTATTGCGGCATTGATTTTCTTCGGACAGATATTGATTGTCAATATCGGCGGTGCTATGTTCAATGTTACTCCAATAAGCTTGATGGACTGGGTGGTTATCGTTTGCGGTACATCAATAGTTCTTTGGATTGGAGAAGCCATTAGAAAAATCAAGAAGTAAATAGTACGAACAAAAGTATAGGGGCGGTGAGTCAATATACTCGCCGCCTTTCTTATTCAAGTATGTTATGAGACATTTTATTCCTTTAATGTTGTTGTCTTGTTCCTTCCTTTGCTCTTGTTCCGAAGTGCAGGGAAGCAGAACGTCGCAAAGAAAAATCGTGTCGCAAGAAGAAAAATCGGAGCCTATGGAGGAAAAAATAGAAGTTCCAGTGTTGGATTCTTTGGACTTTAACGTAGAGAGTAAAA
>JAZUHH010000067.1:0-9417 GCA_045641625.1 Paludibacteraceae bacterium
TAAGACCGCTTGGCCCCCGACTTCAAGGGAATAATATATGACTACGATGGCAGTAGGGGACTGCATGTGCCGGACAATGCGATCTCGGAAGCAGGCCAGGATGCAGCAGATGCCTCTATCAGTGAGAGTTCACGCATTCCAAGCACTGGTTCAGCTACCGGAAATGCCGGACTGACTGTTATCAGGAATACCACTACTGCAATTAAGACAGCGGTCAAGAAGCAGAACAGAATTATCAAGGTCAGTATAGATCCAAACTATAAGGTTTTAATTCGCGAAAAGAAATGATAGATATGGCTAATGCAAGAAGAATTGTTTGGACTTTGTTTGTCCTGTTGTTTTCCCTGCTAGGGGCAAATGCGCAGCAGAGCAATATAAAGGCTGTGAAGCTGCAGTTGAATGAGATGAAATATCTCTTCATCAAGTTTCAGACGGAGATAAAGTATGCCGATTTGGGAAGTAGCGATATTGCTGCAGAGAAGATTATGTCCAACATCTTTAAAGTTAAGGCTAACATGCCTGATTTCACGAAGACAAATCTTAGTGTGGTGACTACGGACGGCAGGTATTACAGTTTCGATGTGGAGTATTCCGGCAATCCTTCATATATAGCTGTGGATATGTCCAAGGTTAACGCCTCTGTTGGGGAGTCAGACATAATTCCCGCAACAAGAATAGAAGTCAGCCACTTGAACACAACGCATCTGCTATTTCCGGGCAAGGTTGCTGACATAAGTCTGGGCAGTGATTTTGTTATTAGCGAGAAGGCTGAGCAGATTGACAATATAGTCAAGGTGAAGTCTGTCATAGAGAATGCTGATGACTTTATGCAGACATCCATAACCGTAGTTACGGAAAATGGGAAGATCTATCCAATACTAGTTGACTATAGTCAGAATCCCGCGAACATGAGCATCAGTTTTGACGAGCAGAGCAACAACGCCTTTTTTCAGGGTGTGAACGTGAACGACAATGAGATGGAGACTATGGCAAAATGGATAGTTGACCAAGGGCTGAAGATAGTTGACATAGGGATAAACGACTTCAAGATGACATTTCAGCTCTGTTCGATTTATACAGACCAGGATATAATAGCCTTTCATCTTCAGATGCTCAACAATAGTCGCATAGACTATGGCATAGATTTCGTGAAGGCATATATTCAGGATAGGAAGATAAGCAAGAAGACAGCTATCCAGGAGGAGGAGATAACGCCGATCTATGTCTATTATTCGGATAATGACAAGGTAGTGCATGGAAAGGGCAGCTATCACATGGTGCTGTTCTACAAGAAGTTTACCATACCTGAAAAGCGAATATTGTACTTTGAGATGTTTGAAAACAACGGCGGACGCCATACAAAGTTCTCGGCAAATCAGAAACATATTATAAACGCAAACGTAATCGAAAAATAGTTATCATTTATGAAGAGAATCGCATTTCTAATATTATTTACTTTAGTAGCAAGTATAACATCCGCTCAGCTTGTTCACTCAAAAGGACAGATGGGCTTGGGAGTAAGAGGCGGAGGAGCCTATCATGGTTGGAACATCGGCGTTATGTACGACTATCATTTTAACAATGAGGTGGCTCTATTGGTGGAAGTTGACAGGGAGAAGGCTGATTTTGAGTATTCTCATTTTACAAATACAATACTTTTGGGTGTGGGTGCGAATTTCAAGGTGTGGAATCCAACAACGTGGCTGTATATGCATGGAAGCGTGGCAGGCAACGTAGGCTATGATATTTGGGACTGCAAGATCATAGACTGGAAGCATGAGAATGTTGTGTATGGCGCAAATGCAGGAATAGACTTTGAGTTCATTCCATGGAATCATGTCTCGTTCGTAGTCAAGGGAAGACAGTTCCTGCTATTCGGTGACGGTGACAGCTATGCCAAGCCTGACTATTCTCTGGGAGTCAAGTTCAACTGGTAGCCTATGGAACTGAATTTTTTGCGTGACAACAGGTTCAATAATCTCTCACACAAGAGCTTCTTTCTCGATTATATGTTTGTCACCAACAAAAACCAGTTGGAGAAACATGAAAGCCATAATTTCTTCGCATATATAAATAGAAAAGTGCATATATATCATGAAGAGACCGACATCGATAAGAGGAAACAGGCTGTTTCCATACTGAAGAGAAAGGAAATAGATTTAGAAAACGGCGTTCAAAAGTCGTTCATCATTTACCTTGAAAAAATTGATGTTGACAGAGAGGCACTGTTTAGAGTTTTGACTAATCTGTGTACTGATTATATTCAAAAGGAAGCAGACAAATCCGGCAATATAGATTTCGTATATGCAGTAAGCCATATTGACCAGAAAGAGCAGTGTCCGCACCTTCATGTTTTCTATCAGTGTAAGGAGGATATAGACAATGAACTTCCTTTTGCTGTATGCAAGAAACTAATGGGTCATTGATTTGCGTAGGGGGAGAAGATAATTATAATAATTTAGGGAGTCCAAATAACTAAGGTTGTTTGGACTTTTTTGATGTGATCTATAAGTCTTATATCATTCTTATTCAGGATTTTTCCAAAAATTAGGGCAATATGTCATAAGATCTATCATAGCTTCGTTTCCATACATACAAGATCCATTTCTTAATATATTAATGTCTGAAATGATTACATATCCACAGATGGCAGCGTCTTCATCAGATGGATTTTCTTTTAAGTGGTTGATAATGCTCATATAGATATTTTTCTTCACCTTGTTGTAATTATAATTCGGTATGACTGCATCTCTTGATTGTCCAACAACAAGCCATTGTGATATCGCACGCCATACAATCCACATCCTTTCCAATAAAATGGAATATTTACCAGAATTGAGCAATGATGCCATCAGTTCTAAAGATTGAACTCCCATACATGTGGAATAATTGCTGGAACAGACAAGTGCAATGGCACATTTTTTTTCAAAATCGTTTGTGGATTCTATCTTTTCGAGGATTGCATCAAACTTCTTTGAATCGTCTTTTATACTTGCGATTTCCTTCTGTATATAGTCGTATTTTTCTAACAATGAATCCACCAAATAAAAATAATGTTCTAAGCGGGCACTATCTTTGATTATCATAGAAGGATACATAGATTCGTCGAACTTATTAAAAGCTGCGTTTGGATTTCGACCATCATGAGACCATTCGTCAGTATGGTTCATTAGCCATATAATCTCAGTTCTGAAATTTTCTCCATACTTTTGAAATGATCCTAACGGTTTGGAGTTAATTTGTTTGATTGCATTCACGATACTATCAGTAGATACAAGTGGCTCAGATTCGGTCATATGTGCACGTGCCCAGATTTCATAGTCTGATGAAATTGAAAAAAGAAAAGAATAAGCGTTGTAGATTTCAGGATTAAGTCCCCAAGCTACATAATTAGATTTATCATTATCCAATGCCCAATCCGATAAGCAGCATAAACCCTGCGGATTTTTTGTGGGAGAAGCAAGAGAATCGTTAATCAATTCTTCATAGAATTTCATTTGTCTTTCTTCGTTTGCTCTCTCCAACATAGTTTCGACTTCTGATTTTTCTAATGGAACTTTATGGAAAATACATGAGCAACA
Source organism: Paludibacteraceae bacterium (assembly GCA_045641625.1). Taxonomy (GTDB): domain Bacteria; phylum Bacteroidota; class Bacteroidia; order Bacteroidales; family Paludibacteraceae; genus UBA1723. The sequence continues at coordinate 3,582 of JAZUHH010000067.1, forward strand.
CATAAACATGATTCCACCAATAAGACCTATAACTGATGGTATTACCTTTGAATTTTTTTTATTCATAGCCAAGGATTAAAATTAAAAATTTATTTGTATCGTATTGTGTATATGGATGGCGATTCCTATATATGGTCTAACGAACTTTATCTGCAAAAATAGCAATATATATGAAATTTACCTAATATATAATATTATTTTTTTAAGGGATTCTCAATTTTTTACCAATATTACACTTGCATATTGGCTATAGGAGGATTTTATTTAAAAATCCTCCTTAACCCTTTGTAATTTAAGAAATTATTAGTAATTTTGTAGTGTTGTAACAGTGTATAGGAATATAGGGAAAATAAAGTGTGAAAAAGTCGTTTTAACTAACTTTTAAACAACAGTATAAAAATATGAAATTAGTCTATGCAGAGAAGCCTTCTGTAGGGAGGGAGTATGCCGAGGTATTGGGAGCGATTTCCAAGCACGATGGTTATTTTGAGGGAAACGGTTGGATCGTCACATGGGGATTCGGACATCTTGTAGAATTGGAGGAGCCGGATTTCTATTTGGATGAGAGTGTCAGGAGTAACCGTTGGACAAAGGAACAGCTTCCGATAATTCCGGACAGCTTCACATTCAGGGCCAGGGAGGATGTAAAGAAGCAGCTTACAACGATAAGAAATCTTGCACGCAGAAGTGATGTGGAGTTCCTGGTGAACGGAGCTGATGCAGGTCGTGAGGGGGAGGCTATCTTCCGCTACGTATATAACTTCCTTAACCTTGGCAAGCCGACAAGGAGACTCTGGACTTCAAGTCTTACACATACAGCGCTAAAAAGCGCCTTTGCCGATCTCAAGCCAAGCAAGGACTATGACAACCTTTTTGAGGCTGCTATAAGAAGGAATGAGGCAGACTGGCTTGTCGGCATGAACGCCACCAGGGCGCTGACAATATCCGCAGGATCGGGACAAACACTAAGTTTAGGCAGGGTGCAGACTCCGACGCTTTGCATGATTTGCGAAAGATACCTTCAGTTCAAAAATTTCAAGTCCGTTCCCTACTATACAGTTAGGGTAGGCTTGAAAACAAAGGGCGAAGATGTGTTCTTTGTTAACATACCAGAGAAATTCGACACAAAGGAAGCGGCAGAATCATATATGTCCAAACTTCCTAACTCATGGACAGTGGAAAAGAGGATAGAGAGCGAAGTTGTGGATTCCTCACCTCTTCCCTTCAACATTGACGATGTTCAGATTAAGGCAAACCAGAAATTCGGAATGAAGGCCCAGCAGACACTGAACTGTGTTCAGGCACTGTATGAGGCAAAGATGGTGACTTATCCGAGAACAGGCTCCCGTTATCTTGCAGAAGACATGAAGGAGTCTGTGGCAGAAAGCATAAGGAATCTGGCCGTACTTGGCTATTCCGAGAAGTTTGTGGATGCGTGCAGCAAGATAAACCCAGGCACACAGAACGAGACCATGTACGACAACAGCGAGTTGTCGGACCATCATGCCATAATCCCAACATTCGAGAATATAAAGACCAGGGAGGAGGAGTTCAAGGGCATGTCTAATTCTTCAACTTCGGCTCAGGACTTAAAGAGAATATATGACCTTATCTGCAAGCAGATAGTTATGGCAGCTATGCCTGACTGCTTGAAGAAGAAAATTACATACAAGTTCATGCTTGGTGATGATGAGGTGAGTGTAAGCGGACTTTCGATAACAAGAGAAGGCTGGAGAGCCGTCTGTAGCAAGGATGAGGAAGATGAGGATGAGAAAAACGCGGAAGAGAATCAGAAGCTCCCCTCGATGCAGCAGGGTGACATTTGCACGCTTGCGCAGGGTAATGTAAATGAGAAGCACACCACACCTGAGCCGCTTCTTACGGAAGCCTCACTCCTCAAGTTCATGGAGGGTGCCGGCAAGCTTATCAAGGAAGACAAGTCCCTGAAGGCGGCAATCAAGAAATGCGGAATAGGTACACCTGCAACACGTGCAGCCGCAATAGAGGTTCTCTTTGACAGAAAGTATATCAACAGGGAAGGGAAGAAACTTGTACCTACTGACCGAGGTCTGGATCTCTATACAGTAATCAAGGGTGAGGATATTGCCAAGGTGGAGATGACGGCGGAGTGGGAGTCCAAACTCCAGCAGATAGAATGCGGGAAGTATTCTGCGTCGGAATTCCTCGATGAAATCAAGGATTATACAAAGGATATTGTCGAAGCGCTTATTAATGTCGATGCGGAATCCATAAGAAGGAATGTGGTTGCTCCCGTTGCCGAGTGTCCTATTTGTCATGGAGGAGTCTATGAGCGCGACAAGTATTTCATCTGTTCGCAGCGCAAGAAGGATGATCCGAATTCATGCAGATTCTTCATAAACAAGGATTTTATACCTTACAAGGATGGCAAGGCCGTTCATCTCAAGAAGAAGGACCTTTTCAATCTTATAGCTCTGAAAGAGACATCGGAGTATCAGGTTGAGGTGAAGCCGGGAGAGGTAAAGGCAAAGAAGTTCATCTATGATACTGTGGAGAAGCGTGTCAAATATGTCATGCCAATGCGTAAGGATACAGGTTTGGTCTGTCCTAAATGCGGAGGTAGGATCATAGAGACGGACAAGACATTCAAATGCGAAAACAACAACTATCTGAAGGAGGACAGTTGTCCTATATGTGTCTTCAAGGACACTAAGATGGGAGTCACACTAGGCATAGACAATATCCATGCACTTCTGTCGGGAGAGCAGCTCAGCAATGTCAAGCTAAAGATCAGGAACGGGGTAGTGTACGAGGGTGCCCTATACTATGACTTCGACTCCTATGGAATAAAGCGCGTGTCCCAGCGCAGGGAGACAGGTCTGGTCTGTCCGAAATGCGGCGGCAAAATCCTGGAGACAGATATGTTCTACAAGTGCGAGAACAGTATATACGGAGATTCGGACAGCTGCAACATATACATCTTCAAAGATCAGGGAATGGTTCTCTCGTTCGAAATAGTGAAGACTCTCCTGGAAGGCAGGACAACTGACTACTACACCCTTTCCGGCAAGAACGGAGAATACAGAAGGTCTCTAAGGTTCGACTTCAACGAGGGCAAGGTTGTCAAAATAGCTCCGGAAAAGAAGATAGAGCAGACCGGCTTGAAATGTCCGAAGTGCGGAGGTCCGGTAGTGCTTGAAGATTCAAGGAAGTATGTCTGCTCGAAGTCAGAATGCGATTTCACTGTCTGGTCTTCAAGAGGAGAAGTTGACATTACCATAGACATATTGAAGAAGATAATAGAAAACGGAGAGTCAGATCTTATAAAGGGATTCAAGGGAAGCAAGGGAACCTTCTCGGCCAAACTGAAGTTTGAGGATCCGAAGACAGGCAACTATAAGATCGCTTATGATTTCGGAAACAAGAAGTAATATATGGAATGGATCTTAACACAAGCAGAACTTGACGTAATTGAGGAGCTTGATGCGGAGTGGCAGGCAGATCTTGAACATAAGAGGGATGTCATCCTCGCATCTATAAAGGAAAGCTTTGCGTTCGCCTTCGGACCTCTGTTCACAGTAAGGGATATAAGTGATGTACCTGCATCTCAGCATAAAGGTGTCATAGAGAATGTGAAGACAGCTCTGTCAAAAAGCTGCGCCATTAACTCCTATGCAAACAACATGAAGGTGCTCGACCATAATAACTCTCTGGCCTGCGACTACAGGAATTTCGCAAGTATGGAGTCCTATGACACAGTTTCCTACATATTCAATGAGGAAGATGAGGACAATTCAATGGTTCTCGCATTCAAATTGAAGGTCTGATATTTGGAAATATCAAATTTATTGGTAATTTTGAAGGAATTTAATTTATCACTTGATATCTTATCTAAATTTTAAGAAGTATGAAATACTTAATTTATATATTTCTTATGGCTGTAAATATGTCTGTTGTAGCTCAAACTACAAGACCAAATGGCTATATAGACTCTCTTTTAAATGTTAATAATGCGTATCTTGACCAAATTGAACTTGATTTATCATTAAAAGGAAGGTTCAAACTATATCAGACCGATAATATATACACTTTTTTAAGACTCGACACAAAGACAGGTAAAATTGATCAAATACAATGGTCTCTAGATGAAAATAAAGAGGGAATTGTAACCATAAATGGTAGTAATCTCTCTTATTCGGGATACGGCTCTGGAACATTTGAATTATATCCTACTAAAAACATGTACCAATTCCTTTTATTGGATAAAACTGATGGTCGTGTATGGCACGTTCAATGGGGTATGGAATCATCTAAACGATGGATTCAGAGAATATATGATTTTTAAAAATATAACAACCATGAAAGAACTATTAGAGCAAATCAATGCTACAGTAGAGACATTCCAGAAGGATGCGATTGCGCAGATTGAGTCAGGCAACAAGGCAGCAGGCACAAGAGCAAGAAAGGCAAGCCTTGAACTTGAAAAGCTAATGAAGGAGTTCCGTAAGGCAAGCTTGGAGGAGAGCAAGAAGTAAGACTTCTAAAGGGGTGTGTGGTTCCCACATACCTCTTTGATATTTAACTAAACAAATAGGGAGGGACTATGAAAAGGATAATCTACATGTTGATGGCGCTTTTACTAAGTGCAATATCAGTAAGTGCAGAAACTATAGTTGGTTAGTGGTTAAATCAGATACAGGGACTCTTTTTTTGCAGGATAATTCAAAAGAAAAATGCTATTTCTGTCTTCTATCCATCATATTTTTAATATTTTTGCAGCCGAAAATATTTATTAGTGGTATCGGTCGTTTCAATCTATGATCTAAAGGATTCTTTGGATTGTTATGGACATGACGACTTTATAAGATTGAATATAAAGTCTATTTGTGCCAATGTTGACGGTGCGTTGGAGATTTGTCTCTAATAAAGCTCGGGAAAAGGGTGGACGCTATAAAGTTTACAGTGGATTGGAAGGAGGTAAAAGAGAAAAAATAACATTAAATGAGAATTAGCTTATTTCTATGTATTAGTATTTGTGCAACACTTTCCGCACAAACCATCCATTTCATCTACGACAATGCGGGGAATCGTACAGCAAGGTACATCGATATGTCTTATGATCAAGATGGAGTTGTTAATGAAGAGGATGAATCTGGAAGAGAGATAAAAGATTCGTTGGAGTCGAATCAAATTCATATTTATCCTAATCCTACCGACGGACACCTTAGCATCAGAATAGACAGTTTAAAAAAAGATCAGAGTGCATTTGCTCTACTTATAGATACAGATGGGAAAAACATTGTTTACCAATATGCAAACAAAAATGATATCTCTATTGATTTTTCTGATAGAGATCCAGGAATATACATTTTGCGAATAGAGATCGGCAATCTCAACACGGAATGGAAAATAATAAAAAAATAAGAAGATGTTTCAGAAAGTTTTTTTATTGGTGTGGTTCTTATTATCTACATCCGTTTGTTTCTCTGTCGCACAGAATCCATCTGCACAACCAGAAGTTGGGGATAGTTCTATTCTCGATTTTAGGAAAGGTCCTTATTTGATGTCAGATGGCACCCCTACAGATGACAAGACCCATGGTTTTGCGTTTGGTAAAATAGGAGGTATTCTCAATGTCAGTACAATTGGTTCCTTGATGTATCAAATTCCGATAGAAGTGCCATCTGGAGTCAATGGAATGAATCCGAGTGTACAACTTGTCTATAATTCACAGGCAGGCAATGGAATTGCGGGATACGGTTTCAATCTTTCGTGTGTGTCAGCAATATGCAGATCAAGAAAGAACCTTTTTTCTGATGGAAAGCCGGACGCAATCCATTTGACAGACGAAGACAAT
>JAZUHH010000068.1:0-6757 GCA_045641625.1 Paludibacteraceae bacterium
ATGTCTCGCTTGATAGCCATCTTTATTGCACGTGCAAGAGCCTTGAATATTCCCTCTATCTTGTGGTGCTCGTTGTCGCCCTCAGCCTTGACATTCAAGTTCATCTTTGCTGAGTCGCTGAAGCTCTTGAAGAAATGAAGGAACATCTCTGTCGGCATGTCTCCGACATATTCTCTCTTGAACTCTGCATCCCACACTAGCCAAGGTCTTCCTCCGAAATCAAGGCAGACACTGCACAAACAGTCATCCATAGGCAACGAATAGCCGTATCTTTCAACACCTCTCTTTGAGCCAAGAGCCTTGTAGATTGCTTCTCCGAGTGCAATACCTGTATCTTCTATTGTATGGTGCTCGTCAACATTCAAGTCTCCGTTGACCTTTATTGTCAAGTCAATGCCCGAATGCTTGCCTATCTGCTCAAGCATGTGGTCAAAGAAACCTAGTCCAGTGCTTATTTCACACTTTCCGTTTCCGTCCAAATCCACACGTATATTGATGTCAGTCTCCTTAGTCTTACGACATACAGTTGCAACACGCTCCTCGGCGAAAAGGAACTCTGCAATCTTGTTCCAGTTCTCTGCTATCAAAGCGCAATGCTCTGTCAAACCCTTCTCCTCAAGAAGCTTTCTTCCAGCCTCAACCTCGGAAATAAGGATACCCTTGCATCCAAGGTTCTTGGCAAGCTGGACATCTGTGGCTCTGTCTCCGATGACATAGGAATGCGACATGTCATAGTCTCCCTTCATGTAGGCGCCAAGCATACCTGTTCCGGGCTTGCGTGTCGGAAGTCCGTCCTCTGGAAAAGACTTGTCTATAAGGATATCGTCAAACTCTACACCCTCGCCCTTCAACACCTCGAGCATCTTGTTCTGCACCTCGTTAAACACAGACTCTGGATATGCGTCAGTGCCAAGTCCGTCCTGGTTTGTCACCATAACAAACTCTGAGGAAAGACGCTCGCGAATGAACGCCATATTGCGAATCACGCCTGAAAGGAATGTCATCTCTGCAAGAGAATTGACCTGCTCTGTTACAGGCGGCTCTATGATTATCGTGCCGTCACGATCTATAAATAACGCTGTTTTCATCTAAAATTATTTATTCAGTGGGCAAAGATAACACTTTTTTAGATATTACTTTATCTTTAGCCCCATTATCACTTCCTCAAGCACTTTCTGCTCCTTGTTCCAGCACAGTTCCTGAGCCGCTTTCTCGAACTTTTCGTCATCAACTTTCTTTGAAAGCATTCCGTTTATCATTCCGGCAAGGTACTCCGGCGAGTGCTCTGCTATCAGCTCTCCGCTCTGGTAATTCTCCACAACTCTGCGTATTTCGGGGAAATCGGTGGCAAGGATGGGAACATGTGCGGAAATAAGGTCAAACACTCGGTTGGGCAGTGCATAGTAGTAGCTCAACCCCTTTGCTTCAAGCAGGCAGACGCCCATATCTGCACAAAGAGTCAGGTCTCTCAGCCTTTGATAAGGTATGTGTCCAAGGAAAATAATCCTGTCGCTTGCCTTTTTCTTCAGTTCCTCGTACAGATCACCCTCTCCCGCTATGACAAATATAGTGTCGTCGTGCACAAGGGGCATTGCATCAATTATCCACTCTATTCCTCTTCCAACATTTACAGCTCCCTGGTAAAGGATGATCTTCTTTCCTGCAGGAATCTGAGGATAAAGGCTGTTCGCCTCCCTCTTCCCTTCATACTCCTTATAGAAAGGAATGTTGCGCACCACGCGGAAAGGAACCCTATACCTATTATAATAGTAGTCTGCTATTGACTGGCAGACTGTAATGTTTGCGTCAGCTTTCGGCAGGAACCAGTCCTCTATCTTCGTCCATACTGCCTTCACCATCTTTCGATCAGTTACCTCCGGAACTTCGGGGAACAGCTCGTGCGAATCGGACACCACCCTCTTCCCTCTCATTCTTCCCACAAGGACACAAGGCATGATGGTGTCGGTGTCGTTCGACCAGATTACATCACACTTTTCGAAAAGCAGGTGGAAAAACAATCGGACTGTGTATTCTATATAGAACAGTATGCTTTTCTTGAACCAAACCGAGAAACGGTCAGTCTCGTATTCCTTTTCATAATGAGTCCAACTTGGTTTCTTGACGCCAAGAACCTTCACCTCATGCCCCATTTCAAACAGAGATGTGGCTACCTTATTTACTCGCTGGTCATTCTCCAAATTGTTTGACACAGCCAATAGAATCCTCATCTTAAACTCTCTTTACAAATTCGTTAGCAAAAGTAATGATAAAATAACAATCTATAAGTACAAGGTCAAAGAAATTTACAAATTTTATAAGTGATGTTTTTTAACATATTTTTAACAAAAATTTTTGCTAAAAAGCTTGCATATTTATGTTATAAGACATAATTTTGCATCGTCAAACGACAAAGAGGTATATAACAAAAGAAAAAATAAATAAAATAATCGTCATGGTTTGCATCAATCTTATCTGCAATTGGTTGTTCAAGAAGGTTCGCTTCTAATTATACAGCCTAGGGCAATAGAAATTTAAGGTATTAGTGTTAAGTTTGTGTGATTATCCTTTTTAGTTAGCTTCATGCTATCTAAAAAAGGATAATTTTTGTTTTATATGGTTAGTTCGATATTCTGCACTTTTCGGGATGTGCGAACTGCTAAATGCAAGAGAGTGGGATTTGCTTACCCCACTCTCTTTCTGTTTCAAAGAAACTTAATTCTCTTTGCTCGTATTATCCGGCCAAGACTGCATTATGAATCGAGTCAACATACTTGGCCAAAGGCATCATGTATTCAGCGCCGAAGTCTTCCAATCCCGAGGCGAACGGGTCTTCGTTCACTACGATTTCCTTGGTTATGTCGCCGTTTTCGCAGACGTAAGAGATTATTGATTTCAGGAATTCCTCCTGCTCATAGTTCAGTTCTGCTACGGAAATCAGTTCGCTGAATCTCCTGACTGCCCTGTCTCGGTCAACGCCAATAATGCTGCGAATGAATATGGCTACGTTTGGCCCGCACATCTTGCCTTCGGTGAACTTGTCATAGTCTTCCTTGCTTCCGAGTTCCTTCCACATTATTCGTTCCAGCTCGACTACATCTTCGCTTGACAGCTGCTCTATGTTGGTTATCTTCTGCAATACGGGCAGGTCCCTGTTCTCTGCTAGGAAGTCAAACACTTTCTGCTTGTACGAGACTGCAGGCGTTATACCTTCGCATTCGCCCTCCTCAGTCACAACATCGTCGATATTCACCACAAACCAGCGACCTTCGTCAGTCAGGAATTTCAACAGCTCGCGAACCTCTTCACGAACTTTCTCGTACCATTTCAGGCTGGCGTTGTCCCATGCTACTTCGTTCAGCACCTCGTTCAGTATCTCCATCTTCTTCTGTACGGCGGGCAGAGTTGCCTTCTTTGTAATCAATGTCCGCGCTATTGTCTGCACAGAGTTCTTTTGTCTTTCGCATTTGGTCGTTCCGTCAATGAACGCCAGCTCTATTGTCAGCATCAGCAGGTCGAACTTCTTGGCACTCTCGTCAGCCTTGTTCTTCGGAACAAGCGGGGAAATGTCGTGCTTCAGTGAATCAACATCCTCAATGGACAGACATAGCCAAGTCTCGTCCTCGCGGAAATGACAGACTTCCTTCCACTTAGTTCTGACCGAGATATGCGTATCTGACAAAATTTCGACAGCACTGCGCAGCTGCATCTTTATGCTGTCGTGCAGGCTTCTGGCATAGGCGTCAGCCTGAAAATCCTGTGACTGCAGGTAATACGCCACCTCGGAGCGAAGTTGGAAGATTCTTTCTGTCAAAGAGAGTGACGCTTTGGCTTCCTCGCCTTCTCCTCCTTCACCGAAATAGTCAAGGTTGCCGCACCAGTCAAAGATATAGAAACATTCCTTGTCTTTGCCTGGACCGAACAGGTCTTTGCACAGGCGTGTGCCTCGGCCAACCATCTGCATAAACTTGATTTTGCTTCGGATTCGCTTGAAGAACACCAAGTTAAGAACTTCAGGCACATCAATTCCCGTGTCGAGCATATCAACCGAAACGGCTATCTGCGGCTCTTTGTTTTTGATTTCAAAATTCTCGATTAGGCTGTCTGCGTATGTTACATAGTTGTCTATCAATGCGCAGTAGTCCGGTCCGTATTGAGGGAACAGCTTGTTGAATTTCTCCACTATCATCTCTGCATGACGGTGGTTGTAGGCAAAGATTACTGTCTTGCCTATCTCCTCGCCGCTGTTTACCTTGATGCCGTTTTTCATCAAGTCCTGCAGAACCTGCGAAATTGTGTCCTCGTTAAAGATGTATTTGAAGATTTCCTCTGACTCGATGTCTCTTGTGTATTCCCCGTCAAGAGCCTTCTTCGTCTTCTCGTAATCGAACACCTTTTCCAGCTGCTTTCGCTCGTCGTCGGAAAGGTCGGCGTACTTTATTCCGTCTGTCATTATCTTCGAGCCGCGCTTCAAGCCCTTGTAGTTCACAAGGTATTTGTCGGCAACAGCTTCCTCAAGTTCGTATGCGAAGTTCGGCTCGCCCTGCTCCATCTCGAAGATCTCGTATGTGCTTCGGTCAACTTCGTCCCTAGGTGTGGCTGTCAGTCCAATCAGCAGACTGTCAAAGTAGTTGAAGATTGCTCCGTACTTTCCGAAAATACTGCGGTGAGCCTCGTCAATGATGATTAGGTCAAACCTGCCGACACTGAAAGTCTTGGTTTCCGCGTCTATGTGGTTTATCATCGTCTGGTAGGTCGAGAATGTCAGGCGGGCGTTCAGGTCATGCTCGCTGTCGTCACTCAGCACGCAGGTGGTTGTGCTTGGCATAAGCTTTACGAAGTTCTTGTGCGCCTGCGTTACCAAAGAAGTTCGGTCGGCAAGGAACAGCACATTCTTGACCCACTCGTTGCGAGTCAGAATGTCAACCAAAGATATTGCCACGCGAGTCTTTCCCGTTCCAGTAGCCATTACGAGCAAACCCTTTCTGTGCTTCCTGTTGAAATGCTCGCAGACTGCCTTGACTGCCATCTTCTGATAGTCTCGGTCTGTTATGTTCTCCCTTACCTTGAAGTCGTTTATGTCGTGTCTGCCACGCTTCTGAATCATCAGTTCCAGGTCGGCCGCAGTATGGAAGCTGTACAGCCTTCTTGGCGGATAGCCTAGCCCGTCAACTATATATGTTTCAAAGCCGTTTGTATAGTATATTACAGGGCGGACTCCGTACTTCGCCTCGAGGCTGTCGGCATAGAGTTCCGCCTGGTGCTTGCCTGCGTCCGCTGACTTGGATGTGCGCTTGGCCTCGACTACGGCAAGCGGTCTGCCGTTGCTGCCGAACAGCACATAGTCGGCATAGCCCGTTTTGCTTGCCGACGGCATTCCATCGACCTCAACCTCTATGCACGCCTTCAGCGGCAGGACTTGGCCCTTTTTCTCCAGAACTTCCCAACCTGCTTCCCTCAGCATCAGGTCTATGTAGCGCTTGCGTGTTTCGGCTTCCGAAAGGTCAGCCATGTCAAGCTCCATGACGGGAGTGACAGATTCGACTGCCTCCTTGTCCGCCCTTTTTACTATTTCATCTTTTTCACTTACCTTAATCTCTGCCGGAGGAGTGACATGAATTCCTGCCTTGTCGGGAATCAGAGACCTGTCGAACGGCGCGACCGACTGAACAATGCGAAGCTTCAGCAGAATTGCACCGACTACGTTATATATGTTGAGCAGGCAGAAAAATGATTCTCTCCTTGTAACATTCATTGCGTGCGCTCCGAGGTTGCCAACCTTGCGGATATAGTGAACAGCCTGCAGGACTTTTGCATCGTTGATGAATGATGTAAACGACTCATCTTCCACTAGTTGGAACAGAGATGTCCTTTCCGAAATCTCTATTCCCTTCATCAGATAGAGTTCACGCACCATATATTCCAATGCACGACGGGCGTTGAACGCACTCAACTCTGGGTCGCTCACTTGGTTTTCCTCTGCCGAGGAACAATAGTGGTAAAGGTCGTCAAAACCCAATTCCTTTATGTAGTCGAAATTCCTCATAGGCAATTATTAACTATTCATCATTAGTTAAACCAATAGTCCATTCTTGCGTTGAACAAAGTCTCTGCCTCTTGCATCGCCTTCTTTGTCTCCGACTTCATCTGCTCTATTGCTTCTATCTTTGAGGCAAATTGTTGCTGGAGAGGGAGAGGGGGAAGAGGTACGTTCAAGTTCTTAATTATATTAAAATCTATGCTATCTACAGTTACTGCTTTTATCATTGATAATAAATATGGAGAAAACATTTTTAAGCAATAAAGCAAATATATATTGTCTATATTGCTATCATTGACTATCAGTGCTTTAATGTCCTGATTGACAGTTAATTCTTTTGTTGTTATTGCAATTGGCAAAGTATGTTTTAAGATGCCACTTCTATTAACTATCAAAATCGTTCCGATTGGCAGCATTTTCGCTGAACTGTTTTCTACACCTTTTTTTGTAATGTGAAGTTGCGACTCTGAAATGTATGTAGTCTTCATATCTTTTGATGATACCCATACAATATCTCCATCCCAATATTCTTTAACGTCTTTGGATGGTGTACCTCCACCAGTAGATTTTGTTACCTCTCCCAACTTCTTCACCTCCCAACCCTTCTCATTCTTGACAGGGTCGCCAAACATATCAAAGAAGATAGACTGTTCCAACGCATCGTAATCTTTAAGCGTCTCCTTGCAGTCTGCTATGATTTTTGACAGCGAATCTAGTTCC
>JAZUHH010000069.1:0-53898 GCA_045641625.1 Paludibacteraceae bacterium
AGGAGCAGTTCGGGTTCAAGCCTTTCGAGGAGAACTTCGGCGACAGGCTTCTCAACACGCTCAATGCTGGCAACAACAAGGTTCAGAACGCAATGGCCAACATCGCAGACGCTAGAAGCAACCAGGGTTATACCGCCGTCAAGGACGATGGCACCAGGGTTGACGTCAATGATGACTACATCAAGGACCTGATCAGGCGCCTTGAGGATCGCAACCAGAATGGCGCATACTACATTCTGCAAACCGGTGAGCAGATCCCGATGTCCTACCTCACGGAGAATCCCATTGTAGATACCTGGAGGAAAGACGGTGGATACTACTTCGCAACCAGCGATGGCAACGAGTATTACATGGGCACCAGCCCTGACATCCAGACCAAATACGATGACACCGTTGAGGACATGTATGGCAACAAGTGGACCAACGATGAGATCATCAAGAACTTCACCGACAACAGAATCCTCGACCGCGTGATCGACTACTCTGACGTACCACTTGAGCAGCAGTCTGATTACCTTGAGGAGATCAAGAAGAACCGTGGCGGCAAGAACGCAGACTACGGCTTCATGAATTGGAACAAACCAAAATCCGCGATGGGAGAAGACATTGGAGAAAACCTCGTTAACGGAAACCTTATACCACAGCTGGCAGACCTGGTCACCGGATCCGCCCCTTACTTCAGCCCCATCTCCGCTTTACCAGTTGGACTTGGAACAGCTTTTTCCGCAGCACAAGGCGTTGACACTATGGGAAAGGGATTTGGAAACTTCGATACAGTCGATAATACAGCTGTTGCAGCACCGCTACAATCCCTTGCCACAATTGGAGAAATGGCATTGGGCGGTGGAATGGCCGGTCGAATGGGAGCCGGGGCAGAACGAGGTGTGTTTGAGACTATCGGCGACACTCTCGCCCCGCAGCTTGCGGAAAGAGTAAGCCACAATGCGGTGGGCCGAGTAGCACGAGACGCCGTAGACGAAGGCTTGGAAGAGATCGCAACCTCACCGCTGTACGAAGCAGCAGCAAGCGGCCTCGGTGGCGCCTATGCCAACGACGCTGTGAACGAGCGCGGCTTCAAGACTGGCGAGAAGGAGGCCACCGCTGGTGGCCAGAGGTTCCAGAACTGGCTCAGCAGCACCGGCAACGACTTCCTGGGCGGCGCCCTGATCGGCGGCCCCATGGCAGCAATGGGAGAAACCGGAAACAGGCTCTTCTCCGGTAGCAACAAGCAAGCAGACAAGGAATGGAAAGCAGCTAAGGCCGAGGGACTGGACGTTCCCGAGGTTGACGATTGGCTGAAGAAGCAGAAGCGAGGATAACAAATGCCTAACAGAGCTTACAATGCTGGAACCAGCACGAACTATAGCGGTGATGCTGTCGTCCAGCCCAGTCAAAGCAGCCCTTTTGAGGGAGCTTCCTGGGAGGATCGGCCCGGCACACCGGCATCTGGTGGCCAAAACTACTTCGAGAACTACGCAGAAGGCCCTACCGAGGTAGTGAACGAGGCCCATCAGACGCAAGCAGCGCCGCAAGCTGAGGCAAGAACCACCTTCAGCCAGACTGGTACCAACACCCAGGAGACCAGAATGGCAACAAACACTCCTACTCCTGGGGCGCCGAAGCAGAGCGAGCCCTCCACAGCTCTTAGCTCTGCGTTTCGGCGCGCCCCTGAGGCGGTAGCCGGTGGTGTTGCACGGGCGTCCGAGGGCCAATCTAGGCCCGAGGTAAGCCTTAATGAAACCCAGGCAACCTACTCTAAGCCTGACCCTGGACAACAGCGTGTTTCCAATCAGGTAAAAACCCCTGAGAAACCTCAGAAGGCTCCCGCCTGGACTCCTCGACAAAGCACCAAGGCACAGCAACCGCAGAGGCCGCAGAACTATGTTCAGCCAATGGAGCCCAAGGTTGAGGAAGAGGACAAGCTGCCTACCAAGGTTAACTACCCGGTAAAGAACAAGCGAGTCAAGAAGGCTACCGACGCCAAAAAGGAAGAGGCAAAGGCTTCCGTCCACAACAAGGGCACCTTGGTTGACGGCGAGGATATCGTAACCAAGCTGGTCGCCGGCCCTTCCGCAGATGTAGGCTTTGAGGACATCAGCGTAGGCACCGACATTGTACGCGAAATCGTTCGCACCGGCGGCAGCACGCTGCTCAACCGCGTCAACAAGGCTGCACAGAGGGCTAACGCCAACAGCCGCAGCCCTGAGTCCTACATGAAGGACAACTGGGACGTGTCCGACTTCATTGACGAGGCAGCAGATGCCAACCTTGAGCGCCTTATGCGTGAGGTGAACAGTCTCAAGATCTGGGTTACCGTGTCCAAGTCTCCTATTTCCGAGCCTGAATCCTACCAGGCAAGAACCTTGAAGATGCACAGGGGCGCCGGATTGAAGATCCACCCTTGGGCAGTCAAGGCTTTCAATGCTGACTTCGACGGTGATGGCGCTACGCTGCACTTCAGCGGCAAGAACATTAACTTCGCACGTCGCGCAACTGCCTATCTGATCGGTACCGATGGCTCTGCCAAGCTTGATTCCGACTACGTTATCAATCTTTTTGATGGCAAGAACCGCGAACTGATCGAAGACGTCTTCGACGAGAACTTCGTTGATGTCGCAGTTGAGACCCGTGAGCTGTGTGATGCTTATATCAAGTATTGCGAGACCGGCGACATTGGCGCCATGCTCAAGTCCTGGTACGCAACCATCAAGAAGGAAGGCGCAAGGTACCCGCTTGACAAGATGGCGAAGGCTGTTGACCTTCTCTACGGCGTAACCTTGGAGACCAAGAGGCAGAACATCGACAACAAGCTGAACACTAGCGGCTTCGTGTCCGACTCTACCAAGCATGTCGGCGTGGACTTCACCCTTGAGGAGCTCAATGCCGCAGAGAAGATGGTAGTCAGGATGTACGAGGAGGCCCGCGAGGGCAAGATGCCTCCCAACTACCAGCAGTTCATCGTCCAGAACGCAGGCTTCGTCGGCGACGTCGCCAAAAAGAATGCCCACTTCCGTGTTGGCGCAAACGTCTCCAAGCTGATCAAGCGCAGCGAGAAGACCTACATTGGCGAGAAGGGCCTGTACGAGCTGTGGCACCACACCGCAATGGCATGTATGTCCACCGCCATGAACGCCAGGGCCTACGCAGGCGAGACAACCTTGCAGGCAACCGAATGGTTGCGCAATGCAGTCGTCTCCGAGGTCGGATTCCCGTCCGACTATGACAGCCTTGAGCAGTGGGGCTTCCGCTTCCAGCGCTCTTGGAACCGTCATGCAGCGATCGTGAACCTTGCTGGCTTCTCCTATGACTCCCGCATGAGGGCCACTGAGGGCAAGATCCACCAGTCTATCCGCAAGGGATTCACCCTTGGCGACCTCGTCCGTCCGGCACAGACCATTTACGGTCAGTTCACGGTTGGCAAGCTGGTAGGCGACAAGGTGAACTTCTCCCACCGCTTCGGCGAGAAGGCTACCATGTACGACTCCTGGAAGGATGGCGACGAGTATTATGTCCTCCACAAGTTCAAGGACATGCCGCTTGACAAGTTCATGAACACCAACCACATGAGCATTGACACCAATATCCGCAAGAATAAGCTGCATGACACCAAGCAGGGCTGGTACATGCTGCTCCAGGCTTTGGCAGACACCCGCACCGGCGAGTCCTCCAAGTACAACCAGGAGGCTGCAACCGCCATGGTCAACATGCGACACATGCTGATTCAGTGGAAGAAGCTTGAAGACGCTTGGGAGAAGGGCGACGTCATTGACAGCACCTTCGACAAGCTTACCGACTCCGTTGTGTCCGTTATTTACGAGACCCAGCCTGCCATGTTTGGCTTCTACGGCATGGACAATCCTACCGGATTCTTCAATTCCGAGTATGGCCAGGCATTGCTTAGCAGCAACACTGGTGCCATGCTGGCTGTTCGCAGCGCAATGGTATACGATTGGCGTACCAACAGGCTCAAGGAGCTGTACAAGTCCGTCAAGGACGCCACCGGCCTTGAGTATGTAGAGCGCCAGTCCGACTTGGCGCACGAGCACAACATCCTCCGCAGCGCGTCTGACGTGTGGCGCATGATCGTTGACGAGACTGTTGACGGCAACAAGAACTTCAAGCGCTACATGGAGACCGGCAAGCTCACCAGGAAGCGCCTGGACGGAACCGCAGTTGACAGCCACGCTGCTGCTACCGGATTCTTCAACGTATATGAAACCAGCCATAGGCAGTTCCGTTGGAGAAGCATTAAGGAATTCATGCAGGACACATCTGTTGACTGGGAATACAAGTCTGCCGTACTCTGCGACATGGTCATCGAGACCGGCGGTTTCATCTCCACCAGGCCGGAAGAGATCTTGTTCCAGCTTGAGCAGGACGTTGACTCCGCTTACGCAGGTCTCAACCTTAACGGATACGAGAAGAACGCTGGCAGTCCGTGGCCCGAAGCCAACACCGAGATGGTACGTATCGCCCAGAGCCTTGAGCGCAGCCGTGGAACCAAGGAAGTTTCCGACGAAGCCATCAGGATGATCCTCGAAGATCCCGCTGAGGTGTCCACTGCGATCCCTGGGCCGATTTACATGGATGCAGTCTTCAGCCCCATGGAGAAGGAATCCGCAGACTCCGAGAAGAACAGCCAGACCGCAAGGGTCAACGCTGGTTACCAGTCCTTGGTCATGGCACTCGACGGTGGCTTCACTACCGAGCTCCGCACGGTTGACTCCATGTGCCTCGGCCGCATGAATGCCGCCGATCTTACCAAGAAGGATTTCTATGACGTGTTCTTCAATGGCAAGACGATAGACTTCTTCGACGAGTACGGCCGTATGGGAACCCTCAGCCACGATACCTTGGTTGGCAAGATGTCCGATGAGGAGTTCCTGAAGGCTAACCCGCAGCTTATGAGCCTACTGAAGCAGACGATCCCGACTGTTACTGGGCATGAGGGCGAGGTTACCATTGCAGCCTTGCCGTATGAGAGCATGTCTACCGTAAGCGCAGCAGCGCAGGAACTTATGAACCACCCCGGTTACGCTGCTTTGCG
This sequence comes from Paludibacteraceae bacterium, assembly GCA_045641625.1. Lineage (GTDB taxonomy): Bacteria > Bacteroidota > Bacteroidia > Bacteroidales > Paludibacteraceae > UBA1723. The sequence continues at coordinate 5,048 of JAZUHH010000069.1, forward strand.
AGCACTTACCACCCCGCTTGAAGGCAAGAACGCTGCAAACGCTGCTTCCGTGAGCGGCTGGAACTCCAAGCTCAACAACGTCCTTCGCAACATCAAGATGGCTTCCATCAAGGGCGATCGCGTTGACCTGAAGAACGAGAAGTTCATCAAGGATCTAAACGCACTGGACATCGACAGGCGCAAGTGGGGCCTCGACGAACTGGCACAGAACCTTGGTGACGAGGTAGCTGACCTCCTTATGAAGTATTCCGAAGAGGTAGAGATCACTAACTGGACAAAGATCCCCGACGGTGAGTTCACTGCTGAGCTGACCTTTGACATCTATTCTGCTAACGCCTACTACGACGTAAGGCAGACCATGAGCGGTGCCAAGACTGCTTCCTCTACTGGTATTGAAGGCTACGAGACTGAGCGCCACATGCTGCTCCAGTCCTACTTCATGACCAAGTCCACCAACAGATACCGCATGGTATCCGATCTGGACCAAGCAGACAGGGAGCGTCTGGCTGACTCTATGACTACCGACGGTGTTCCTCTGAGCGAGAGCTTCAGCAAGGACGCTATCGTCGTTGACACCGAGTATGATTACACCGACGAGACCCTTGACGACAACGGCAACCAGATGAACGACATCTCAAGGTTCTTCTCCGGCAAGCGCTCCAAGTCCGGCGAGGATCACAGCCTGAAGACCAAGAAGTCCGGTCTTGACGGCAAGGATGCGATCATCAAGAACCGCAAGTTCAGTGACCGATTCTACGATTGGAATGAGTTCCGTGACAATCTTGACTCCGTTTACTTCGATGCAATGGCAGCCGGTTCTACTCCTGAGGGAGCACTTGAGAAGGCTCGCCTCATGCTGGCAAAGCGTATCGCAGCAGAGGATGCAAGGCTTGACTATGAGAACTATGGCATGACGTTCTACATGAATATCGCAAGCGTCATGTGTGTTCCCAACTATAACGCATTGACCGACGAGTATGACGCTCCGATCATCCGCTCCTTGGACCAGATCTCCACAGCGGTGAACAACTTGCTGCCGACACAGATCGACTTCGGCTCCATGGATTGGGGTAACACCGCAAACGAGGAGATCTATAAGAACACCATCAATGGTGCCATCGAGCGCATTATGGCGGATGTAGGCAAGCCTGTAAGCGGCGCATCAGTCCTTGAGGCTGTCTACAAGATTCCTCGTCCTGCCCCTGAGCTTCGCAGCGTTGCAACCGGCGTTCGCAAGCACGCCTCCTCCATCGAGAGGAACCTGAAGGCTATGCAGGATGCTCCGGCTTTGCTGCCTTATGAAACGTTGCAAAAGTTAGACAAGGTTAACAGAGAGAAGTTGAGTGGCTCCACCTTCGAGACTTGGCTCAAGAACAACGATGCTAAGATCGTTGGAGTTGACGGCATCGACAAACCGTGCTCCGGTTCCAACTGCGTCGTAGTCCTCACTGACATCTACGTTGGCTCCCTTGCTTCCACCGACGATGTGGTAGGAATCCTGAAGGAAGCACAGCGCAACAAGATGGCAGTGGCCATGCCTGGCACAGTCTATACTGCCATGCTTAGGGAAATCGGCAAGAGCGACCTACTGGATGCTAATACCGTCATGAACGCAGATGGCATCATCTACTGGTCTTACTTCGACCGAGAGCTCAACGGCTACGGAGATACCCAGGCTGCATCCTTCTGGCTGCCTAGCAACACGGTTACCTGGACCGTTGAAGATCCTGATTTCAGGTTCGACTACGGCGATGCAATGACTGTAATCACCGAGCACCTGATGAACAGAATCACCAACGAGGATACCGGAGTCTACTCTGTAAGCAATGACTCCCTGTTTAGGGATACCGTCGAGGCTATGGATGGTTGCAGGTTCCGCTACAGGATGGCAACCGCTGAGGAGATCTACAAGGTCAACATGAGCAATCTCGACCTTGGCATCTCCGAGAGCAATCGTCTCTATGAGGATGTCTGGGAACGTACCCGCATGATGATGAATGAGTTCTTCATGGCATGGGATGGCGACGTACAGTATCTCTCCGAGTCTCACCCTGATCGCATCGTAGGCTTCGCTGCTTGCGACGTTTGGGATCCGGTCACCAGGGAGACCAGCACCGTGTACGCCCCGCTGATTCCGTTCCGTGAATCCGGAAGTGCAGGCAGGAAGGCTCCTAATACTTTCAGGTGCGTTCCTGTATATAATGCCGATACCGGTAACTTCGATGTGATGTACAAGAACACCACGCCGCTCAAGGATCAGGCAGTCAAGATGCACGAAGGTGCAGCAGCAGCCAACAAGACTGTTGCCTTCCTTGATCCTGTTGATGACCTTGAGTTTGCCAACGGTGTAAAGATCGACAACTTTGTTGCCGAGCAGGCTGTCTCTGGCCGACTTAACGGTGACAACAAGAGGATCGCAACGTTGGAAGACTTGTTCTTCGAGATGTACACCGAGGAGTCCGGTATGGGTTATAACTGGGCCGACGCTCCTGGTACCTTCCCTGAGAACGATGACATCAAGTATGCCCTTATGGGTGGGCGCCTACCGATGGAATTCTGGGCAAGCCAAGGAAACATCCGCTACTGCGTGGATGATGAGATGAACGCCTTTGTGAAGACTATGGTAAGCAAGTGCCTGAAGCGAGGCGTCAATCCGTCCGACTTCCTGGCTAACCAGTATTTCGATGGTGAGAAGTGGATTAAGAGCCGCATGGCTTTCGAGTGGAAGACCGTCATGGAGACTAGCTACACTTGGGAAGATGCGTTCCTGAAGTTCATGAACTACACCAATCCTGATCTGTGTCCCGCCGGTATCTACGGCGAGACCGAGGGTTGCCTGTATCGCGTCTGTACCGAGAAGAACTGGAACTTCGGCTGCCTGCTCAAGTGGGTTCCTTATCCCGGCAAGCCCGGCCTCGGCTCCTGGTGCGTCGTCCGTGGCCATTTTGGAATGTTTGGCGAGGACAACACTGCGAACAAGAGGGCATCCCTCAATGGCGCAACCATCGAGAACCAGGCTTTGATTATCAATAGCCACAGCGGAAAGGCCGTGCCTGGAAGCTACAACAAGTACATGCGCTACGCCACCAGCAAGAGCGCTCCTTGGAAGCTCAACGCAACCACGCCATCCAGCGTGATGCGAGTAGTCAAGAAATAGGAGAACATGTGGAAGCCCTGGGAAACCGGGGCTTCCTTTGTTTTATGCTAAAATATACCTAGAGTACCCACGTTATGAAAGGAGTGTCATGGGAAGAAACAACGCCTATAGTGGCGGTACCCACACTCAATACGGTGGCAACAGCTCTCATTATGGTGGAAGTAGCAACCCGTTCGAGGGTGCAACTTGGGAAGATCGCTCCGATTCCGGATACAACGAGGAAGTCGAAGGAGGCGGAGGTTGGTACAACCCTGGCTCCGAAGGCGGCGGCGAATACGTAGCTCCTGAGCCAGTAACCCCTCAAGTGCAGCATCATGTTGCTCCTACCAGTACCGGACAGAAGAGCAACGTGTTCAGAACTCAGGGAAACGCTGAGGAAAATGAACAAGGCATGGATGTCGTCCGGCCCAAGTCTGAGGACTTGGTGGCCGAAGTAGCACCCAGCAAGCCCGCAGGTGTTGAGTTAAACTACAACAACGCCGTAGCTTCTCCTGGCGCCTATGCCAATCAGAAGAAGAAGCCAGCCCAGCAGAAGAACGCTAACACTGCTGGCAAGGTCGAGTACGAGGAAACCTCTGATGGCGGTCTGCAACAGAAGTGGACCAGGCACGATCAGACCGGAAAGCCCAAGAAGGGTGAAGCAAAGGCTTCTCCTATCCCCAAGCATGTCACAAAGCCTAATCCGGCAACCATGGCACGACCGGTTGAGAACCCTGTCATGCCTACCGAAGACGAGCGAGCAAGGCTCATCAACGGTGAAACCGGTGAGGTATGGGATGGCGGATCTGCTCCTGATGCTGCACCTAACGATTACTACGACGGCTGGATCATGCAGGACGAGGCCGACGAAGATTGGAACCCGTTGGAGGGTTGGACCGACGACGACTACGCCAATCCTGAGGCAGCCCTTCGCAGATCCTTTGCAAACAGGGCTAACGAGGCTGCAAGCAAGAGCACGCAACGTCCCGGAAACGTAAACCCGAATGCCCGCGTAATCAGCGGCAAGACCGCGAATGAGATCCTGAAGCCCGAGACAGACAGCGACAGGATGTACAACCTGCTATCCAAGTATCGCCGCAATGCTACCGGCGTTGACCAGAAGCTTGACGAGCTTGGATACAACGTTGACGAGCTTGACGCTTGGGCTGAGAGGGTTCTTGATCCAACCGCTGACGCGGCAAGTATCGGCGAGGAGAGCCGCAGGCGAGCAGCCGAGACGCGCTTCGCATCTGAGTTCCTTTCCGGCGACTTCAACATCGAGGGTTCCCATCTGTCCAAAGAGAACGGCCAGTTCGTAGTTCGCTATGATGACGACACTGAGATCATCTTCAGCACCATCTGCAAGATGTTCGGATGGGATCCGGTTACTGACGCAAAGTATGCTTACCAGCTGCTTCGCGTTGTCCTTGGCTATGGCGCAGACCGTGACCTTCGAGTCTTCGAGGGCGACGACAGAATGCGCGGTCGCTCCAATAAGGAAGTCTTCAAGGAGTTCGTCAACACCGGCTTCACCTTGATCCAGCGATCCATGGACGAGGCTGGTCACCCGTTTGCGTTCACCATGGCTAACATTGAGAACCCGTTCGGCGGCCATCCCCGCTTCCCTGTCGGCATCATTCCTAACGAGCTGGCAGAGGCTTTGGTCCGACCTGGCTCCATGATGGAAGGGCACAACGTAAAGGACGTCATCGAGGCTGGCCGGAAGGCTACCGTCAACAGCTACAAGTATCTGAACCAGTATGCTACCGCCAACGGTAGGGAAGACGTGGTCAAGTCCTGGGAGGACATGGCGCGAGCCCTGTGCCGAATCAGCGACATTGACTGCGAGGAGTTCGGAATTGCAGCCATGGGCGGCAAGAGCTTCTCCAAGCTGTATCACGACAACGTCATGTTCAGAGACAAGATGCACCAGATTGATCCTGAACATGCAGACGCTTTGGCAGACTACGACCTGAACGTGATCGAGCAGGCTTTCTTCGATCGCACCTCCTTGGCACAAGGAAGGATCGAGAAGAGGAAGAACAGCAAGACTGCCATCGGTTCCGACAAGGGCAAGCTTGGCGACGAGATCGCAACCTTCGGTCTCTCCGCTTGGCGTACAGTTCACATCGCTGGCAACGTACCACTGATGGCTACCTCCGTAGTCGAGCAGGGCAAGGGACTTGCTGAGGTTGCGCTGTTTAACAAGGCGCAGCTCGGCAACAGCAAGTACAACATCCCGTTGGATGCTTGGAAGGACTATGGTAAGAAGAAGGACTTCCTTGATGCTGCCAATGCCGTCCAGACTTTGATCCAGGTTGACGGCGGAAGGCGTGACCTGCTGATGGCATTCTGTGCGACCGGCCGACCGATGACGACCAAGAACGTACAGGACTTCATCCAGACCACGTTGCCTGACGCTTCATCTCCGAAGATCCGAGAGCTGACCCAGAAGATGCAGCGAATCTCCGACGCAATCATGGTCGGCGATCTTGCTACCGCTGAGCCTTTTGCGAAGACCTTGATACAAAGCTTCATGGTTGAGCAGAAACGCATCGGTTCCAACATCGACGGCGAGACTATGATGAATGCGTTGCAGACGAATCCTACTGACGTATTCACCGGCATCGCTGCTTCCGATCAGTTCTGGCAGGCTTACCACAGGACGACCAACACGACCTACAAGCGCGTGTCTCCTGCTACGGTAGCGCTGAAGACCATGCTTGCTGACAAGGGCGGCATGGCAGATCTGCTTACCACGTTCGTGTTCAACGCTCCGTTCTTCACCTACGGTATGCAGGTTATGGAGGCATGGATTCCGTTCAGCAACACGGCGGAATACATCATCTCCTACATCGCTGGAAGCTCCATGGTTAAGAGCGGCAAGATGTCCCCGGCCGAGCGCAAGGCTTTGCTTGAGAATTCCATTGGTGGTCTGGCAGCACTGAGCGACGAGCAGAAGCCGCGGTTCTTACAGGGCGTCAAGCTCTGTATGCAGTACGACGGCCTCCGCTTCGGTTCCACCGCTCTGCAAGCATTGTTCCATCTGTCCCTCATCATGCTGCTCGGCGGCCTACAGCCACCGGACGATGACGAAGATCCAACGATGGATGCCATCCGTAAGAACGACTACCGCTTCTGGAAGGTTCCCAATCCGTTCACCAAGGAGCATGAGCCCATCTACATGAGCTGGTTCCTTGACGACATAACCCAGTGGTCCGTACCGGCAGCCATCGGTATCGGCACGGCGATACAGACTGGCGACTGGGGTAGGGGCGCAACGATCGCCATCAACGGCGGTCTTGATATGTTAGGCTCCAACAGGTGTCTCCAAGGCTTGCAAGCTATTACAGACCTTGGTAAAAGCGTTCTGTCAGGCGAGGGCTTCAAGCCTGAGTTCGACGTAGCCAAGGAGGTCGAGGCTAGGGTACTGAAGATCTTCAGCGATCCTATGCTCATCTCCCAGGTGCACGACTTGCTGCATGAGGGCGATCTTGAGCGTGACGTCTTCAAGGACATCTACGGTAACAACCGTGGTGACAGAGAAGCCCAGCTCAACAGCTTCGCTCTCCAGAACGACCTTGCTGGCTGGATTCTGAATCGCTTCACCGGCGGCAAGTACGGTTGGGAAGGATCCGCTCTGCGTTCCGAGCACGACGAGGACGACGAGGCGGCAGCCAAGAGCAACAGCTTCGAGGCGTTCAAGGCCAACGGCGGAACCGACATGGCTGGCTACTACGAGTTCGTGAAGGGCCTGCTTGAGAACTATGACACCACGGCAGACGCAGCCGCAGCCGGTGTCAGGATCACCAAGTATGACGCCTCCCTGCTCGGAAGCTACATCAACGAGCTGAATAGTATGGACATCAAGAGGCTGAACGATCTGGCCCAGAACGATCCTAGCCAGTATTATCAGGTCAAGGACAGCGTTTGGGCAGCAGTAAACAGCCGCAACAGCTGGAAGTCCGACCTGTTCTATGACAATATCATCTATGATCCGGCAGAATACAACGTCCTCTACAACTCCCAGGTGAAGCTGAGAGACGGCAACGGTGGCTACAAGTACGTAGACTACGGCGACCATCCGAGTCAGGGCTTGCTGTGGACGACCCCGTCCCAGGGAGACAACGACACCGACAAGGACGGAAACAAGGAGCATCAGTTCCGTGACGTATTCATTACGCCGACCGAAGCCGAAGGCAACTACGGCGACTATCGTACCGAGAAGTATACCAACGACGGTCGCACTGCTGACGGCCGTATGTGGATTCCCAAGAACGAGAAGTACGGCAACCTCACGCAAGACCAGTGGAAGCGTCTGAGGCAGGAGGGCTACACCGAGGAAGAGATCAGGAAGATCTCCGGTGGCAAGGGCGCCGACCTGACTCCCGAGCAGATCGCAGAGCTGGCAGCACAGGGCTACAACAGCGAGGATTACGCAAACTTGCCATTTGATAAGCAATGCGAAATCGACGCTGCTATCGCCAAGAAGGCGAAGCAGGACGCTGGCGACAAGGCAGCAGCCTCCAAGTCCACAAGCAACGGCAGCTCTTGGAGCAGGTCTGGGGGCGGATATAGCTACAAGAGTTACAGCTCCGGTGGCGGTTCCAGCAACTACAATCCGAAGATCTACAACATGAAGGGCGGCAGCTTGAGTGTCAACAAGCCTGCCAACATGTATACCAAGAGCCCCTATTCCGCTAACAAGAACTATTTGAGCCCTGACTTCTCCACCAAGGGAAGCCGTGAAGCATACAAGAGGAGTGAATACTAATGGCAAACACTGATGAAAAGAAGTGGAACATCAGTGCCGAGGCAATCAAGGATACCGGGTTTTCTAAGATGAAGGCCCGGTTTGATGCCGCCAAGGTACAGATGCAACTGCGTACCTCCCACCATGAGCTCTACGGCCTCCTGGCCAAGAACAAGAGCATCCATGAGTGGAGCATCAGAAAGGGTCGCACCAAGTATTTCAGCGAAGGTTCCACTCAGTACATCCTTCGTAAGACCTTGGGTGACACCATCCAGCGCGTTCCTGACGGCGAGCTTCAGACACCGTATGACAAGAACAGCATGGAGAACATCGTGCTCCAATATCTGTTCAAGAACAAGATCATGTGGTCTGAGTTCGAGGGCATTGATATGATGTCCAACCTTACCAACACCTACAAGATGGCCTTCATCTACGGCTTCGCGCCGGTTCGCATCGGCTTCGAGCCAGACTATGACGGAGACGCAAGGGTTTCCTACAACCTGGAATCCTGGAAGGACGTCTTCATCAACCCGGACTGCACCAACATCCTGCGTCCTGAGGTTGTGTATCATCGTGAGTATCTGTCTGAGGACGAGCTTCGAGCATTATTGTCCGACGAGGATACTATTATTGATCCCACATTTGACGAGGATGTCGTCAAATACGTTATCGAAAACGAACTCTGGGGAGCAAAGCAGTGGGAATCCGAGAAGCTTGCTGACCAGTTGAAGGGTTCCACGGCAACTCACAGCGTCGAGCTGGTTACTGAGTACCGTCGCGGTTCCAAGGAGTTCGTTACTTGGTGCCCGGCAGCCAACGCTATCATCCGTCGCGTCAAGAACTACGACCCACGCAAGGGCATCCCTTGGATCTTCTGCGTGCTGGAAACGGATCCCGACTTTCCGCTCGGAGTAAGCCAGGTAGAGTTCCTGCTTGCTGACCAGCAATTCAACGATCTGTTCCAGACCAGTGCATACAAGAACCTCTTGCTGGCAATGGAGCCGCCCATCATGGTTTCCGGCTGGGAGACCAATCCGGCTTCCTACAAGTTCGAGCCGCGTAAGATCTGGAACCTTGGCAACAACCCGAACAACGTCAAGGTTGAGCCTGTGAAGGTTGACAACAGCGTTCTGTCCAACTGGGCCACCACCCGTGAGGCCATTGCAAGCGCCATGACTCGCAACCTGAACGTGATGGATGGTACCGTTGCTGCCGACTCCGGCACCGGATTCAGCAAGACTGCTCCCGGAGTTGACGCACAGGTGGCACAGAAGACCATCAACATCAACCAGTACCAGAAGCGCATTGAGACCTTCATGGGCCAGTGGGCCAACATGGCTCTTCGACTGTACCTTGAGTCTCAAGGTGGCGAACATACTATCGAAGTTGACGAGGATACTAGGCGCAAGCTGATCGACATTGGTTATGAGGACATGATCGACGGCACGAACATCTTGGTTGACTTCGACATGCTCAGCTCATCTGGCATCAACTTCCAGGTTCGCACCGGTTCCCTCGTGGAGCTGAAGGAGGACCAGGAGCGCCAGGCTCTCACCGAACTGGCACAGCCTTTCGTACAGAATCTCAACGGCTGGTCCGAGGAGAATAGGAAGGTTATCGAGGACGAGGTACTGCTTCCTATCGCTAAGAGACTGCTTGAGCTTAGCAACGTAGACATGGCACAGACCATGGCAGACGCTCTTGAGACCCAGATGGCCAAGGCCATGATGGGTGACATGCAGGCACAGATCGACCAGCAAGGTATGCAGATGGCAGGTATGCAGGAACAGATGAACCAGATGGCTCAGCAAGCTCCTGAACAGCCTGTTCCCGGCGAGATGCCTATGGACATTGAAGAGCCTCCGGCAGATCTCCCCATGGCAGAAGAGGTTCCTCCCGCCGCACCACCCGCTTCCTATCTTCCTGAGGAACAAGTAGAGCCTGAGGTGCCTGGAGAAACCCCAGGTCAGCAAGTAGGTCCCATTGAGGATCTGCTACTTATGTAGTACGATCGTGTATAATTAGGGTATACTCGGCAACTTGGTTGGGCTAAGAGAAAGGAAAAGCACAATGGCACAGCCTATCAGCCCGATGGTATGGAACAAGGCAGCTATCGAAGACAACCGACTGCTCCCTGCTCGTTACTCCATCAACATCTTCACCGGCAAGGGTGTGAAGATCGCAAACAATGAAGAGGCATACGCATACGACGATATCCTCGTATCCGACCGCATCTTCGACTACGACGACCGCCGTCTGAACGGTCTCGCAGGAACCAACACTGAGGGTCGCGATGGTTGGGGCGCTTCTGCTTACGGCCCGTTCCAGACCGTTCGCTTCACTCGTCGCGTGTTCACTTCTGGCCAGCACAAGTCCATCGCATGGCGCGTGTTCGACGAGAAGCAGTACGCAGGCGAAATCGGTAACTTCGGTACCGCCACCAAGTCCAGCGCCTACACTGGCGGCGAGGCTTACATGTCCACCGCTGAGACCATCAACAAGGCAAAGGCAATCTGGGACAAGGAGATCCTTGGTCCTCACATCGACAAGTACAACTTCTTCGCAATCGCCAACGGCCACATCTCCGGTCGCTTCGTTCAGACCTACGCCAACGAAGGCCGTATGTTTGACTGCACTGGTGAGTGGATCGCTTCCCCTGGCCCCTACATGGGTCTGTCCTTCCAGCCTGAGTTCGCTCCTATCAAGGCTATCGAGTGGGACGCACTGAACGTTCGCCCGATGCTGAACGCCATCGACGTTGCATGGACCAACCTGTTCATCCCCGAAGACAACCGCGTTATCCTGCTGGACAAGGCTTACAAGGACGAACTGCTGTCTAACCTGATCGGCGTTCCTGGTTCCGTACCGGCCACCGACAAGGCTTATGACGACCTGAAGGAAGGCAAGTTCGAGCGCTTCTATGGTTGGGACTTCGACTTCTCCATCCCGTCTCAGTATTATCCGCAGGTCTACCTTGATGCTAACAACAACGTTGTTCACTCCGCTGCTGGCACCGGTGCTTATGACGCTCTGATGAACTCCATCAGCGCTCCTGCTGGCGTCCTGAAGCTCCAGAACGAGCTGGCTGCCGCACAGCGTATGCGTGCCACCAACTACATCGGTACCTACTATGACGCAGAGAGCGCCACCTTCGTAAACGAGATCACCAACTATGCTCTGTCCATGCCCGCTGGCGCTCCGTACTTCGGTGACGCTGAGGATTGGACTGAGGATATGGGCGACTGGGAGGTTACTGGTATCTCCGACTTCCCGTGGCAGGGCTTCCCTGGCCAGGGTATTGATCCTGATGACGCAACCGGTCCTGTCTCCCCCATTACTCGCCGCCAGGTAATCGGCATGGTCGTTTATCGTCCTGCTGCACAGCTGGGTGAGGAGTATGGCTATATGGAGACCGATCGCGGCAAGACTCGCGGCAAGTTCACCGAGCTGGTATTCGACATGAAGCATGACGCTTGGGTTATCCCGAACCTGGCTCATGGCATCCTGCTGCTGGTTGACGCTGAGGAGACCGTTGGTGCTCCCGCTCTGAACGTCAATCTGGTTCAGAATCCTGCCCCCAATAACGGCGACATCGAGAAGATCGAAGCTGCTGCTACTATCGAACTGAAGGTTGGCGAGCAGGGTCTTGGCGGCGCCAAGGTTTCCGGCACTGGCCTGTTCGATCCTACTTGGGTAGCCGCAGTTGAGAACACTGCCATCGCCACCATCGACGAGAATGGTATTATCACTGGCGTTGCTGCTGGCGAGACCACCATCCGCTACACTGCTCTTGGCAAGCCGAGCAAGTATTGCGAGTCCGAGATCACCGTTACTGCTCGCTCCTAATCTCTAACCAACTTCTGATAATTGGGCCGGCCGGTCATCCGGCTGGCCCTTTCTTTTGAAAGGAGTAACTATGGCTTACGATGATGGCGACATCACCGATCGCGAGCAACTAGCTGCTAATCACCAGAGAGAGCTAGGCAACTACGCAGCCGACTCCACAAAGAACCAGTTCAACCAGCTTATTGAGAACTACGATTTCTCCAATAGGCAGAACCGGGCACTCGCTGATACCGAGAAGAAGCAGAACAGTCGCAAGACTGAGGCTGACAGGTTCCAGGCTCAGCGTCAGTTGCAGAACGCAGCCCAGGGCGTGCTTGCCACGATGGGCAACGCGATGAACGCAAGCGGCACCACGAACATGATCGACATGCTCCGTGACCGCACCGACTTCGATAACGTGAACTATTGGACGCAGCATCAGACCAACCAGGATGCAGTTGAGAATGCTTACGAGGAAAGCGTTAACCAGAACAACGTCAACAAGAATGACGCAGCTATTAATGCCGAGTACACGCTGCGCGGCCTTGAGGGCGACATGGCTGCCAACCTCAACAACATCAACCCGAATCTGTATCAGGCGCCTGGATCTGGTGACGCTGACTTTGGTTCCAGTGGTTACGCTAATGCCAATAAGGTCGCTGAGAACTACGCTCAGCTTTCCGGCTACCTGATGCCGGACGATTCTCGTAACAAGGCACGGGCCGAAGCACCTGCCAACAAGGTACAGCGCAAGGACTACTTCGGTTCCCTTATCAATAACTACAATGCCGGTAGGAATTACTAGGAGGTAATTATGGCATTCCCTAAGACCGATAAGAAGGATGACGCCAAGAAGGCTCCCAAGAAGGGTGGCTTCAAGGAGGCAAAGAAGAACGCAAAGAAGAAGTGCGGAGGCAAGTGCTAGAAAAGGAGGCGCACGATGTACAACGGAATTACTATCGCTGACTTCGTACAACAGGTCCTCTATTCCGTATACAAGGTGCGGCTTGATGTAACTGAAGGTGTTGAAGGTGCCTTCCATTCCAAGAGCGACAAGTTCAAGGAAATCGTAATGGAGGCAAACCTTGCGATCCCCGAGCTACAGCGCCAGCAGGACTGGAACTGGCTCAGGGAAAAGTGGGAGATGGGCCATGCCCACAAGGGTATCCAGGAGTTCGAGCTTCCGGAGCACGCCTATCGAGTTTGCACCGGCTACGGTGACGCTGTCAGGCTGCACCTACCTCACCACAATGGAGTGATTCAGATTCCTTTCACTTCCCCCAGGCAGGGCAACAGGTTCCAGCGCAGGATGTACAGCCCCAGCAACGGCGAGTACAACACCGTCAATATGGAGAACCAAGCCTTCATGGTTGGAAAGGATCTGTGCTTTAAGAGACCTTTCTCCGGCCCAGAGCTCGGCGGCCTTCTTGAGACCGACATCATCAGGGAGCTACCGCTGCTGCACATCTGCGACGACGACTGTCCAGATGATTGCCCCAAGGCTTACAAGGAGAAGGTTCTTACCGACCTTCCAGACCCCTACTGGCTTATCACCCGTGTAGCAGCTAAGCGAGCCGAAGGCGACCCGAGTGCTGCCGAGCGGGTACAGTCTCTCACCGACGAGGCAAAGCAGATCCTTTCTGCTTACCGAGAGGACGACAGCGCTCATACCATCCCGGACTACTGGGACACTGAGCCCTTAGGTTTCGTGGAGGTATACTAATGGCTACGCAAAGCAAGAAGAAGCCTGCAAACGGCGGCGGTCGAAAGGCCGCCACCGAGCCTCGCGTACAGGACTTCAAGCAATTCTCCGGTTGCAACTTCGAGTTGTCCCCGAGGGATTGGGAGTCTACTTACGAGCGAGACAACGATCAGACCGATCTGATGCAGAACTACATGGTGTTGCAGAACAATTGCGCCATCGCAAGCAACAACACCATTGAGACAAGAAACAACATAGTGGAGCTGCTTGGCGCCCCTGCCAACAAACAGCTCAATGGCGTCTCCCTGCTGGTGGATGACTTCATGTTTGCGGCCACCACTGACGGTGGCCTTTATCGTAGAAGGCTGCCTGAAGACGGTACTCCTACCCTTTGGTACCAGATGACCATGACCGACAAGAACGGCACCTATGACACCGTCATCACCGAGCTTGCCTATGGTGACAACAAGCTTATCGCTATGACTGCCGACATGGACATCTACACCGGTGACATCAGTGGCACCACTTTGTCCAATGCGAAGTTCATCAGCAACCCCTCCGCGCTCACCTCCTCTAACCTGGTGGCCAGAGGCTCCCTCGCCTTCTCCTCTTCCATGACAGAGACCAACTGCTATAGGGTTGGATTAGCTTACACCTATGTAAACAAATACGGACCTACCGCAGTTTCCGGCCAGCTTGTCGTCTATTGCAACACGCCTGTGTCCGAGTGGCACAGCGGTTGTTACCTACAGCTGACCGGCACCGCACCGACCGGGTACGACATCTTGGCGCTTGAGCTTTACTACGTTGTTGACAACGCATCCGAGCTACAGTTTGCCACCAGGTATGACTTCCCGAGCCAGGACGGAGGAAGCTACACCTTCAACTGGATCGGCTACCTGACTGACGTATCTTCATGGCCGATGGCTAACCTTACCGCTCCCACTACGAACTACACCCGTGGCGTACCGGCATCCCGTTGCACCATGATTGACGGCAGGTTCTACTTCTGGGGCGGCGAGCAGCCTGAGAGGCTGTATATCGGCGGCAACCCTGGCAATCTATTCAGTATCTCCAGCGGTACCGGCGGTGGCTACGTTGACGTAGAGCCTGGCTCCGGACTTCGCATCCGAGTCGTTACCAAATACAAGACGCAGTCTGGCAACAGCATCGTTACAATGCTGACCGATAGCGCTAACTCCACCAAGGAGCAGCGCTTCAACCTGGTCGAGAACTCTATCGCCCTGTCCAGCGAGCAGAGCATGAAGTCCTGGCAGGCAGAGCAGGTAGCAGGTGCGGTCGGCTGCAAGTCCTATGACGGCGGCCTGGTATGCGAGGATGGTATCTATGCTGTCAGCAGGTACGGCCTTGCGCTTACCACTTTGACCATGGACTACAATTCCCAGATCAGGACCAACTACGTCTCCGATCCCGTGAAGCCTGCGTTCACCAACGCTTACGGATACGCTCTCACGAACGCCCACCTGCTTGACGCAGACGGCATCCTGTACTGCGCATTCGGCTCCGGACGTGACGAGGTTGACAACGTCCTGTTCTGTTACGATATTGACAAGAAGGCTTGGTATACCTACACTATCGACGTTGGTGATCCCATCCTTAACCTTATCCACATCGACAGCGACCAACACCGTGAAGGTATCGGAATCGTAACCAAGAGCATGATCTACATGCTGCCTACAACGTTCAACGATGGCCCGACCGAGGAGGCCACCTTCCCGTTCCTGTTGGAATCCGGATTGATCGGCACCACCCAGCCGTTGCAGAACTGGCACCATGTGACCCAGCTTGAGTTCAACTTCGATTACTTCATCGGCGACGCTGTGATCGAGATCGTGTGCATTGATCAGTTCGGTCGCAAGGTAGTCACCAAGAAGCATCTGCATTATCACCGCACCCAGTACAACCTGACAGAGTTCGTAAGAGTCGATCTCAAGGTTGAGTCCTATAAGATCCGCATTAAAGGCAAAGCGAAGTTCAGGCTGGTGCACTTCATGACCAAGCTGTTCGCAATGAGCTCCCGTCAGGGCATCGTCTATGGCTTTGATAGGCGCCAGAGTTTGCACAGTATTGGAGACATCCAACCTTACTTCACGTGCTACAATGATGTCAGAGACGCAATATTCGTTTAAGGAGGTATCATGGGTTATCGTAAGCACGATCATCATCATGATCACCATGGTTGCGACCATCGTCACCATGAGCTTGAAGATGTTGCAACTCCGGGTACCCTTAGGGTAACGAATGGCGAGGTCGCTGACTTCGCAATCCCCTGCTGGTACGCACCGGACAACATCAACTACCACCCTGGCCCGCATTGCAGGGCCGAGCATGACCACCAAGGCTGGCCACGTCCTGGTCATCCTGACAACATCTGCCAAGACTTCGAGTTCGCAGTCGGCCCTTATGTTCCCAAGCATGGACCGATGCAGTTACGAGATGTCAAGCTCGTTCCTATCCATCTAACCGAAGAGGGCTACACGACCGTAGGTATCGCCTTTGACGAGGACCAGCCTATGGGTCTTGAGGCCGAAGGTTACATCGACGAAATGGAAGATCACATCGTTCGCTTCTCTCTGACCGCTCGGTGCCCGGGCGCAATCAAGGAGCCTCAGCGTTGCCGTATGTCCCTTGCCGTAGCCAACTCTGCTGCCACCAAGGTTGACATTATCTCCGTGTTCGATGTTCTTATCCTCCCCGCGCCCCTCTTTGATTTCGACTAGTTAAGGGGGTAAAAATGGAACAGAATGAAAATTATAGTCCCTTAACTGACCATAATCATCCGATGACGTTTCCTCCTTGCTCCGTTCCTTCTGACCAGCTTCCGCTGCTTTCCCACACCGGAATTGGTCTCAAGGGCGACGACTACCACGTTGTCATCTCTGATCCCGACGCACCCAATGCTACCTACCTGAAGGGCATGAAGTACAGCCATGAGACCCGTGAGTGGACTACTGACTGGATCTCTGAGAATATCAACGGCGGCATGTTAAGGTATCAATACAACCTCCGTCCGTACACCGAGCCTCAGACCTTTACGATCACCTTCAAGCTTGACAGGCCCGGTCGCCCTCAGTGGCAATGGACCACGCCTGCCATCCCGTACATGTGGGATGCAGACGGCGACGGACACGCAGACGTCGACGACATCGTTGGCGTTGGCGCTGGAACCCTGTTTGTAAAAGCTATGGAAGAGAGCTGGGACAGCAGCGATTGGAGTCCACATACTGAAGCAGAAGCCCACGCTTCTCAGGAGAAGATGGTCTATCCTGAAGGTTGGGACCGAGACGACCTCAATGCTCCTGAGCCTTATGAGCCCTACGCTGTGACTCTTACTTACGGCAGGGATGGCGACATTGACGCTCCTACATACGGGGAGATCTCTCGCGTCTTTGGCTTGCCGATGATCACCATTAAGAGCATTGTTGCTGGCACTGGACATTTGATTCCCGGTGTCGAATGGGGAGACAACTTCTGGCAATTCATTTGTGCCAATGACTCCGAGATTCGTAACCATGCCGGTTTCTGGAGAAACCCTGATGGTACGTTTGGTACCTTGAGCAACAACTATTTCACGGTTTCAATCCCTGCAAACAGTGTTACAGGTGAGCCTGCTGAAACAAGGAATTGCACTACCATCTACGACTACATTGATGCAATCGGAGAGAAGCGTTATCGTGAAGGCGTCAACTACGCTAAGTCCATGGATGATGAAATCAAGGAATGGGCTGAAGGTGAGATTGACGATATGAAGACCTTTATCTTTGAGAGCGTATCCGAAATCGTATCTAAGGTATACGGCAACAATACCATTGATACCACCACCGGCGTTATTACCTGGGACGCCACCTTGGCTGGTTCTAAGATTGCCGTCGGTAACATGAACGTTTACTCTAACGTTGATGGCACTGAAGATGCCGACAGCTACATTAAGACCGCTGCTGACGGCAAGGGTGACATTAGGGCTATCTAATGGCTACCCGCTACACCGAATGGAAGACCATCAACTGCGAGATTTACGACAACATGGGCGACTATTGCTATGTACATGCAAGGTTCTCCTACTGTTGGCGTATTCGCGCAGTTGATGAGACCCAGAAGACTTATCTCCAGGTATACATTAAGAGCTGTGACATGCCGACCGCATCTCCCGGCGGAGATGTTGGCGCCGGTTTCCGAGATGGCATTAGCGTTGGTTGGAATTCCAACTTCTTTAACCAGCCTTACAGTTTGTGGAAGCCCGAGGCTGGCTCCCCTGAGCCTGCCGACCAGTTCGATTGGCGCGTCTATGCCGACTTGACGGACGAGTTCGGAACCGACTTGATCGCATATGCTTGGCGAGCAAACGACGGCTCCGGATCTGACGCCTATGTGACTAACAGGATCGGCCCATCCTACATCAAGGAATGCGAGATCCCTAATCATCCGACCAACTTCTACCCGGTTCTTTGGAAGACGAGATACTACGACTGGCAATCCGGCGACAGGTACACTCCTGGCATCTTCACTGGTCCCTTCCAAGGCAGCCAGTCCGAAGAGATCGACTTCAAGTATTACCCCGCTGCTATCAAGGGCGGGGACCTTAACTGGTATTCCACTAACCGCGTAAGAGCAGGAAGCCAGATGAAGTTCTGGATCAGGAAGGATGCAAACACTTGGCGCGAAAGTCCGTGCTACTTTGACAGCACGACCTTGTCCGACAATAAGCTACATATCCGCTACAATGATTCCAGCTGGAAGAGGAGCTTCCTCTTCGGTAATGAGTAAGGAGCAATATGAAACGAATTGATAGAGTAGTGAGGGATGATACCGTTAATCTCCCTCTTGTCTCCACCATCGGCCTCGGGCCTAGAGGCAAGGGTGTCTATGCTGACACGTTGGTTGATGAGAACAATGAGTTTAAATTTGTATTCAAAGATTGGGATACCGATCAGGTTGTATTCTCCTCTCCGAACCTCTCCTCTGGCAGAATCTTTGTTGAGGATAATATCTTGTATGTTGATCGTGGCGGATCTGTGACCCGATTCCCCCTTGAGATCGAACCGGGTGAGCCTGGTGGAAGAATTTTTACCTGCACTACTACTCTTTCTCGCGCTAGAGGGGATCTTTACGCCGTCAACGTTACCGATCTGAATCTGTATAACAAGACTTCTTATCCATCTCGTCCTGACCCTCGTGAGGGCGATGCGGTATTTTTCAATGTCAGCAAGGGTAGTTCCACTTGGATCGGCGTCGGTTGCGTTATGGAGTTCAATCCGAGTACCGGCGAGGTTGTCTTCTATGGCGCCACCTACATCTCTACGACCGGAGTTGAAGCCGGAGTGCAAACTATTATCGAAGAGATGGTTGAAGACGGCCGCTTCCTTAATATCGTAAAACCCTTCATCACTGAGACGATTGAGGCCAACCTAGACGAATTCGTCGAACAGGTTGCAGCATACGAAGCTGCCTATACCGAGTGGGCAGAAAGGGTTGAAGACTGGGAGGAAGACCTTGCTGACTACAAGGCAGCAGTTATTGAGTACGCAGTTGACGTAAGAGAGTACAACCAGAATGTAGCACAGTTCAACCTGTCGCTCATAGACTGTGAAGCAGATTTTGCAGCAAGAGTGGAAGCTTCCGAGTGGAAGATGGAGAACGCTGTAAACTCCGCTGAAGCAAAGCTGCAAAGAACTGTTGACGAACACGCAGCAGATCTTGACGCACGCTTCTCGGCAGCTATATCCGACACCACAAAGGTAACAAAGAGCGGTACCGTAGAGGTTACTGTTGCTTCTGGCACTTCTTATATCGACGAGCGTGTTGCCTTTGACGATGACTTTGATGAGATTCCTTTTGTCAATGTCCAGGTAGATGATGCCAGTTCTAGTACCTATCAGGCAATCGTTACCGACGTTGACGAGGAGCGCTTCTATGTAAGGGTTTCCAAGCATAGCGGTTCCGCGGATGCTGACACCACTGTGACAGTCCGTTGGGTTGCATGGATCGGAAGTTCTTACGATGAGATAGAGGACGCAAGGACTGACGTTCCTGGCACTATCCATGAGTGTCTAAAGGATAGGCTTGACTCTGACTATACCTCTCTCAGTGATCGAATTGATGTCGTAAATGAGACTATCTCCTCTGACGTGTATACGGTATATTCGAGGGACCACTACAAGGCAGTATGGATCAATGGCAACAACAAGGTTGAGTTCGACGTCCTTGATGGTGGTGGTTTCGTGCCACACCTAAAGACGATATATACCGTAGGTAAGCCTGAGATCTATGCTGTTCCCTGCTCTGAGGGAGACGTATTCAAGATCACCGGAACATCTGTTTCCGGAGATGACGCTGATGATGTCCCTGGTTGGATGTTCACAAGCAACGACTACAGGTATTCTTCCAGCATGGATGAATGGTATGCAGAGGTTCTTCTTAAATCTACCGATGCTGGTGAGATTTTCTACGAGGATAAGGTTGAAGCTCCTGCGAATGCCGCATGGTTTATTGCACAGTTCGATCCCGACGAGCCGTTTGAAGACGTGGAAGGTCTCAAGAACTTTGCTACCGTAGGAAAGCTTAACACCGAGATCAGGAAGCTTCGATCCATGACTGTTCGAGAGAAGCAAATTCCTGAGGAGGAAAAGTCCAGCAGCCATCAGTTCTTCTATATGCACGACTCGGAGAAGCCTAAGCCTTACTTCAAGGTGGTTGGCAACTCTATTGCAGACTGTCGCCCGTCTTTGCACCTTGATTATGACTACAATAACACCGCTTGCTTCTGCGTTGACGTAGTAGAAGGAGGCGTAGTTATACTCACCGGTACCAGCAAGACGGAGATCAAGGCGCCTATGTGGGCCTTCCTGTCTGCCAGCATGACAAAGTCTTCTGGTGGTTATTGGAAGTCTCCGGTAATTAGCAAGGCTACAACCGGAGCAGCTATTACTTACGATGAGTACGCATTAACCGTTCCTAATGGAGCTCGTTGGCTTGTCGTCAATCTTGATTCGACAAAGCCTTATGCGCAGCCTATCTTGCAAGACCCTGTTGCTTATAAATCTGAGCTGAATAGTAACAGCCTATACTCCTCTGACACCATTGAAGCTAATATTGAGAACGATGCTTTGCACGCATATTGGACCAACGTTCAATATGATAGAAGTGACTATACGTACACTGAGATGCCTGGCTATGTAAAGGGCGATAGACCTGACCAGCCTGCTCCGGTTACCATTACGTATCCTCAGTTCGGCCTTGGCACCACTCCTACGCTTGTAGTTAAGGAAGGCGGGACTGCAATCATCGAGCAAGAAGTTGATGACTCTGGACGTCTTACCGTCTACAACTTAAAGCCTGGAGCTTATGACATTCTGCTTTCTCCTGAGGACGAAGAGTTTGATCCAATCGAGAAGAGGCTTCTTGTTTCTGGAACTCGTCGCCAGATCTATTGCGAGAACGTTGCAAACATTCGTGACCTCGGTGGTCTCAAGACTGAGGATGCAAGCAGGCTTCGCTATGGCAGGATCTTTAGAGGCGGCAGGCCGGATAAGATCGACAAGAGTGACGATCCGCCTTCTATCGTCCCATTGGCTACAGAGGAAGACATCGAGATGCTTACTTCATCTCCCGTTAACTTCAGTGCACAGATTGACATCCGTGTTCCTTATCCCAATGAGGCAACCTATGAAAGCATCTTCGGATTCGACGAGAACAACTATCGTAATATCATGTGTCCGTATCTTACGAACTATGACTTTACGACCGGGTCGTCTTATATCCATGACTTCTTCACGTTCCTAATTGATCGTCTCCGAGCTGGAAAGAATGTGTACTACCATTGCCAGCATGGAGCTGACCGCACTGGCTTCATGTCGTTCCTGATTGAAGCTGCTTGCGGCGTTCTTGAGAACGAGATGTGCAAGGACTATGAGATCACCACGTTCATTTACGGCGAGCGTCTCCGTAATGATACCGAACAGTACAACTACGCAGGCATGATCCACGACTTCAAAGCTCTTCCTGGCGAGAAGATTTCTGACAAGGCTCATTACTACCTTGTTGGCAAGTGTGGAATTGCCGAAGAGGATTTCCAATATCTACGCGAGGTTATGATCTACTAGGAGGAGCCATGGCTATTACGCACGTCGTTAACCTATTAAGCAACGACGACCTGCGTGACGTGATCCAAAAGAGTAACTACAATTTCAACATCATCATGAAGACGATGAGGGCTACCAAGCTGAAGGATGCGGCTGACATCGAGGAGAGAGTTAATGCTCTGGCCACGGAGGTCGCATCCTTGTCTGCCGATGTGTCCCAGATCGGGCCAAAGGCGGATGCAGCCATTCAAGTTGCCACTCAGGTGCGCGGAGAAATGGACCAGATGGAGACAGCTTTTGCCAATCTGGAAGTTGCAGTTGCCGGGATTAGTTCCAGGTTGACAGTCGTTGAAGCCACCTTGGCCACAATACAAACCACGCTTACCGACCATGAGAACCGTATCCAGGCTCTTGAGGATGCAAGCTAGGTACAAAAAAAGGGAACCTATTCGGTTCCCTTTTTTGTTTCCTGCATCAGCTCATAAGCCTCATACAGTTTCCGCCACTCTTCAATTGGCATTGTGACCAGCCATTCCCTACGATCGCGTCGGTGAAACACGGCTGGCATCTCTCCGGCTCTAGCATCTGAAACAGCTTGGGCAACAGCTCCATACAAATCAAGTCTCTCAACTCGTTTGCACTCAACGTGGACGTCTGGCAATCCGACAACGTCAGCATCGCCTGAAGCCCCGCAATATTGCTGGCCACGGCGAGCGTCAGTGTAGCCCCATCCACGGAAAACGTCTCTAAGCTCTCGCTCACCTCGTGCTCCCTTCTGTCTGCTATTCACCTACGACTCCCTTCGGATCATACCATTTGCATGTTCCATTCTTCAGGGACTTCTCAACGAGGCTGGCCTGCGTGACGGTCCATTTAGTCATAGCCATGAGCAGAGTGTTGCGAAGCTGGCACTTAGTCTTCTTGCCTACTCCGCAGCGTGTACAGGTTTCACAGCAGTATTTAAGGACGTTCTCGATGTCCTCGCTGTATCCTAAGTACCTCAGGTGTGCCATTAGTACCACACTCCTCCGTCGCTTTGCTGGCGACCATAGATAGATTCCGGACTCTTGTTCCTCAATGGCGAGAACCTGCTTGGCCTCATACCTGGTGGTAAGTCCTGCCACTCGTCGTCGCTTGCTGTAATGTCCTGCCCCCATTCACCATAGTGGGACAGCATGGGTTGCGGCTTGCCGCTGTTGCTTTGCAGATAAGGCACCTGGTTGATAAAGTCTGCCGAGTACCTACAGGCATCCATAAGGTGGGAGTACCTGTCATGCTTCGGTGTGCTTGCGAAGTCCTCAATGGATTCCATTGCTCTGTATTCCCAGGACTCGAAGCATTCCATCAGCCACTCGCATGTGTCGCTGTTGATGATCAGGTTGGGCATCAAGCTTCGGAACTTGTTGATTCCATCGTTAACAAACGTTCTCTCCAGTTTGTGCCAAGTAATATTTGGAAACATTCTACGGCATTCATCCAGAGGGGACATAGAGCTTCCGCTTCTGTCAGAGTCCCAAGGGAGACAGGCTGCCCGCACAAGGTGGAAGTATGGCCTCTGAGCCAACTCCTGCACGCACTCGACCACTGACATTCGATTGTTTTCATACCAGTCATATATGAACATCTTTCCGTTGTAATACTGGAACACGATGCACGAGGTCCAGTCAGTCAGCTTATCCTTGGAGCTAATATCCCACGCCAGGTACACAGGCTTTGTTGTGTCAAGATTGAAGCTAGTGTATCGGCCTTCCTTGCGAACGTGCTCGATAGCAGGGAACACCAGACCGGCATTGACAGCCAGGAACTCGCACATGATCTCCTGGCGGAACAGGTTGTCGTTGCCGTTCTTGAGGATGTCTCGCTGCCTCATTGCGTCAAGCTGTGCCTCAGTGTAGATGCCAGACTTGTCACCAGGCAGGACGTCGATGTAGCAATTGCCAAGCGGTCCCTCGTGGAACCCTGCCCACTTCTCGGGCTCATCTTCTCCGGTCAAAGCTCGCAGCCAGTCTGCTGCCTCATTGCTGAGTCCACGCGGTGTGAAGTTGAACCCAACCTCAAGCGGCTCGTTGTGTGCGATCTTGTTGTCAAAGATTGGCCAGATGAAATCAAACTGGCCACGCTTGTATAGCGACAGCTCTGAGATCATCCATTTATCATAAGACGAACCGATGATGGAGGACTGCTCCTTGTAACCTACGTAGCGAACCAGGGCGTTGTCCTTTGTCCCCGTCGCGTTGTAGAAGGTTACCTTCTGGTTCGTAGAGTTTACGTCGATCATATCCTTTGGGAACTCTGAGAAGAAGCTGTGTCCGTCAATGTACTTCTCGAAGATGTTAGCCTTGACCCACTTGTTATCCAAGCCGACGTAGGCTGTCTGCGTTCCCGGATTCAAATAGGCATTCGTGTTGGCGTACTCGATGTCATCGGAGTCCTTGCCAGCCTGCCTGTGCCAGATCTTTCCATAGTAGGTAATCTCTCCGGAGAACCTACGTGTCCAAGCTGCTTCCTGATAGGGCCTCGGTTTGTAGAACAATGGCACTGTCGTCATCTTCTACCTCTTCCCATTCAATTGCTTTCCAATCACCGAGGAAGGCGCCACGAAAGTGACGCCCATCATCGGTAAATAAATCTACTCCGACTTCTCGCATTCTTCCTTGCACAGATCCTCAACCTCGATGCCGATCTTGTCAGCCAGCTTCTTGACTTCAGCGTACACGGTGTCATGGAACTCAGGCAGACGGCGAAGATGCTCCCAGATTTCCTGGCAGATGTTGCAATCAACCAGCTCGCCAGCTACCTCGGGCCAACCTGCTACGCCTTCCACGAAGTTGTCGTCGATGTACTCATCGAGGAAGTCCTTGCACCAATCATACTTGGCAGGGTAGAGGTCGCAGGTGTTGCAAAGGTCAAGCTCGTAATCCATGTCTGCGATGATACGATTGACAGTGAACACCGCATGATCACAAAGATCCCTGATCTCGGTGATGGTGGGCGTGTACTCGATAAGCTTGAAGGCTTGCATACCGTCAACGATACCGGATACGCCATGATAGCGAGCATCAATCTCATCCAGCTTGACATGGATGTTATCGGTCAGCACGTCGATCTTCTTGTTGTAGTCAGCGTGCATAGACTTGATCTGCTCCAGGATCTCCTCGTTAGTGAGGTCCTTCTCGGCTTCTTCGATAGGCTGTGCCTTCTTGCCGCCCTTGGTAGTCTTAAACTTGTTGGTCATTACTTGCCACCTTTCTTACGGGATTCCAGCTTCTTGTTCTGGTAGTAAAGCATTGCATCTTCAAGGCTCTTGATCTCAGGCTCAACCTCAGGCTCAACGCTTCCCTTCGAGCTACCCTTCTTCATGTCCATTGCCGGGCCGGTTGCAGGCTTAGGCTCTGGCTTGTAGCTCTGCATCCTCTTGACCTGTCGGTTGACCAGGTTGAGTGCAGCGTTGAGATCGCAGGAGTAACCGATCAGGTTGCCTTCCTTGTCCCTTACCTCGTAATCCTCTACGACATCATCGAACAAGCCCTGCCTCAACGGATCGAGCTTCTCATACGTCGGTGCGAACTTCAAGGTGTTGATAGCAGGAGTGAACTCCTTCATGGCCTCTGCTTCATACTGGGCACATGCCTTGTTGAAGTTGTCGGCCAGCTCTTGGTTGTAGTCGTTCACGTAGTCGCGTGCATCCTTACGTGGATTTGGACCACGGAACTCCTCGCCGGTCTCAGGATTGAAGTAGCGGGTGCGCCCGGAGCTGTCAGTCTTAGCGATGTCCGGATCTGCGATGCTACGTCCAAGCTTGCCGTTGGGCTGGGTGTATGCACCCTTGGTCTTAAATAGCTCCACGACACTGCTGATAGCATTGGATCGTGCCTGCTCCTGGTAACCCTTAACCGCCTCTTCTATCTCTGCTTCGGTGGTGAGAGGGTCATCAGTTCCGATCTCCGGGAGATCAATCCCTCGATCAAGTAAAACGTCAGGTTCGCCAGGTCCGTCATCTGGTTCATCAGCTCCGGCTTCAGGAGGCCGTTGCTCTCCATCTCCAGGTTGATCTTCACCAGGAACGTCGGGACTTGATTCGTCCTCACTTGGTTCAGGGCTTCCGTTATCTCTCTGTTCAAGCGCCGCAAACGCCGCAGCCCAAGGGTCAGCCTCAGGTAGTGGTACCTCTGCTTGATCCACCAGCTTATTCTGCTCATCGTTCATTACTCCTCCTCACTGAACATATTGTCTTTGATAGTGCTCAATTGGTAAACTTGTTGCTTGATCCAAGATTGCTTCAGGGTTTGGAACACAATGTCCTTTGGCTCCCTTACGTCTTGAATAGCTCCAGGGTGGAACTGGGATGTCAGGTAGTCTATGCAGTCCTGCAAGTCAGTCGTGCTTGTGAGCTTATTCCTTACGCGGGTGAACAACCTGTTCATCTCACGCACCACATCCTTGAACGCCTTGATCCGAGTTGCATCATCAATGGCATCCAGGAACTCCAAGTCCTTGTAGACCTGCGTCAGCTGACCCCAGTACATGATAAGGTCGATAGGTTCAGTCTCCCTCAGAAGCCAATCCTGGATGACGTCGGCTTCTGTGTTCCACATTTAGATCAAGCCTGCCCTCATGTCGCTCAGCTCTTGGCGCCTATGCCGCTTCAAGATTGCGTGAGTCTGCGGGATGCTCGCTGCCAATACGTAGCCGTCGATGTAGCTCATGACCGGCTTTCCTGCGAACTGGTCAAGCAGCTCAGGGTAGACAGTCTCGATCAAAGTCTTGAGGCCGTAGATCTGGAGCATCGTGACACTGCCATCCTCCGCCTCAACCGGGACAGTTCGTGTGGGGTAAGCCCAGATGTAACCCTTGAATCCATCGTTGCCTTCCACCACAGGTACCAGATCTTTGCCGAGTGTGTAGCTGATCTCCTGGCCAATCTTCGGTACCCAACTCTTAGCAACAACGCGCTTGTCTTTACGGACACTCTTGACCTTATAGTCGCCCAGCATACGCTGCGTTTCCTCAGGCTGGTTGTAGATAGCCTCACCTGCGTTAACCTCCTCGACTTCCATCTCGGGGCCAAGCTCTTCCTCATAGTACAAAGCTCGATTTGCATCCGGCATGATCTTGGGAGTGATCAGGATCTTCTTGCCATAGATAGGAGAGTCCTTGATCTCCTGCTTCTTGGCTGCCTTCAGGTCTTCCTTCTTGCGCCAAGCAGCTGTATCCTCCACGCTCCACTTGTCACCACGTCCTTGCTGGTACGCTGTTGCCCTTGAGCAACGCTGCTGGTAAGTCAGATTGCCAGGCTCCAACCCATGGTTCGCCTCAATCTGTTCCAGCATCTCTTTCTTGATGGCTGCCATTCAGCCTCCTTTCAAATTGCCTTACCTATATTATACTACAATAAGTTACTATATGTGTACTACATTAGAATAGGGAACAAAAAAGGCCGGATCTACTCCGGCCAATCTTGCTTCGTGTTGTACCATTCGTCTACCCATTCAGGAGTAGGATCGTCGGTGTCGTTCTTATTGTGCCATGCAGTGTGGCAAGACTTGCACATGAAGGTCACATCGTCTGGAACCTTGTAGCTATTGTGGTGGCACTGGATTGTCTCCTCGGTTGCTGCTATGCCACACACCTCGCAGCATCCTGGATGCAGTATGATACCGGACAGGATCAAGGTGCGAGTCTCCTGTCGCACACGGTTCTTCCATGCTGCCATTGGCTGCTGCCTATACTCTCTGGCATATGCTGCAACCTCTGCCTTGTGAGCTGTCCTGTACCTTTCCTTTGCTGAGTTGTTGCACTCCTTGCAAGTATGCCTGAGACCATCTGCTGTCTTGCTATGCTTGCCAAACTCACTGAGAGGTTTATACTTGCCACAAGCTGTGCACTTCTTGACTACCTCCCACTCGCCAACTTCCTTCCAGTCTTCCTCATTAGTAACTATCGTTTCCACCCTGGTAATCCTCCAGCTCCAAATCAACTGCCTCAGCTAGAGCATTATCTACCTCAACGTCTAACCAAGTGAAGCAATCAGTGCATAGCCAATACTTGTTCTCAAATCGCAACAGCTTGTCTGTCTCTCTGCCACAAAGATGACACTTCAAAGGTTCCACCATGATACATCCTTTCTTACTAATGGTAACCATATGTTACAAATGGTTGAAAGACTAATGTAACAATCAATGAACTCACTCAAACATTCACCGTCAGGGGAACATCTGCCCCTCCTTAAAGGTTCCCCTGACGGAGCCATGCCGTCGTTCGTTGCATATATTGTACCCCTAAAGGGTACATGCTCTAAATTTTTTTCTATACAATTCGGTAGGCGGTTGTATTAATCGGCTAGTGGTCTTGTAAAAAAAAGGCCAGCACCCCGGAGGGCACTGGCAATCTCAGAACAGATACCTAGTCCATTCAGTTCTCTGGTTGTTTCCTGGCGGTTGATTCCAGTTCCGCCGAGCTGCTAGGCCAGCCATACGGTGCGTTTAGGGTCTGCCCGTACCGACCTTTACACGTGCGCGGTATTCTTTCTGGGATGGGGCCGCGCCCCCCTGCCGACCATGGCATCGGGTACCAAGACCCATGGTACGTTTGAGCAGCTTTGTTCTTTTGGGTACAACCCTTGGCGGGACTGCTTACCTCGCCATGATGGAAGTCTTAACGCGACAAACGGCTGCTCTGTTCCCACCAACTATGCAGCACGGATGGCCAATCCTCCTCGGGGGTGAGTGTGCATCTATGTGCCGGGTACCCAGCACAACGGGTCGCCTTACACCTGACCACGTCCCAACCATGTTATATTATACCACGTCCTCGTAATCTTCTGACCATTCAATGAACGGATGCTTGCGCATCTTGAACTCACCGCAGAACTGGTCAGCAAAAGTCTGAGGACCTTGGGCATATGCGACGCCACACTCGAAGCACCTGATGCAGAACATGTATCCATTAGGGCACTTGCCGCTCCCATTCTTTGGAGTCGGGATGTTCGGAGGGTACCTATGGCATTCCTCGCTATCAATCTCGCAAGGGCACTCGGTTACATCTTCCTCGTTTCCCCAATACTTACAGTTGGCACAGTTCTCTGTGTACTTAACCTTCTTCTTCTTACCCATGTGATTCCTTCCTCGGCTTTGCGCAATGGCAGAATCCATCTGGCGGAACCTCTACGATGTTTGGCTTGTCCTCGTAGTAATCCCAGGGAGAAGTCAGCGGGCCGATGCAACTGTACTTGCTGTCGCAATCGTTATACAATGCGTACTCGCATTCGCGGCAATAGACTTCAGGGGTAGGACGGTTGGCTTTCGGATCAACCTGGCCGCATTCACATCCACCGTCCAAATATCTTTCCGGCCAGTCACAATCATGTCTGTCAATGCAGACCTTGCAGTGTACAAACTTCATGTTACACCTCACAAAAAAAAGGGGGACAAGACTGCAACGCGCCGTGAGATACGCGAAGTCCACATCAGTCTTGTCCCCAGCGGGAGAAGGAGTGAGCAACCACAGTGCAACCAACGAGGTAGCGTGCATTGGTGAGCACTGTTTCTCGGCAGCCCCGTAACCTCTGATTAGATTATAGCACAGCATCCTCTGGGTCAGGCTCAATCCGTTCAATGAGATATGCCTTGTCCCTATACATTGGATCGAGATTGTCTACCCTCTCTTTCCAACTAGGAGTCTGCCATTGCTTCACAGTTCTTACAGCCTGGCCCATCAGTGATGAGATCTCATTGATGCTGTTGAATACACCAAAGACATCATCACCTCTGTATAAAACATACAAGGTTCCAGGCTTAATCTTAGATGCCATCTGGTGGTATCCTTTCGACTACATAGGATTCCTTCCAGTACAAAGGATCAAGGCTGTCAACATGCTTATGCCAGCAAGGAGTCTGCCATCTCTTGACTGTCCTTGGTGACTTGTTGAACTTAGCTGCGATCTCCTCGACACTGTCATAGATACCAAGGAGATTGTCACCTTTGTATAGGAAGTACAACGTACCTGGTTTAATTACTCCGCACATTCATCTTCCCAATCGAGCTGCTGATCCCTGTACCAATCAAGCATCTCGGTGTACTGCTCGTCGTGCCATTCAAGCTCAAGCTCAAGATCCTCGACCTGCAACTTCAGGTCTTCATTCTGCTTACGAAGCAACCTGATCTCTTGCCTAAGGTTGCGACACTTTCTTTGCAGCCTGGTGATCTCTCTTACCCAGCAGTATACTTCTCCTCGAATCCAATGTGGATTCTTCTCAAGTAGCTGGGCTCGTGCTATCCAGTTGGGACGATAGTTCACAAGATACTTAGTGTCAGTTGGCTTACCCATTGAGGATCTCCGATCTGACGTTGCTCGGCATGAAGACTTGCTTGTCCTCAGGTTTCTTAGGGGTTTCTTCCTTGACGGATTCACGTCCAACGAACGGGCAGCATTGATGAAAGGGGCAGGTCTTGCATTTGTCTTCCACACTACGCCTCCTTTACTATCTCAATCTGCCCGAGGAATTCCTCAAGCTTGCAATGGGAGCAGTCGCCGCAAGTCACGGCGACCTCTTCCCCGGATTCCTTCATGGCCATCTCATTGATAAGCCTGAGGCCATACTCAACAGTACATGCGTACTTTTCTAACGCCTGCCAAGGATGCTTAATCGGCTCGCCATTGCGGCCACGCTCCTTGTCAGTATGCTTATAAACTCGCCAACAAGTACCGGAGTCTATCGGCCTCAGCATGTAACGATGACCATCTTTGGTTGTTACATGGATGTCAGCCATAGGCTACTCCTCGTCTTTCTCGATCCCGTCTTCCTGTCCCAAGGCGTTGCGATGGACACGGGCGTCGAGCGCCGTAGGATTTCCATCCTTGTCCTTGATAAGTTTGATAGCAGCATAGTCGCAGATGACATGCCAGTTCGTGTTGCCCTTCTTGTCTCCAGTAATTTCACTAGCAAGCTCCATGCTTGCGACAGTGTTGAGGCAGATCTTCGGCATGTCTTCCTCGAACATCTTGCGGAGCTTCTTGGTCTTCGGCTCATGGTACTTACCATCATCAGACAAGGAAGCGTACACTACATGCAGGATGTGGAAACCGGATCCATCTTCATCCCAGTCCTCTCCCCAAACGAAAGCAGCCTTGGTTCCTTCACACGGGTTACCGATAAGCAGAGGGATCTCGCCTCCGGTAATCTTCTCGACAGTAGGATAGTTGAGGAACCACTTGATCTTCGCAACGGTATCCTCGTCGATACCTTCGAGGACCTTGTCTGCACCACGGAGTTCGTTGTAGACTTTGCTAAACATTGGCACTTCCTTCCCACATTGGGTCAACCTGGATTGTCTCCAGGTAGTTCTGATAGATTTGTTCCTCGCTAATGCTGGTCTTATTGTTAGGAACCAGCGATGCGATAAGGTTGAACTGCCTGCGAACCCAAGTAGATACAAGTCTTAGGTCCTGAATCTCCACTTCCAAGTCATCCCTAGTGTATACTTTATGATGCCATGCACAGCTACAGCTAGGGTTATAGAAGAAGATGGTAGCCGTCTCAATGGACGGGCATACTGACATGGCACCAGCTAGCTGATACCTTTCAGGGAGTTTGTTCTTGTCAGTGAGCAGAGCTTTAATGTGGTTCTTCGCCGAGTACGACTTGATCTCCAGGATGTGCTCGGGCTTCTGCTCCAGCTCAGAGTAGTGAGAAGTCACCGCGCCTTTGGGTTGAGGCACATCCATCGCATCCGGTGAGAACGATAGAAATCCATCATGGATCAAAAAGTCATCTGCCCACTGAAACTTAACAGGTTGTCCAACGAGGTCGTTGAACTCTTGCACAGCGTAAGGTTCCAGCACATGTCCCCTAGCTGCTGCACCAAAGGAGGCGGGATCAGCTCCCGCCTCATGCTTCTCTGCCCACAAGGCTAGGCAATACTCGTTGACCTTTGTTCCGGCCAGCTCCATCTTGGTAGCCTTGTTGAACTTAGGCAGGAGGTCTCGCATCTCCGTGGCAGTCACGAAGTTCTTGCGAGCCTCAAGCCATTTCTCATTAACCTCGTGTTTCCACATGCGGCCCATTAGCCTACCTCGCAGACGCACTCGCCCTCACACACATTGTGCCAAGGCTCACAGCTCTTGAGCATCCATGCGTTGCCTTCCTTGGAATCCTCGAACTCCTCGACAATGATGAGCAGGAAGGATGCCAGGTCCTCAACAGTGAGGAGCAGTGCGTCTTCCTTCCAGGTCTTGATAGCACAGCCTTCATCATCGCAGACAGTGATCTCATCCTTTTCGCAGAAGAGAGCCAGCTCCTTGAATCTACGGTTGATGATCTTCTGGACATACTCAAGGCGACGGCGATTGTCGAGAGCCTTGTCGATCATCTCGTTGCGCTGCTCGTTGTCAGTCAGCAACTCCTCCAGCTCACCAGTGTGAGCCAGGACGAAGTCGTCAGAGTGGGAACTCTTGAAGCCATCGAGGCTAGGCTTAGGCGCCTGACGCGGCTGCTTGGCCAGGTAGGTAGAGGCATCCATCCACTCAAGCAGGCGGTCATACTGCTTGGTGATTGCGAAGTCATCGCTCCAGACAACAGCATTGTTGTCGTCATCAATCAGGTAACCGCCTTCAACTTTGAGGTCTGCCTTGTTGTAGGTACGAATCTTAGACATAGCTGTCCTTTCTCATAAGCATTTGAAACCAGGGTTGTGATTCAACTAGGATATTAAAAGGGAATCTCCTGATCATACAATCCTCCGTCAGAATAGAAGTCATCCTGCTTCCAGTTCTGATTCATCATCGGAGGCTGCTGATACTGCTGTTGCGGGATGTCGAACTGAGACTGGTGCACAGCCTGGGAAGCCTGGTTGAAAGCACGTTGCAACTGAGGGTTGCCAAACTGCGGCTGCTGTTGAGGCGTAGGTTGCTGAGACATGGGCTGCTGATACTGCTGAGGATGAGGCTGGAACTGCGCAGGCTGCTGTGCCCACTGCATACCTTGCTGCTGCATCTGCTGCTGCTGTGCCTGCATCTGTCGCTGATCGAACTCCTGCTTGTTGCCTCCTGTGTACGGGAAGCAACCACGGAACTCAGACTCAGCAGGACCATTGATGGTTACCTGCCACGGACGCGGATGGCCAGCAGCATAGACACCATCCTGAGTACGGATAGTGACATTCATCTGTGCCATATTGGACCAGCTGTTAGCCGGGATACCGGCTGCTGTCATAGCCTGCTTCACTGCCTGGGCAGCAGCAGACTTAGGACTGAAGATCCATGGTACCTCACCTCCCAACTCCTCGCAGTTAAGAACGAACAACATGTTGAGCTTGGCGTTGCCATCCGGCCACCACTCACGCTCCTTGGTCACATGGTTCTTGGACTGGACCTGGCGAATCTCAACGATGTCACCAGTGATGGACTCGCGGTAGTCAGGGTTGTTGGGGTTGGAGAAGTTCCACTTAATGGATTGCTTCTTGTCGGCAGTGATTGCAAAGGGGTCATTAGTCATTAGTTGTCATCTCCTTCTTGACGACGCTTGGCTTCAAGGATTGCTGCATCAGGCCAGTAGAATGACGAGCAACCATACATGATAGGGTCTTCTGCATACTTAGGGATGTACGAGATTACTCTTTCTCGGCAACTGCACATCTCTTCGTAGTCTTCTTCAGACACGTGGCTCTCAAGCCACAGCAGATACATCTTGTCAACACGCTCGTCCCATACGTAATGGCCATAGGTATCAACTGACCCATGGATTCTTACGAATGCGATCATGCCATTGACAGTATCGGCATTCCTGTAGCCGCTTGAACCCCAGGCATTGTACCAAGTCTGGTATTCATGCTGTCCATCCTTCGGCATAGGATAACCATTTGCTTCCAACACCAGATGCTCGCAAGCATTCTGAATGTCACCATTGTTAATCAGAGGAAAGTATTTGATCTTGTCCTCCATGCTAAGCGCAGGCATAAGCTACCTCCTGTTCTTTGTAGATAGGTACGGCAATGAAACTAGTCAGGTCCTCGTACTCTTCGTCATCCTTGACGCCGTTATGGCAGTAGCCATCCGGAGGAACCTCGATGCCATAGAGTGCGCACTCGCCATTGACATAGTAGACGCACTCGTAACATTGGACAACGTCCATTATTCTTCCTTCCGTTCATGCCAGCCAAGACTGGCTCCGCAGTACGGACAGTAGAGGACATTGGTACAAGAGGGGATGCCTTCATGGTAGATGATACCTACGCCATCGTAGCCACGGACCACGATCATGGAGTCATTCTTCTTGCAGACATCACACTCGTGAGTCCTGATGTTGATGCGATGGTTACCTGTAGTCATACTCATACTCCTCCTTCAAGAAGTTCACAAGGTTGGTACGAATCTCACGGAACTCCTTGGTGCATTCCTCATAGAAGTCAAGAGACTTCTCGGTCTGGAACAGGCTGCCAGTCTGGAGAACCTGGTCGATCATCTTAACGTAGCCGATGGTTGCCAGCTCCATATTGAAGCCACGGTCATGATACTTCTGCAAGCGATCAGTCTGACGCAGCCACTTCTTAACAGTGTATGCTTCTGCGTCCTGGTCGCGCAAAGGATTCAACATGCCGATCCACTTGTCACCTGTCCACATATCTCGATAGTCCAGGTAGATCTGCTTGCGAATGTCATAGCCGATCATGATCTGGGTACAGTCGAACACAGTCAGAACATCAGTCACAGAATCCTGGTGAGGCTTCAGGCTGATGTTCAGCTCAGGGCTTCCATCCCTGCTTAGCTTAATGGTGCAGACAGGGTAGCCTTGATTGGATTTCAAATTGATACCACGCTTGACGCAGCGGTTCCACTTCCACTCTTCACCCTTGGAGGAGAACTTGAAACCAAGAGAGTATCTTGCTTGAGCCACGGCATCAATGAATGCTTCCGGGCCATACGCAAAGACGTCAACGTCTGCGTTCCAAGAGGAGATGTCAGTATCAAGACACCACATAGCTGAGCCAGTGATGCAACCATTGATGTCGGTTTCTTGGATCTCCTTGATAAGCTTCTTGTAATCATCATTGGTCAGCATGTTAGTCTCCTAATGCGTCATAGCCACCGGCAAGATTCATCTGCTCGATAGCCTTTACGAACTCTTCCTCGGTGATGAGGTTCTCATCATACTGCTCGCGGATCAAAGCGAACTTCCTCTTGGTCAGATCGCTTTGATTGTTCTTTAAGTTAAGCATTGCCTGGCACCAATCCAGGATACTCAGATCGTCGTACATAGGTCTTCAACTCCTGCCATACATAATCATCCATTGGTGCCATAGGCAAATGGTTGTGGATCTTGTTAGGTTTCAGGTATTGCACTTGGTTGTTCCTGTTACCAAGCAAGTCTACCTTAGGGAAGTGCAACGTGGGTATCAGCTTGTCGCTGTAGAACTCAAGGTGGAAACTGACTGGCTCGCCATCAAGATACTTGACACGGCTGCTTGTGTAGTTGATGAACCTTGACCAATAGTTAATAACCGCATGGTCTGGAGTACCGTCATGGTCACCATCTACATCAATCACTACAGTGTGCAATCCCTTTAGATTTTTTCCTAGGATTTCACAATGTCGATATGCTCGTGCCTGCATCTCAGTGCATCTAGTCTGACTCCACTTAACCAAAGGCTTGCAGTCTTTGTTGCAAGGAATCCAATAATCTATTGGTTCCCTATAACCAGCAGGGAAGTCAGGGTAGTCAGACAGCTGGGCTGTTAGAAGCCTATCTGCTGACGAGCCTGAGTCGATATAGAAAGGATCCTTGTTCTTGTTTGCACCTCGGTTGTAGTTGTCGAGGTCCTTGCCTCTGATCTGCTTGTGACAACTGTTGGCAAACGCAAGGATCTCCTCGAATGGAACACCTCTCAGTCCCGCCTGGTAGAACCAGTAGTACCAGCTTTGGTCTGCGGGAGGAGGCGGGAACTGAGTGATGCTTAGCATAGCTACTCCTTGTACCTATAGTTAATATCCTTAATCCATGTCTGGTCACTCTCGAACTCACAGTTAGGATCAGTATTCATTACCCAGAGAGAATAACCAACAGGACGCTCGTCATCCTTAGCACGAATCCACTTAGGATCCCATGGAACACGGAAGCTATACAGCTTACCAATCCTCGTGGTCTCATGGTAACGCTGGATGGTGTTCATCCAAGAGGGACAGTCGTTGTCTCCGAATGCAACGATGTTGTCCCAACTTCTGTTCAAGATCTTCTCTCGTAGAATCTTGTTGAACATATTACTCTCGTTGGATGGCGGGATGATGCGACGCAATTCTTCCGGAGTAGGAAGCTTGTCGCCATATGCCCAATACATGGAGGTTGCTCCAGTGATGATAATGTCTGCCTTCATCTGCTCACGCATCTGGTCAGCCAATGCAAGCATGGTGGCAGACACGGCACGAGGAATGGAAGCAGACACGTCAATGATTAGCAGATTGTCTGCCTGTGTGTCATCAACAAAGTTACCAAGACAGTAACCAAGCTTCTTGTTGTAGCCATCCTGCCAGTGAACATCGTCAGCCTTGGTGGACACAGCGCCAATGATCTTGTCCAGGAACCTGGGAACAAGATTCATCTGGGCAAGCTTCTCCATGTCTACTACATTCTCAAAGTCAGCAAAGTAATCAGTGATGTTGATGTCACTTGTTACAGATGTGTA
The DNA here is from genome assembly GCA_045641625.1 of Paludibacteraceae bacterium. Taxonomy (GTDB): domain Bacteria; phylum Bacteroidota; class Bacteroidia; order Bacteroidales; family Paludibacteraceae; genus UBA1723. Next base: position 41,236 of record JAZUHH010000069.1, read on the forward strand.
ACCACCTGCGAACATGCGCTGACTAGATGCACGGTCGGATGTCTCCTCCTCCATGCTCGTCGCATTGTACGCGAAGTCCCCAGAGATCTCGTGAGGTTCTTCGCCTTCATTACCAGGAACAATGACTGACACATTCTTCTTGCGACCCTTGAGGTCGAGGATCTCAGCCCACTTGATACCTGGGAACTTCTTGAACAGATACGGATAGATGATAAGTTTGGTAAGGACATCTTTGTCTCCACCAAAGCGGATGAATGTCCTTCCTTGCTTAGCAAGCAGGTCGGCATCGGATCTGGTCTCAGCTACCCACATGACAGGTTCAATGGGTTCACCCTTTCTGGTGAACTTGATAGGAATCTCTTTTGCGAATTCAAACTTATACATTGTTCACCTCCTTAGTATGGGATCTCGTCTTCAGATACGTTGACTTCGGCGAGAAGCTCTTGCAGTTCTTCCCAAAAGGAATTCTGTGACAGGTTGTAGACAAAGTCTACGTCACTAAGTTCCTTGCCTTCTTCGACCATTTGGATCAGACCATGGTCACCGGTGTTGATTAGGAATTCCTCAAGCTCCTGCCTCTTGGTAAGCTTAGGCTTCAGGAATCTAGCTTCAACCAAGTCTCGTAGCTCGTCACGAATGGACTGTCCATACATGCAACAAATAGGTCTTGACAGTTTCTCATCGAACTCTAACTTGCTCTTGCAAGACAAGGCAGCTGCAATCATCTTGGTGCAGTCTCGCGGCGTGAACCTATTCCAACCTTGAGCACAACCAATGGGAAGATACCTTGTTACAATGCGATTGAACTTCTCCTCGGTTGTTATGTTAGTCATAAGCTCGGGGAACTTCAGCTTCATGTACTGGGAATACATACCTGCATCAAAGGCCAGTTCGATTTCCACGAACCTCTGCTTCAACTCATCAGGATAATTCTGTGCAGTCTTGCTCCCATTAGCAGCAGAGATGATGGCAATGTTGGGAAGTCTTGTGCCACTGGCCATGATGCGAGACTGAATCATGGTAAGGCATGAGTTAAGCACAGCTTGTGGAGCTTTGAGAACCTCATCAAGAAACAGGATGTCACCATCCTTGAGCTCTCTTACCCAGGAAGGATCATAGATGTAGGTCTCGTGCCTGCCATCCGGAGACGGCATGGTCATACCTGCCACCTCTGTCGGGTTAGCTTGGCTTAGGATCAGGACCTTGAGGTTGACACCCTTCTTGGCTGCAAGGTTCTCAACCAATGTGGTCTTGCCTAGTCCCGGCTGGCTTATCATCATGGGACACCAGGTGTCATTAGGGTTAATCATGGAGAAGTCGTACCACCAGTCTAGGTACTGCTCCATCTCTTTGAAGGTCATTCGGTTAAAGCCCATGGGCTACTCCTCCTTGGTACCTCGGGAGCAATAATCATCATCGGACATCATTTCGTTCCAAAGGATGCACCAGTTAGGAAGGGAGTCAATAGACTCCAGCTTCCTATGGCGGATGCACTCACGACAGTAGCAGATGTCCTCAGGATTGACAATCTTGTTACTCATTGGTTACCTCCTTGTGGTTGTTGAGGTAGGTTTCACACAGGTTGTACAGAGCCTTAGCCTCGTTCTGCATGGCGGTCACCCTGTAGTAGATGTCCTTGAGTTCATCTTCCTCGGTCTGCCAATCGACATTGAACCAGGCAAGGTCAGTCTCCTTGTCCTTATAGCTGCGCCAAGATGTCTTGGCCATGGCTTGGATGCCAGCGATCATGTTGTTGAACGTCTTACTCATTGGCCTTCTCCTTCTCGTCGAGGCACATGCGGGTAACAACCTCAAGGTTGTGGGCAGCAGACAGCATGGATGCCAGGGCATGACGCACCTTGTCATTGCTGCCGATCTGGAATGCAGCTTCGATCTCCTGGATGGTGGCGCGGAGCATACGCTCCTGGCCGAGACGAACCTTCTTGAATGCCTTATAGTTATCAGTCATGGTTACTCCTTAACGAATCCGACGGGGCCACTGCCGCCTTCTTGTAGGTCTTGAATGTAGCTTAGAAGTGACCCATTAGCAGCCACTTCGTAGACTACGAGTGCTCCAGTTGCCATGGCAGATAGCGCCAATGCTACTAGCGAAGCAAGGGTGGATGGATTGTAATTCATGTTTATTCCTTTCACTATGGATACTGGTGGACTCACCAGCAAGATGCTAACTGTCATGAGCGAAAGGAAAGGAAGGTGGTTACAGTTAGCATCAAGCTGGTGCCCCAAGACTGGTTGCCTATGCCAGTCTCATAGTGGGGCACCATATCCAAAGGGAGGTCCGCCTATGGATGGCTAAAGTAAGTAGGCTGCGCACATAACACATAGCGCAAATCCTGCAAGGAACCATACTGCCGGGTCATCAAAGTACCCATTGGTTCCTGTCTTGTCGTATCTCTTGGAATACCTAACGGATTGGATCATGAGGCAGATGCCAATTGCTGCACCAAGTACAGCTAGCATAGCTAGAATCATTGTTACTCCTTCTTGGTGTCAAGCTTGTAGCAGCAGGACAGGAAGATGATGCCAAGGCAGATAGTTGTAAGGATGGCAATCATAGAACCAAAGTCACCGAAGACCATGTTGGTAACCTTTCTACTCAGGGCAAACAAAAGGGGAGCCAGTCACCTGACTCCCCAGATTACTTGGAGCTAACCTCCATACTCGACGCCATTCTTCTTGGTGTACCAGCCGATGCCGCCAAATGCGATAACTGCCAACACCAGGAAGCAAATGTCCATAATGCTCATGTCGTCCTCCTCCCAAGGTATCGAGTTCGGGCACAAGAAAAGGCTGCCATTTCTGACAGCCTTGTACCAGGGGATTAGCCTGGCTTAGATGTGGATCGCCTCCTCGGTCGTAGGGTTACTGCCTACAAACCGAGTTATCTTCCGGATCATAACTTGTCTCCTTTCGGTGGCAATCCTTACATAACCATTGCACATCAAGCCAATGCTCTTCTTCATAGCCATGCCAGTGATGTGCCTCTGGGTTACATTCGCAACCGCAGATGTCGCAGGTAGAAGGCTTGGTAATTCTACCATACTTCTTACCATTGCTGATGGCAGAGCGGGCTTTAATCTTCAAGGCATACTCAGGGTCAGCCTCTCGCCTCTCTTTGTTTCTCTGTTGCTCAACAGACCAGGAATCATATGGCATCTTACTCACCTCCTAGTAGTAGTATATCAGAATTGACATACTAGGTTGGGATGGAGATCTGGTACAGCGGCGGACCAAGCCAGCCCATGTAGCTGTCCCAGACATTGTGCACACGACCGAACATAATCTCTGCTGGCGTGTTCCATCTTGGTTCAGGATGACCGTGGACCTGATAGTATTCATCTTTGGTGCAGCCGTGGACCGACAGGTCACGTGCTACATCCTTGATGAAATCCTCCTGGTCCCATAGGTTGTTGTTTGCGATTGTGTCAATCGCTGCCATCATGCTCATGGCTACTCCTTAAAGCACAGGATATAGGTTGCCGAGCACATATGCTGCGGCTGCAAGGAACAGGATTGCTCCCGCTTGCATCCAATAGTTGAAGGGATTCTGGTTATTCATAGCTGTGCTCCTCTTTCTCGAAGCAATAGTTGCAGAGGTGTCGCACGCCTTTGTCCATATCCCATATAGATTTGTAGCCTACCTTGGCCAAGGACTCACGGCTCGGAGTCCAAGTGGATTCAAGCTGGGTCTCCCGGCCACAGTGGTCGCACCTCACCTTCCAGATGTTAAGCATTTCTACACTCATGATGTAACCTCCACAGGTTCCTCGATGCGGGCGGCGTCATAGAGATGGTCGTAAACCTTCTTGAGCTCGGACAATACCGTGTTCGATGTGTTGAAGGCAGACATCATCTCGCACTTGAGAATGGAACATTGACAATCATGCACGTCATTCATAATGTCGCCCAGCCATTCAAGGATGAGGCGTACCTTCTCGACATCCATGTTACCTCCTAGAAAAAGCGTTCGTAATACTCATCGTGCTCACGCTGGCGTCTCTGCTCCTCGGTCTCGGGAGGAGTGAGAGCCCAGGCCATGACGCCGATGAATACCACTGCCAATATGATTGTCGTACCAATGACTTCCATGAAGTTCCTCCTTTCGTTTTTGTAATGGCCGCAAGCGCAGCCAAAAGGGGCAGCACCAAAGCAGCCAGGTCAGTAAGACCAGCTACGAAGGTGTTGCCCCAGGTGGATTAATCCGCAACAGCGCACAGACAAAGAGCGCAGGTAAATATGGCAGCAGCAAGGATAACGCTGGCGCCGATAAGGAAGTTGACTACCATGGCTCGTAACCTCCTGCTCTCTTGTTCTGGTCCTCATACTGCCAAGCGATTACGATGGCAATGATTGGGATGATAAGGAGACCAAGGGACCAAAGCGGGAGCCAACCATTGGCTACGCCATAAGGAATACCAACAATCCAGCTGCCCCACATGATGGACCAGCAGGCTTCAAAGATAATCCATTTGGTATAGTCTGTAACTACGAACCACATGGCTACTCCTTAGGTTTGCGAGCTGGCTTCAGGCTAGACAACTCGATGCGGTTACAATCAGGACACAGGAAAGGTTCCTGTTTGCGGGGAGCCATTCGGTCCCCGCAAATGGAACAACGTGGTACGTACACGGTACGATTGAGATTACGCATGGTTAAAACCTCGCTTGATACTCATAGTACAGGTCGGACTCTCGCTTGGACGCAGCTTGCGCCCGCTCAGAGCCTACGAAATAGTCAGACATGCGCTGAGGCTGTTGGTAACCAGCCATGGCGGCTTGCTCTCGCAGAGTATAAGGGCCACGAATGAGTGCCCAAAGCTTACCGATAATGCAGGGAACACCGAACAACAGAATGATTCCTGTTACGGTATTGAAGATGGCTTCCATGATGACACCTTTCTAGGTAGGTATGGCGGACCAGAAGTTGTGTAGAGTTTCAGCAAAAAAGTGAGCAGCCAAGTCCCCACACCTGGCTGCTCTAAGGAAAAGGAGTCTAGTTGATGTCGCTACTTGGCGACAATCTTGTTAGTCTTGGGATACAACTTGGCGACAAGAGAGTTACGCTTCTGAGCTCGCAACGGGTTAGCCGCATTGCGCCTCAGGGTTTGCTTCTTGGGCTTATAGTTGTGATAGACATCAACATGAATCAAGTAGTTCATGATAAACCTCCTAAGGTGGGAGCCAGGCGGAGGGAACCTGACTCCCGAATAGTGACTACTGCTCGACAACAGGGTCGAAGTGGAACTTGCCCTCATCATCCCAACCAGCTGCATACTTCTCACCGAAGCAGATGTCGAAGCCAATGGGATACCAGCCATTGGGCATCAGGACTTCGGCACCATCATCAAAGATGGCTACATCGAAGCGCTCGCCAGTGGACTTATTGACGGCCTGACGAGAGGAAACAAGAGTTGCTCCCATGGTGAACTCCTTGCGCTGTGCGCGGAATACCTTACGAGTGTTGTTGTTAGCGGCCATGACAAACCTTCCTTTCAAGAAGAGATACAAACGATGTGCCTTATGCACACCAAAAAAAGCAGCACCGAAAGGTGCAGAGCAGGCAACGTAAAAGCAACGAAAGAGTAACAGGTTAGGTTACAGATTGGTGACATGCTATTGGGCCAAGAAATAGGGCACACTCGCGAGGCACCTCACAGCGCACAAGGCGGTGCTCCCAAGAGGTCGCACGTTCGGTTCTGCACGCCTAATTGGCCCCCCATGCTACAATCTGGGCACTGGTTTTTGACACAGGTTGGCTCCCGTCTGGTCGCCGTCTGGTGACTAGTATAGGGGGGTATATGTATATTAAGGAATATAGGAATAATGGTTGTTGGAAGTTCCCCCGCGGTTACCCCCTGGTTTTTCTAGTTCTCAACTGGCCCCCTGACCTGGCACAATGCTAGTGACCAGATCTTGGTGCCTACCTGTGACAAACCTTGGGGCCAACCTTGGGTGCAGGGTATGGAACAAATAAGTCGCAAAAGGCAGCATTGGCGCCCCGCGCAACCAGGCTGCAATGCGACCGTGCGTAACCTAACCTGTTTCAAGTGGGGGTTTTTTGGCGCGTGGCATCAAATCTTGCTATCAATTTTTTTGATATAGGTTACAAAACTTCTGATACCAGGGTTTCAAAAGTATCAAGATTGGTAACTTTTGAAACCGGTGTGATATAATAGAAGATGCAGAGGCGCATAGCAAAGCGACCGCTGCCGACCGATCGGGACATTGTCCGGGGGCATGAAAGTAAGTCCTATCCGGAGCCACCCCGGTTCCCTGCTTGCAGGGTGGGCGACGATCCATGGCGGAAACCAAACGGATACCTCAGAAGGTTAACCTTCTAGGAAACGGCTGGAACACGTTATGGAAGGCAGAGCCCAGGGAGGGGAGGGCGAAGCCCACCTTATAAAGTTAACCATAGGTAACTTTTAGTAACATCCAGAAAGTTGCAGTTTTGGAACATTCATGCCTCCAGAAAATTGCAATTTCCCTGTTACAAACATCCGTGTCCACACACGGATTTTTTTATCTCCTTTTCGTGGTACAATATCTGTGCCGAGAAAGGAGCATTATGGAAACTAGGAGTTTCGAGATGGACTGGCAGACCGCACGCTGGCACGAGATCCACTGGACGTGGCCCAAAGCCAAGCTTGAGAACCTCTATTGGAGGGCAGATGTCGCCGGTATGACCCCCTTTGATTTTTATTTCAGCGAGAATTTCAACCCCGTTGCAGCTGCCGAGTACGTATCCAAGGCGACCTCCATGACCAAGGAGCAGTATGTGAAGCACGAGGCCGCCGTTGATCGCAACAAGGCACGCAAGCGCGAGCAGTACAAGGCCAAGCACAACGACAAGTTGTACCTACTCGAACGCGCCCTGGCTAGAAAGCAACATGATAAAATGATAGGAGAGATCTGTTCCTATGCTTTGACTCATGGTTGGGAACCTTCTCAGTTAGAAGATCTACTTGAGCCGGGGGAGCAGCTGCCTTGGATGTACCAGTCGCAGCAGATGGACCAGACTGCTATCAGATTGGAGCCGGGCCAACCCTCAATGTTCTGAGAGGAGGTGAGACCCGGTAATGGATTGGGCCGCATTGATTGTGGCCGGTCTGGCGGGATTCGTTACTCTTGTCCAATTCTTCATTAGCAGGAAGGACAAGATCGAAGGAGACAAGTGCGGCTATGCCGCAGCGTTCATTCAGATCAACGAGAGACTAGACAGGCGCGAAGAGGAAAACAAGTTGCAGATGGAGTGCATAGAAGTGCTCCTGAAGCACAGCGCAGACGGCAACCACACAGGTGAGTGCACCGCTTGCGCTGAAAAGATAAAGAAGTTCCGAGACGAAAGGACGTGGAACAAATGAGTGAAACCCTGAAAGCAACTATCAGCGCTGCCATCCTGGTAATCGCAAACGTCGCACTGTACGTATTTGGCGTCCAGCTTGACGTTGACACCATGACCGAGGTTGCATTCAGCGCTGCCATCGCCATCGTAACCATGTATGGCGCATGGAAGAACCACAACTTCACCAAGGCTGCCCAGGATGGCCAGCAGCTTACCGATCTGCTCAAGGGCGGCGAGAACGCCATCATCGCCCTGGTTGACGAGGACGGCGAGATCATCGAGGGAAAGCACGTGAAGGAGGACTAGCATGGAGCAAAGACTGGTAGATGTCTCTGAATGGAACGGCTATGTTGACTGGCAGGCCGTCAAGGACGCCGGATACCACGCGATCATTCGCTGCGGATATGGTTCCGACTATGCAAACCAGGACGACAAGCAGTGGGAGCGCAACGTTTCCGAGTGCGAGCGACTGGGAATCCCCTATGGCGTCTATCTGTACTCCTATGCTACCGACGAGGCGCACGCCGTCAGCGAGGCCCAGCACGTTCTGAGGCTTATCGAGGGGCATCGTCTGAGCTATCCTATCTATCTGGACGTCGAGGAGCCTGGCTACGACGGATATGCCCGCCGTGCATGTGAGGTCTTCGGGGACATCCTGGAGGCAGAAGGATACTGGGTTGGCGTATACTCCATGAAGAACTGGTGGGACAACTGCTTGGCTGGCCTTGAGAGGTTCACCAAGTGGGTTGCCTGCTGGGGAACCAGCTCTCCTGGCATGGATTGCGACATGTGGCAGTATTCCAGCGACGGCTGGGTGCCAGGAGTTGACGGCCGATGCGACGTTAACATCTGTTGGCGCGACTTCCCGGGCATCATCACCGGCGACGGCAATGATCCCGGCGTTCCCGTGCCTGATGTCCCCTGGTATACCGCCGAGGATCTGGCTTGCCAGGTGCTTGCAGGCATGTGGGGCAACGGAGACGACCGCCGTATGAGCCTTGGTGAGCGCTATGACGAGGTTCAGGGCCTTGTGAACCGGTGGTTCTCCGGCAATCCTGACACCAATGCGCTTGCAAGGGCAGTAATTGACGGCCTCTTCGGCAACGGCGAGGAGCGCAAGCAGAAGCTTGGCGGCCTGTATGAAGCTACTCAGCGCCGAGTCAACCAGCTTCTTTCCTAATTGACACTGCGAGGTGGTGTAACGGTAACATCTGGGGCTCATTCCCCTAGGCTTCCGGTTCGATTCCGGGCTTCGCGACCAGACTACACAGGGGTTGGCTTCGGCTGGCCCCTATTTTTTTTCTGGTATACTTAAAGTAGTTACAGAAAGGAGGTTCGACATGCTGGAGATCATGAGGGGAACGACCCCTGACATCACTTGCAATGTCAATGCCGACCTTACGGGCTATACCTGCTACCTAGATTTTGGCTCCCCTAACAATCCGAGGCTCAGGCTGAATGTAGCAAGCATCACCACGGCCTCCGGAGCGTCCACTCTCGTGTTCCACATGAGCCAGGAGGAGAGCTTGAGGCTCAAGGCAGGCGAGACTCTCGTACAGGTTACGGCCGTAGACAGGCAAGGCACGAGGGAAGTAGTGGCAAGGAGCCACGTTATTCCCGTGATGGTGTTCAATCCCATCAGCACCGAGGTGGTTCACGATGTGCCCTTGTAATTTTTCCATGGTAGAGCGCACGATCGACGTTGACGTGTACATCGTTGACCCGCTTCTCCTCGACCTTCACATCTTGGAGCCCTTGAACCTTACGGTTGACATCGGAATCACAGGAAGATCCGACGTTGATCCTTATGTTGGCCCGTATACTTGCACACCTAAGTCCCACAACCAGCTATTTGAGACGCAAGACCTGCTTATGGAGGACGATTTCTTGGTGTACAAGATTCCTTACAACGAATCGCCCAACCCTACAGGCATAACAGTAACCATTGGAGGTGCATAAAGAATGCCTAACCAATACGTAAACAAGGTCATCTACGACGGTGACACCCTTATCGACCTTACTGCCGACACAGCTGTCGCCGCAAAGGTTCTCTCCGGCTTTACGTTCCATGCAGCTTCCGGCGCCCCTACGACCGGCACTTGCAACTATGACGCCTACACCGGAGACGCCAACGCAGCCGCAGCCAACATCCTCAACGGCAAGACTGCTTACGTAAGCGGCAGCAAAGTTACCGGCACTATGACGAACAACGGCAGCGTCAGTGGTACAATATCTACCGTAAACGGTACCTACACCGTCCCCCTCGGCTTCCATGACGGCGGCGGTAGCGTAGGTATTGCCAGCGCAGCTAAGTCTACCATCGTTGCTGGCAACATCAAGCAAGGCGTTAACATCCTTGGCGTAACTGGTACCTATTCCGGCGAAGGCGTCAACCTTCAGTCCAAGACCGCAACGCCTACGAGCACGTCACAGACCATTCAGCCTGATGCCGGTTACGATGCACTGTCCTCTGTGACCGTCAACGCAGTTCCCTATTCCGAGACCGACAACCCGCAGGGCGGAAAGACGGTTACCATCCTCTAAGGAGGTAGCTCATGGCCACAAATCCCTATGTAAACAAGGTAGTATACAACAACAGCACCCTGCTCGATCTGACCGCAGACACGATCACAGCCGAAGATCTTCTTGAAGGCGTGACGGCGCACGACGCATCTGGCGCCCAGATCACTGGAACCAGAGAGGATTTCGATACTCCAAGTCTTTCTATTAGCGATAGTGGACTTGTGTACTCAACCGCTAATCATAAGTACAATTCCACTACGCTAAGCTCCAGTCACGATCCAGACTTTTTACCTGAAAACATCAAGAAGGATGTCACAATCTTCGGAGTCACCGGACTACTTGATCCAGGCGGAGGCCCCGAGCCTGGCGATCTCAGGTGGAGCAAGATCATCTACCATCCCGGCGACAACGGTGCGGATAACAGGACTCTCAAGATAACCAATCTTGAAGGCAAGCCTATTATTGTGCTTGCCTACACTGACGACAAGGATACAATCCATACTACCGACAAGCATCTTGACTGGGCTCTGTTCCTCAATGAGACCGGACGTGGGTTCACTGACGCCAACCTTATTGAGAGCATCCATGGTGGTACCAGGCCCGGAGATGATATGTATAATTACGGAAACATGCTCGCCGTCACATGGGACAACGTCAACCACGGCATTCAGTTTAGGACGGGTAGCTCCTCCTATGGTTACTTCGATCGTGGCGATTACGTCGTATGGTACCTACATGACGGAACGTGGAGCTAGTGGTATAATATAGGTGTAAGTTATTCGCCTCCAAGCCACGGCTTCGCGATTCTGATCCAAGGACGCACAACATATCAGGGTTACTATAGCCTCCAGCCGTGTTGCGACTGGGGGCTATTTTTGTTAGGAGGTAGCATGGCATTAGATTGGGATGCCCTCGACGTTGCGGCGTTCGAGAACGACAGGGAAGACAATCCTACCAATAGGGTGCAGAAGATGCTTGAGGAGTCCCCGGGCGTGGAGCTTCCGGCTGACCTTACTGACCTTGAGCTGTGGGAGAACTACTGCGACGAGGAGCTGTACCTGCTGGAGAAGAAGCTGCGCGAATACTTCAAGGCCATGATGTCCAGGTCCGTAGCTAAGGGCGGCTACAGGACTTCCTGCCAGTTGGTGTTCGTGTGGATGTTTGGCCACAAGCCTGACCCCAAGACTGACGGGCCGATCTGCAAGAAGCTCAACAGGCTGCTTAACTTCTATGCCTACGAGGTAACTGGGAATTCCCAGATCGCAGGCAAGAAGTTCCCTAAGACCTACAAGATTTCCAAGTATGGCACGTTTGGCCGCAGGCCGCTTTCCGTGAAGTTGAGAATGGAGTTGAACAACATTGAAAGAGGGACAGAGTCTAACGCGAGAACGTTCGTACATCTCCGAACCGAAGAATCTAAGCCCATTACTAAAAGGCGCTCCAGCGGGAATGGATCCGATAATCAACAACGGGAAGACGCTTGATGACCTTATCGACCTGATGGGCACCATGTGCATCGGTGATGTGGTCGCGCTGCAAGAGGGCACCAACCGAAAGCTCATCGTGTGGCGCAACAACCAAGGCTACTCCACCAAGGCAGGCTGGCTGGTATGCAGGCTGTACACCGACGCGATATTCAACGGCGACATCCGTTGCATCCAGACGATCATCAACCGAGTTGACGGCGGCTTGCCGAAGGACACCGAGGTCGCAATGTACCGCACATCCTTCGCTGACTGCCTTGACGAGCTTATGGAGATGCCGGCATCCATGCAGACCGCAGTGGATCCAAACGACTCCGTGATGATGGTTCTTGCTAAGTCTTTGTATGATCTTGCGGTAGAAGATATATACTGGGACAATCAGGAGGACAAGCCACGCAAACCGAGCGACAACAAGAAGATGATGCGTGACACCGCTATGAGGATGGTCCTAGACAGGATCGGCGGCAGAAAGACCAAGGTAGAAATTCAGGAAGCAGAGGAAGAAGTTGACCTCGCTCCTTGGATCAAGAAAGCATTGAAGGAGGGATAATGGCAATCGAGTACGACTGGCAAGGCGCCCCAATCGGCGGTAGCTGGATCGACGAGGAGGAGAAGAGCGCACCTGCTCCCCAGCAGAACTACTGGAGCAGTTGGGAGCCTTCCAATACCTGGATCGGAGACGGCGGATTCCTGATCGACGCAGGCCATGAACAGACGGCGATGAACGTAGCCCCGGCTGCGCAGCAGGCCATCGCGGCAACCAAGGACTACTTCACCCAGTATGACCAAGGTACCAATCAGAAGTACGCAGAGCTGATGGACCATGAGGCTGAGCAGAAGTATCAGGAAGGTCTCAAGACTGGCGACTGGGTTGGAGACGGAGGCTTCCAGTTCAACGCCCAGGGCTTGCCAACGGCTGAGACAAACCAGCAGGTTGAGACTTCCGGCGAGGAAGTTATCGACAACTTCAAGGGCCTTGACGAGAACGGCAGGCGCATCGGGTTCACCAGCCAGGATGCTAAGAGTTCCTATATGGATCCGGCAGCGTTCCAATGGTATATCGACAACGGCTTCGTTGATGACGTCGAGGGTGCGCAGAAGTGGCTTGCCGACAACGAGGGCGCAAAGGTGATCGCCAAGAGCGACATGCAGGAGCAGTTCGGGTTCAAGCCTTTCGAGGAGAACTTCGGCGACAGGCTTCTCAACACGCTCAATGCTGGCAACAACAAGGTTCAGAACGCAATGGCCAACATCGCAGACGCTAGAAGCAACCAGGGTTATACCGCCGTCA
>JAZUHH010000070.1:0-33703 GCA_045641625.1 Paludibacteraceae bacterium
GGGGTGTGGGTGTGGATACATTATATATATAGTATGTGTGGGCAAGAGAGGGTCTGGAATGAAGGAGAGGGGCTTTTGGGGATGGGTGTGCGGGGCTTGTTGATAAGTTTGTTGATAAATAAGAGGGGGAAATGGAGAAAGAATGAAATTTATAGCTAAATTTGCAGTATATATTAATGTTTCCTTTGCGAAAAGGACTGGAAAAGCGTTATAATTTTTGATTTATTAAGATTTGATACATTTTTTTTGAGTGTATAAACGATGTCTCTTTCGTGAGAAGGGGACGTCTTTGTTTTTTTATGGGGTGTGATTCTCGGAAAGGGGTCTGACAGAGGGGTGGATTGGAGTTTGCGGATTGGAGAGAGGTGGATTTCGATGGATTTGGGGAGCTGGTGTTGAATTTATTCGTATCTTTGCAACGTGTTTGCCAGTTGGCTTCATACATAAAGGCTGACAAATAACTTTTCAAAAAAAAACTTAGATAAATTGTGTTATAATGTTTAACACACTGGGTGTCTCGTCCGCGAGGATGGGGCATTTTCTTTGTTTTGAGGATATTGTATTGAATTTATTTGTATCTTTGCATGGTCCTAATTGATTAGCAGCCGATGCAGGGTTATGAGAGGCCCGGCAAAGGCATTGTAATGACACTTTTAAACTATAAAAATAATATATTCAAAATGTCTCGTCCGCGAGGATGGGGCATTTTCTTTGTATTGAGGGATTAAAGCGAAAGATTGGGAAAGATTTCGGATGATTTTTGTTGCCAATAAGAAAATTATGACTATATTTGCAAGGTATTGGGGAAAAATACTCTGATACAAAATGAAAACAAAACTAAGTGATGTCTTATCCGCGAGGACGAGGCATCACGTCCTTTTTTATAGCGGAGCCAGACTTGACTCTGCACAAAGAAAATCATCATAAATCATGGCTATATTGAAAATTATGACTATATTTGCAACTGATACTGTTTCTGACCCTTGAAAAGGGGTCATGGGAAAAAACATTATAATGCAAAAATTTTTTTCAGGAATGAAAAAGAAGGCGTGCCGTGTCCGCGAGGATGGGGCACTCCTTTTTTTTTAATGCCAACAAGGGGCTTGAACTTAGACATAACTCACAAAGAGATAAAAAAATAGCGTCGGTAAAGATTTTATATGTATATTTGCAAGATGTAAGAACGATAATGAAAATGAAAGGTATGAAAAGAGCTATATCAGCCGCAGTCGCGTGCATAATTGCCCTTGCCGGGTATGCGCAGGACACTATAAGCCTGATGAACGGGCAGAAAATCGCCGCCAAGGTCGAGCGAATCGCCAACGGACAGGTGGAATACAAGAAATACACGAACCCGAACGGCCCGACATACGTCGAGAACGACTCGAAAATCGGATATATAAAGTATCAGAACGGAGAGGTGGAATACTACGGAATGCAGGAACCTCAGCCTGCGGTTGTCGAGGCTGCTCCGGTGGAGGTTGCTCCGGTGGAGGACATATATGTGGTGCCAACGAGAATGGGAATGCTAAGGCATGACAAGCACTCGGCCTCGTTCGTGAGCCTGGACAGGAACAAGCTGTCTGTTGAGAGGGCCTATGAGGTGATGGGCGACAGATACGACGACTTCATAAGGCACAGGAACAAGTGGAAGAACTGGAAGAAGTGCTGGCTGATAGGCATAGGCGTCACGGCAGTCGCAACTCCGTGCCTGGCGGTCGGAGCAAGGAAGACGAACAGCAACGGACTTGACATGGCGACAATCTTCGTACCCGTTGGAGGAATGGCGGCCATCGCGATAGGCGCGGCAAAAAGCTCGAAGCACAAAAGGAGGATGATGTCAAAGCTCGGAATGGTGGAATACTAGGGCGAATGAGGGAAAAAGAAAGTCAAACAAAGTAATTCGGAGGGAAAGCCAATGAACTTAGTGCAAATGGGATGGCTGGATGTAATAGACATCCTGCTAGGTGCCACACTGATGTACCAGACATACAAACTGCTGAGGAAGACACAGGCCTACAAGCTGTTCATCGGCGTCATAGTGTTCATACTGACGTGGGTTGTGGTGTCGATAGTGTTCAGAATGCAGCTGCTGGGCGAGGTGATGAACCAGGTCATGAACTTCGGTGTCATCGCACTCATCATACTGTTCCAGGACGAGATAAGGAGCTTCATCGGGAGAATCGGCGAGGGCAGAAACTCGTTCCTGAGGATATTCAGGAGAAGCGAGGAGAGCTCGATAGAGGACTCGGACATCATGCAGATAGTTCTGGCGTGCAAGAACATGAGCAGGGAGAAGTGCGGCGCGCTGATAGTCATCGAGCAGGAAATGGGACTGCAGAGCATCACCGTGACGGGGGACGAGGTTGACGCCAAGATAAACGCGCGACTTATAGAGAACATATTCTTCAAGAACTCGCCACTGCATGACGGCGCGATGGTGATCTCGAAGCGAAGGATAAAGTCTGCGGGATGCATCCTTCCGGTCAGCCACAGCATGGAACTGCCCAAACACATGGGACTAAGGCACAGGGCGGCTCTGGGAGTTAGCGAAAAGCTCGACACGAAGACCATAATAGTCAGCGAGGAGACCGGAAACATATCCTACGCACACAACGGCGAGATAAAGAGCGTGTCGGTCAAGGAACTGGAGTCACTGCTGAGCGACAAACAGGAATGAATGGAAAAAAGATAGCACGTGAAACAAAAAAAGTGTATCTTTGCAGTGTAAAAAAGAAATTTGAACGGAAGAGAAAAACATTAACTATATAATATATAAGGTATGAAAGGATATTTCAAGAGCGTGATGCGCGTAATGTTCGCGCTATTGGTGGGAATGGCCTGCTTCAGCAGCTGCTCGAAGGACGACGACGAGGATAAGGAGAAGCAGACAACAGGCAAGAGCAACAGCACAACAGCCGAGGCCTTCTATAACGGCTACAAGAACAACAAGGAGATGACAATACTTGTCGATATGAGAACAAGAGCACTATATGAGGCCGGACACATAGACGGAGCGGTGAACATAGACTGCGAGAGCTCTGACGAGGCATTCTATAACGAGAATGCAACAATCTACAGGGCTTTGGAGGAGTTGGATCCGAAGCACGAGAAGTTCATCCAGCTATACGACAGCAAAGGAGCGAGCCAGTTCACGATCAAGGTTGCGAGCGTAATCTCGAAGAAGGGCTGGGGCGAGAAGCAGGTGTTCCTGTTGGCAGGCAAATACTCAGACTTCGCAGCCAAGTACCCAGACATCATAGTGAAGTAATAAAAAGAACAAGATATAATGAAGATCAAGTTGAGAAGCGCCCAGAGCACAGAGGGCAGAAGAATGGCCGGAGCGCGCGCCCTATGGGTGGCAAACGGCATGAAGCGCGAGCAGATGGGCAAGCCTATCATAGCAATCGCCAACAGCTTTACACAGTTCGTTCCAGGTCACACACACCTGCATGAGATAGGCCAGAAGGTAAAGGCCGAGATAGAGAAGCTAGGCTGCTTCGCCGCCGAGTTCAACACTATCGCCATCGACGACGGTATAGCAATGGGACACGACGGCATGCTATACTCACTGCCAAGCCGAGACATCATCGCGGACTCTGTGGAGTACATGGTGAACGCACACAAGGCTGACGCGCTAGTCTGCATATCAAACTGCGACAAGATTACTCCGGGAATGCTGATCGCGGCAATGAGACTGAACATCCCGACTGTATTCGTGAGCGGCGGAGCAATGGAGGCAGGAAAGCTTGAGGGAAGCCATGACCTTGACCTGATCGACGCAATGATCCAGAGCGCAGACGAGACAGTCAGCGACGAGCAGGTGGCGAAGATAGAAAATGCGGCATGTCCAGGATGCGGATGCTGCTCGGGTATCTTCACAGCGAACTCGATGAACTGCTTGAACGAGGTCTTGGGACTAGCTCTTCCAGGCAACGGAACAATCGTGGCTACACACAAGAACAGAGAGAACCTGTTCATGGACGCCGCAAAGCTAATAGTCGAGAACGCATACAAATACTATAGAGACGGAGACGAGAGCGTGCTTCCAAGAAGCATAGCTACACGAGACGCATTCCTAAACGCCATGACACTTGACATCGCGATGGGAGGCTCGACAAACACTGTCCTACATCTATTGGCAATCGCTCAGGAGGGCGGAGTCAATTTCGTAATGGACGACATAGACTCTTTGTCAAAGGTTACTCCATGTCTGTGCAAGGTTGCCCCTAACACACAGAAGTACCACATTCAGGACTTGAACAGAGCCGGCGGAATCCTAGGAATCATGAACGAGCTTGACAAGGCCGGTCTGGTTAACAAGTCGGTGAAGAGAGTTGACGGACTGACACTAGGCGAGGCAATAGACCAGTATGCGATCACAAGCCCTAACGTCACAGAGAAGGCAAAGAAGATCTATGCAAGTACTGCGGCCAACAAGTTCAGCATCAAGCTGGGCAGTCAGGAAAGCTACTGGGACTCGTTCGACACAGACAGAGCAAACGGATGTATCAGAGACGTTGCGCACGCATATTCCAAGGATGGCGGAATGGCAATCCTTAAGGGTAATATCGCACTGGACGGCTGCGTGGTAAAGACAGCCGGAGTTGACGAGAGCATCTGGAAATTCTCGGGACCAGCAAAGGTTTACAACTCACAGGATGACGCCTGCAAGGGAATCCTAGGCGGAGAGGTAGTGAGCGGAGACGTTGTCGTAATTACTCACGAGGGACCTAAGGGCGGACCTGGAATGCAGGAGATGCTCTACCCTACATCGTACATCAAGTCAAGACATCTTGGCAAGGAATGTGCCTTGATTACAGACGGACGCTTCTCTGGAGGAACTTCCGGCTTGTCAATCGGACATATTTCTCCGGAGGCTGCTTCGGGTGGAGCTATCGGACTAGTCAAGACTGGCGACATCATAGAGATCAACATCCCAGAGAGAACAATCAATGTGAAGCTTTCTGACGCAGAGCTAAGCGAGAGACGCAAAGCAGAGGAGGCTAAGGGTAAGGACGCTTGGAAGCCTAAGAGAGACAGAGTCGTTTCAAAGGCACTTAGAGCATACGCCGCAATGGTTGCTTCTGCCGACAAGGGAGGAGTCAGAATCGTTGACTAAGAAAAAGAGGTATAGAGGACAGCTCTACAGCCATATAGAAAAGGGAAATGCCAAACTCGATGAGTTTGGCATTTTTTTGTTGAAAAAGTGTCCCAAAAGTTTGCAGATATACAAAGAATGTATAAATTTGCAATGTAAGAAAATTCAAGAAAAGGCGATAATATTAGGACAAAGTTATAGTTTAATAAAGTAAAAGGAAAATATTAGGACGAAACTAGCTCTGTTGGTTCTGTACTTTTTTGTTGTGGTAGTACAGAACCGGCGGGGCACCAAGACAAACATGGGAAACAAACTTTTACTCATGACAATATACAAAAACACAGCTGAGGGAATTCCCTCAGCTGTGTTTTATTTCAAGACTTGTGCAAGTGTCTATTTTTCACCCATAAGTTCTGGCTTGGACACCTTACCCATGAACAAGATAAGTCCGGTCTTCGCCTCTCTGATTGCATAGAAGAAAGGACGGTTGCAGACCATAGAAACTGATGGAGCGCTCTCGCCAATTTTAATTCCAAAGAATTCAGTAATGGCAGCGGCTTTGGTTCCTTCCTCATCTACTTCGATCTTGCTTACCTGAAAGCACTTGTCAAGGAAAATAGAGCCGTTCATCTCTTCAAGCGAAGTTGAAAAGACCTTTGTCAAACCTAGTTCCTTTAGTACACCTGTCAATTCAAACTTGTTACTGGCTACAAACTTGGGCATATACAAGTTGAACCTGACGGGAACGGTATAACCCATAAATTCAGTTGTGCCGAAATCCTTGGACAGATTGAGAGCATTCCAGTCAAAATTCTCTACCAACTCAGCGCAGGTAGTATTGTTCGGAAGTATGACATCCATATAGAAGGAACCGTTTCCGTATGGCAATCTTACCGCCTGATAAGAGTTTGTACACTCATAAGCAATATCCAGAGTCTCCTCAATAGTCATAAGGCTCGCTTTGGATGCAACAAGGTTACCATTCTCGTCGAAAAATTCAGACGGAGAAGATCCCATGAACCTTCTTTTCCAATCGGCTTTGAAATAGCAGGCATTAGCCAATAGAATATCTTGATCGTAAAGATCCTCCTTGGTAACCAATTTCTCTATCAATCCTCTTGTAGCCTCCTTAGCCCAGGCATTGATAATTTCTGGAGCGTTGTCAGATCTGAAATCCAAATTGGCAATAGAAGCCTGATAGCTGTCGGAAACTGTATTGACGTAACTCTGCATTAAAGGAGAGAAGTTAGACCAGATCGAATTCTGAGTCTCGAAGCAAGACGTAGAATCAAGGTTAGAGTTTAGAGAAGTCGAGAGCTTGCTATAAAAACTATTCAATTCATGCAGAGACAAGTCCCCCAAACCTATAGCCTGCTTTGTCTGCTCCATGTTCTTGGCAGAAAGACCATTCATGACCATACCCAAGGCAATCTGCAAACTTACGGGAGAAACGACAACATTGGAATCGCTCTCTAACAGCTTGGAAAGCAGCTTGTTTGCAAAGGCATTGCTGCGATTAACTGCTTCCTGCTCCTTACTTGACAGAACAAGAGGAATAGCGTCGAATGCTCGCTGAGACACCTTCCAGTTTTCACCAATTGAATCACAAAACTTCACATCGCTTTTTGATGGAGCGTCCTGACTATTATTATCCAATGCCGAATCTTTATCATCACATTCGGAAAAAAGAAAAGGCATAACAGACAAAATAGCGCAACCGAATAAATTATTTTTCATTTGCTTAGAATTAATGTTCAACTGCAAAAATAATAGCTTTTCTGGAAAATTATCGTATTTCACTAAATTTTTCAACGAACATTACAGACTAAGACATGCCATTTTGTTCTTTACGGAAGCCCTATAATTCTAAAGATGCTACGCTTCACTGACACAAGCTGTATGTATCGGAAATTCGTCTCCACATACACATACCCTCTTTTAGAGATCTCTCTTTGTCAAGTTCAAAAACACCTATGAACCTATAGTACTCCATAGCAAGCGAATCCTTGTACTTTAGAAAGGTAACCCTAATCTGTCCTTTGTCTATCCACATATTCAGATGCTCCATTTTCTTAGACTCATCCTTAGGACACTCTTTGATATAGGCGCCATCCTCCTCGACTATATATTCATTCAACCAGCTTGCATTCTTGGTATTCGGCCACCATACAGACACATTTGGCTTGCCTGGCATGTCAACCCCACCCGGTCTGAGGAACCCCTTGTGCTTTACCTCTGTACCAAAGATTTGTGCAACCTCGTCTATAGTGGCTACCGAAGGTTTCTCGCTGACCTTAAGCACGCCTTTTTTTCTATGGTATTCAGGTGTGAACCAAGATTCTCCCCAAGGAACAAAGTCATCACCCAACTCCTCGATTCTTTGCTTGATTACAGAGACTATCTCGTCTATCTGCCTATGAATGCCGTCAAGCGAGTCTTGACAATCAACCTTATAGACCTTTGCGTTTGCTACCCTCTCTACATCTTCGTTTCGGGCAACGTCATCATCTATCTTCTCCTTTTTCTGATAGTGGAATGGCTCGTTTACCTCGACCACAATACCTAATTGCGGAAGATACAGGTCAGTAAGGGCATACTTGTCCTCGTCTCTTTGCACTTTCTGCTGAAAGACGAAATAAACGTCAGTTCTGTCCAGTTTATGCCATATTCTGCTTATCACATACGATTCAGTAAGCTTATGGCTTATCTTCATCAGGTTTGCACCCAAATATCTCAAAGGATAGGAATGGCTGCTTGCGATACCGTCAATTTTATCCATTTTCACCATGACATCCTATTTCTTATCGTCGCAACCATTCCAATATCCGTCGTAACCAAGACCTTTGACCTTCGGCTTTGATGAATACCTTTGTTCTATTACTTGAATGCCAAAGCAAGGCACTCGTATAGGTTAAGGATAACATCCTTGTACCAGTAGAAGATCTCGTTCTCTGCTGAGAAATCGTTGATAGCCTTTCTTACCTGGATGTATGGGTGGTTACCTTCGTTGTTTACCCAGATAACCTCACCGAAACGAGAAACTGCATTCTCAACTTCCCCCTTCTGGTCTGCCTCAATCTGCTTGTAGATAGACATACCAACCTCCTTGTCAAAGATGAAATTACAAAATACATCTTCCTTAGTAACCTTGGCATTTAGAAGACACTTTGCTGCCTTCATTCTGTCATCTGCAATGTTTGTGTAGTTGTTGTGAGGCTTTTGAGCCTTAACCAACTTGAAGTTTGCGAAGTCAAGAAACTTCTGCAAGAACTCCTCGTGAGAAACTGTAATTTCCATAGTCTTATATTTATTAGTTAATTATTTTTCTTTTTTCAATTCCTCAACCTCCTTCTGCAAAGCGTCTATCTTTGCCAAAAGAAGATCAAGTTTCTCGTCAGTCCTGTCGTTCTCGTCGGTATCCTCTATTGCCATAGAACTGCACATTACACCGGTAAGCGCATTAAGCAGGATAAACGCCGTGATACAAATATAGGATACGAAATAGATCCAGCTCCACGGGTATTTTTCCATTATCGTGCGACTGATATCACTGCCCCATCCGTCAAGCGTCATAAGCTGGAACATCGTGAAGCACGAGCCAGAGAAGTCACCGAACAGTTCCGGAAAATCCTCGCGAAAGATATGGCATCCGATAACGGCATAGATAACCATTATGGAACCCCATAGGGCAACAAGCCAGCCTACCTTGGGGATAGAGCGAATCAGCGAGCCGACAATAACCCTCAAACCCTCGAATATTGTGAAAACGCGAAGAAGTCTGAGCAACCTCAGCAACCTCAGTGTACGGAATGTTGCGAAATAGCCTGTGCTTGTAATTGTTGTTACAACCGTGATGATCAGGTCAAACCAGTTCCATGCCCAGTCCTTGCCAACCCAAAAGTTCTTTCCTCCGAAAGCAATACGGATTAAAATCTCGACAACAAAAATCGAACTGCTAATCTTGACAAAGCTTTCAAAGTAGTCTTCAAAATGGTCATTCATCCACGGATATGTGGTAAGAATAGCCTCGATGAACACAAGTACAATGAGTATATCAATAAATTTCTTTCCTATATTGCCTAACTTCTCTAACATCTTTTATCCTGACTGAATGATAAATTATTTTCTTCTTGCCTGCGCCAGAGAAACCTGGGCTCTGGCAATAGCATCCTTCAAACTTGCAATAGCACGGTCGTGCGATGCCGCATGATCAATCTTGCTCTTTCTGTATGACGCTTTTGAAGACGATGATGATGCACCTTTTATCAACCTTGCATAAGTCTCATTGTCCCTCTTTTTGCTTTCCTGTTCTCTCTTAACTCTTTCTCGCAAATCAATAATCTGCTTCTTATAATACTCTACATTTCCCATAATAATCCTAACATTAAGTAAATAAAAAGTAGGGATAGCCCACTGGAACTATCCCTAATTATGAGATATTCCCAATTAAGAGAAAAGTCTCTTTAGCCTGTTTGTAAAGCTACCCTTTGCAGCGCGAGCCTTAGCCATGCGCTCTGCAGCAGCCTTACCCTCCTTGGTTCTCTTGTCAAGAGTACCGTCAGCTGTACGCTTCGCACCGGAAGACTTCTTAACTACAGGCTTTGCAGTTGCTGACTTGCTGACTTTCTCCTTAAACTCCTTGTACTCTTTGCTACGCTTGTCCATCTTGCCAGATGCTGTTCTTGGAATTGCCATAATCTTAAAATTTTAATGGTTACTGAATAAAAGATTAAACAGAATATTACTCTGCATCCTCGATAACAAGGTCATCGTACTCCTCTACAGTCTGGTCAAACAAAGCGTCTGCATCCTCTGAAGAAACACCTAGAATAGAAGCTATTGCATAGTAGTTGCTCATCTCTTCAGCTGTAACAACACCGTCGGAAATGATGAACTGCAAAACGATGTCAAGAACTGAACCCTTCTCTTTGGCGTCAACATTCTTTGCAGCTGCTGCCAAAGCATCAGAAACCTGCTCCTCGCTCAAAGAGTCATAATCCTTTACAATCTTCTCAACATCCTTTGCTGGTAGGTTCAAAGCGCTCTCTACCTCCTTAAGCATGTCCTTCTCCTCATCACCGAACTCTCCGTCAGCCCAAATAGCAGCAGCAATAAACTGTGCCAAATCCTTTACACTTGTCTTCATAATGATATTATATTTTATAATTTGTACTTACATTGACTCGCTTTGCTTCGTCGATATAAACATTCCTGCTTCAAGAAGAGAGATATTGTTCTTTGCAAGACCCGAATTGTCAGGTGTAGCTACCTGAACTGTGATACCTGTGATCTCCTTGAATCTCTTCTCGAACTCCTCAACGATGGAATCACCGTTGATCTTTACATATCCGTCCTTCATGCCATCCTTGACCAACTCGCCCAATTCAGCGTTTTCGTCAGCAAAATGCTGGCCTTTGTAAACACGAAGAGTCGGACCGAAAGCCTTCTTGAAATTTGCCTGGAGAGTCTTTACCTTTTCTCCGGAAACTACTGAAAATACAGCGGTATTGTCTTTTGCTTTCATGATGATAATACTATAAAAATTTATTCTTCAACCTTTTTGTCGCTAAACAGAGTGTCTTTGATTTCGTCGATAGTCTCCTCAACTTTGTCCTGGATTGCCTCCTTGACCTGGTCTTTAATCTCCTCCTTGACCTCTTCTTTAGCCTTTTCTATTATATACTTCTCTGGACTGCATAGTTTTAATCCAAACAATGCGGAACCAGTAGCTGTAGCGGCAACTGCAGTTGCTACAATCAGCTTCTTAGCCTTGCTTTTTTTGACAGGCGCAGGCTCTGGTTCGGGAGTAGCAACTGGTTCGGGCTCGTCAGAGTAGAAATCAGCAATCTTGACATAGACCTCCTTGTCAGGAGTAGATTCCTCCTCCGAGAACAAGAAAACCCCAGCAAAAGTATAGAAACCGTCGTCAAGCTTTGGGAAGACAACCATTTTGTTTCCGTACTGTCTCTCTGCAATGGCATCAGCCATATTCTTGGCTCCGTTCTCGTTGGCAGGAGTTACAATGATTCTTGACTTGTCCTCCGAGAACTGGTTGATGTAGTCTCCCTTATGACCTTTCTCGAAATGGGGGAACCAAATCCAGTAGCCTGGATTATTCTTTAGCTTATAGCTTCCCTTGTAGTTGAAAGGCACACCAAAGTCGGCACATATATCAGCAATTTTCTCTTTTCTGTATCCAGCTTCAACTTTCATAAGATGAGAATTATTTATTATGAGTTAATTTTATTTCAAAGTCAAAAAATGAGGGTACAGCTTCATCAATTACTAATCGACGACGCAACCACAACAAAGCGGAATTACCACCCTTTTTTCAGGATATTAAAGCAACTCGCCTTTATGTCTTTTGTTTTGTTTGTTTGCTGCAAATCCACTTATTGGAATATTCCAACAAAACTCATGTCCTGATAAAAATCCACAATGTCTATTCGATTATCGAATCTGACATTATTTCTTTTTTGTAAGCCCCTTTACTATCGCACTTCCTATCTTTCTTTCAAGGCCTCCTTTAGTAGTCGGAATCCCTGTCTTCTTGGCGACCTTCTGCTTGACAGCTGAAATTCCCAATGCCCTCTTGAGTGAGAAGCTTAAACCTGGTATCTTCATGGCTGTAAATTTTTTAGGAATATGTGAATCAGAGAGATGCGCAAATGCATCCCTCAAAATTCACTGAAAAACAACATTACTTCTTAGCTGCTGCGGCAAGAGTATCATCGTTGTTTGCAAGAGCAGAATCGTCTGCATTTGCAACCTGAACACCGATGTGGAACAACTGCTCGAACTTGTCCTCAAAGTTACCAACCTTAGTGTTTCCGGCAGCCTTTAGCTCGTCAGTACACTTCTGACCTGCAAGAGAAGCAAGAGTAACACTCTCATCCTTAACCTGAACAGCACCACGACCAGTGTTAATTGTTCCATCTGCCTTTGGCTGGTACACACGAAGAGTAAGACCAAATGCCTCCTTAAACTTTGCCTTCAAACCCTTAACAGAAAGGCGACCATTAATAGCTAATTCTGCCATAATCGTAAAAATTTAATATTAAACCTTATGTTGTCTTTTATATTCTATTTTTGAATACTTATCCACATGTTTCAAAAACTCACATTCCAACCACAAGTAAGTGTCGTCAAATGAATGTGTACCCTCGAAACCGAGATAAATCATGCTTTTGCCCTTTACATAAATCAGGTCGTTGCAGCTTTGAGTTCCTATTAGGGAACTGGACACATCATAGTGCTTACTCCAGCTGTCAGGGTTTCCTGTCTGGAATCCACGAGCCCAACGCTGTTCGTTAAATACATACAAGTCCACCGTATAGTCATTCTCTGTATGAGGACGATCAAGCTCGTCAAAAATCATTCTCGCTGTCTGACGCTTCAAAGAGAAGTTGTCGATAAAGCGTGATATTTTGCCATTAACATCTCTATGAAGATTACCGTCTCCCACTCTATCGTTTCTTGATGAAGAGACCCTTATGCGACAGATAATCTCACTTACTCCCTTGGGTATCTTGATAGGGATAACACTGCGACTATTGCCGGCAAAATGGAACGCCCTCTTTAAAGTAATTTTCTTCGGCTCATAGAAAAGCGAAGTTGGCTCTATAACCTGAAACTTTACCGCTCTGGGATCATTTGAGCTTACACCCTCATGAACTGCCACCTTCTCGACCTTGAAGTCCTCCACAAAATCCTCGTATGTGGTACTGCTCTTCTCTATGTTGTACGAGCAATACTGTTTTGAACCGTTATTAACAGACAAATAGTATATCGCACTTACAGGAATCTCTATTTCAGAATCAATACTCTGCTGCTTCCCAAAGTCATTCAGCTTTACTCCCTTGTTATAGTTCCATAAGCTGACACCGATGACATCTTCACATGAAAACTCGACATGTAACCTGTCGCCCTTTTTCAAATAGATAGGATATTCTATAGTCCCTACACCCAGTAATTCATCACTAGCACGGTATATTGCCCTTTTATCACTAGCCTGCCATGAATCCTTTGGATCAGCCTTTTGTTCGCTTTCAAAAAGAGATTTATGCGTTCCGTTGCCCAATGTACCATTGAACACTGAAGAGAGACAAAATCTAATCAGACAAATGACTAACAATACAACAACAACAATAAAGGCGATTAACTTATTTTTAGATCGACCACTATTGCTTCTTCTATTGTTATATCTTCTTGTCATAGACTGAAATTACACTTAATCCTAAAAAAACTCTTTGGTAAAATAGACTTTCAACAATATGACGTTGTATTTACATTTTACAATTCCACGTCGCTGCTCGTCTAATTACGTTTGCAAATATATTGGCTTAGAATCTATCACTGTTGGTCCATTTTAGTCCTTGTTCCGAATAAAATAAAAAAAGTTAATTTCAAGTTTTATTTAATGCTATTCAGCATATTTTCCTAAAAGAAAAAAACTAAACTATCTGTATTTTACGTTGTATATGATATTTTTATCTACAATATGTTGCATATTATAAATAAAAGCATAAAAAAAAAAAATGTGACGTTTTGGTTCTTTTTAGTTCTTTTGGACGTTCGTTTTATTCCTTTTTGTTCCATATTGCAAAAAAGAATTACTTTTGCATAAAAATTTTGCATTATAAAGTCGTTATAATGTTAGGAAAACAAGAAATAAAAAACAGCAATATATCGGACTACGGAAGTAGTTTTACTTCAGGGATTGCAAACTCAACACCTGAAAACAAATATACTAACATTAGTCCCATTTCTTCAAAGGGGGTATTCTTTATTCTCAAAGCAAAGAAGAACAACAAATGGTACACTTTGAAGGGAATAAACGATGCCTACAAGAACATCACTCTATACGAGACTATACTGCAAAGGGAGTTTGAAATAGGTGTTCAACTTTCCCATAAAAACATATCCAGCACGCTATACATAGACGAAGTTCCCAATTATGGCAAAGTCATAGTGATGGAGTACATAGATGGCTGCACACTCAGCAGCTACTTGAAGAATGCGCACAGGAAACCCGAAATAAATAAAATAATCGGGGAAATCTTTGACGCCGTAGAGTATATGCACCAACGCCAAATTCTTCATCGCGACCTGAAGCCAGACAACATTATGATTACTTACAATGGGGGAAATGTAAAGATCATAGACCTGGGGCTTTGCGATGAGGACAGTTGCGATGTCCTAAAACAGTCAGTCGGCACAAACAAATATGCATCTCCCGAGCAGTTGGCAGGCAAAACTCCGCTGGATTGCAGAACAGACATATATTCTCTTGGCAAGATTTTAAAGGACATATTCCCTAATCCTGACAGGAAAACGAAAAAAATCATAAAGAAATGCATAGAGACAGACAAGAACAAACGTCCCGCCAACATCTATGAATTAAGGGAAATTTGGAACAAGAAAGACTACTCCATGTATATATTGGGAACAGCATTGCTTCTTGTTCTTGGCTGTCTGGCAGCATTGCTTTATAATTCAACGGAGAAGCAGAACGAGTCAGTATTGATACCGACAAAGCAGAACGAGACGATTATCAACGAAGAAATTGAAAATCGACGACAGGAAAGTGAGTCAAAGCGAGTCAATAATAGGTCAGATGAACAAACTAAAACAGAGACTGAAAAAGCTAGTTCCGTCTATACTCACGAGTCTAAAAAGGCTAACAATATAGACGGCTACCTTGAACAGGTAAAGGAGGAATACCTAAAAACAAACAAGCAGTTCACGGACAACAAAATCCAGACATTCGAAGAAGGACAACGTGAAGTTTTGAGATTCTCTGTAAACAGCGCGAAAATAATGTCAGAGTACAAAAACAAATACGGAATAACTTCAGAGATGTCCATCATAGAATTTGTCATCGCTGAATACATAACAAAACTTCAAGCAAAGCAAGAAAAATTGCCAATGCTACAAAATGAGATAAGGCTGCTACGGGAAAAAATATTCTCAATGGAAGCCTCTGTAAATAATGATTATATCGACGAAGCGGAGCGAGTCAAAGATGTTGAGCAATTAAACGATCTTAAAATCAAGGAAGCTGAACTATGCACAAAACTCAGCATAATTCTAAATGAAATGAATAATATAAGCAAAAAATAAAATGGAGAAAATACAAGTAAGGAAACACGATGACAATGTTGAAATTCTAAAGAAAAGAGTTGAGACAAAGTTCGGTGCAAAAATGCACACACCTACAAATTTTGAAAGGCTGTCAGAAACAATTCTTATTGAAACAAAGAAATACCTTAGTCCTACAACACTGAAACGATTGTGGGGCTACATCAGCGGTGCCGACGTTGTTCGATACTCCACACTTGACATTCTTAGCCTCTACTTAGGCAGAAGGGATTGGGATGATTTTTTGGAATGCCTGGAAAATGACGGCTGCAATTCCAGCAGGGAGTATTATAACACAACAATAGAAAGCAAAAACCTTAATGTCGGAGATGTGCTGGTAATAACCTGGTGGCCAAACAGAATTGTAAAGGTCGAATATACCGGAGACAATAACTTCAAGGTGATATCCTCTGAAAAAAGCAAACTTTGTGTGGGCGACACATTCAAATGCGCATTCTTCGTAAACGGAGAATCCCTATTGCTGGACTACTATATACACGAAGGAATGGCACCTACAAAATACATGTGCGGCAAGGAGGGCGGCATCAAAGCTACAATTGAAAATCGCTGATGTGCAACGAAGCAAACAACGTGCAACGAGTCAATGTTTATATCGACGATGTGCAACGAGTCAATGTTTATATCGACGATGTGCAACGAGTCAAAGGCCGCTACTTTCATTACATTCTTCTCATAACATACCTGCTTATTGTTTCAAGCTGACGGGCACAACCTTCAAACTATCAAACTTACTATAGGAAGCATCCATGTTCCCTGAACGAAAACATTCCTTTCCAAAGGTATATGTTTAGTCCTGCCATAATAAGGACTAAAACACCACAAATTTTCAAAACTGTATTCATAAAAGAGAAATAGAAAGGACAATATTCCAATCCACTATGGTTACATGGGCCTTCATCACATTCTACATAATAGTCATTGTAAAGTAGAAGTCCAGTAGCTTCCAGGGAAAACACATCTACGGGAATAGAAATGTTGCTTTGTTCTATTCACTAAAGGCATTTCAATTGACATGCCACTTGGTCCAGTAAACCTTACGATATAACCATACTCACCACCAAAATCAGGTGAATGGAAAGGTAAAGAAATTGTGTCAAACACTATACTACACTTTGTAATGAGTTCTTCAAACTCCTCTTTAGTTGGCATTCTCCATTTTCCTCCGCAGACTCTTGTTGCTATATCATATCTTGGTTTCAAATGCTTTAAAGAATCAATAGTATCTTCTAAGAAACCATTATCATATCCCCAACTACAGCCTTTCTGATTCAGCGTTGTGTCAGTCCAAGAGCATTGCGCACCTTTTCCGATAGGACAGGATGCACCGATATTTATGTTAGCCCATTTTACAGACAATCCTAAATCTACTGCTCTAAGTTCTTCTGAAACGCACAAAGAATCAAGATACGACTCCTCTTTAGGCCACATGATCTTCTTCATTTCCTCATATTCCTGGCGCTTTTCATTCCTTATTTGTTTCAAGTCACTGTATGCCTGAAGATACTTAACATCAAGCTCAACTTTAGATGCCTTGTTACTAATCTTCTCAACTTTAGCAACCAATCCGTCATACTCCTCGCATTGCATGTAAGCGACTTCACAAAGAACAGTAATTGTTACTATCATGAGTAAAAAGAAACAATCTTTAAAACTTTCTTTACCATAGCTCTCTGTATTAGTGATCCAACCTGCGAAGTTCTACCTTCAAGCTATCAAACTTACAATATGAAGCATCCAGCGTTTCCTGGACGGAAGCATTCCTTTTCCAAAGGTATATGTTTAGTCCAGCCATAAGCAAAACTAAAACACCGCATATTTTCAATACTACATTCATATCATTACTATTATTAGACTGAACAAAGATAGAAATTAAATCAATACTGATAACCTAAAGCATACAAACTTTAACAACTTTTAACTAAACTAAAAAAAGCTGTCTGATATTACCAAACAGCTTTTATATTGTTTATTTCTCCTCCTCTCCTAACTCGTCATAAGTCTGGAAAAGGAAGTCGTTGTAAGGGAATCGTGTGATGTGAATCTCCTTGACCCTATCGTAAAGAAGCTTCTTGAAATCGTCCAAGTTCGCCTTGTTCTTCGCAGAGATAAATATGCAATCCCTGTCATTTAACTTAGCCATCCACATTTTCTTCAACTCGTCGAGACTATAGTTTTCGCGTCTCTTAGGAGTTAGGTCGTCCTCCGCCTTCTCTATGTAAGTGAATGCATCAATTTTGTTGAATACAATAATCTGCGGCTTGTTAGGCTGTTCCTTGTCAATGTCAGCAAGAGTCTTGTTCACAACTTCAAGCTGATCCTCGAAAGTAGGGTGTGAAACATCGACCACATGAACAAGCAGATCCGCCTCCCTAACCTCGTCAAGAGTTGACTTGAAGCTCTCTATCAAGTCATGAGGCAGCTTACGAATGAAACCTACAGTATCGGACAAAAGGAACGGAAGGTTGGAAATAGTAACCTTTCGGACTGTTGTGTCCAAAGTTGCAAACAGCTTGTTCTCTGCAAAGACCTCGCTCTTGCTCAGCATGTTCATGATTGTTGACTTTCCTACGTTTGTGTAGCCGACCAAAGCCACACGTACTATCTTGCCACGGTTCTGTCGCTGAGTAGTCTTCTGTCTTTCAACCTCTACCAACTCCTTCTTCAAAAGCGAAATCTTGTTAAGGATGATTCGACGGTCAGTCTCGATCTGAGTCTCTCCGGTACCACGCATACCGATACCTCCCTTCTGGCGGTCAAGGTGAGTCCACATTCGAGTCAAGCGAGGCAGCATATATCTTAGCTGTGCCAACTCTACCTGAGTTTTGGCATGTGCAGTCTGCGCTCTCTTGGCGAAGATGTCAAGGATAAGGATTGTTCGGTCAAGCACCTTGACACCCAACTCCTTCTCTATGTTGCGCAACTGCTTGGGCGACAACTCGTCATCAAAGATTACCAGGCTGACTGCGTCTTCCTCCTCTTCACGCATCTTGATGTAGTCCCTTATCTCCTCCAGCTTACCTGGACCTACATAAGTGTTGGAATTTGGCTGAACAAGTTTCTGAAGGAACTGCTTCTGCGGATAGGCACCGGCAGTCTCAGCCAGAAAAGCAAGCTCGTCCAGATACTCCTGAGCCTTTTGCTCAGACACATTCTGTGTGACAAGGCCGACAAGAATCGCCTTCTCATCATATATCTCTGTTATTTCTTCCATAGCTTATAGTTTACTCATAAATCGTTCCTTGACCACTACAAATCTCTCGTGATAGGCAGTTCCTATAACGTCTCCCTTTTCATCTGTCGCAGTGATTTCGTAACAAATCTTTCTTCCTTCAATCTTGACAATCTTAGCCTCAACGTCAACCTGCTTTCCGATTGCAGTAGCCTTGACATGCTTGACGTTGATCTCTATGCCTACTGTGTCGGTACCCTCCTCCAGGTCAGGCTTAACCATCTCAAGTGCAGTCTGCTCCATCTTTGCCACAAGTGCAGGAGTTCCGAACACCATAAGTCCGCCGCTTCCCAAAGCAACAGCCGAATCACTCTCAGCAACTGTATATTGTCTCTTTGAAATATCTCCTTCTTTCATATAGAACTATATAAACAAGAGTTAAGAACCCAAATTATGAGTCCTTAACTCTAATGAAATACTACCTAATCAATAATCAATCCTCATCCTTGTCGTCAGCACTGTCCTCCATATCAGGCTTGCTCTTGATAGCTGCACGAACCTGGGCGTCGATCTCCTTTGCCACTTCCGGATTGTTCTTCATGTAATCCTTTGCGGCGTCTCTACCCTGGGCGATCTTGCTGTCCTTGTAACTGTACCAAGAACCGGACTTCTTGATGATTCCGTACTCAACACCATAGTCAACAAGCTCTCCTACGTAAGAGATTCCCTCGCCAAACATGATGTCGAATTCAGCCTTTCTGAACGGAGGTGCAACCTTGTTCTTGATAACCTTTACCTTGGTTGCATTACCGATAACCTCGTCACCGTCCTTGATTGGGGAACCGCGACGGATATCAATACGTACTGAAGCATAGAACTTAAGCGCGTTACCACCTGTTGTAGTCTCGGGATTACCGAACATCACACCGATCTTCTCACGCAACTGATTGATGAAGATACATGTTGTGTTAGTCTTGTCGATAGTGGCAGTAAGCTTTCTCAGTGCCTGAGACATAAGTCTTGCCTGAAGACCTACTCGGCTGTCTCCCATATCACCCTCGATCTCCGCCTTTGGAGTAAGCGCAGCAACAGAGTCGATCACAACCAAGTCAACTGCCGAAGAACGGATCAACTGGTCAGCGATCTCAAGAGCCTGCTCACCGCTGTCCGGCTGAGATATTACAAGGTTGTTGATATCGACACCAAGCTTGTGGGCATAGAATCTGTCGAATGCGTGCTCAGCATCAATGATAGCGGCAAGTCCGCCATTCTTCTGGGCCTCTGCAATGGCATGTATTGCCAAAGTTGTCTTTCCTGAAGATTCAGGTCCATAGATCTCGATGATACGACCGCGCGGATAACCGCCAACGCCTAGGGCAACATCCAAGCCGATTGATCCGGTGTGAATAACCTGAACCTCCTCCTGCTTGTTGTCTCCAAGTCGCATGATCGAACCCTTACCATGGTCCTTCTCTATCTTGTCCATAGCCAACTGAAGCGCTTTCAACTTCTCGATAGAAGGCCCTCCTGCCTTAACCTCAGTGGCTTTTGTCTCTTCTGTGTTCTCTTTAGCCATAATTGATTATATTAAGATTTAGTTATTAATTCAATTGTCAAAACTCTTTTTGTTTTATTAGTAATTCTGAACCGGTTGTCAGTTCGCAAACCGACCACCCATATAATTTCATCCCCACTTGTCAAAAGCCAAACCGATTCCTTTTCAAAAATAGAAAGTTTTTCATCAATAAAAAAGTCGCTCAGCTTTTTTCTTCCCTTCATGCCAAAAGGAACAAAGGAGTCTCCTTTCCTCCAATGCCTTAAGACAAGTGGAAATTTGATTAAGTCGGAATCAATATTACACACATTATGATTCTTTCTTAACACAAAATCCTCGATCTTATTTTTTGAAAGCTTCATCAGTAATGGTCTTTCAACCACATCTGAATCTGTTTCAATCGTATAAGCCTCATCTTGTGCGTTATCAGTTGCAAATGTAGGGTAATTTTTTTTAATAACAAACTTTTTTCGATTTATTATTGCCTTAAACCCTAAATTTGACAAAAATTGATCACCTTGGCAATTTTTTTTCGTTGCTACAGATAGAATCTCCCTACAAACCTTAGGAGAGAATCCATAAGTTTTCAGCAACTCGAAACAAACATAGTCTTTGTGTTCGTTTTCGATTATCTTCTCTAGGTCCACTATTGTTTCCCCATCACTTTCGGAAACAATCTCCTTTCTAAGCGCATCCAAGTAGTATTGGTTGAAGCTGTACGCCTGATTAAGATTCTCTATTGATGTGAGCAGAGAATTCTTGAAAGTCGGATTTGCCTCCTGCAGACTCGGAATTATGATATTGCGCATCTTGTTGCGCATATAGACTGATTCAAAATTCGTAGAGTCGTCAACGAAACCGAGATTGTTCTCTCTAACAAAGGCAGTAACTTCCTCTCTAGAAACGCAAAGCATGGGTCTGACAATTCTGCCGTTCTTGGGCTTTATTCCCGTCAGCCCCTGCAAGCCGGTTCCCCTGCTCATGTTTATCAGAAAAGTCTCGATCACATCGTCCGAATGGTGGGCGATAGCGATATAGTCGAACTTCTCGGAATCAAGCAGTTTCTCGAACCAATCATAGCGAAGTTCCCTGGCACCCATCTCAATGGAAATGTGCTTGCCTTTTGAATACTCCTCGGTCTGAAAGTCTGTCTTGAATAGCGGAATTGAATGACTGGAGCAGAAAGCCCCTACAAACTGCTGGTCTCTGTTGGACTCATCCCCTCTCAAATGAAAATTGCAGTGCGCCGCAGAGACATTATAACCCAACTTCTTCAAAGCAAAAAGAAGAGCGATCGAGTCCCTGCCACCGCTCACACCAACAAGGATT
The DNA here is from genome assembly GCA_045641625.1 of Paludibacteraceae bacterium. Taxonomy (GTDB): domain Bacteria; phylum Bacteroidota; class Bacteroidia; order Bacteroidales; family Paludibacteraceae; genus UBA1723. Next base: position 21,316 of record JAZUHH010000070.1, read on the forward strand.
CTGTTGTCACGGGCAAACAGTTTGTTTTCAACAATATACGACTCAATCTTAGAAAGCATCTGCTAATCCTTTGTATTTCGGAACAGGTTCACTGTGCCTTTCTTCTCAATCTTGTTTCCTGCAGAGTCAGTTGCCACGATCACATAATAGTATGCTCCGTTTGCCATATCTCTGCCCTTGTATGTGCCGTCCCAACCCTTAGTGATGTCGTTGGACTCATATACCTTCTTTCCGAAAGTGTTGTAGATTGCGATCTCGAAGTCCTTGATAGAGACATAGGAAACACGGAACTCGTCATTCTTGTTGTCCCCGTTTGGAGTAAAGATATTGGGGACGAAAAGCTCCGGTTCAGCCAAAGTCACCGCTATCCACGCAGAATCTGTACAGCCAGAATTCAAGTTCTTTGCCTTGAACATGATGTACTGCTTCAAAGTCTTGTTATGCTCTATCTGCATGCTGATTCTGTCCTGAGCATAGACAACGCGCGAACCCTTGAAGTCACTGGCATAAGCGAAGTGCCACTCAAGGTTTGCTCCCGTCGGACTTGGATTTCCAAACATCTCGACCTTGAACGGAGTAGAAAGAGCGTTGCTAAGCAGACCGCCCTCCTCTTTTACAAACTGAACCTCCAGTTCGTTCATTGCATCCTCGCGATTGTGCTCTACCTTGTCCGAAAACGTAGCAACCGGAGATACCGAGACACCGATGTTGAATGTGTCAGTGACGAACTCTTCAGTCTTTCCGAACACTGTCTCCCTCAAAATGTAAGGGCACTTGGTGTTAGGAGTCGGCAAATATACAACCACACCCTTTGTGGCATAAGTCTCCTTCACTGTCTGTCCTCCATTTTCGCCGTCAAACCTGTCGTACTCCACTTCGAACTCTCTCTTGATTTCGACCCTCTTGCCGGCTTTGTTTGTATAGCTCATAACAGGGAAGGCACACAAAGCGACCTGCTCACAGCTTAATCTTAGATTCTCCTGCTTATAAAGAACTGAATCCTTACGAATAACTACGGAATCATCTGGAAAGATGTAGCAGAAACCTTTCATCTTGGAAACGTAGTCTGTTCCGTTGACAGCACTTGGAACAACCACATCAGTAGTATAGCTGTAAATGTAAGAAAGAAGGATGGAGTCCCTATACGCTCTGCGAACCGAATCCTTTGCATAGTTGGACAAAGCACCTCTTTCCTCCAGCATAGCGTTTGTAAGCGCAGGGAAGATTGTGTCGGAACTATGCCTTATATACAAAGAAGTGTCGCTGACGGGTACAAAAGTAGAGTCCTTTGTAAACACATAAGGCAAAGACTCCTTCTTATAATGGTTAAAGACTGCCGAGTCCTTTGTCACAAAGCAAGCCTTGACTGAATCTACTGGCAGATGCTGGAAACCAAGAACACACGAAGGCTGGTCGAATCCTACAACGTCACAAAGAACATTTGTCTTCAACGTATAGGACACCGTAGAAGAGTCAACAGAATACTCGCCCTTGATTACCTCGCTGTTCTCCAACTTGATTCCCACATTCTTCTTGACCTTTGCCTCGCTCAAATCTATCACAAGCTTGAATTGCGGCGCAGACACACGAAGAAGGGTCAGGTTATCGTTGTTATTAGATACCTCTACCTCTTCAAAATCAGCATCTGCCACGCTATACCTGCCCGCAAACGCAAAGGTATTCGTGAAGAAAACCAACAATGTCGAAATTATGAAATTTCTCATCTTTCCTTTATTACTATAGTAGAGACGAAGCAAGCCCCGTCTCTACAACTTAATTCCACTTTAATAATACAACACTATCTCAATCTGTCGGCACTTCTTACCAAAGCCTCGTCCGCTCCAATTGCCCTGATTGCAAGAAAGAAGGCAATTACCACAAAAATTGGGAAGGTAACCACAAATGTCATCATGAACGAGTAACCCTCGCAGTTGCTTGAAAGAAGATATGCAAGAACCGCAGTAAGGATGCAATTTCCGATATAGACAAGAACGTCCATTGTAGCCAAGCGAATCTGTGCTATTCTCTTCTTGAAGGACAAAATCACAACAAACGTGAAAAGAACATTGATTATTGTCAAGACGAAGGAAGGCCACATGTACTCTACAACCTCGGACCTTGCATTCACAGCGCTGAATGTAGTTATGTCAATCACATCATTAGTTGTCGCATTCAACAAATGGCCAAAAGGAATAAATATTGGTAGAATCATAGCTACCACTGCTATTAGCAGATAAACAGACTGTATTCTCTGAATCATCTTTGTTTTATTTGTTTTTCGTTGGCAAAGGTAGTAAATAAAAATAAATATTCTATTACAACCTTGAATTATCTCTTAATATTGAATTTACTGAATAACCTTGCTTGGACTCTCTCCGAAGAACTCCTTGAACTTCCTTGAGAAATATGCCGGATCAGAGAATCCCACTGCATAGGCCACGTCTGTCACGGAATACTTGCCCTCCTTGAGCATCTCCATTGATTTGTTCATTCTATACTCAGTAAGCATCTCTATCGGAGTCTTGCCGGACAGCGAGCGGGTTCTACGGTTCAAAGTGGCAGGACTGATAGCAAGCTCCGAGGCCATCTTGTCAACCGACAAAGCACTGTCGGAATAGTTGGTCTCAATCATCTTGAACACCTCTGCGATAAGAGGGTTGATCTCCTCTGACTTAACAGACTCTCCATTTATCTTACGCTCAACTATCTTCTCCTGAAGGTTTCTGAGAATCCTGAACGAGTTGCTTATCTTTAGTAGGATTTCCTTCTGCTCGAAAGGCTTGTTTATGTAATCAATTGCACCGGCAGAAAGACCGAGAATGCGATCTACCTCGTCAGTATTTGCAGACATGAACATCAAAGGAATATGCTTCAAGTTCTTGTCGTTAACGATAGCCTTGTACATTTCAATACCGTTCATTATAGGCATCTGCACATCACTAAGCACGAAATCTGGCATCTCGCTCTGCACCATTTGCAAACCTTCTGCACCGTTCTTGGCAACGATAACTATACAATACTTCGACAAGTATGAATAAAGGTTGTCGCGTATCAAGTCATCATCGTCAACAACTAGGATCTTTGCATCCTCTATTGACATTGTGTCAATTTCTACTGTTTCGCGCTCGCTCACTATTTGTCTGACAACATCGTCTGAAGCCTTGATAACGAAAGATATGGAAGTACCGTTTCCTTCCTCGCTGACAATCTCAATCTTTGTACCAAGTTTTGTCGCATAGTCCTTGACAATACTCAAACCTATACCTGTACTCATCTCCTTCTCGGTTCCTTCGGTATGCTGGTAGGAATTATTGTTAAGAAGTTCCATAACCTTCTCCTTGCTCATACCGACTCCGCTATCAGCCACGCAAATCAAGATGTTTCCTTCTCTTTCTAGGGCAGAGACCTTGATATTTCCACCGCGAGGAGTGAACTTCACAGCATTATTGATAATGTTTCTGATCATGGTTCCGAACAGTCTGCTGTCTGTCCAACCATAGTGAGTCACATCTGTATTCTTTTCTATCGAAATTTCCTTGGAGCTTATCACACCCTCCAGCAACGACATCTCTCGACTTACTATTGCCTCGATATCAATCTTGGCGAATGTAGCCTGAAGACTCTCTCGCTTCTCTTTAGCCCAGTTCACCAAATCCACCATCTCGTTCTGCAGACTTACAGCCTGGTTATAGATTTGGTTCACATTGGAATTATTCTCCCTCTCACGCTCCAAAGCTCCGACAATACCGAACATAGGGTTCTTCAAGTCGTGGGCAACAACCGAAATCAATCGGTCCTTGTCTGTCAAGGCAATGCGCAGCTCGGCTGTTCTCTCCTCGACCATCTCTTTCAGCATCTGCTTCTGCTGGTTGAAGCGCATCATACGGTACTTGTATGCGGCAAAGATTGCAAGCAGCACAAGCGACACCCAAACAAGAATAGCTATGCCACTTCTCCACCAAGGAGGCAATACATTTACGTTCAATGCAAGCATGCAGTCCTCTGTTCGAGTTCCCGGCTTGCTGATCCTTACCTCGAGCTTGTGCTCTCCCTCTGGCAAATATGTGAACTGAAGCTTTCTGTCCTTTCCAACTTCGTTCCATCTTCCGGAGTCACTGCCGCTCAATCTGTAGCTTACTACCGGCTGGACACCTGCATTATAGTCGATCACATCAATATCTATCTCTACATTGGCAGAAAGACTGCTTGGAAGAACAAGCTCGTCAAGTTCGCTGAGCATGCCCTCCTTCAACACACCTTCTGCGCGAGGCCTGACTACTGATCCGTTGATGTACAAGTTACCAAAGCGGCACATCTCGGTTGGCTGAGCAGAATTCAAGTGCTCGTAGTCAATGACATAGAATCCCGTATTTGTTCCGATATATACCTTGCCGTCCTTCTCCATGATTGACCTTTCATAGAAATAGCTCTTTGCAAAGTCTCCAAAGTAACCTGGTATCTCGAAATAAGTCTTTTTCTTGTAGTCAAAACATAGAACTCCTCCGAAACGAGTCACGAAGAATCTGCCGTCATTAGTCTTTACGATAGACAGATATTCGCAATCAGGAAGGAAGTCCAAAGTCTCCTGCTTCTTTCCGTCCGAACTGAATCTCATCACACCCTTGCTTGTACTTGCAAAGAAGTTACCCTCCTCGTCAAGCACACCGTCCGTTACCTTCAACGGATTATGGCTCTTTTCGTTTGCCACATTCGGAAGCACATGAGTTGTATCCTGCGACGTAGCCCTCCATATAGTATTTGTAGTGATGATCCAGATTGTTCCGTCCTTGCTCTCGACAGCCTTGAACACCCACATGTCGGCCCACATACAGTCATCTGTACGGTAATACTGGCGATGGCACAAGCCCGTATTAGGATCCTGCTCTATGACACCACCTCCGGCAGTAAGGAACAAGGTTCTTCCCGACTTGCACTGAAGTGTTCCGAATATACATTTCTCCGTGTTCTGGTAGCCCTTGAACGGCTCCTCCCAGTACTTCTCTGTCTTGGGGTCGAACAGCACGCTTCCGCCTCCCCATGTACTCAATCGGAACAATCCGTTACGGGCTCTTTCAACCCATAGCAGGTTATTGTTCTTCATCTCTATGAGCTTCACTTCACTCATGTCGCTCTTCATGCGGTACAGACCTTTTCCGTCTCCTCCCATGTAGATGTTTCCCTCGTCATCGCTTGCAAAGGCAGAACATGTGAAACTTGGCACGCCATACTGGTCGCTGCTTACCACTCCACATTCCGTTTTCTTTCTCAGCCTGTAGATACCATTGTTCTGCGTAGCAATCCAAATGTTCTTGTCTCTGTCCTCGAATACAGTATAGATCTTGCGCATCTGGTCGAACGAAGCGTCGCTGTATGGCATATAGTGTACGAAATTGTCGAAGTCGATGTCACTGCTCCACAATCCGTCACCGTCAGTTCCGTAATAGATTTTTCCGTCACACGAATATATAACCTCGTGAATGTTGCTGACAGGAAGTGTCTTGGTGCGGTATTCGAAACCATAGATGGTGAACTTGCACAGGAACACGACATTGCCAGACATGGAAGTCACAAGAACCTCGCCATTCGGCATGTCCCTGATTCCTGTCACCTGTCCTTCAAGTCCCTCCTTCAGTCCGATTTCAGCAAGCTTCTTGCCCCTCTTGTTCAAGACAACAAGCTCGTTGATACCTCCAAGCCATACTCTTCCCTTCTCATCCTCGTACACACTCTTGACATACATGTCTTTTGTCGGAATGTACAAAGGGTTGTTGGAGCTGTATCTCTTTGTCAGGGAATCGTATTTATAGATACCGCCTACAGTTGTAATGTACCTCTCTCCCTCCTTGCTTGTATAGAAAGCATTTGTCTGCTTGTAATGTACGGAGTCATAGTTTACCGGACGCAGGTCAACGAACGAGTCAAGTTTCGATATGTACTCGATACATACACCGCTGCTTGATCCCATCTCCACACCACGCTCTGTGGCATGAAGCTCCAGAACGTCACGCCTGTGCATTCCCGGATATTTCTTGTTGTTGAAATGATGAAACAGGGAACCGTCAAACCTCTCTGCACCGAAGTCTGTGGCCAGCCACAGGAATCCGTCATTATCCTGCACAATGTCATATACTCTGTTCGACACCAGTCCATCACGGTTGTTGAAGTTGTCAAACAGACTATACTCTATGGTCTGCGTCACAGCATAGCCATTTGCGGCAAGAAATAGTGTTACTAAAATATGAAATACATTTCGTATATAGTGACTCATAATATCATTAGAATAAATAGACATGCAAATATACGATTTTTTCTATATAACAAGCCTACTGCTGACAAAAAAGTCAATATTAAAGTGTCTTGTGAAATCGTTTTATCTTCAACCAATTCTCTTTTACAGCCTTGTCAACTCCTTCTCCGAGCACCTTTCTTATGGCTGAATAGGACTCGTTTATTTCTCCCTCGTCACTCTCTATAAGGAACTTGTCGGGATAGAAGAACTTTAGGGTTTCTGCATTGAACTTTGCACCGAAAGAGAAATAAATGTCCAACTTTCTGCTCAATTCAACCAAAGGAGATATTTGTTTTAAGCCACAGCGAACGCCGTGAATGACCACTGCATTTTGAAAATTCGCATTACGCAAGACAGAAGCTACCTCGCTTGCTGCACGAACACAGTGGATGATCAGGGGAAGACCCTTGTCCTGCGCCAGAGCCACCTGACTTTTGAAGGCGGAAATCTGAATGTCCAGCGGCACATCACAAACTTTGTCTATTCCGCATTCGCCGATGAAACAGGGATCATGCGACTCTACAACTTCCGATAAAATCCTCAACTCCTCATCCAATGTTTCGGCACGGACTTCCCACGGATGTATTCCGAACGAATACATCTTTGGCAATTGAAAATCGACGATGTGACAGCGAGTCAATGCTGTCTCTGTCCTGTACGGGACATTTAGCACCGATTCGGGATTCCCCGGTATATGAGTGTGGATATCCAACATATCATAAGCAAAAAAGGGAGCCTGTTGAGGCTCCCGAACTTATACTTTCTTTACTCTGCCAACGAATTCCAGCCCTGAGCCGTAATGTCATGCTCACCTCCGTCCGAACTTATAATCTTAGCTCCAAGGGAAGCGTCTGTAATATGGCCGATTATCGTTACCTTAGGATTCTTTAACTGAGAGAACACGTCAAACATTGACAACGGAACTGTGAACAGAAGTTCGTAGTCCTCGCCTCCGTTCAATGCCGCCATTGTCGGGTTCAGCTTGAACTCCTCGCTCATCTGCGCAGTAAGGTAGTCGATAGGTATTCTGTCCTCATAGATTCTGCATCCTACGCCGCTCGCCTTGCAGATATGAAGAAGTTCGCTGCTCAATCCGTCGCTGACATCCATCATTGACGTAGGGACTACATTTATACGCTCAAGCGCTTCGATGATGTCCTTTCTAGCTTCGGGCTTTAACTGACGTTCTATCAGATACTCCTTGCCCGCAAAGTCAGGTTCGTCATCACCTCCCTTGTCAAAGACTTTCTTCTCTCTCTCTAGCAGAAGCAGTCCCATATATGCAGCACCCAGGTCACCAGTTACACAAATCAAGTCTGTGTCCTTTGCACCGCTTCTCAAACTTGTCTTTCCTTCCTCAGCCTCTCCGATGCAAGTAATGCTGATTGTAAGTCCGGTCAAGGAGGCTGTTGTATCACCTCCGACAAGGTCAACGCCATACTTGTCGCACGCAAGCTTCATTCCCGCATACAGCTCCTGCATGTCCTCGACATCGAAACGCTTGCTGACACCAAGGCCTACAATCATCTGCTTTGGCTTTCCGTTCATCGCATAGACATCCGAGAAGTTAACCACAGCAGCCTTGTATCCCAAATGCATGAGTGGGCAATATGTAAGGTCAAAGTGAACTCCCTCAAGAAGCAGGTCTTTGGTTACGAGAGTCTGCTTGTTCTTATAGTCAAGCACCGCACAGTCATCACCGACACTTAGTTTTGTGGATTCGTTCTTGATCTCGAATCCCTCCATAAGCTTGTCTATCAACTTAAACTCCCCTAATTCCTTTATAGCAGTCATATTCGTTCTTTCTTTATAGATTATGCATGCAAAGATAATACATTTTTTGAACTATATGCCAGATAAAAAAATAGGGTTTGCCAAAATTGACAAACCCTATAAAATAGTTTTACGCCTTACATCAACCCGAACACTCGTTTCCACTCATTGTAAAAAGCAAACTCGTCGGCGGTTACACGACCATCAGCATATATAACTTTATGAATACCCTCGTTAATGACTTTCAACAAATCATCTTTATCATCTCCTGCTGAATTCAAAACTGACTTTGTGGCATCTATAACTTGATCAAGTCTTGAATATTCTATTTGTTGCATTTTATCGAATATGATGATAGACTCTTCTGTATTAAGTATACCTGCATCAATCAATTGTTTTTTATAATCATCTAATAAAATAATCTCTTGATCAGACCACAATCGACCATCACAATTAGCAAAAAACTCATAAATATTATAGATATCAACTAAATCTATAACTTTTCTAATATCATTTGCATTCATTTACTTTGATTTACTATTATTTGTTCCTGATAATGCTGCCGCTACTGTTCCAATCATTGATATTACACTTGCAACACCTTTCAACACCTCACCCCAATCTGTACCTTTTGATTTTGTTTTTGCCATAATAAAAAATCTTTATGTATTTACTGTTCTCCAGTTGAGTCCTAAACTTTGTGTTTAAGTATTGCAAAAATATATGATTGAAAACGAATATTAAGAAAGATAGTGTGCAGAATATACACACAATATGTGAGGATTATCTTCACTTGTCATTATAAAGTTCAAAGAAATTTTTGTTTAATGCATTAGAAATTAAACGGATAAGTTCAGAATTTAAGGATTCCTTTTCAAATATATCATAGACAGTTCTTCGAGTCAAACCTATTTGCTCCGATAACCAAATAACAGAGCGACGCTGATTATCCAACTCCTCTTTGATTGCTCGTCCAATATGTACCTTTTTAATACTTGTTTGGCTCTTTTGTTCACCCATAAAAAAAGCGTGACTATTCGTTAAACTTATGCGTTCCACAGGTATCGCCAAACACCTTCGCCACACATAAACACGAATAGTTCACGCCCTTTATGAGCGCAAACCAAACATGTCTATTTCCAGTGGCTAAAATTGGCGATTTTGTGGAACTGAAAATAAATTGTTAGTTGCTTATTTAAAGCAATATGTATTAAAAAGAGGGTATATCAAAGGATTAACTTTGATACAATCCCCCCTATTACTATCTTAATAAATCTTATTAGATATACTGAGACAATCTCATGTCGCCCTTCTCTGCAAATGCTGTGTGGAAGGCGAAAGCGTTCTTTAATGAAGCAGGAGTGTGTGTTGATCCGCCAAGCTTCAAGTAATCCCACATCAACTGCTTGTAGTCTGGGTGAACACAGTTCTCGATGATCTTCTTTGCTCGATCAAGAGGAGCAAGACCGCGAAGGTCAGCAATACCCTGCTCTGTGATAAGGATCTTAACCGAGTGCTCGCTGTGGTCGCTGTGGCTGACCATTGGAACGATAGGAGAGATAAGACCACCCTTCTGGATTGAAGGACAAGTAAAGATAGAGATGTATGCGTTTCTTGTGAAGTCACCGCTTCCACCTATACCATTCATCATCTTTGTTCCAAGAACATGAGTAGAGTTTACATTTCCGAAGATGTCAGCCTCAAGAGCTGTATTGATTGTAATCAAACCTAAACGACGGATAATCTCTGGGTTGTTAGAAATCTCGATTGGACGAAGAAGAACTTTATCTCCAAAGAATTTTAAATTAGAGTAAATGTCCTTTGTTACATCTGTACTTGTTGTTAGCGAACATCCCGAAGCGAAAGAGATTCTGCCCTTCTGCATCAAGTCGATTACTGCGTCCTGGATAACCTCTGTGTACATTGTGAATGTTGGCACATCCTTGTTGTCACCAAGTGAATAAAGGACTGCGTTTGCAACATTACCCACACCGCTCTGGATTGGAAGGAACTCTGGTGGAACTGTACCGCGCTTTAGCTCGTTAGCCAAGAAATCAGCTACGTTCTGACCAATCTTGGCAGTTGTTGCGTCAACCTCTGTGAACTTTGCCACGTTAGTGAACTCGTTTGACTCCACTACTGCGACAATCTTCTTGGGATCTACCTTGATTGTCTTCTCTCCGGCACGGTCAGACACCGAATAGATAGGAAGCTCTCTGCGGTAAGGAGGATTTGCAGGAATGAACAAGTCGTGCATACCGTACAACTCCTTAGGCTGAGTATGGTTAAGCTCTACGATAATCTTGTCAGCTAGCAGACAAGCTGTAGGAGCAAGACCTACACCTGCAGTTGGAAGGATTTCGCCGTCGGCAGTTACGTCTGCAGCCTCAACGACTGCGAAGTCAAGCTTGCCATAGAAACCATATCTCAACTCCTGAGAAAGGTGCGAAAGGTGCATATCGCTGTACTTGACAGCTCCGGAATTGATACCATTTCTCAAGTCCTTGCTACTCTGGTATGGAGCGCGGAAATTTATAGCGTTTGCTCTTGTCAAGGCACCGTCAAGCATATCGCCCGAAGAAGCTCCTGTATAAACATTTATCTTAAACTCCTTGCCCTCATTGTGAAGCTGCTCTGCCATAGCTGCTATTGCAGAAGGCACAACCTTGGGTGTACCTGCAGCAGTAAATCCACTAAAACCTACGTTTGCTCCGTTGAAGAAGAGGTGTGCAGCCTCTTCTGCTGTCATTACCTTATAAGCCATTTTTTATCTTTTTAATAAAAGAAATATCTTGTTCCCACCGAAAGAAGGGGAAAAAACCGTAAACATTAACAGCAACCCTCTTTCTGCATGCAAAATTATACAAAAACAGAGAAAATACAAACATTTTTTTGATAAATATACCGAATAGTCTGCCAAAATGTTAAAAATAAAGATTTTTATGCATATTTATTGCATAAAAATAGATTTTAACTGTAAAAAGTAGCGGAAATAAAGCAGACAAAAGGATTTGAAAAATGAAAATGTCACGGTCAACGAATACCGTGCATAAACAAAAAAAGTCGCATTGCTGCGACTTTTGAGCCTCTTGTCGGATTCGAACCAACGACCCCGAGATTACAAATCACGTGCTCTGGCCAACTGAGCTAAAGAGGCATTGAAATTCTCATTTCGACCGCGAAATTATATACTATTTTTGAAACTGCAATACTTAGCGCGCACTTTTTTCAAAAAATGTTCATGAATCCCTATAAATCACAAAGATATGAAATTATGGAATTTTATGATTTTCTGCCTATTTTGCGCTTCTTACCGGACGGACTAGTCTGCCATAGTGGCGTTGCTGGTCTTGAAAATTCGGTTCATCCGTAAAAGTTCCATTGGAACTTTTAACCGAAGTAAAGGCTGTTCCTCTTTCTCTTGAATTGTTCTCTACAACATTAGAAACCCAATATTGTCCGCGGCAATAATCAGTCACTTTTTTATTGCCATCATAATTTTGCCATGCTTCAATAGTTGTACAATCTTTTAGTCCTTCCCATTGTCCACCATTAGGGAAGAAAATCTTTTTGCCATTCTTCTTACTTGTAAATTCAAATCCATACCTTTCTCCATACTTAACCATTTCGTACGAACAATACGTTGGATTTATTAACTCCTCATATTCTTTCTTTGTCGGCATCTTCCAGTCATCTCCCCAATTCTGCGTTGCGGCATCATATTTTGGAACCAAAATACCAGTTTTGTCATCCTTGGTGATAAACCCATTCTTAAAAAGATCATCCCAATTCATATTATAAGTCTTGCAATTGGCTGGTGAATAATTCCCACCCTTTGCAGGTTCTGTTTCTCCCCAAGCAAAGTAAGTTCCTGTCTCCGACCTATCAGTCGCACCTATATTTGTCACAGCCCACTTCATACCACTTGGCAATCCCATCTGAATGGCTATGTGTGTCGGCTTGATTGGCAAAGGCATCTTCACAACCTCATTATTCTTTGTTGTGATTGCACCATTGCACTTCATGTAATAGTGGTATTCGTCTCCGGCTTCCGCATTGCCCTTGACCTCTTCGTATGCGTAGAAATAGAATTTCAAAGTGCCGGATATTGACTTCTCGGCTGGAACAACCACATATATGTTGAGTGAATCTCCCTGGTCGGCGAACACAAGGCTATGGTCCCTACCGAGCTTTACTGTATAGTCCTTGTCCAATCCCGAGATCTTTAGCATCGACTCGCCTAGCAACATTGCCGGAGACTTCGTCTGGATATGAAGCAGACTCATGTTCTGCGCAGGATAAAGCGGAATAGGATCTTTGGCGGCA
>JAZUHH010000071.1:0-15521 GCA_045641625.1 Paludibacteraceae bacterium
ATAGTTTTGAAATTGTTTTGTCCTTATTGATGATGCAAAATTAGTAATAAAATTTAATAAACAAAGAAAATTGACAAATTTTTTTAAAATACATGAAATATAAATATGAGTTAAATGTATTTATACATAGAAATAGAATTAAATAATGATAAAAGCAATTAGACTAGAAAAGTCAAAACCGAGCTCGGGTTTTGCTTTTGTAGTCTAAAAATAAAAATAATTTGAAGGATGTTTTATTATGGAATTATATAATACTTTAATTTAATTAAGGAAATGTATTTGTAACTATACCAATATGAAAACAAACAATAAAAAAAGGCGTGCAATGTTTTGCACGCCTTTCAGCAATAATTATTGAACTATGTCTTAATTTTTCTCCGGCAACGGAAAAGAAAGCATTTGATCAATATATGTATCATCGTAGCTGATTTCCACATCTACAACCTTTCCATCCTTTTTAACCAATTTATATTTTGGATTTATGAATCCCTTGTAAGGTTTGATGTTCAACTTTGAATAACGCTCCTTGATTTCTTTGTGCAAGTCAGCATCAATCTTAACCGCATAAGTCTCTACAAGATTTCTTGCGGCATTGAAGTCTCCTGTTGACTTGATTCGCTGAATTTCTTTGAGCAAATCTCCGAACAAAGAACGAAGTTTAACATAGTCATTAACCATAACAAAAGTCTTTCCATTTGTTTTGACAAGCTCAACGACCTTATCAGCGGCACCTTTCTCCAAAACCCATCGAGAAATCAATGCACGATTACGCATGTGCGCCTCCTCAATATTATCACCGATATTTATGCGCACCAACTGAGTCAAAAGACCATTCATCAAGTAAGTATAATACTCGGATTTATACGCATCAGCATTAGGAAGAAGTCCAAGCTCCACCAATTTCGAATCCGCAGCATAGTAAAGACCAAACAAGTCAGCCCTTGCCTCTTCGATAGTTGCGCCATAAACTCCAAGTTCATCTCCGGTCACACCATCAGCCAAACGACCGCTTCCGTGTCCAAGACATTCGTGCAAATCAGTATGGATATTATCCGACTGGAAGCCATACTTTGCAATCAAATCTCTCTCAACATCAGAGAAAACGAACTCGTCATGGAATCCATTACCCTTAGCAGCTTCGTGGTATGCAGAAGTGATATTCTCGATTGTAACTGACTTAGAACCATGCACTTCACGAATCCAATTCGCATTTGGAAGGTTAATTCCTATCGGAGTCGCCGGATAACAATCTCCGGCCAAGAAAGCCGCGTTAATAACCTTAGCAGAAACACCCTTGCACTTCTTTTTCTTGAACTCCGAAGAAACCGGAGAATTGTCCTCGAACCACTGAGCATTCTCGCACAACACATCCGAACGGCGAGTGGCCTCAAGATCCTTGAAGTTCACAATAGACTCCCAGCTTGCCTTGATTCCAAGCGGATCACCGTAAGTCTCGATAAAACCATTGACGAAATCGACGCGGCTAACAGTGTCCTTCACCCAATTTATGCTGTACTCGTCGAATTTCTTAAGGTCTCCGGTATTATAATATTCAATCAAAAGCTCGATAGTTTTCTTCTGCTGGTCATTTTCAGCATATTGCAAAGCTTCGTTGAGCCAGAAAACAATGCTTGTAATTCTGTCAAAATATTTACCATCCGAATACCAGACTTCTTCCTTGATAACTCCATCCTTATCCTTATAAAGTTTAGAGTTTAGACCATAGGAAATCGGAGTTTTATCGGAAGAATCACGCAAAGAATTATAAAAAGCTTCAGACTCCTTCTGCGTTACACCTTCATAATAATTGTTGGCAGAAGTAGCTATCAAATCATCACCGTCAGCCTGATTAACTCTCTTTGCCAAGAAGTTAGTGTCAAAGAGAACTTTAATAGCTTCGTCCTTAGACAGTCCTACATGCTCGTCAAATTTATCATAGCAAGCAGAGAACCACTCCTTAGTAAACTCAGGGTAAAACTTGTCGGTAGAATAATGGTGATGAATACCATTCGAGAACCAAAAGCGCTTCAAATAGAGTTCAAAAGCAGCAAAGTTCTTTTCATCATCTGCACCTATCTTCTTAATATAAATATACTCAAGAATGTCTTTCAAACGAAGGTTGTAGGCACAATTTTGATCAAAAAGAATATCACGACCTTGCTCTGCCGCCTTAGAAAGATTAAAGATTAAAAGTTTTTGATTGAGAGGAAGCTCCTCAAAACCAGGCACTTTATAGCGCAAAACTTCAACATCATAAAAGCTGTCAACATGGTAATTGAAAGCTACAGACGAGTCAGCCGAACAGTTCGAACCATTCGGTGCGCTGGTGCCTACACAACTGGAAAAAGAAATAGCCATTGTGAATGCTCCTAAAAATTTATACATTATATTTTATATTTGTTATTGCTTATTTTTGGCATCGACATTTTGACGGAGAACCCATTTCCCATCAACAACCTCGAATGCGTCATAAGTAAAGTCAGGACCGTAATAAGAATAGATGTCAGTGAACATGACACTCTCCGGAGCCAAATGATCAAAGATAATCGAATGCTGGCTTGGATCATAGTTCACAGCAATCCTGCCATTCGCATCATACTGCAAAAGGTATCTATATCTTGCAGGCTTACCTTTCTGCTTGAACGCCATCTTGCTAAAGTTAAGACGTCCCTTTGAATCCAAACGAGCAGCATCAAGAACCTTAAACTGAGAATCCGGAGCGTTTTTAGACCAACCAATCAAAGTATAATATTCGTCGCGCTTAAACTTAACATGAATCAAAGAATAGTACAATGAGCCATACCAATTGTCATGAGCAATACGCATATCGTCGCGTGGGATATAAGGTCCATTCTTCATCTTCAAAACCGAAGTTCTAACCTTTCTGCGCTTCATAGACTGAACAATACTTCCATAATAATATGTCTTGTCACTAAGAGAAAAGCCCCAGCTGTAAACGCATAGTTTTTTATCATCGGAAATAGCTCTGCCCAAATTGGGGAACTCAGAATATAATCTTCCCAATACTTTGTCTTCACTGGAAATAAGTGCATAAAGAGAGTCTTGCAGTTGCTTGTTAACCTTCATCTTCTCTTCATCACTAACATTCTCATCTTTGAGTATTTCAAACTGCTTAGCAATAGCACCTCTATCTATTGAAAACGCACTAATAGCTAATACAGAAGAAAACAACAAAAATAATAACCTATTAAGCATATCTAACAAATAAAAAGGATAGACCATCGAGGCCTACCCTTTGATTAAAACTCGTATTGTAATATCACCTCGAGAAATTACAAATTATCTCTTGATAACCAACTTTCTAATAGCAATAACTCCACCTTTATCTACAACTACCTGATAAGAGCCTGGAGCAAATTCCTTGACATTAAAGTTGATCTTCTTTTCGGAAGCAGGGAACTGCTGGTCAAGAAGAACCTTACCTGACTGAGAAAGAATAACCACATTAGTGTTCTTGTCATCATTAGAATTAACAGACAAGTCAAAGTTGAACATTGTTGGATTTGGCGACACGCTGATGTAGTCATCCCATGTCACAACCTCAGAAGTAAAGTCATAATTGAAAGGTATTGCATAATCTACAGTCCAATAGCCAGAAGCATCTTGACTACGAACATATAGAGTATGCTTACCGTTCTTCAAGTTGTCTGTCTTCATCTGGAAGTAAACAGCTCCATTCTCTACAGTGGCAACCTTACCATTTCCTTCACCCGGATCCTTATCAATATAGAACTCCGAACGAGTTACTGAAGATACAAGAGAAAGATAAACGAAAGGAACTCCGAAAGAATTAGTCCATGAGTTATCGTTTGACAAAGCTCTTGAATACAAAGTATGGAAACCGTAATCAACCTTATTTAGAACCTCCGACGATATCACATTTACTGCACCTCCATCAGCAGAAGTCTCGACAAACTTACCTTTCCCTTCTCCTGGATCCTTGTCGAAAAAATACTCTGAACCTACAATATTTGCAGAGCGCTCATAAACTGTGACAGGTATAGCTACACAGTGTCCCCAACCCTCGAAGTTTCTACCACGAACATATAGAGTGTGAAAACCATTTTTCAAACCTCTGATATTAGCCTTGAACTTAATTGTTGAGCCTGTAGCAACGCCAGCCTTCATACCTTTCCCGAAGCCTGGATCCTCATCGAAAAAATACTCAGTCTGAGTAACCTGAGCTAACGCTGCAGTTGCTGAAAAAGCAAGACCAGAAAGAAATGCAAATATCTTTTTCATGTCGATTATCTATCTAATTTGTATGTGATTGTAACCTCGAGTCCTGTTCTTGAGTTCACCTCAGAAGGAGCCGAATATGACTTGATGATTGGAGCATCGGAAAGACCGGAAATAACATAAGGAAGAGGACCACCGAATGCACCTAACTGATCACCATCAGAAGCTTTGTTGTAAAGGGAACTTTCAACCTTTATACGGTAATTCCTGTCCAAAGAAAAATCATCACTCTCGATATCGCGAGTAAAATCTCCGATAAAGTTATTAAGCATTGAGCATGTATTTGTCTGACTGTTCTTTAGGTTCTGGTTGAACACATTTTCGATTACAGAACAGAAGCGCAAGTTACGGATACCTCCGAAACGGTTATATTTTCCAAAAGTATTGCGTTCGATACGAGAACGCTCGAACTGAGTGACATTGCCGCAAATGATGTTGTTCAAAATACTGACATTCTGAGGATAACCATTACCCTGAACATTTCCTACCAAGAAACTTTGTCTGATAATACATCCGTTTACTGTATCGGCTACCTCTATAGCATTCTGGCTACCTGCAAGAACCTGGCAACGAACAACCTGACATTCGTTTGAGTAAATCTCTATACTAGGAAGAATGCAACCTATGATGTTGACTCTTGGACTAACGATTTTCAATGGGCTTCCGATATATGACTCTCCGATAGGATAAGCAACAATATCATTCTCCTTGTAGGAATGTCCAATACCAATGATAGTTACAGGCTTGTTGATTCTTATCGGATCGTAACCATAAGCGTCACCAGGGCCATAAGCTTTAGTAGAACCCTCGATAAAGATAGTGTCACCAGCGGCACAATCTATTAAAGCATTTTCTAATGAAGCATATTGCGCATTAGATTCAGACTCATTGTTAACCCTTTTTATACGAGCATTCGCTGAGATAGACAGCATCAAAGCTGCAAAAATTAATGTTAGTATTCTTCCCATTTAACAAAAGAACTTTTCTAAATACAGTTAATTCACTCAAAACTAGTAGCTACCATCATGTCCTACTACTTATAATGTGCAAAAATATCAATATTTTTTGTTATTTCATCGAAACTTTTATAAAAAGATGTCGAAAAACAATAAAAATAAACATAAATTATCTTAAAAATAGACAATTTGATGAAAATTTCTACTCCAAATAATAAGCATAGACTGTCATAAAAATAAATAATGTAGCCAATATAAAATATATCAAACCATAAATTATCAAATAGTCAAAACGAACTTTCGACTTTATGATCTGAACTACAAGGGCAATGGTCAAGGAAATAACTAAAAAAGCCAAATACATACCCATCTGCCCGGTGAATCTCATGGAATAATAGCAACGCAAGATAAGAGCCAAACAAACTATTATAGAAACTGCAACAATTACTATTTTGGCCACCTTCTTTCCACAAACAATACAAAGGGAACGACATTCAAGCTCTCGCTCTCCTTTCTCCTCCTCCATTCCACGAACAATATCAAAGACAAACATATAGCCAAAGACAAAGGAAGATATTTCCAATCCTTCAGTCAACAGTTTGGAAAAAATGACATCAGCCTTTGAAAATGCACCATAGGTCATGTTAGCAAACCAAATGTCAAAGAGGATGACAGTTAATGGAACCATAGCAAAAGCAAGTCCAAACATTGCATTTCCAAGTAGCATGACTCTCTTATAGCTTGCTGAATAGAACCACAAAAGGCCTACAACTCCAGCAAAGACAAAAAAGTAAGTCGAATTGCTAGCAAGATATGCGAGAACAGCAGCAGACACCAAAGCAATTGCAGTAGCACCCATACACAGATGGAAAGCAGTATCTCTTGACACTGTAGCGTCAACTATCCTAGTCAAAGGTCTGTTTACCTTGTCTATTCGTGTATCGAAATAGTCATTTGCAAGGAAACCGCTTGCAGCAGTACAAACAGTTGCAATAACGCACAAAGTCAAAGGAAGAGTTCCCATTTTCACTTCGCCCCCATAATACGCTATAGCCGGTTCGAAATAAAAAAAGTGTAAAACCAGTTGAGAAATTGCTACGGCACACAGTTGCGGCAGACGCAGCAATTTCAAAATGTCCTTATAATAATCAGCCTTGTTCATACTAAAGGATGAGACTTATTACTTTACAATAGTTGTACCGCCAACCTTACCAAGCTGATCGGCCTTGGTAATAACGACTTTAGAAACGCCGGCAGAAATAGCGGCAAAAGCATTCTCAAGCTTAGGAATCATACCTCCCTGAATAGTTCCGTCAGCAACGTACTTCTTGAAATCGTCTTCGTTTATCTCGGCAATTACACTGTCATCATCATTCTCGTCGCGAAGAACACCCTTCTTCTCGAAACAATAGACAAGAGTAACATCAAAATGCTTGGACAAAGCCTTAGCAGCCTCTCCTGCAATGGTATCGGCATTTGTATTTAGCATAGAGCCCTGACCGTCATGAGTCAAAGGTGCAAGAATTGGAACCACTCCGTCAGCAATAAGCTTTGCCAAAAGATCTGAATTTACACTCTTGACATCACCTACGAATCCATAGTCGATACCGTTCTTGATAGGTCTCTTCGCAGACAACATATAGCCAAGATCAGCTCCTGTAAGACCAAGTGCGTTTACCCCTAAAGCTTGAAGTGAGGCAACTATGTTCTTGTTGACAAGACCGGCATAAACCATAGTCACAACCTTAAGGGTCTCTGCATCAGTAACTCTGCGTCCGTCAATCATCTGGCTCTCGATTCCTAGTCTTGTAGCCATAGCTGTAGCTGAACGGCCACCGCCATGAACCAAAACCTTACGACCTTCAACTTTCGAGAAATCTGCCAACAAAGCCTTCAGTGTAGCCTCTTCCTCAACTATCTTACCACCAACCTTAATAACTGTTAGTTTTTCCATTATATCAAATTATTATATTTTACTTAACAACTGCAACTTTCAAATGCTTATATGATGTACCGTCCTGAGTTGTGACAAAGATGTTATACACTCCTGTAGCAACGCGCGAGCCATCTTTTCTACGCGCGCTCCAACAGTAAGTTCCGCCATTACTCATTCCATTCTCTATCATATTTCCTTTAGAGTCTGTAATTCTGACATTACTGTCCTCCATCAAGCCTTGAACAACAACCTGTCCGTCATAGTCAGGTCTTACTGGATTAGGGAACACAGTCACCTCCTCATAATCTTCCTTTCCTTCGGAAGCGTCAGTCCCAAACACACAAAGACCTTGATTTGTCAACACATACAAAGCACCTGTCTTACCGTCGTAACACAATGAATTGATTGTGTTTGAAGGCAGTCTGGAATCCTCAGATGTATAATGCTCAATGATCTCTGTACCGTCCTGCGAAACCAAATACAAGCCGTTGTCCTTTGTTCCCAACCACTTTCTGTTCTGTCCATCCACTGCAATAGACATGACGTGATCCGTAGATAGCAGATAGTCGGCAAATCTATTGTCATCCTCACGAGTGATCTTCGGACGCACAACCTCGTTCATTGTTTCAGATACCGCAGAAACTGTCTTGCTCTTGAAATACACGACTCCCTGGTCTATTCCCAACCAAATGTCTCCATTCAAATCCTCTACAACGTCATAAAAAGCTCCGGGAGATATTGAATTTGAAGAGACTCCGTCACTAAACGACAGGCTGCTCATTTTCACAGCCTTGTCATCATAAGAGTTTGTCGGCGTACCCTTTGTATCCAAAAACAAGATACATTTCGAGTCTGGCGTACATGTAATCACATCAAAGCCTTTCTTTGTACGAAGATGTCTGCGAGCCGCACGAAGGGACAAAAGCGAATTGTGCTTCAATGCAGTCCATTTACCGTCGGGAGAGAGAACATGAATCAAGTCAGAAGCCTGAATGTTAGCTACGAACAAGTTACCCATATCATCCATCCATGCACAATCGACCAAAGTCTTTTGATCATTTGCACCATTGACATAAATTAAGAGAGACGAATTGTTCTGATCGTACTTCTCAATTACCTTGCCATCCTTAATGACAAAGACTCCACGCCAAGTCGGAACGTAATACTTTGACTTGTCTTTAGGGTCTGCAACTATGTCAACAGATGTAAAGAAATCATATTGTGCATTGAAATCTTCCCCCAAAACACTAGGAGTAATGTTTGTCCAAACGTCATTTTCATATATAGAAACAATTGCGGGCGAAGAATAACCTTCATTTCCAACAAGAATTAGACGATCATCGAATTTACAAACCTTGGAATAGGTATTCTGATAAGGACCTTCGACCATCGAATATACATTAGAAACTTTGCCGTCTATGATTGCGTACAAACAATTGTCTGCAATGCACCAAAGAGTATTGGAACTTTCATCATAAACATAATGCTGGTAATTATCCCTGTCAATTTCGAATCTGGTTTCTTCGAAAGAACCTTTCTTGTAAAGAGTAAAGGATACGCCTCTCTTACACAAAAGTGTTCCTTCATGAGAGAACATCTCTCGAGGTCTTCCCATTGCAGGAGTTATGCCGTTCCATTTTGAATTGTCGAAACAGCTCAATTCAGATCCTGTGGCAGCGACCAACTTTCCGGCATGCTCTGACAATGTAATAATATTTGAAGAAGGAAGAGGAAACTCCTTCCAGTTTTTATTATTGACAAGCATCTTGTTCTCAGCACTAGCACAAAGTATCTGCCCGTTGGAAGCATATGCAAAGATTGAATCATTCAGCAATACCACCGACTTAATAGACATATAGGTACCTTCATCACCCAAATAATAGGACTCTGAAACTTCCTTCTTGTTGATATTGTACTTCACAATTCCGAAATCTGTTGACAAATAGGCGAATGAGCCGTCATCGGTCACGTCGATACTATTTATTGTCTTTCCTACGATATCCTTCAACTTTATAGAAAAGTCTGTAAAGACAATCTTACCTTTAGAGAAGTCATAGAACTCGATGGTCAAGTCAGTATAACAGATCATCAGAAGACCAAGCTTGTCTATGCACTTGATCTTAGCCACTGTCCCGTCATACATTCCAGAATTATACTTATCTATAACATTCAACTCCTGATACCTCTTGTCAAAATAAGACAGCATAGGGGATGTCTGCAAGAACACATATTGAGAGGAAACCTCAATAGCGCTTACGTTGTTATAAGAGAACATTGTCTTCCACTCACCCGGAGCCACTTTGACATCACTTGCAAATGACGACATCAAAGAACTGACAAACAATGTTATAGCAATAAGTATTCGTTGCATAATTATTTATGTATTATTCTATTTCACTTCACTTGGGTTGACTCCGAAATGAGCCTTAAAGCACTTGCGGAAGTAAGCGATGTCCTTAAAGCCCACTTCATAGGCAATCTCTGACACAGTCAAAGTGCCTTGTTCAAGCAACTGCTTGGCTCTTTTGATACGGACATTTCGGATAAACTCCTTGACTGTCATACCTGTCAAAGCATTCATCTTTCTATATAGCTGCATTCGGGAAACTCCTGTTTCGGAAGCAAGCTGTTCAATGTCGAAATCCGGCTCGCTGATATTCTTTTCGATCACCTGCATAGCCTTGAGCATAAATTTCTCGTCCGGACTTTGAGTTTCCACCTTTTTAGGCTCTGAGATCTGCTCTATCCTGAACTTCTTCTTTATGCTTGCCTTCAAAGAGAGGATGTTCTCCATCTTCTGCTGAAGAATATCAATGTCAAAAGGTTTTGTAACAAAGTCATCTGCACCACACTTCAAAGCATCGTACTCTGTCTCCTTGCTATGAATTGCAGTAAGAAGAATCAAAGGAATATGGGAAATTCTCTCGTCCTGCTTGATCTTCTTACAAAGTTCATCACCGCACATCTGAGGCATCAAAAGGTCAGTAACAATAATGTCAGGAACGTTCTCCTCTGCCATCTTCATAGCCTCAACACCATTAGTAGCCTCGAGCACCTCGAATTTATGAGAGAAATGAGAGACGCAGAACTTGCGAAGTTCATCGTTATCTTCCACAATCAGAAGTATAGGCTTCTCCTCATCCGGCATGCTTGAAGGGAAACTCTTCTCTATAATTGAATCGACAGCTTCCGCCTGAGCGTCCAAAGTCTTTTCGGAATAAGCAGGAAGAGTAATTATAAACTCAGAGCCATGACCTTCTTTACTGACAATTTCAATATCTCCGTTCATCATCTGCACAAAGTCATTTACAAGACTCAAGCCAATTCCAGTGCCGATTTGTGCATCAACACCCTTGCTCTGATAGAATCTTTCGAAGATGTGCTTCTGGTCTTCGGCACTAATTCCTCTACCGGAATCCTTGACCCTTATTTGGTAAGCATTGCTTACTGTACCACTCTTGAACTCATGCTGAATGAAAGACTGCAGAGAAACAGACACGCAACCGCCCTGAGGAGTGAACTTCAAACTGTTGGACAACAAATTGTTCAATATCTTTTCCAACTTGTCTCCGTCGAACTGGACACTCTTCAAGACTTCAGTCTCTTCCGGATCAAGCACATACTCCATGCTTATATTCCTGCTCTCCGCATTTGGCAGGAAGGAACGGAAAATAGACTGAATGAAAGCCACCAAGTCACCCTCTTTCATAACAACTGAAAGTGTACCGCTTTCTATCTTTCTGAAGTCAAGCACCTGGTTTACAAGATTCAAAAGCTGGTTGGCGTTCTTTTGGGCCAATTCGGCCATCTGCTTGGTTTCAGAAGAATTCCTGTCGTCACTTAAGATCTTAGACAAAGGTCCAAGAATAAGAGTAAGCGGAGTTCTCAATTCATGAGATATGTTAGTAAAGAAGTCAATCTTTAGCTTCTCTACCTTTGCCATTTCGTCAGCTTTCTTCTTCTCCAAATCAAGCTCTGTCTTCAACTTGATTCTTCTTAAATACTGTGACACACCGATTACGGCTGCGGCACCTATAGCAAGGATCAACAAAAGCTTGAACCACCATGTGTTCCAGAACGGAGGCAAAACTGTAATGTCAATCTCTTCACAATTTTCATTCCATACTCCATCACAGTTTGATCCCATTACCTGAAAAGTATAGTCGCCTGGAGCAAGGTTTGTATAAGTACATTTGTTCTCTGTACCGGCATCTATCCAATTCTCGCCTTTAAGTCTGTACTTGTACTCGTTCTTGACACTCTTGCTGAATGACAAGGCGGCGAACTTGAAGGAGATCATATTCTTGTCATAGTCAACAGAAATATGCTTTCTTCCATTGTCTTCCTTGATTTCATCACTAGGTAACACTTGGTTGAAGACCTTGATCTCACTAATAAGAACCGGAGGCACAAAGTCATTCTCCTTGATCAGCCTTGCATCAAATATATTTGCGCCAGCACTACCGCCTATCATCACTTCTCCGTTCTTTTTCAATGACATAGCACCATAGTGGAACTGATTTCCTTGAAGGCCGTCTCTCTCGTCGAAGTTCGTAATCTTTACTGAATCTGACGAAATGTCAATAATGCTCAAGCCTCCTGTAGTTCCGGCGAAAATCTTGTTATCCTGAAGAGTCATCGACACGACATTGTTGTTGCACAAGCCTGTACTTTCATCTATGGCAGAGACAAAGCCATTATATTTGCTGTAAAGGAGAATACCTCTTTCATTACTTCCAACATAGAAAATGTTGTTGCTTCCCTGAACCATACTACGAGCCTTCTCAGTATAGTTCACAGTACGGTTTTCCTCAACTTGTCTTACAATGATCTCGTCAGGGGTAAACACCCACAAATCCTGATCGCTGTCCTCGAACAAATAATAGACTTCCTTGTTGTACGCCAAGTGGTCTATGTGCGTGAATGAGCCTTTCATTACGTCGAACTTGTCGATTCCGTTTGAAGTAGCAAGAAGAACCGAGCCTTCCTTAGTAACACATATACTCCAGACATTGTTGTCGGCAATGGTTGTCTTGTCCTTGTCGTTGTGCTTGTATTTGGCAATAACATTGCGTGACTTAATATCTATGACATTAAGGCCGCCCATATATGTTCCGACAAGGAGTTTGCCGTCAACCTCTACCATAGACTTGATGCAGTTTGTTGACAGGCCGCTATTCTCTTTAGTTATATACGAGAAAGACTTTGTGTCAGAGTTATAGATGTTAATTCCTCCGCTCTCGGTTCCAATCCAAATTTCACTAGGAGAAGCCTCGTAGAAGGCATAAACCTGAGCGCAGTTCAAATACTTGTTGTCATTCTTAGACTCCTGCAACAAAAGAAAGTTCTGCTTCTCTTTGTTTCTATAGCTCAAACCACCACGAGTACCAATCCAAAGGTCACTGCGGTTATCAACGAACAGGTCAATTACAGAATTTTGTGCAAGGCTGATGCTGTTATGCACGTCATGAGTGCTTATCTGAAACTTTCGGCTCACCTTGTCATAGCAGATCAGACCTTCGCGAGTTCCAACCCAAAGATGGCCGTATTTGTCCTCTGCCAAAGCCTTGACTGTAGCCAATCCTCCAGATGTCGGCAAGTCAGAGAACTGCTTCGCTGTAGTGTTTGTTGACTTTCGTGTATCAAGAGTGAAAACTCCGCTCTCGTAAGTTCCAATCCATAAAATATTGTCCTTTGAATGATAGATGGCACGAACCTCCTCATCCTTGTCAAGCCCCTCAAACTTGACCTTTGTTATGTTATCGTCATCAACATCAAACAGGAACACGCCGTCTTCGCCTGTTCCAATCCACATTCTGTTAAGGGAATCTATGCAGCACTTCTTAAGCATTACCAAACCGCTAAAGTCATCAGACTTGAAGTGATGATACTCCAGTTCGTCGGCCTTGTTCAAGAATGCCAGACCTTCGTCTGTTCCAACCCATATATTGCCGCTCTTGTCCTCGACTATTGTGTTTGCTGAATAGCGACCATCTACATCGTTCATCAACTCGATATACTTGAAGGTCTCTCCGTCCCTATTGAATTTGTAGAGACCTCCGTTTTCAGTTCCAATCCAAAGCTGTTTCTTCGAGTCCTCAAAAATGCAACGGATCAGAACACCTTTTACTCGTTTCTTTGCGTATTCAAGCGAGCGGAAAGTGGTGAAGCCGTAACCGTCGAACCTGTTTAGTCCCTGCGAGGTACCTACCCAAATATAACCATAGGAATCCTGTGTCACACACTGCACTATGTTGTTTGACAGTCCTTCTCTGATAGTATAGTTATCGAAACGGGAATTCAGTTCCCCCGTTGCAAAAGCATTTGACACAATACAAAAAAGTAAAGATATCAAACCTGCATATAGTTTGTACATCTTCTTCATAGGCAATCCTTTATTCAACTACATTTCTCTTTTGTCCTAACTCAATGATATCACTCAAAGCCTCATTGAACTCAAACATGTCGTTATATAGAACATCTGCACCCTTGTCAAGCAGATCTTCCGGTTTCAATATACCTGTATTAACTGCGACTGTAAAAATACCTGCAGTGACACCTGCAGTAACTCCTTGAGGAGCGTTTTCCACCACAATAGCCTCATCGAACAGAAGTCCACCCTTTGCCAAAGCCATCAAGTATGGCTCGGGATCGGGCTTGCCCTTTTTGACATCATGGGCTGTAACCATTCTGTCTGGATGAAAGACACCAGGGAAATGATGGTCAAGCTTGTCGAAAAGACTTTGCTGACCGCTTCCTGTAACTATGAAAATCTCTAGTCCTGCATCCTGCACAGTCTTCAAGACGTTTCTAATTCCCTCTATTGGCTCTGCAGGGCCGAAGCTGTCGAACACCTTGCACTTGTAGGCATAGATTTTCTTGCATTCCGCCTCTGTGGCCATTCTGCCTTTTTGAGCAAGAAACATTTCGTGAATGGTTGCATAACCAGTCATTCCCTCTCTAAGGTAAGCGTTGTATTCATCGAATTCGATGCCCACACTTGCAAAGGCATCCACCCAAGCTTTTGCATGATACGGCATGGAATTGAAAATCACACCGTCCATATCAAACAACACCGCTTTAAGATTCAAATCACTTACCTTTTTTCTCAAATCACTATCCATTGCTCAAAAAAAATCAAAAAGTCGTTGGCAAATTTGCAAAACTTTCCTGATATTTCATAACTATTTGTAAAAAATATCTAATTTTGGGCACAAATAAAAAATAGATATCAGATGATTAGCACAAAATTTTCCACCAAGTACAAATACTTCACGTTCTTATTTGCTCTGATGCCGGTCATAGCAGTCGGTGTGATATTTCTTCTGCCAGAAGACATCAGTCCAGTCATTACAGGCACATATATTTTCTTTGCGGTAGCATTCTCCCTGCTGCTTCTTTTCAGGCTGCTCTACACCACAAGGTCAATGAGTGTAGATGAAAACGGCATTCTCTATGTGAGAAGGTTCTTCGACAAAATCGAGGAGGCAAAAGTTCCACTTAAAAAGTTTGACGGCTATAAACTTGAATACGTACACCAGGGGTGGAGAGGCAAAGATGTGTTCGGTTACTTCTGCCTTATCAAAAATGATACTGTGTGTGCCAGAGTTTGCTTCAACAGCTACAAGGACTTCACTGATTTTCTTCACGAAGCGGTTGACCCTCATCTTGATAGAATTCATTACAGCAAATAGAGACGAAAACAAACGTCTATTCAATATCTCGGCAACATTTTCTGCCGAAAACATGTTATTGGGCATCTTTCAAACAAAAAGATGCCCTAAAATTTTGAATACTGAAAATTAATGTACAAACTTGCAATGTCGAAAGACGAAAAATAACATTACAAACTAATAATTCAAATCGCTATGTCACACAGTATTATTGATATTGAGGGTGTAGGAGAAGTTTACGCTAAGAAGCTACAGGCAGCAGGTATTCGTACAACAGAGGCTCTTCTAGAGGCTTGTGCTTCACCAAAGGGAAGAAAAGAGATGGCAGAGAAGACAGGCATTTCAGATGCTCTTATCTTGAAGTGGACAAACCACGCCGACCTTTTCCGCATCACTGGAATCGCTGGTCAGTTCGCCGAGCTTCTTGAGGCTGCAGGTGTTGACACTGTCAAGGAGTTCCGTCACCGCAAGGCAGACAACCTTCACGCTAAGATGGAGGAGGTTAATGCAGCAAAGAAGCTTACTCGCCGCATCCCTTCTGTAGGTCAGCTTGAGGCTATGATTAAGCAGGCTGGAGAGCTTGAGCCAAAGATGACTTACTAATTAGGTAATAGAAAAACAAGTTAAAGACCGCACATTATATTTCATGTGCGGTCTTTTTTTTATTCATGATTATCTAAACCATTTTGCCCTAAC
>JAZUHH010000072.1:0-6217 GCA_045641625.1 Paludibacteraceae bacterium
CACCATCTACCACCGATCTGGAAAGGTCATTGCCAAGTGCACTGGAGCAGACTACAAGCCTTGGGACGGTACATACAACGGATATCCGATGATTACTGACGACTACTGGTATGTAATCGACATATCCATTATTGACAAGTCATACACAGGCCACTTCACGCTTCTCAGAGACTAGGAGCAGGTGACGCAATAAACAACAGGGGGCGGGAACAAACAGATGTTCCCGCCCCTGTTGCTTTGATGAGATTGATGTCCTGTATTTTTGGTTTTAATGAAAAAATTATTGTTTTTACTTTGGATTTTATCGTTCTTATTCCTAATTTTGCGATGTATTCACAGGAATTTGACTCGCTTCGTTTTATTTAAGAACAATGAGTCGTTCTTCTGTCTTTTATTATAGTAGGGTAAAATCAAACATATCGCATGTATTGTAAATTCGACGACACTAAACGGGTCAGATCTTTTTTTTGTAGCACGCTGAAAATCCTTTTGTTCCTAATCTGTATTGCTTTGGATGCAAATTCACAAACTTGGAATGTTGTATGGAAGGAGGACTTTGGTGTCGCTGAAGATCTTGTAGTCAAGAAATATGATGGAATATCTACATCCAGCGAAGTGAAGTCATACACATCCAACAGTACAAAGTGGATGCACGAGAAGGTGTCCGGATTCCCAACTCTTTATAGTGGCCGTGACCATTCCGGAAACAGAAACGGAGCCATGCTTGTTGTTAAGTCTGCAAGCAAAGGCAAGACAATATACTCTCACGATGTTACCTCAAACCTATGCTCAGGAAAGCGTTATCGTTTCGGTTTCTATGCGGCAAATGTAAGCGGCAACACATCATCTTTGGTTCTTCAGGTATGGAACATGACTACTAACAAGATGGTCAAGGAGGGCAGTGCAGAGAATCTGCCTGTATGGAACTATTCGCAGGAGCCAAAGGAAAATCAAGCATGGTCATTCTATTCTGTAGATTTCTCGATAAATGACGGGGACGAGTATCAGTTGAAGATTCTTGGAGCAGGTTCAAGCTCATCAAGCGATGTATATGTCATTGATGACGTGACTTTGTTCAGGGACAGTGAGGTGTCAGTACCTAAAGTTGAGATTGAGGAGGTATCCATAGCTTCGGATTTTGGAAGCGGATGCGAGTATGAGGCTGTATTCACAGTCAAGTATCGTGTGACAAAGGCATGGAAGAAGCTTGACACTTCAGTCTATGTCTTGTGGCAGATGAGCGAGGACGGAGGCAGATCATGGACTTCTTTGGAAGACAAGAGCGGTCTGAATGTTTACGAATTGAGAGTTATGGTGGAGGGTACAGAGAACAAGACTTTCCGTGCTGTATTGGTGGCGGCTCCATCCACTCCCGAAGCTAAGGACATTGCCCAGTATATCGGCGAATACGGAGCTCCACAGAACGGTTGTGCAACTTTTGGAATATCCAATATATTGTCCAGCATGAAGCCGGAAGCGACTTGCGATTATAATCCACAGTACATGGCTATTTGGGACGACCGCTTCGGATTGTGCGGAAATCGCAGCCACAAATACTCCGACCATATTCTTGTCAACAAGTACGAGCCAGGAGGATCTGAAAAGATGACATGGGGACAGTACCTGTTGTGTTCCGATCCCGATTCTGCGGTCTATACATCAGCAAAGGATGCAAACGGAAATACGGTAAGGAACTATCAGTTCGCTTCAAAAAGGGATGCTAGCGGCACTATCATTGACTCCTCGTTCACTTCGAGATTGAGACCTGTGTTCAAAGGCGACGCATTCGCTTTGATTATGATGAGCAAGGAGGAGTACATGAAGAATCCTATCCTTTACAAGGCTGAATGTGGCGCTAAGGAGCTTTGCCCATGCAAGTCATACCTGATACACATGAATTTTGCATGTGTTGGCGATGAGAACAAGGGAACTCGAATCTATCCAAAGGTTACAATATTGAACAACGTAACCGGAGACACTCTCGGCTCACGAACATTCTTCTATGAGTTCAAGGGTTTTGACAGAAAGACTGCCGCTGTAGATTTCTTGCCTCCTGAAGGTTATGGAAGGGAGGGATTTACCTGTATAGTTGAACTTGACTACAAGTCAAAGAACGAGAGAGGCGAACGAATGAGCGACTTCATCACGTTCTCGCTTGACGAGTTCTCTATGGCTACATGTGGCATGAAGGTGCCGACAACTGACATTTATGTTGACAACAAGAGGAACAGGATTCTTTCTACAGGATTCTTCTGCGGAAACGACGGAGGAAAGCGTACTGTAACATGGAGAGGCTTTACTGAGTGGAAGGACAAATACCCTGATTCCTATTTCGTATGGCAGAGACGAAACAATGCAAGCTCACCTTGGGAAACACTTTACGAGGAGAGAGACACAGTAGTCACATACTATTATGACGAGGAGGAGTACAAGCCATTGTATAGAGTCCTTGTTGCCGAGAACAGAAAGGCTATCGAGGACAAATTGACATACGGAGGTCCCAGGGATCCATGCGTCATAAGAACCAACCCATACGATGTCGGTTTCTTCTGTGACAAGTTCAAGTGTCCCAAGACAAAGTTCAGCTTTGAGAGTAGAACCAGCAGTATTACAGAGATGGATACAACGGTATGCTTCGAAGCCAAGGACGCTGTCAAGATCAAGGTCTATCAGAACAACGACGAGCAGATTGACGGCTTCCGGATGAGGGCTTTGGACGAAAAGACAAACAAGTGGGGAGAACTCACAAGAATAGGATACGAGGAAGGCAAGGACGGAGAGTTCACAATCTCGGTCGAGCCGAATGCCGGAAAATTCAGAATATATGCGCTGACTGACACTTGTCGCACTGACAGTTTCTATGTTACGATAAAGAAGCACCAGGAGATTGTGCTTGGTCAAATTGAGGATATACTTGCCTGTGGCGATTCATTGGCAAAGATGGAGTTCCAACTTTCTTCCGGAAAGGCTGACAAGGTTTACGTAAACTATGGGTCGTACAAGGCTGAAGGAGAGTTTGAGTCAAACAACAAGGCTGTTGTGTATTCTTCGATCGAGTCATCCAAGTTCGCTCCGGTAAATGCCACTGCCTATGCAACCTACAAGGAGTGCAAGAGCGATGAGATCAAGTTTGGCGTTAACTACGAGTCAACCTCTGTGTTCTCGTTAAGGGCTGACAAGGAGTCTGTTTGCTTGGGTGATTCTGTATTCCTTTTCTTTGACGTCCAAGAGGGTGTGTCGCAGGGCAATGTGTTCTCTATCAACGGAAAGGAAAGCGATTTCGTGGACTTTGACATTCCGCAGGAGACTTCTACATACGAAATGACTCAAATGTTCGAGGTTTGTCCTCCGGCAAGTCAGCAGGTTGTGGTGGAGGTAATGCCTAACCCTGAATTTGACAAGATTGATGACAGCGGAAAGTGTGAGATCGTTGTCGATGTCAAGAATGGAACAGGCAGCTATCTTTATGATTTTGGAGAGGGATTCCAGCCAAGCAATATCTTGAAGGACATCGTTTACGGCCGCAACTATTACATAAAGGTTCAGGACGATGCAGGCTGTACGGCTGACACCATTTTCAAGTCAAACCTTTATGACATAGAGGTAAAGCCGGTCTTTACGCCTAACGGAGATGGTGAAAATGACGTGTTCGAGGTCAAACATCTTGACAAGTATCCGTCTGCAAGCATTGTTATCTATGACCGTTTCGGCAAGGTTATCATGAAGTCAAAGGCTGGCGATTTCGAGTCTTGGGACGGCACCTACAATGGAAATCCGATGATTTCTGACGACTACTGGTACGAGATAGACATTGATGAAATCGACAAGACTTATACCGGACATTTCACGCTAATAAGAAAATAACGAAATAGTGCGCAGTGCTTTAGTGCTGTGCATTATTTTTATTTTGCCGTGATTATTCTATAATTATTCTTAACTTTGCGTCTATAAATCAAAATGTATGAATAAATTAAAGTATTTACTTATAGGCTTGGCTGCAATATCTTTGCCAGTTATCGTCAGTGCAAAAAGATATAGTGAAAGAGACTATATGAAGGTTGCCTTTGAGCGTGATTCTACAATGGTTGCCAATATGAAGCTAAAAAAGGAGAACTTGTCTTTACATAATACAATTGACTCGTTGAATATTGTCAATCTGGAGTTAAGCGAGGCTTTGGAATATTTCAAAAGCAAGCTTGAACAAGAAAGCGCAAAAAAGTAGCATTTGAAATGCAAGAAAAGTCTTTGCCGAATTATTTTAACGGCATGAAATGAGTCTTGTATCAAATGCATTGAATTTGGAATAGCATAAAATTCTGTCTAAACTTTGAATTAGAAAAATAATTTTTATCTTTGCCACATGAAAGTGGAACTCGGCATAATAAAGGATATATTGAAAGGATGCGACAAGGATTGTCTGGTAAGTGACAGCACCAACCATTTCTATGGTCTTTGGAGGGTTAAGCACCTGAGTGTCATGCCCAAGGCTGGACGATTGCCAATGTTCTTTTACGGCTTTATTGTGTCCGGAGAAATCGAAATAGAGGTTGATTTGAAACCCTATACTTTCCGTCCGGGAAATATACTCAGACTAAGGCCTGGCCAGGTAATGCAGGTCAAAAATGTGAGCGAAGACTTTTGCTGTTCCTTGTTCTTTTTCGACAAGCGAGTTGTGGGCGAAATGATTTCCGGCATCCAGGTGCCTTTGGTAACTACAAGTCCTCTGCTCCCTACAAGCGAGGCTCTGCGCAACAGCTTGTCCGTATATCTTTCCATCATTTTCGAGAAGATGGAGATGATGCGCAAGGACAACAGCCCGTATCTGGGCAAGATCGTCGAGCAGGTTGTCAAGGCCATGCTCTGTGAGATTTTTTTCGAAATATCCAAGGGAAGAGAGGATAAGACTATACAGACAAATCGGGCACAGGATATCTTTGCCAAGTTTTCAAGCCTTGTTGACGAGAACTATGCGCAGCACAGGGAGGTTGCGTGGTACGCGGACAGGTTGAACTTGTCGCACAAATACCTTTGCAAGGTTATGAGCGAGAGTATAGGCACGTCTCCCGGACAGTTCATAGATCAGAAGGTGTCCGCAGAGGCTAAGCACATGCTTGCCAATACTGCAATGACAGTTCAGCAGATTGCTCAGGCTCTTTCTTTCCCGAATCAAAGTCTTTTCGCAAGATTTTTCAAAAGGAACACGTCTCTGTCGCCTATGGAATTCAGAAACATGAGGGTAGAGACATCGCAGGCAGAACTATAATTACAAACAAACTTAGCTATATTTTTATGAAATTAACAAAATGTATGGATTTGAGGGGTGCTTTTTGTCATGGCTCCGCTCTCGCATTTTTAGGAGGTGCTTTACTTATGGGGAACTCGTGTTCAGCAAATGAAGAGGTTAAGGGAAGTTCGGTAACTACTTCCCAAATTGGTTTTGTCTCTGCAGACAAGAAGCTTGCTATGGTTAGAAATGTCAATCAGCAGGACGGCACATTCATTGTCAAGGACGAGGCAACCGGTGAAGCAGTATTCACAGGCAAATTGTCTGAAAGAAAGTATTGGGATGCAAGTGGCGATACTGTCGCTTGGGCTGACTTCTCTGACCTTAAGGCAGAGGGTACATATCGTGTGGTTGTCGGAGGAGAGGAAACTCATCCGTTCCAGATCAAGAACAAGGGTCTATACGACGATCTTGTTGTCTGGTCCCATAAGGCATTCTACTTGTGGAGATGCGGTGCTGATATAGAGAGCAAGTATGCGACTTTCAAGGGTGTTGACTTTTCTCACAAGGCAGGACATCCGGACACAAACGTGGAGGTTCATTCTTCAGCAGAGAACGCCAACCACAAGACAGGCAGCTATGTGTCGTCAGTCGGTGGATGGTATGATGCAGGTGACTATGGAAAGTACACGACTAACGGAGCAATAGCGCTAACTGTATTGCTAAAGGGATATGAAACTTTTAAGGAATACTATGACAGTTTGTCCTTGAACTTGCCTGAGAGCGGCAATAACTCCGCAGACATTTTGAATGAGTGTGCATACGAGTTGGACTGGCTGTTCACTATGCAGGACTCAGTTGATGGTTCTGTAGCCCATAAGGTTACAACATTGTCTTTTGCAGGTTTCGTAATGCCTGACAATGAGGGGGCCAAAGGTCAGCGCTATATGATCGGAAGATGTACTGACGATGCTCTTTCCTTCGCCGCAGTAA
>JAZUHH010000073.1:0-6250 GCA_045641625.1 Paludibacteraceae bacterium
TGCAATTCTTGTCAAAGATCCCTTCTCTGTGGCGAACCTTCCGGCTCATCTCTTTCGGCCTCGCTCGGCCTCGCTCGCATCGTTGTTTCCCGATTGCGGATGCAAAATTAGTGCTTTCTGCTTTACTGACCAAATGTTTTAACAACTATTTTTTAGAAATGTTTGCAAGTCACTGATAATAACAAAAATAATTTTGCTGTATCACAAACAAAAGGCGGCCGGAGCCGCCTTTAAGTAAAAGTTTTTTACCATTACTTAACTACTGGACGAACAGACATACCCCAAAAAGGTCCAGAAGAATCCCACATAGTCATAATATCTTCATTAAATTGTAAACTATATGGTGAATCTCGCTCTGGATTCATAGAAGATGACCAATAAAAACCACTGCCCCCTCTATCATCACTCCAATAACGATGCCCTCCTGCAGGAAGAAAAATTTTATTACCATTCTTCTTACTTGTTCCTATTCTTCCAGCAACACCACTTCCATTATAATCAGTAGTCCATTCCCATGTACATCCATTCATCAACTCTTCTTGCTCTTCATAAGTCGGCATTCTCCAACTTTTACCCCAATTCATAATAGCAGCATCATCTTCTTCATCCAATGAAATCTTATTATCAACCGTACCTAAGTCAGAATCAAAGCAATACTTCATTTTTTGCATAAAATTTCCATCTTTATACCACTTATAATCTGCATGAGCATTAGAACTTTT
Source organism: Paludibacteraceae bacterium (assembly GCA_045641625.1). Lineage (GTDB taxonomy): Bacteria > Bacteroidota > Bacteroidia > Bacteroidales > Paludibacteraceae > UBA1723. The sequence goes on from JAZUHH010000073.1 coordinate 723, forward strand.
TATAGACACTTCTCCCCACGAATAAAAATCTCCATATTCTTCGGGAACATTTGCTCCTATATTACAAGTTGCCCATTTCACAGAAAGACCTAGATTTACATACTCATGACCATCTATCACACCAAAACTCGGACTTGAACAGCATACATGCAAAAAGAATAAGAGCAAAACAAAAATAGAAATAAAAAACTTTTTCATATTATCAATTTTCTACAATTTATATTTTTCACAGATACCTTATTATATCTAAAATATTCAATACCTATCTTCTATAAACAAAAAAAGGATTCGAAAAATCGAACCCTTTAATCTCTAAATGATCCTGCTACAGATTACTCAGCAACCTTTGCAGAGTCTGTTGCTGCAGAGTCAGATGCTGTTGTATCAGCTGCTGCAGCTGCTGTATCAGTTGCTGTTGTATCAGCTACTGTTGTATCAGTTGCTGTTGAATCAACTGCTGCTGCATTCTCACACTTATTACCACATGAACAAGAAGCAAGAGCCATTGCTGCACAAACTGAGAAAAAAAGAACTACCTTCTTCATTTTTGATTATATATGTATAAATTAAACAACTATCGTTTTTGTGTCTATCTTCTTAAGACGATGCAAAGTTACACACTTTTTCTTTTGTAGAACATATAAATCAAAAAAAGTTAACTAAAAAATCAAAAAAACTGTTATTTCATAACATAATTTCACATCATTATCCCTGTAAGCAAGCAAAAAGACAGCCGAAAGATATTAACTATAACCTTCGGCTGTCCTTTGTCAGTTCAAAATCGAGGTTTGTTAGGCCTCGCTGTCGTCTCCGTCTTCGAAGATTCCTGTCTCCTCGCAATACTCGTAATCGCAGGCAAGGATATCGTCCACCAACTGGTCAGTGAATTTGCCGGTCTTGCCATCCTGCTCGACTCTTGATGTCACATACTCGAATATCTCGTCCTCGTAAATGTCCACCAACTCGTCTTCGTCCTCAGCATCCTCGACATCATCCTCCTTGATGAATCCCTCCTTGACATAGTAGTCATATACAATGTCAAGAATGTACTCAATATCTCCAATTGTAAGTGACTTGTACTCTCCCTTCAACTTGTTAAGGATGTACTCATACTCCTTCTTCTCGTCTTCTGTCTCAAAAATATCTGCCATATCTCTAAAAAATTAAAATACTATATTGTTACCCACAGTTGCGTATCTTACCTCTACGCCCGGCAGGTTTACCGCAATCCTTGCAAACGAATTGACTCCTGTACAGTGACAGCATATCAATTGCTTTACTGACCTTTTGCCTATCTCGTCACAAAGCTGCATTATCTGTTCCTCCGAATCGTTCACCGTGTGCATGCCTCCGACTACAGTCACAACGGGCATTCCGAACTTCTGCTCAGCCAGGTCAATTAGGTTCACAATCCCCCTATGGGCGCAACCGCTGCAAAGTACCAGACCATGCTCCCGTTTTATCACGATGAACAGTTCGTCCTCAAAATTATCAACTTCTTTTCTATCTGCAATAGGGAAACGGGAAAATCCGCTGACATGAGAGAAAGAATTTATCTTTGATTCCTTTGCAGAGGCTACGAACACACTTTCCGACAACAGCAGAAGGTCATCCACTATACTCAACCTGTCCTGAGGCACCACCAACTCTGCGGGGAAACTGATGTCAGTTCCTCGAGTTCCGCATCGCCTTACGTCATATCCTCTTCCGCACACTACTCTGCTCTTTCCATTTAGCGGCAGAAAGTGTCTCATTCCTCCGGTATGGTCATCGTGTCCGTGACTTAGAACCACATCGTTAATTTCCGACAAGTCAAGATTATAGACTTTGGAATTGCGCACAAGCACATCCGAAGCTCCTGTATCAAACAGTATGCGGGCGTCCCCCTCCTCAACAAGCATGGAGAACCCGTGTTCCGCGAACACATCTGCCTGGGCGGTACAGTTATCTACAAGTATTTTGACCTTAACCTTACCCATAACTATTAAAAGCCGACCGGTTTCCCGGCAACAACCTCAAAGAACCTTCCCTTTTTCAATATCTCAGTGCACTTGTCATTGACCTCCTGCAGAGTTAGGTTTCTGCACATCTTCTCCTGTTCAAGCAAATACGAGAAATCCCTAGGAGCGTCCTCATACTGGATCACGTTGCCAATAAGAGTGTCAATCCATGCAGTCTGCACACTTCCAGCCTCCAGCATTTCACCCATATAAAGGTTCTTTGCCTTCTGGAGCTCCTCCGCAGTAACAGGTTCTGACTGGAGCCTGTTGAACTGGTTATAGACCTCGTCCACCAAAGGTTTCGCGTATTTGTTGTCGCAGTTCGAATAGACACGAAGCACACTATAGCCTCCCTCTACTCCTACACTGCTATATATGCCGTAAGTGTAGCCGAAATCCTCGCGAATAGGGGCAAGACGTGAAGTCAAACTGCCACCCAAAAGGAATGAAACGAACCTCAACAGGAACGGGAACTCTCCGTTGTTCTTGTCACATACAGCCGCCATACGAACAGCTGACTGCACACCTCCGACTTTCGTCACTTTTGTCTGAATCTCTTTAGGCGCTGCCGCAGGCTTCTCCCCCTTATGTCTAGACTTACCCGAAGCCTCAACCTCTTCGAAAGTGTCTTTCACAAGCGAGACCACATCTTCGGTAACATAACCTCCAAGGAAAATCTCTATATTCTCCGGATAATAGAAACTTGAGTGATGGCGCTTCAAATCATCAACAGAAACCTTGTCGCAGTCCTCGACTTTGTTTTCAAGTCTCACCCAAAGTTCATCTCCCAAAAGCAGATGGGACTCTTCTTGTGCTGCCACATACTTGGGCTGCTTCAAGTTCTGCTCCAGTCTCAATCGCATTTGCTTCTTGCGTCTGACAAGCTCGTTCTCGTCAAAAGTCGGGAAGAACAGGCAGTCACGAATCAAAGCTATCACATTCTTCAACTGATGGGCAAGGACAGTAACCTTAATCTCCGTAGCATTGAAATATGGGTTAGAGAACATGGCAGCTCCATAGAAATCAAAGATCTCCGCCACCTCGTTCGTAGTCTTGCCTTTGACTCCGGACTTCAACTGGTCACCCGTGAATGTATTTTGAAAAGGCACAGTCTGATCCATCTTTCCGACATGAACAAGGAAAGAAAGATCCACAAGCGGCGTAGATCCCGCCTTGAAGGTATGGAGTTCCATACCGTTTCGCAAGACCTCGTGACTAACTTCCGGCACAACAAGTCCGGAAATGTCTGATATTTCAGGTTTTATAGTTCTATCAATCATACCGCAAAGATAAGCATTATTTTAGAAAGGAGGAGAATATTGAAAAGAAAACAAAAGGCGGCAGAAGCCACCATTTGTATCTCTGACTATTCATCAAAATAATCAGAGTCTATTCTTTTAACCTCATAGACATGTTTTGTACTAACACCGACATTATACTCAATCATATACCGAGCTAACTCTTGACCATCGATTAAAACTATTTTTTTACTTAGTTTATCTACATATTGACGAGATTCTTTACTATAACTACTTGTTGTAATAAAAACGCCTTTTGTCGCCTTTTGCTCATCCAATGCACCGGCAAACTGCTGGATTTGCGGTTTGCTGATTGTATTATCAGGCTTATAACGCTTTGCTTGAATATAAATTTTATCAAGACCTAACTTATCCTCATAAATAATACCATCTATTCCATCGTCATGAACGTACTGTGTCACTTTTGCTGAATTTGCAAAAGAACCTCCATATCCCATTTTTACCAAAAGATCTACAACTAATTGTTCAAAAAACTGAGGAGATTGATCAAGTGTCTTTTGTAATAGATCCGCAGCTAAATCATCTACAATACTATGAAATGCATATTCCAACATTTCGGTTGGTGTTTGTACACACTCTTCTTCATTTGGCATTATACTACCTGTTTTATCATTAGCAATACTAGCAAAAGATGCAAATTCAGGATAAGCCTTAAGATCACTTGGTCTAAGTTCATTATGATTCTTTAGATAATTTTTACCTCGCTCTGTGATACTATAAACGCCACGCTTGGGAATATCAACAAACAACGCCCTTCTTAAATACTGCAATGACCAACCTATTCGATCATTAACCTGAGTTGTTGACCCTCCTTTGGTCTTCAAAGCACAATCTTCTTCACTTAAACAAAAGTGCTTGATAAGCGCTTGTATCATTTCTTTCCTTGTCATATCTTTATCTTTAATTTGACAAAGAAAAGGATAAAGGAAATCTTCAAATTTTGGAACTGCCATATTACATGTACGTTTAATATACCAAAAAAATGTTTTTATACCCAATAATGAGTTAAAGCGAAATTAAGAAAAAAAATAAAGTATTTATGATCTTTTCGTCAATTATTTTTCATTTTTTGTCATACATTGTTCAAATAGCCATAACGAATTATCAAATGCCTAACAAACAACGATAACGCACTAAAAAAATCTATGAAAGCAAAAGGAGTTGCAAAGATATTTGCAACTCCTTTTGCTTTTTCTATTCTCATCAAATCAAGAACGATTTTGATAAATAGTATTTCGTTACCAAACTATTTTTCCAACGATTTTAAAAACGCATTTGCCTTCTCCAAGTCTTCCGGAGTGTCAATTCCAATTGTCTGGAGGTTTGTCAACCCAACTTTGATTCGATACCCATTATCCAACCAGCGCAACTGCTCCAAAGACTCTGATTTCTCGTTAAAAGTCTGAGGCAGTTTTGTAACTTGGGCAAGCACCTCGGCCTTGTATGCGTACAAACCTATATGCTTGTAGAACACCTGTTTGTCTAGCCACTCGCTCTTGTCTGTTCCTCGCAAATATGGAATTACAGAGCGCGAGAAATACAATGCGAACGAGTCAGGAGAAAGCACAACCTTCGGAGAGTTAGGATTCTCGAGTGCGGCAAGTCCGTCCTCTTTTCTGAAAGGCATAACAAGTGTGGCAATCTCTGTACGGGCATCGTCAAACTGACGGCAAAGTTCCTCAATCTGGCTTGGTGCGATGAAAGGCTCGTCACCCTGAACATTTATAACGACCTCGGCCTTGCTTCCGCTCTTGACGTAGGCCTCTGCAATACGGTCAGTACCCGACTTGTGGTCGGAGCTTGTCATGATTGCCTTGCCTCCGAACGAGATGACGTGGTTGTAAATCTCATCGGAATCGGTTGCAACGTAAACCTCGTCAAGAACCAACGAAGCCTGGCGCACAACCCTTTGAATCATACTCATGTCTCCAATTTTTGCAAGAGGCTTGCCTGGGAAACGAGTAGAAGCGAAACGGGCTGGAATTATCGCCACAAATTTCTTTTTATCTATATTCATAACATTCAATTTTTCGACAGTGCAAAATTATACCTTTTAGGAATAAGAACAAAAAATGCGATACATTTTCATGCACCGCATTCTCTTTTATCTTGACCAATAACCTATTAGATGATAGGAATATTGTACTCCTTGCACTTCTCGTACATCTCCTTAGGCCAGATGCTGCACTGGATTTCTCCGATGTGAGCC
>JAZUHH010000074.1:0-29809 GCA_045641625.1 Paludibacteraceae bacterium
ACTTTTGCATTCGAGGAGTGAACTACTAATATATTCCAAAGTTAAAAGATATGAATAGACTTTTATTTCAGGTAGCAACGCTAATAATGCTTGCATTAATTCCGAGTGTAGTAACATTTGGAGAGGAAAAGAAGGATTTAATGAGTTATCAGGTTGAAGCTTTTACAAAGTTGCCTTTCCGTAGAAACTATGGAAATGTACATTGTTTTGGTCTAGGTGGATCTGCGATATTTAAGTTTACAAATCTTTTCTTCGCAAAGACAGGTGCTTTGGTAGATTTGGGTAAATGTGAATATATTGACAAGAAGTTCAAATATGCAACTGGAACTATTTTGGAAGTAGGAGTTCCTGTAATGGCAGAAATTTATCTTGGAGAGCCTTCTGATTTGAATGGTTTGTATATTGATTTGGGAGTTGTCCCTACATACTACAACAGAATTAAGGGAGAGGAATATACACAGAAGCTTCCTGAAATTTGGGTGCAAAAAGTCGAGGCTACAAAATATGGTTTCCCTATAGAGAGTGAAAAAGCAAGCGGTTTCAGCATGATTCCTAAGGGAGAAATCGGTGTATATTTTGATTTGGCTAATCTTACATTCAGGGGTGGAGTTTTTGCTCAGTATGTCAAGAACCTAAGCAAGACAGAAAGGGGAATGGATATTTACTCTCGTTCTGGTCATGCTTATGTAGGTGCCACATTGGGAGTTGTGTTCTAAACGAAATACAATGAGAAATAGAAGACGGGATTTGTTCCCGTCTTTTTTTTATGTCAAAGACTGGTGTTTCTCTTCTTTGTTCCCGCGAATTGTTAACAAGAGTTAAAAAAAGTGCGATTTTTAGCTCCACGTTCGATAGTTTTGCTTTTATTAGTTACTTTTGCTTCATGATAAATTATTTAGAGCGATGAAACGATTTGGTATTTTTTTAGGGTTACTTGCGATTATAGTTAGTTCTTGTCAGCGTTCGTATGTGGATCTGGATGCTTCGTCCATGACTCTTGCATTGGATAGCTGTGACCAGCTGGTTGCTACGATCAAGCCTTCTGGCGAGAACTCGAAAAACAATGATTTCTTTGTATGGGAGAGTTCTGATACTTCAATACTTACAGTTGATAATCAAGGTGTTGTTTGTGGAAAGAAAGTCGGTAACGCTGATGTGATCGTATATGCAGACGAGACTTCCGACACTTGCCATGTCAGTGTCAAGATACGTGTTGACAGCGTTCAGCTTAACGTGCGTTCTGTAAGGGTAAAGGATGGCTCTAAGGCAAGACTTAAAGCCAGAGTGTTCCCAAGCAATGCGACTGACTCCATCGTGGATTGGCAGAGTTCCGACACTTCGGTAGCAGTTGTAAATGACGGTTTGGTGGTTTCCAGAGGTCCAGGTATCGCAACCGTTACAGCCTCTATAGACGGACAGAATGTCATTTGTGCTGTGAATGTGATTACTCCTGAGGAGTGGGCTACAGAGATGTCTAATCTTGCTCGCAGACGTGGTGGTAATGTGGACGGAGCTGTGCGCTTCACTTTGCAGTGGAATGACAAGGGAGACTGGAATATGGACGACCTTGACGCGCATTGTATAGAGCCTAACCGTTCCGAGATCTGCTTCCACAATATGAAGAGCAGATCCAAGGGTATGCTTGACGTTGACAACAGACGACCTGACCAGGGAGTAAAGGCTGTTGAGAATATCTCATGGTCTTCCACTGATAAGATGAAGCCAGGTGTATATAAGTTCAATGTTGAAAGATATGCTGCTCGTGACGGCAAGAGCGGTTTCCGTGCCGAGATAGAGTTTGAAGGCCAGCTATACAAGTATGACTATCGCGGCGGTTGGACTCGCAAGAAGAATACAAGAGTGCCTTTCTGGGGCAGATATGTCAATCAAACTTTCCCATACGTTCCTGTATGCGAACTGCATGTAGAGGAGGACGGCACGATGTATATCGAGCACAAGATTGATCCAGTCGAATAAAAGTCTAATTTAACACACTATTTGAAAGGGGTAGCTTCCCTAAAAGCCACAAGAGATCGGACCCTTAGGGTTCGGTCTCTTCGCTTTTTCCCTTTCATTTGTGATTGAAAGAAATATTATTGCCAAATCTTTCTTTGAGAATTGAGTATAAGCTAGTTAGGGGTATAAATGTGAATAAAAATTATATAAGGATAGATGCTGAAAACGGAATACAAATCTGTTATTCAGCTCTATAAAATTAGTTCCGAAGTTTCACAGTTTGCCAATGCTTCACGAATGATAACTCTGTCATATATGAATCTTGTGTAAGGAGTGAAATTCTTTTTTGAACAAGCTCTGATACTTGCAAAAAGTAAGGCAAGAGACCCGAAATAAGGTTTGAAGGAAAAGAGAGAAAAGAGCAAGACCAAAAACAAAATAGTCTGCATCTCGTTCGGTTACGATGATGCAGACTATTGTTTCTTGTGTCCTATGGGGACAAATGGATCTGTTTGTTCTGTCTTAAATCTCGACTCTTGCGTAAGGAGGAAGAGAAATGTCGCAGAAATCCTTGTCCTGATATTTGAAGTATCCTGTGATTCCGACCATTGCCGCATTGTCTGTTGTGTATGCGAACTTTGGAATGTAGATCTTCCATCCGTATCTCTTTGAGTGGTCTTCGAAAGCGGCACGAAGCGCAGAGTTTGCGCTGACTCCTCCTGCCACGGCAACATGGTTCACTCCCGTTTCTTTGACAGCTTTCTTCAGCTTGTCCATAAGTATCTCTACCACAGTAGTTTGAAGGGAAGCGCAAAGGTCATTCAAATTCTCCTGAACGAAGTTCGGATTCTTTGCAACCTCATCACGAAGAGTGTATAGGAACGAAGTCTTCAGACCGCTGAAACTGTAGTCGAAACCAGGGATATGTGGCTTGCAGAACTTGAACTTTTTCGAGTCTCCCTCTTTGGCAAGTCTGTCAACAACCGGACCGCCTGGGTAGGGAAGTCCCATGACCTTGGCGCATTTGTCAAAGGCTTCGCCTGCCGCGTCGTCTATTGTCTGTCCCAGAATCTGCATGTCGTTATAAGCCTTCACAAGGACTATCTGCGAGTTTCCTCCGCTGACAAGCAGACAAATGAACGGGAACGGAGGCGCAACATGATCCTCGTCCTTCTTCTCGATGAAGTGAGCAAGGATGTGTGCCTGAAGGTGGTTGACATCAATTAGCGGAATGCCTAGGGAAGCCGCCAATCCCTTGGCAAAGCTTGTTCCCACCATCAGTGATCCCATAAGTCCCGGACCACGGGTGAATGCTATTGCGTTGATGTCCTCCTTCTTCAATCCTGACTGCTTGATTGCCTCGCTTACGACAGGGACAATGTTCTGTTGGTGTGCTCTGCTGGCAAGTTCGGGTACCACTCCACCATAGCTTTCGTGGACCTTCTGGCTTGCTGTTACATTAGACAGCAAGTAGTTGTCGCTCAACACTGCGGCTGAAGTATCATCACATGACGATTCTATTGCTAATATGTGTATCGACATAGTTGTTTTTTAGTTATAATTTTTTTAACTTTGCAACATTATTCGCCTGGGCGAAATCCGATGACAAAGAACTAAATTTTCTGCAAAGATAAAAAAACTTAGTTACATATTGATATTTTTGATAGCTCTGTCGTTTTCATTTTTTGCGATATTCTATTTGATGATGCAGGACAAGAACCTCCAGCAGCGTATTTTGGTGCGCGCTACCCAGAGTTTCTCGAAGCAGATCGGATCCAAGGCGAGCGTCAAAGAGTTGGAGTGGGGATTTCCTAACTCGTTCATTCTTAAAGATGTATGTATAGAAGACAAGCAGAAGGACACTCTGCTTAGTGTCGAGCGTGCTAAGGTTACTGTCAATATTTGGCCGCTCTTGCGTTCCCAGGTAAGTTTCAGAACTATTCAGTTCAAAGGCATGGATCTGAGAGTCCGTCAGATGCAGGACACAACAAGCTATAACTATGATTTCCTTGTTGACGCTTTGACAAATCCAAACGATACGACGGAGATGAACTGGACTCTCGACATCGAGAGCCTCGGATTTACGGACTGCAAGGTTTCTGCCGTGCAGAATAATCCCGGAGAAACTGTTGACGGAGTGATAAATTTCAAGGATCTGCATGTGTCTGACCTTTCGGGAATCCTCTATGTGAAACATCATTCCGATGAGGAGACAGAGTTGAGGCTCATCAAGCTTCACGCCAAGGAGCGTTCCGGACTTGTCTTGAGTGATTTGACGACAAATGTTCTGCTTAATGGCGAGATGATCCGCTTTGACAAGTTCGTTACCCAGATGCCTTCCTCGAAATTGGGAGTAGAGCACGCAATCATCTACAAGTACGACAAGGACAAGTGGTTCGAGAATCTGGAGGACAATCGTGTTGACTTCCTGTTCCAGCCTTCGTATGTCAGCCTTGACGATTTGAGCCCTTTGGTGCCCGTGTTCAAGGGAAGCGAGGAAAATGTAAGCATATCCGGAAGCATTGCGGGAACCAAGAAATTCCTTTCTCTCGAGAACTTCAAGCTTGCTTTGGGTGAGACAATGAAGGTTGACGGAGACTTTGATTTCTCAAACATTTCGAACATGGACTCGCTTGCAGTCAGGGCTAAGATAGACAATGTATCTCTAAGCGCAGATGATGTCAAGAAAGTCGGAGGTATGATTCTTCAGCGAAGCATCTACCTGCCAAGTGTCTGTGATTCTCTGGGTATTCTTTCCTATTCCGGAGAGGTGGAGGGTACTTTCAGGAATATGCTTTTGTCCGGCAACCTTGCAACTGACGCGGGAACTTTGGCAACGAATGTCTATTTGACAGGAGAGGATTCCCAACTCAACAAGTTCAATGTGATAGGCCAGGTCAGCACACATGGATTCGACTTGTCCCAACTTGTTGGTCCGGATCTCAGACTAAAGAAGACTACCTTCGACCTGGAGGTTGATTTGAAGAAGGTGGAAGCCGAAAAGTTCCAGCTCGAGGCCATAGGAAAGATTGACTCACTGGATTTCCGTGACTACATCTTCCAGGGAATAGCGTTGAACGGAAAGTTTGACGAGAAAGGCTTTAACGGAAACTTTACATTGACTGACGACAACATTCACCTTGACTTCGAGGGAAATGCAGACTTGCGCAAGAACAAACCGTCCATGAACTTCAGCGCGAGGGTGACAGAGGCGAATCTGCAGAAACTGAACTGGAAGGAGGGAAATGAAAACGAGACCGTTTCCTTTGACATTCAGGCAAACTGCTCCGGACTTGACTTCGATAACCTTGAGGGCTATCTGTCCGTTGACAATTTCCTTTACACTCGTGATGACAAGATGCTATACCTGAATGTGTTCACCGTGAATACAATGCCTTTGAAGGGTGGTGGCAAGCAGTTCAATGTGATTTCCGACTATGTGAACGGACATTTCGACGGAGAGTATTCGTTCTCTTCACTGGTTGACGCGATCAAGCGAATCACCTATAGCTATGTGCCGACATTGGCCGACATGGACAAGTCTTACAAACCAACCAATTCGTTTAGCAGGGATGGTCGCCACAACAAGTTCAAGTTTGACTTCACGCTCGAGAATACTGAGCCTATAAATGACGTTATAGAGCTTCCGTTCATCATGCAGCAGAAGTGCCATTTGTCCGGATTCGTGAATGACAGCATCGACAAATACTCTTTGCGTCTCGAGGCTCCTTTGTTCATGTACAACGATGTGGAGGTTGAAAATGCGCTGCTGCTTTTGGAGAATCCGAAGGACCGTGTCAAGCTTATCTGCCGAAGCACTTACTACAATGTCGGAGAGCGAAGAAATCCTTATTTCCTAAGCCTGAACTCTACGGCAAAAGAAGACAACATAGAGGTCAAGATGTCGTACAGCAATTCGCAGGCCATAACAAACAGCGGAACATTCTCGTTGTCGTCAAAACTGCTCGGCTATTCGCAGGACGGATTGTCTGCAGACTTTGTGGTCAACCCTTCAAGCATTATCGTCAAGGACACAACTTGGAACATTCACAAGGGTACTGTGTCGCTTAGGCCTAACCTTTTGGTTGTTGACAGCCTTATGGCTTCGAACGTGTACCAGAAGATTCAGGCCCAGGGCAAGTGTACAGACTCTTCCAACGACAGCCTTAGAATTTGGTTCACCGACTTGGATTTGGATAGCTTCAGCAAGCTTCTGGCTTCCCCTGGTGTCACTTTCGGAGGAGTCGGAGACGGAGACTTCTATTTGACCAAACTGTTCACAAATCCTACTGTAGAGGGAAAACTTGGTGCTTATGACGCATATTTGAATGATTATCCGTTCGGAGACCTTGACGCTCAGTTTGCCTATGACAAGTTCAACAATACCTTGGTTTTCGGTACTTCCCTGGTTACTGCAATGGAAAGCCATGAGCAGAGCCAGATTGACGGAGCTGTCTTCTTTAATCAGGACTCTCTGTTCATAGACGGATATTTGAGGGATATTGACATGCGTTTCCTTCGCCTGTATCTTGATGGAGTTCTTTCAAGCAATACGGGAGTGCTGAATACTCACGTCAAGGCTTTGGGAAGGTATGACCGAATCGGTCTGGAGGGAATCGGTTTGGTTAAGGACTTCGGTTTCGACATCGAATATACGAACACGCACTACAACCTTACCGATACGGTTATAATGACGCAGAACTCTTTCCGTTTGCCTGGAGTGACTGTTACTGATGACGACGGAAACCAGGCTAAGCTTACCGCTTTGATTATGCACAAGGGCTTCTTTGACTGGAAGTATGCGATGAACATAGAGACTGACAGGCTTATGGCGTTCAATACGACCGAGCATGACAATGACATGTTCTATGGCAAGGTGTATGCGGGCGGAAATATCTCGTTGAGCGGTACTGCTGACTACTTCAACGTGGACGTGAATGTCAAGAGCGGAAAGGGAAGCAATGTAACCATTCCTTTGGATGGACGCAAAGATGCCAAGGATGCCAATTTCATAACCTATCGAAGCAGGCAGTCTTTGTCTCAGGACGAACTAAGGCAAATGCGAAGAAAGAAAAAGCAGCAGATCAAGGAGCAGAAGGAAAAGTCATCCCTTGACATGATCATCAATGTCGAGCTAGAGGCTACTCCGGATGCAGAGGTTGTACTCATTACCGACAAGAAGCTTGGTGACGAGGTGCGCACTCGCGGACACGGAAACCTTACGATGAAATATACAAGCAGTGACGATGCCTTCAAGCTTAACGGAACCTATCAGATTGACAGAGGAGACTACCAGTTTACCATTCAGAGTGTCATTGCCCGAAAGTTCGAGCTTCTTGAGGGTAGTACGGTCAGATGGAACGGAGATCCTACTGCGGCAATACTTGACTTGAACGCCAAGTATTCACTGAATGCCTATATCGGTGACATTTTGGCTGACGACAATGTCTCCACAACTCAAGTGAACTGTCTGATGGGAGTGTCCGGTACAATTTCCCGCCCTAACATAAAGTTCGATCTGGATATGCCTAACATTGACGAGGACATGATGCGAAAGGTCAAGTCTGTAATCAATACTGAGGAAGCAATGAACCGAAACGTGGCGACTCTGCTTGCTTTCGGAACCTTCAACACAAGTGACGTGACTTCTACGTCAACCACTTCCGGTCTTTCCAATGTCGGTTTTGCCGCCTTGTCTTCCGAGATTTCAGGACTTCTTTCAAAGATCAACAGAGACGTGAATATAGGTTTGAACTACAGGCCTTACACCGGAGACCAGACACTGAGCACAACCGAGTTCGAGGTAGCCCTTTCTACCGGACTTTTCAACGACAGACTTCAGCTAAACGGAAACTTTGGCTACAGAGAGGGATTCTCTACGCTGGATGCTACAAACACTCAGAGCGGAATTGTTGACTTCGATATAGAGTACAAGCTTTCAAAGAACGGCAGGTTCCGAAGCAAGGCATTCAACCGCAGTTCAAACAGCTATTTGAGAAACTACAATTCCAAGACACAGGGTATAGGTCTGCTTTACCGACAGGACTATGATTCTGCCTCGGAATTGATCAATACGTATTTGTCTCCGTTCATTCGCATCAACCAGCGCATTTCCGAGCGAAGAAACAAGAAGACGGAAAGCAAGTAGAAATTGATTATGAGATAAGAAAAGCCGAATCCTTTTGTTGGATCCGGCTTTTATTTGTTTTGTTCGGAAGTCTTTCCCTTTTTAGTATGGACTCTTGCCGTCACATAATTTCGTATTTCGGGAGGGAATTTTATTTTGCCCATGTTGCTCTGTCCAGATTCCTGTAGCTTAACGCCTGCTTCATGTGTTTCCACTCCACAGTTTCGCTATTGTCCAAGTCTGCGATGGTTCTGGAAAGTTTAAGTATCTTCACATAGGCTCTTGCCGATAATTGCAGTTTGACCATTGCGTCGTCAAGCAGTTCGCTTGCCTTTTCAGCGATGTTGCAGTATTTGTCGCAGTGCTGCTTCTCCATTTGCGCATTGCAATAGATGCCCGGCTCGTTTTTGAATCTGTCCCTCTGAATCTTGCGTGCAGCCTCGACTCTTTCCCTGATCTGCGCGCTTGTCTCTCCGTCTCCCTTCTGCATCAGTTTGTCCTTTTCCACTGGTTGCAGTTCTATCTGAATGTCTATTCGGTCAAGAAGTGGGCCGGAAATCTTGTTCATGTATCTTGCCACCTCAGTTGGGGAGCAGGTACATTGTCTGAGCCTGTTGCCATAGTAGCCGCATGGACAAGGGTTCATGGCAGCTACAAGAATAAAGTTTGCGGGGTATTCTGCAGTAAGTTTTGCGCGGGAAATGCAAATCTTGCCTTCCTCAAGTGGCTGTCTTAGCTCCTCTAGAGCGTTTCTGTTGTATTGAGGAAGCTCGTCAAGGAAAAGCACTCCATTGTGGGCAAGAGATATTTCTCCCGGCTTGGGAACACTACCGCCGCCAAGCAGAGCCACAGCCGACACGTTGTTGTGCGGACTACGGAAAGGTCGTGTGGTCATAAGCGACTTGTTCTCGCCCAGAAGCCCTGCTACGGAGTGAATCTTCGTAGTTTCAAGAGCCTCGTCAAATGTGAATTTTGGCATTATTGTCGGCACTCTCTGTGCCAGCATGGATTTACCGCAGCCCGGACTGCCCACCATGATTATGTTGTGGCCGCCTGCTACAGCAACCTCAAAGGCTTTCTTTGCCTGTTCCTGTCCGCAGACATCATGAAAATCTATATTGAATATGCTTCGCTTGTCGAAGAAGTCCCCTTGAGTGTCACTTTTGACTCTTTCCACGGAAGCCTCTCCGTTCAATAGTTGCGCCACTTCCTTCAGGGATTCCACGCCATAGACCTCTATGCCTTCAACTATTGCCGCTTCGAGTGCGTTCTCTTTTGGAAGGATGAACTTCTTGAACCCAAGTTCCTTTGCCATGATTGCTATTGACAGGGCAGCATTTATCTTTCTAACTGTTCCGTCAAGGGAAAGCTCGCCCATAATAAGGCAGCCCTCTACAGAACTGTCTTCTATAGCGCCGTTTGCGGCAAGAAGTCCTACTGCGATAGGAAGATCATATCCGCTTCCCTCCTTGCGCACGTCTGCCGGAGCAAGGTTTATCGTGATATTCTTCTTTGGGAAGTGCATCTCCGAATTTTGAATGGCAGTGAATATTCTGTCCTTGCTTTCCTTAACAGCGTTGTCCGGCAAACCTACCATAGAGAACTGGAATCCCTGAGTCAGGTTCACTTCGATAGTTATGAGTTGTGCGTCAATTCCGTTTACCGCTGCTGCGTATAGTTTTACAAGCATAGTCCTTCCTCCTTGTTATAAGTTATTCTATCCTTCGTAAGAGCGAAGTTTCGCAATCTCCTCTGCCCAAAGACTTTCATCCGGAGTCTCGAGAATCAAAGGGATGTTGTCGAATCTGCTGTCCTTCATTATGAGCTCGAAGCAAGTTGCTCCAATCTCGCCTTTGCCGATATTGTTGTGTCTGTCAACCTTTGAAGCCAGCCCTTTCATAGAGTCGTTCAGGTGCATAGCCCTCAAGTAGCCTAGTCCGATAATGGAGTCGAACTCAGCCATAGTTTTGTTGAAGCTCTCCTGGTCTCTAAGGTCGTATCCTGCGGCAAAAGTGTGGCAAGTGTCTATGCAGACACCGACTCTGCTTTTGTCGTCCACAAGATCAATTATCTTTCGTATCTCCTCAAACTTGTTGCCTACGTTCGAGCCTTGACCTGCTGTGTTCTCGATAACTGCGCAGACTCCCTTCGTCTTGGCCAATGTGATATTGATGGATTCCGCAATCCTTTTCAGGCAGTCGTCAACGCTAATTGCCTTTAGGTGGGAGCCTGGGTGGAAGTTAAGCATTGAAAGTCCAAGCTGTTCGCACCTCTGCATCTCGTCAAGAAACGCCGCGCGAGATTTCTCTAAGGCTTCGTCATCCGGATTGCCCAGATTGATAAGATAGCTGTCGTGCGGCAGGATCTGATCGGCAGAAAAACCAAACTCTTCGCAGTTCTTCTTGAACTTCTCGATACTGCTTTCCGAAAGTGGGGCGGACACCCATTGGCGCTGGTTCTTTGTGAACAGCGCAAAAGCATTTGCCCCTATGTTATGCGCATTCAGAGGTGCGTTTTCTACGCCTCCGGATGCTGAAACGTGTGCTCCGACGTACTTCATGTCTAATCTTTTGTTATTGGTGCTTTACCTATTGCAACTCGCACAAGCAGTATGACTCCAAGTATTATCAGAGGCAGGCTTAGCAGCTGTCCTACGTTCAAAATCATGTCGTCTTCGTAAGACTCCTGGCTGTTCTTGATGAACTCAAGGATGAATCTTGTTAGGAATATGCCTATAAGGAACACTCCGAAAATCAAGCCTTCATACTTGCGTGCGTTTGTCTTCCAATATAGGTACATCAATGTGCCGAATGTGACAAGACAGTATAGGATCTCGTATATCTGCGTCGGGTGGCTTGGTTCAGAATAAATCGGATCTGCGCCCCTCATCCATTGTGGAAGGTTGGTGATGAACCTGAATGCCCAAGGCAAGTCAGTCGGATGACCATAGATCTCGTGGTTCATAAGGTTTCCGAATCTGATGCAGGCTCCCGTGATTGCCACAGCGATGACAGTCCTGTCCAGCGTCCAAATGTAGCTGTGTTTTGTGACCTTCTTGCTGAAGATGTACATTCCGATCAGGATACCGACAGCTCCTCCGTGACTGGACAAGCCTCCCTGCCAAATTTGTAGCACTTCAAGAGGACGAGGGAAATAGTATTCGAAATCATAGAAGTAGCAGTGTCCGAGTCTTGCACCTATGACAGTTGAAATTGCCATGTAGATAAAGAACTTTTCTACGGCATCTTCAGGAAGTTTCTCCCTTCTGTATATGCGGTCTTCTACCTGATATCCAAGGAAGAAGCCAAGCGCCCACATGAGGCCGTACCATCTCACAGCCCTGCCGAATACAGTAAATACTACAGGATCAACATCCCAAGTAATGAAGTCTAACGTCATGTCTAATGATTTTTAATTTTGAGGCAAAGTTTCATCGCCGATAATAAATCATGCAAATGTACAAATTATTTGGTTAATCAACAAATCTTGCGTCAGTCCTGTGCTAAAATTGTGATAAGAGGAGTTCCTCAACTGAAAATAATCCTTGGAATCCGTTAATAAATTCTTAGGAGCCTTTCCCAAAGAAAAAAGCAGAGGGGCATTTCTGCACCTCTGCTTTTTGAAAATCCAATTTATAGCGGACTATTTCCCGAATAAAATAAGCCTGTAAAAATGCTTAGATATTCTTTCCACAGCACTGCTTGTATTTCTTGCCTGAACCGCAAGGACATGGATCGTTTCTTCCTACCTTGTCCTCTGCCTTTGCTGGCATCTGCTTAGGAGCTTCTTCGTTCTCGATTGCCTCCTCCTCGTTGCCGCGGTTAGCCTGCATAAGCTGCTGCTGTGCCAATTGACGGTTAGCCTCTTCAAGCTGCTGGCGGCGAGCTGCCTCCTTGGCTCTCAAAGCCTCAGCCTCTGCGTCATCAGCCTGCTGCATCATAGGGATCTGGCCGCGCATCAAAATGTTCACAGACTCCTGAGAAATCTCGTTAAGCAGCTGGTCGAACAACTTGAAAGATTCGATCTTGTAGATTACAAGCGGATCCTTCTGCTCGTAGTGTACGTTTCTTACTGACTCCTTCAAGTCATCCATCTCTCTCAAGTGCTCCTTCCACTTTGTGTCGATTGTGTGAAGAAGGATTCTCTTCTCGAACTCCTTGACGATGTTCTTGCACTCGCAATCCAAAGAAGTCTTGATGTCTGCTGTGATGTTGTAAACGAAGCGTCCGTCTGCGATAGGAACTCCGACATAGCCGCCGTTAGGGTATCTCTCGTTAAGCATTCTCATCACGTTCATTGCGTGCGATGCGATAAGCTCTGTGCGAGTCTTGAATGTGCTCATTGCCTCGTTGAACAACTTGACCTTTATCTCGTTGTCCTTCAATGTAGAGAACTCTTCCTCTGTGATCTCTGTAGTGTAGGCAAGAAGTCTTAGAACCTCGTCCTTGAAGTTCTCGTAGTCACCTGTCAAGCGTCCGTTGTCAACTAAAGCACTTGCAACGTCTGCAATCATGTTCATGATGTTGACGCCCATACGCTCGCTCTTCAAAGTCTCGCGGCGCTGGCGGTAAACTACCTCACGCTGGTTGTTCATTACGTCATCGTACGCGATCAAGTGCTTACGAACACCGAAGTGGTTCTCCTCAACCTTCTTCTGTGCGCGCTCGATAGACTTTGTAACCATCGAGTTCTCGATCATCTCTCCGTCCTTCAATCCAAGTTTCTGCAACCAAACTGAAAGCTTCTCGGAACCGAACAGACGCATCAACTTGTCCTCTAGGGATACGTAGAATACAGAAGAACCTGGATCTCCCTGACGTCCGGCACGACCACGCAACTGGCGGTCAACGCGGCGGGACTCGTGACGCTCTGTACCGATGATAGCAAGACCACCTGCAGCCTTGATCTCGTCGGAAAGCTTGATATCTGTACCACGACCTGCCATGTTTGTGGCGATTGTTACAGTCTTGCTCTTTCCAGCCTCTGCAACGATATCGGCCTCCTTCTGGTGTAGCTTTGCGTTCAATACGTTATGCTTGATGTTGCGAAGCTTAAGCATTCGGCTTAGCAACTCAGAGATTTCAACCGAAGTAGTTCCCACAAGAACTGGACGACCGGCCTCGACCATCTTCTCGATCTCCTCGATTACAGCGTTGTACTTCTCGCGCTGAGTACGATAGATTCGGTCGTTAAGGTCGTGTCTTGCAATCGGTCTGTTTGTAGGGATAACCACAACGTCAAGCTTGTAGATGTTCCAGAACTCACCTGCCTCAGTCTCTGCAGTACCTGTCATTCCGGCAAGCTTGTGGTACATACGGAAGTAGTTCTGGAGTGTGATTGTTGCGTATGTCTGTGTTGTAGCCTCAACCTTTACTCCCTCCTTAGCCTCAAGAGCCTGGTGCAGACCGTCAGAGTAGCGGCGTCCGTCCATGATACGTCCGGTCTGCTCGTCAACGATCATTACTTTTCCGTCTATGACAACATACTGGTCGTCCTTGATGAAAAGTGTGTAAGCCTTGAGCAACTGGTTTACGCAGTGGATTCGCTCGCTTTTTACCGAGTAGTTCTGTATGATTTCGTTCTTTTTTGCAATCTTCTCCTCTCCGTGAATACCGCTCTCTTCAAGGGCAGCCATCTCGGAACCGATGTCCGGAATAACGAAGAAGTCAGCCTCTGCACTTGACTCAGCCAAGGCCTTGTTACCCTTGTCTGTAAGAATGATGCTGTTGTGCTTCTCGTCGATAACGAAGTATAGAGGGTCAGTCGCAATGTGCATGTTGCGGTTGTTGTCCTCCATAAAGTGCTCCTCAGTCTTGATAAGGATTGGCTTGATGCCAGGCTCGCTCAAATACTTGATAAGCGGAGTGTTCTTTGGAAGAGCCTTGTATGAGCGGAACAATGCCAAAGCACCTTCCTCCTGCTCCTTCTTGTCAGAGGATGCCATAAGTCTCTTGGCGTCAGTAAGGTACTTTGTAGCCATTTCTCTCTGCATCTTTACAAGACGCTCGATCTGAGGCTTGAACTCGTTGTATAGCTCTTCGTCGCTCTTGTCTCTCTCTACCGGACCAGAGATGATAAGCGGAGTACGTGCGTCATCAATAAGAACCGAGTCAACCTCGTCCACGATAGCGTAGTTGTGCGCTCTCTGCACCAAGTCCTCCTCACGTCCTGCCATGTTGTCGCGAAGGTAGTCGAAACCGAACTCGTTGTTAGTTCCGAATGTGATGTCGCACATGTAGGCAGCTCTACGCTCTGGCGAGTTAGGCTGGTGCTTGTCGATACAGTCAACAGTAAGTCCGTGGAACATGTAAAGAGGTCCCATCCACTCCGAGTCACGCTTTGAAAGGTAGTCGTTGACTGTGATCACGTGAACACCGTTTCCTGTCAATGCGTTAAGGAACACTGGAAGAGTAGCCACAAGAGTCTTACCCTCTCCAGTTGCCATCTCAGCGATCTTTCCCTTGTGAAGAACAGTACCACCGAACAACTGTACGTCATAGTGGATCATGTTCCAGAAGTTCTCGTTTCCTCCTGCAGTCCAGTGGTTGTGATAGATTGCCTGGTCTCCGTCGATAGTGATGAAGTCGAAGCAAGGGTTTTCAGGGTACTTGGCTGCGAAAGAGCGGTCAAGGTCTGTTGCAGTAACAACCACATCCTTCTGCTCAGTGAATCTTCTTGCTGTGTCCTTTACGATGGCGAACACCTCTGGAAGTATTTCGTCAAGCTTGACCTCTAGCTTCTCAAGCTTAGTCTTCTCAAGCTTGTCAATTTCGTTGTAAGCCTTCTCTCTCTTTTCAATCTCAAGGCTTTCGATAGAGTCCTTCAATTCCTTGATTCGAGCAATCTCGTCCTTGATATACTCCTGAAGATCAGCTCTAAGCTGTGTTGTGCGAGCACGAAGAGCATCGTTGCTCAACTCCTTGATGCTTGGGTATATTGCGTTAACCTCGTCAACGTAAGGCTGGATAAGCTTTTTGTCCTTGTCCGCCTTGTTACCGAACATCTTTGATAATAGATCGATGAATCCCATATTCTTGTTATTTTCTTTATTTCAATGTTGATTTATACTCCTCCCATATTCTGGCCGCAGACTCCACAAGAAGCGGACAAGCTGCCGGCTTTGTGATTCCGGAGTTGTTGTCCCTGAGGCACTTCAGCTCTGCGCATATTAGGCTTCCGTGCTCAGCCTTGAATTTGGCGGCAAGTTCCTGGACAATGCGATAGGTCTTCTGTTTGGATTCGTTGTCCTTGCCCTCTGTCGCTCCGTTCTCAAGTCCGACAAGCAAAGCCAAGCCTCCGAAAGCTCCACAAGTCTCCCTCATGCAGCCGATACCACCGCCAAGGGCGGAAGAAACTTTCAATGCCTGCTCCTTCGAGAACCCGTAGTCCTCTGCATAGGTGGCAAACACAGCCTGGGCACAGTTGTAGCCAGATGCGAAAAGTTCTTTAGCTTTCTCTGTTTTATTGTCCATTACAATGTTGGTGTATAAAAATTTAACTTTCTCAACGTGGCAAGTTAAATGCAATGGGAAGGCCGTTCACTATAAATATAATGAACGACTGTTTTAGTCAAGGTTTATGATATAAATGTCTCCCTTATCAGGTACTGCGTCAAAGATGATGTACTTACATCCGTTAATAGGCTTCACAATATGATTTATGACCTTCTCTTTTTGGAAAACTTCTATGTTGTGCCATCCGAAAGGAAGCAGGCAACGAAGTGTTAGCGGACAGTCATATATCTCGCTGTCAAGACCGTCAGTCAGAGAAAGTCTGACCACAATCTTGTCAGGATTGATAGCCTTTGCAGTAGAGTCTTTATGGATGACCTCTATCTTATGATGATCTCTTTCCTTGGCATACTTGGCCACGTCCTTGAACGTAGCTACCCAGTACGAGTACGACTTCTCCTGGTCCTTCAGATACTGCAGGCTTTCCCTGAGTATGCCAGAGGATAGAGAGGAGTAGCCGGAACTGTCCGGATTAGTGCCGTGGTCGATCTCATTAACAGTAAAGATGCACCAGCCTCCAGTTGTCTTGGTTGTTTCGAAACTGCGCTTGAACTGCTCGAAAGAGTTCACTGCGCCAGCCTCTCCGCAAATAAGCGAGCTAATGTTGTAATAGTCTCTTGGAGATTTTGGCTCTATGTATCCTGCGCATCCCTTAGCCGCAAAATAGTGGTTCTTGACAAGGTTTGTGTCTCCGACCACGCAGTTGCTGTATGCCAAGGTGTTGCACCTGTACATAGGAATCTTTACGTTTATCCTTGCATTTGCATCTAAAATATCTTGTCTTTGTTCGTTATAGCTAAGTGTGTCATACACAGCGTGTTCCACTGTGTGGCTTCCAACCTCGAATCCCTTTGCTGTCGCCTCTCTCAGCGCATCCCACTTCTTCTGGTTGCACCACTTTGTGCAGACGAAGAACGAGCAAGGGTAGTCGTATTCATAGAACATAGGAAGAGCCTTGGTGAACTGGTTTGTGTAGCTGTCCTCGAAGGCAAAAGTCACGGCACACTGCTTGAAGCCACGCCAAGTCGCCACCTCGAACTCTGTCTGAGGAGCACAACTGGCAAGGCACATCAAGAAGGATGTGAGAGCCATTATTTTGCCCATGTTCTTACCCAAAACTCTGTATATTATAATGTTGTTATATATTGCTTCTACAGATCAGACTCCTCGTCCTCATCCTCGTCGTAAACTCCTCTGGTTCTGTTGATGTCAACAAGTCCCTCGGGAATGTTCATCTTTATGGACATCGCGTCGTCGTCTATCTCTATGATCCACTCGTCTGTGGCTGGGATTATGACATCCGCGTCGTCGTCCTCCGGCTCGAGGTAGAACAGCACGTTTTCCGTACTGTCGTCCAGATAGTCGATTGTTCCGACGTACTGGTTGTTCTGATCAAATATCTTGTAACCTTCATAGTTAGGGGAGTCCACATCTTCTCCGACAATGTCCCTAGAGATGTAAACACTGTCCTTCTCGAACTCCTCGGCTTCTTCAATAGTGTTGACTCCTGCAAGCTTCAGGAAGTATTTGCCTCCGCTGCATTTGCATTCCTCCACTCTGAACGGGATGAAGCACTTGTCTCTTTCTACGAAAATAAAAGAAATTTCCAATTCGTCGATGTCGTAGGCCCACTCTGCCGAAGGCGCGAACAGCAACATTCCGTTCTTGCCGTGGGTGCGGCTTATATTGCCTGCAAATACTACATCCGACTCTGTTATCATTTCTATACTTTTATCAAAAATCGTACAAAGATAATATATTTTTGACAAAAACAATAAGTATTACTGCAAAAATGTAGTCTTTGCAACTGTTAAGGTGAAAACAAGGTGTGGAAACAGGGCGATATCTGCGCAAGTCCGGAGGAAGGTTACCGGTATGTTTTTTGTTTTCCTTGCCAGACTTTTGAAATATGTGTTTTGTCCTTTGATATTGATGTGAGCTTTTCTGAAAGGCAATTTTTTTACGGAAGTCAAAAGCAGGCTTTTTTTGAATGAAATCATAATGCTGTAAGTCTAAATGGAATCGAAAAAACACGATTTTGAGTCATTTTTGTATGCCGTGTCAAAAAAAAATTCTAATTTTGGAGCCAGATAGTAACTAAAACTTATTTTTATTCAAAATGGAAAGTATTAACGGAAAATGGGCTTTGGTGACTGGAGCAAGCCGTGGTATCGGTGCTTTGGTGGCTGACAAGCTCGCTGATTACGGATGTAACCTTGTGTTGCACAGCCGTAGCGTCGCTCACCTTGACAAGGTTGCTGAGAAGGCAAAGCAGAAGGGTGTGAAGGTCATGACAATCGCCGCAAACCTTGAGGACGAGAACGAGGTTCGCGCAATGTTGAAGAAGATTGACGACGAGGGTTTGAATATCGAGTACGTTCTAAACAACGCCGGTATCCAGGTAACTTACCGCTCGGAGATTTTCGACACTCCGGCCATTGATTTCGTTGACAGCCTAAAGGTCAACATCATCGCTCCTATGATCATCTGCTACCACTACCTTCCTCGCATGATGAAGGCTGGTTACGGCCGTATCGTGAACACAACAAGCGGTATTGACAAGGAGCCTCAGCAGGCAGCTTACTCTGCAAGCAAGGCAGGTCTTGACAAGGTTACTAAGGATCTTGGTACTTTGGTTGAGGGAACAAATGTTATGATCAACCTGATCGATCCAGGTTGGTGCAGAACTGACCTTGGTGGTCCTCAGGCTCCTAACTCTCCAGAGAGTGCTGTTACAGGTGCCGTTCTTGGCGTATTCTTGTCTGACAAGAAGTCTGGCCGCATCGTTCGTGCTCAGGACTTCGCAAACATGTCTGTAGAAGACGCAGTCAAGAAGTTCGAGGCTATGTAAAAAAGTAAATTCTAAATTCCTAAATACGAAGAGAGCAGATGTGAAATCTGCTCTCTTTTGTTTTTGTTTGTTAGAAACTGTGTTTCTTATGGTTGTTCAGGTGGAATACCACACCGCATCCGAAATGTACGATGTCATACAAAGTTATCTGCTTGTTCGGAATGGCGCTCAGGATTCCTATGTCGTCCAGTTCAAGCTGATAATAGATGGACACGGCCTCAAGGTTCTTTCTGGCTTCCCTTGCCCTTACGAAAGTTAGTCGCTCGCCGAATCCGATCTGTGTGCGAAGTCGCGTCTTCAGCCAGTAATAGCCCTCCTCTGGGTACTTCTCCGGCATTACGAACCAATACTTGTCGTTCAGAATGCTGCTGAACGTCAAAGAGAATACTCCGGGCGTGAACTTCATGTTGTGCTTGCCGACCTGCCAAGGCGCAAGGTTCTCTCTAAGGGTTAGCGTGAAGTCGTTTTCTCCACTCTTGAATTTCGGAACGTAGCCTAGAAGGAACTGAGTCTCCCATCTGTTGTGCTTGCCGTAGCTCCAGCCCATTCCAGCTTCCACAAGTCCTATGTTTCCGGCGAACTGGCCGATTACAGAGTTTGGAATGAAGTTGGCCCAGACTTCTTTGCGCCTTTCCATCTTCTGGTTGAAGAGTTCCTCTGCCTGTTGCGTGTTTGCACTGGATGTGCTGTCTGCAGTCTGTGCCGATGCGGAAAGGAACGAAGACATCAGCATTGCGGCACTAATACTTAACCACTTCATAGCTGTAGCCCTCCTTCTTTATGTGAAACACTAGGTAAGTCCTCTTCTCTATATGCGCGCACTGGTAGAACAGTTTGCCGTCGTTGAAAGGATTCAGAATCTTTGTAGAATGGCAGTGTCCGCAGAGACAGAACGCGTCTCTTTTCGATCCGTTTGTTATGGAGTCTGCGGATTCAACTTTCGGAGCATCGTCCGAGAAACCGGGGAACTGAGAAAGCTTGGCGTTGAACAGTTCGAGCACGTTGTTGTTGAACTGGTCGTCGTTTGGCCTGGCGTGCATGAACATTATTGTGTGGGTCAGGCTGTCAGTCTTGGCTTCGTTCACTGTGTTGCAGTAGCTGATCTCGTTGTTCAGGAAGTTGAAGTCCGGTATGTTGACAGAGTAGTCGTGCTCAAGCGCGCTCGAGTTTATTGCTATGATTCGCGTGTTGCCGACAGTCAGCGCATAGTTGCTCCTGCCATACATTATATTATATACATGCTCTCCGCTTGCCTGGCAGTCGTGGTTTCCGATGACAGTAAGGTGGGGCATTCTGAGTCTGCAAAGTTCGTCCCTCATCCATTCGAACTCCTGGATCGCACCAAAGTCAGTCAAGTCTCCGCCGTGAAGAACGAAGTCGATGTCCCCGCGTGCGTTTATGTGGTTGACTGCGTCGTGTGTGTCGTCATACCATCTCTGAGTGTCGGTGATGAAGGCAAAGGTGAATTCGCTGCCCAATTTTAGGCGTTCTATCTTCTCGAGGTTGAATTCTGTAAGGTGGCTGTCACCTTCGTAGTCTCCCGAATATGGGTGATAGTCAACCCACTCGCAGCTTGTCAAGAAGAAAAGCGAGGCGGTGAGTGCTTTTATTGCTGTTTTCATTGTCTGGTATTGAAAGCGTTTCTCTACTGCTACTGTTTATACTAAATAGTCAAAAATAAGGCGTACCGAAGTACGCCTTGCTTCAAGTGAACTTATTTGCTGATGCTCACCTTCATCTTTATGTCTTTCTTTGGACGGTCGTCAGGGGCAGTCTCTACTGCGGCGATCTTGTCGATTACGTCCAAGCCCTCAACTACCTCACCGAATACAGTGTAAGCGGCGTCAAGGAACGGAGTACCACCGATCTCCATGTAGTCCTTCTTCATTTCCTCAGTCATCTTAGGAGCAGGCTTTGCTGCTGCGATATTGTCCATCTCCTTGATAAGCTTCTCCTGAAGTTCAGTAAGTCCTGCCTGGTCGCGGTTGCGGCGCAAATCCATGATCTGAGCCTTGTACTGTACCATTAGGCTGTCCCAAATGGACTGCTTGTACTGGTTCTCGACCATCTTCTCCATCTGGACAAGCTCTGCGGCATTGTACTTCTTTCCCTGAACAATGTAGAACTGGCATCCCGAAGACTTCTTCTCTGGGTTGACCGGGTCTGCCTGGCGAGCAGCAGCCAAAGCACCCTTCTTGTGGTAGTATGTAGGGTAAACGAACTCTGCTGGGATAGTGTATCCTACGTCACCTGCGCCAAGGCTCTTGTTTGCAGGAGCACCCTTTGACTCTGGGTCTCCGCCCTGGATCATGAAATCCTTGATGACTCTATGGAATAGTAGGTCGTTGTAGAAACCCTCCTTGACCAACTTTAGGAAGTTCTCCTTGTGTAGGGGAGTCTCATCGTAAAGCTTGACAACAATGTTGCCGTACTCAGTCTCGATTTTAACCATTGTCTGCTTGATTTTTTTAGCATGCACAGAAGCTATGCCTGCCATGATTATGAATAAAGTAACTAATAATTTTTTCATCGTTTTTTTCTTCATTTATTGTAAATCGAGTGCAAAGTAAAGAAAAAAACGTGTTTCAATCACATTTTTTTAATAAAAGATTACGTAAAAAGAAAAAAATAATTACTTTTGCACCGCCGATTGCACAATAGTTACCAAAAAAGTAATAGGTTTAAGTTGAAAATTAAAAAATAATAAGATAGCAATGAAGAAAGATATTCATCCAGCAGCTTATCGTCCTGTAGTATTCAAGGACCTTTCAAACGGAGATCAGTTCATCTCTCGTTCTACAGTAGCAACAAAGGACACTATCGTAGTAGATGGTGAGGAGTTGCCTTTGTACAAGCTAGAAATCTCAAGTTCTTCTCACCCATTCTACACAGGTGTTAAGAAGATGGTTGATACAGCTGGACGCGTAGATAAGTTCCTTAACAAGTACGGTAACCGTAACAAGAAGTAAGAAACTCACTTGCTTTAGTAAGGTACAGAGACATTTGAGAGAGAGGCTTGCATGCGCATGTCTCTCTCTTTATTATTTTCGAGTGTTGGCAACTCGGTATTCCTTCAATCTTTAATCACAGCAGAATGAAAGCGATAGTATTCGGAAACATCAAGAGAAAGGAAGTGGCGTATTATGCCGCCCGCCTCATTACAGAGCTTCACCGCAAGGGCATACAGGTTGTGTGTGAGTCTTCGTTTGTGGATTTCCTACATGTTCATGGTGTAGATACTGCTCAGGTGGGTTGTGTGCCGGACAATGGCGAGCCTATCGCTGACATCGCTTTCAGTGTAGGAGGTGACGGAACTTTCATCCGTTCCGTGGCAAAGATTGGAAAGATGAATATCCCATTGTTGGGAATAAACGCCGGTCGTCTTGGATTCCTGGCTGACGTGTCGGGAGAAAACGAGATAGGTTGGGCTGTCGAAAAAATCGCCAATGGCAACTACAAGGTTGAGGACAGACCTTTGCTTAAACTGAAGACAGACGACCATAGCTTTAACGACTTTAATTATGCAATAAACGAAATAGCGGTGCTCAAGCAGGACACTGCGTCAATGATTGCAATAAACACAAAAATCAACGGGGAGTATATTACAAAGTATCAGGCCGACGGCCTTATCATTGCTACGGCAACGGGTTCTACGGCCTATGCTATGAGTGTCGGTGGTCCGATTATTGTGCCTCAGGCAGCGAACTTTATACTTACTCCGGTTGCTCCTCACAGTTTGAGCATGCGTCCGTTGGTGCTAACCGATGACTGTGAAATAGAGTTGAAGGTAGAGAGCAGGAACCAGCATTTCCTTATTTCTCTTGACGGAAGAAGCAACGTCTTCCATGAATCGACTCGTCTTATCATAAAGAAAGCGTCTTTCTCTATGCACACAATAAGGTTGGAGGGACATTCGTTCTTCTCAACTCTTCGCGGGAAACTTATGTGGGGCAGCGACCAGAGAAGATACTAAATATAACTAACCACACCACAAATACATAAAGGCATGACAAAGGAAGAATTGAGAATTGTATATATGGGAACGCCCGACTTTGCGGTTGAGCCATTGAAAAGATTAGTTGAAGACAAATTTAATGTTGTCGGTGTGGTAACTATGCCTGACAAACCTGCGGGCAGAGGCCACAAGCTACAATTCTCACCTGTCAAGCAGTATGCTGTTGACAACAACCTTCATGTCATGCAGCCTGAAAAGCTCAAGGCTGAGGATTTTGTCAGCGAGCTTCGTTCCTTGAACGCAGACCTTTTCATCGTCGTTGCGTTCCGTATGCTTCCAGAGGTTGTGTGGGGTATGCCTCGTCTTGGAACTTTCAACCTTCACGGCTCTCTTCTTCCCCAGTATCGTGGTGCTGCTCCGTTGAACTGGGCAGTCATTAACGGAGAGACAGAGACCGGAATCACTACATTCTTCCTGACTCACGAGATTGATACTGGAAAGATTATCCAGCAGGAGAAGATAAAGATCAACGAGGAGGATAACGTCGGTGTGATCCACGACAAGTTGATGATTATGGGAGGAGACCTTGTTCTCGACACAGTAAAGAACATCATCAGCGGAACAATCAAACCTAAGCCGCAAGAGGAACTATACGCCTCAGAGTCGGATTTGAAGCCTGCTCCAAAGATTTTCAAGGAGACTTGCCATTTGGATTTTGCACAGCAGACCGAGAATGTACACAACCTTGTGCGCGGACTTTCTCCGTATCCGGCAGCTTGGGCCAACCTTGTCGCTGAAGGCAAGGAGGATGTCCAGATGAAAATATACGAGACCAAGAAAGAGATTTCTGCCCACACTTTGGCTCCGGGCACTTTGGTGACTGACGGAAAGAAGTTCCTTAAGGTTGCCACAAAGGACGGTTATCTGCACCTGTTGCAGATTCAGGTTCCGGGCAAGAAGCGTTTGCCGATAGAGGATTTCCTAAGAGGATTCCATTTCGACGCAGAGTATAAATTGGCCTAAATTAGAATCATGATAGACAGAGACAGCACAATTTGCGCCATCAGCACTGCCGCAGGTGTAGGTGGTATTGCGGTAATCAGGGTTTCCGGTCCTGACACATTCTCTATTGTCGATAGTGTCTTCAGCTTCAGCCGAACAAAGAAACTTGCCGACTGTCCTTCGCACGTTCTGAAATATGGTGTCATAAAGGATGGCGAAGAGGTTATTGACGACGTGGTATGCGCTGTCTTCAAGGATGGTAAGTCCTACACCGGAGAAGATACCATAGAGATCTCTTGTCATGGTTCCCTTTATATCCAAAAGAAAATAGTGGAGCTTCTGCTTGTCAAGGGCTGCAAGATGGCCGGACACGGAGAGTTTACCCAGCGCGCTTACCTGAACGGGCGAATGGATCTTTCCCAGGCGGAGGCAGTGGCTGACCTTATAGCCTCAACATCAGAGAAAGCGCATCATATCGCTGTCAAGCAGATGAAGGGTGGCTTCTCTGAAGAACTGCTCAAACTGAGAATGTCGCTTCTTGAGTTTGTTTCGCTCATCGAGCTTGAACTTGACTTCAGTGAAGAGGACGTGGAGTTTGCCGACCGCGAGAAACTGCGCGAGCTAATCTCCATGATAGAGAGCAAGGTAGGCAGACTTGCAAAGTCGTTCAAGGCAGGAAACGCAATCAAGAACGGTATTCCTGTGGCAATAGTCGGAGAAACCAACGTGGGTAAGTCAACGCTGTTGAATCTGCTTCTTGGCGAGGAAAGAGCCATAGTAAGCGACATTCACGGCACAACCAGAGACACAATCGAGGACACTCTTCAAGTTGGAGGTTACACGCTCAGGCTTATTGACACGGCTGGCATAAGGAAAACGGACGATGCAGTCGAAAGCCTAGGAATTGAGCGCTCTCTTAAAATGATGGAGAAGGCGGACATTGTAATACTGATTGTTGATTCGTCAAAAGATGAGCAAAAGATTTCCGAGTTTATAAACGCGCTGAGCCTTCAAGGCAAATTTGTTCTTCTTCTTTTCAACAAGTCGGATATTTGTGAGCCGGACAAAATGAACAGGCTACTCAATAACAAGTATTCGTTCGAAGCCAAATCTTTGGCAGTTTCCGCAAAAAAGGGAGAAGGAAAGGAAGCTATAGAAGCTTTGCTGGAAAATTTCGCAGAGCAGATAGCCGGAGAGGACAACGACATAATAGTTACCAATGCACGCCATTACTCCGCGTTGTGCGACGCATTGGTCGGCATAGAGAGAGTCAAGAACGGACTTGACACAAGCTTGTCAGGAGACCTCATCAGCCGAGACATTCACGACATCCTCGATGCTCTTGCCTCGATCACAGGCGGAGAGATTACTACCGACGAGGTACTTGGGAATATATTTGCACATTTCTGTATCGGAAAGTAATTCAAAATCAATTCTTTCGAGCTGTTTGAAGATAAAGCAAAAGGTTATGGCAGAAGATGTCATAACCTTTTTTGTTTTTCGGGGATTAAGATTCGACTCTAGTTTTTGCCTTTGCGAATCTGCTGTTTCAAAAGCTTCGGCATGTCGCTGTACTTAATTCCCACCAGCACTGTCATGGTCTTCTGCAGCATCATGTATGTGACGAGGTATGCAAACGGAGACAGCGCATAGTCATACCATTCTCCCATGTCGTTCACCGCTAGATACGTGATAAGCGCAACTGACGCTATGAGTTCGAGAATGGCAGTCACCATGCCAGGTGTGTAGAAGCGTTTCAGGTGGAACAGGCGAACTCCCATCATGTGCACCCATCCTTCAAAGCATCCGAATACAGCCATCATCATAACTACAAAAGTGCACTGGTGAAAGACAAACGGAACTATGGAATAGAACAGCAGGAAGATGCCTGCAGGAATGCGGCTTGCCCTCTTGGTTGAGTCGGGCACTTCGACCTGTATCATCTGCGCGATAAGGTTAACGAAGCCGCCGGGATATCGGTCCTCCTCCCACTCGTGAAGAATGTAGAGAAACGTAAAGACGCACACGAACTTCTGCACAACTGACAGCTCTCCCATCATTGCCGCGCAGACAAGAAGAAGCATAGCCGTGACGCTATAAATCTCCAAAGCGTAATGTTTGATGAATTTCCACATAGTTATTCGATTTAATTGTTAGACATTTTTGTATTGCTTTCTAATGCAAAAGTAGTTGCTTTGGCTCTGTGCCGGTTAGCACTTTTGATGGTTTGTTTGTACTGTTGCAACGATTTTTAGGTGAAAATGCCTTTAATGTCGTACTTTTTCTGTAACTTTACACGCAGAATTAGTTAATTGCATGGGAAAAGATACTCAATGTCTCACACCTGGTCTTCTGTCCAGGCTCAATGAAGGGAACGACAGCGTAGTCGTGACTCCGGAGGTTGCGATGATCAACAGCCTCCGCACATTGAACGGCTCGACGTCGCGCCAGATGCTCCGCACTGCAAAGTATGCCGAGTTGGGACGCATCGCGATCGTTACCAAGGGCAGTGCGGTCTGCCTTATCAACCTCGTTCCGTACAGTTTGCGCGAGGGTGACGTGTGGATTATTCCCCAGCACAGCTACATGAGCCTTGACAGCATGTCGGACGACTTCGACGGGCGTGCGGTCTCGTTCCAAAGACTCCCAGTCAGCTTCGAGAGGAGCATAGTCATGCACCTGGCTCCCGAAGATTTCGGAAGAATGATGCAGTATTTCGACCTGCTATGGCTGACTGTTCACAGCCCTCATGTCGCGCAGTCAATAACGCACCTGCAGGCGGCGATGGCGTATGACCTCGAGCAGATACACGGTGCTTTTCTCTGCAACGAGAAACCAAAGTCGCACGGCGAGAACATCCTTCAGCGGTTTCTTGATCTGCTCGGAGCCAAGGACCCTCTGCCGCGCAACGTGAAGGCGTATGCCGACAGGCTGTGCATATCGCCGAACCACCTTTCGTTCGTTGTCCGCCAGCAGAGCGGCAGAAGTGTCATGGACTGGCTCAACGCGAACTGCATACTTCGCGCGCAGGTGCTACTGCAGTATTCGGACACGAACATCGGCGACGTCGCGTTCCGGCTCGGCTTCGACAGCCACACATTCTTCTCGCGGTTCTTCAGAAAGGAGACGGGAGTCTCGCCAAAAGAGTATCGCAGTTCCGTGAGGCTCTAGGCCGAGACACCTCGCACAAATCAACCCGAACAACTCATAACCAACTAACAACCAATACAAATGAAGATTGAGGAGGCTATCGTCTATGTGATAGCGCAACGCAACGGCGGCATGACAACACAGCAGATTGCCGACGCAATAAACTCGCAGAGACTGCACGTCAGAAAGGACGGAAAGCCCGTGACAAGCAGCCAGGTCTATGCTGTGATATGCAGGTTCCAGGGAATGTTCTCTGTTGAGGGTGGCAGAATAATGTTAATGATATGATATGGTAAAGAATCTGATTTTCGATTTCGGAAAGGTGCTTGTCGATTATGACTTCGAGGCATTCTTTCGCAAGTATGTGCCGGACGCAAGGCGGTGCGCGGCTTTCACTCCGGTTCTCTATAACGAGGAGGTGCAGAGGCTCCTTGACAGGGAGGACCGCCCGTTCGACGTCATCATGGACGAGATTATCGCAAGTAACAGGGAGTTCGAACCCGAAATCCGCATCTTCTGCGAACGATACCAGGAGATTATCACCGGCGAGATCGAGGGCATGAGGGAACTCCTGACCAGGCTCAAGGCGGAAGGCTACAGGCTTTTCGGACTGTCGAACTGGTGCAGCAAGGTGTACCGAACAATCGAGCAGTTCGAGATCTTCGACCTGCTCGAGGGATACGTTGTATCTTCGGAGGAGAAGCTGATCAAGCCGGAACCCGAAATATACCTCCGCCTGCTCGACAAGTTCTCTCTCAAGGCAGAGGAGTGTGTCTTTGCTGACGACAGGACGGAGAACATCGAGGGCTGTATGCGTGTCGGCATGAGGGGCATCGTCTTCAAGAACGCAAAACAGTACGAGAGGGAGTTGCGTGCAATGTTGGTTGGCTGCAGGCAATAATAGTTTTATGAATCAGATAAGAGAATCAATAGGCTGCAGGTATTTGTCACTGACTAATACCTGCAGTTTTTCGGTTTGTTTTTAGAGTTTTCTTCTATGATGTTCGTAAAAATGCAAACTTTTTTGAAAAAGTTGTAAAAAAGCTTTGTGTTTTGAATTAGTGTTCGTATTTTTGCGACCAGTATAAGATAAAAATCTGTTTATGGCATCAAGCGATTATTCAATTAAACGGGAGTTGCTAGCTAAATTTGCAAAGGCACTCGGTCATCCTGCCAGAATTGCGATTTGCGATTTCCTGGCTAAGCAGGAAACTTGCTATTTTGGAGACATTAACGAGGAACTGCCTATTGCGAAGGCGACTGTAAGTCAGCATCTTTCCGCCTTAAAGGAAGCCGGACTGATACAGGGTGAGATAGAAACCCCGAAGGTTAGGTATTGCATTAACAAGGAGAATTGGAAACTGGCTCGTGAACTTTTTGCTGAGTTCCTAGGTCAATGTGTATGCAAGACTGGTAGTGACTGTTGCGGAAAGTAGTGTTCCCGCTATATGGCGCTTAAAAACTGATTGATGAAGTCAGGGGAAGTTATACTTCAAAGTTCTTCCCCTTTTCTTAAACTAAATATGTTTGTTGTTTTGCGAATTATAAACAAATTTGTTAAATTTAATTAAAGTTCGAGTATGAAAGAAATTAAAGTTCTAGGTACAGGTTGTGCAGGATGCAAGGCATTGTTCGCAACAGTGGAAAAGGTAGTGGCTGACCTTGGTATGGATGTCAATCTTGTTAAAGAGGAGGACATCATGAAGATTATGGAGTACAATGTGATGTCTCTGCCTGCTCTTGTTGTGGATGAGCAGGTAGTGGCTAAGGGCCGCTTGTCATACGAGCAGGTTAAGGAGATTTTGGGTAAATAATTACAGGAAGGAGGAGTGATGAAGAAGTTTATTTTGATGATGTTTTGTACTTTTGCAATGAGTACTGCATTATCTGCTCAAGATGTAGAGGTTATTTATTTCCACGGCAAGCAGCGTTGTCCAACCTGTCTGGCTATCGAGACGGAAACAAGGACAACTGTAGAGGACGAACTCGCCAAGTATGTCGAGGATGGAAGCTTGAAAGTGAGTGTCATTGATTATTCCACTGAATCCGGCAAGGAACTGGCAAAGAAGTACAAGGTTACTTTCTCTTCTCTGTTCGTTGTTGCCAATCCGGGACAAAAGGACGAATCTGTAGAGGATTTCACGCGTTTTGCCTTTGGCTATGCAAGAAGCAATGCAGTTGTGTTCCGCGATGAATTAAAGAAAAAGATTCTTGAAGCAATAAAATAACATGCTATGGAATTTTTGCAGAATCTTTTGGACAACAGCCAGTTGCCGGTTTTTACCGCGTTCCTTCTTGGACTGCTGACTGCGGTTAGCCCATGTCCTTTGGCAACAAACATTACTGCAGTTGGATTCATTTCTAAAGGAATAGAGAGCCGTAGCAGAGTGTTGTGGAGCGGTGTTCTGTATTCTTTGGGTAGAGTGGTTGCATATACCATGCTTGGAGCAATACTTATCTACATACTTAGGAAAGGAGCTGATACTTTTGACATTCAGCAGTCTGTAAGCGAATACGGAGAATTTATTCTTGGACCGGCTCTGCTGATAATCGGCGTATTGATGTTTGTCGCAGAGTTTGTTGATTTAGGTGGCAAGTTCGGATTTCAAGGCGGAAGCTGGGCAGAGAAGCAGAACGGTTACATAGGCTCTTTCATCCTTGGTGTTCTTTTTGCTATGGCTTTTTGTCCTTCTAGCGGATTGTTCTATTTTGGAATGCTTATACCTATGTCCGCCGAAGCAACAGCTGGGTATCTGCTTCCGTTGGTTTTCGCCATTGCAACAGCTTTGCCTGTGTTGGTAGTTTCTTGGTTACTGGCATATAGCGTCCAGTCACTTGGGAAATTCTTGGGCAAAATGACTGTCTTCCAGCGGTGGTTCAATCGCCTTGTAGCCGTGCTGTTTGTCGGCGTGGGCACGTATTATTCAATCATAATGCTTTCGTAAAATTCTGTATCAATGGAAAAAAGAATCGGATTCTTTGAACGTTATCTTACCGTATGGGTAGCGCTGTGTATGATAATAGGATTATTGGTCGGACAGAAT
The DNA here is from genome assembly GCA_045641625.1 of Paludibacteraceae bacterium. GTDB lineage: Bacteria > Bacteroidota > Bacteroidia > Bacteroidales > Paludibacteraceae > UBA1723. The sequence continues at coordinate 29,597 of JAZUHH010000074.1, forward strand.
ATTCCTGCCATACCCCAAACTCTCAGTAGGTGGGAATATGCAAATGTCAGCATTCCGATGTCTGTCCTTATCTGGCTGATGATCTGGCCAATGATGATGAAGATTGATTTCAAGAGTGTAATGAATGTAGGACGTAATCCAAAAGGGATTATCATCACTTGCGTAACAAATTGGATTATCAAACCATTCTCTATGTTCTTGATTGCAAAACTC
>JAZUHH010000075.1:0-34605 GCA_045641625.1 Paludibacteraceae bacterium
ATCAACGCTCTGGCTTATAAGCATCTCGACTTCTGCGCTTACCGCCTCTTTGGAACAAGCCACGCAAACCTCCTCTCCACTTAGTTGTGAAGTCACTTTTGCCGACTCCGCTGTCGGTGGTATATGTTGGTAAGGAATTACTTTCTCCCCCACTCTTACCGAGATGTCCAAGGGCAACATCGGCATGCTCTGGTAATAGCTCATCGTCTGCAATGTCGGAACATTCTCCACTGTCCCCACTTCGTAGAACGGGTTCAGTCCTTTGTGCAAGATAAAGACTTGGCTTCCCTGCCTCAAGTTCTGGAACTGTATCATCTTCGTTGTTGTTAGTTATTCAGTTTATTTTTTCGACTACTCCAGTTCGGAAATCGTAGAAGAACAGCGCATACGAAGGGATAGTGATGTCCGATGCTATCAGCGCACCTCCTCCTGCTTTCGTTACAGCCTTTCTTGTTCCTGTCATTCCCCTTGTCTCAAAGAAGATAGGCTCATTGCCTGTAATTCCTGTAGGAGCAGGAGTCTTGAGGTGGATAAGAAGCAGACCGTTGAATGGTGTATTCACATAAGGATGAGCCTCGAAGTAGAATACAAGATTGCCGTTAGTCAGCTCTGCTCCTGTTGTCTCAAGCCCTACGATTCCCTGTCTGTTGAACGGAACTAAGCGATTATATGCCATAATCTACCTCCTTTCAATTAGCCGAAATTACCTCCGTTAGCATAAGGATAACCGCCCAAACCGAACGCCTGATATGCCACGCAATTAGGCACAGTAACGAATGGCTGATAAGGTACAGTAACTGTGTTCGGCTGCTTGCACATGATGTCGTTCAACTTCTGTGTAATCGGTGCAAGCTCTGCCTGTCTCTCTGCTCGTGCGTTGACAGTGGCAAGCTGAGCAGTAAGACTAGCAATCTCTCTATCCTTTCTTGCGTCCTCGATTGCATCAAGTTTAGCAAGAATACGGCTTGTGTTGTCAGTTGTATTCTGCTTGATAGCGCAAGTCTGCTCTGCCGATGCGTAGCCAATCTGAGAGAAACCACGCTCCATGCCTACTTGTGTCTGGTTAAAACCTGAAAGCATGGTATTCTGAATGTCCTTCTGACCGAGCTGTGACTGATAGCCTTGCTGTGTGATAGCATCACGGAGTGTGCAGCAACAGTTTGCAAGCTGTGTCTGGAGTGCATTGTTACCCTGCATGATAGCAGTGAGAGCCTGATTGAAGTTCTGACCTGTAGAAACAGCGAAATTACAAATCTCCTTGCTTACACTGTTGATAGCAGCCGTGATAGCATCAGCATTGGTGTTGGTCATGTTGGAGAGGCTCTGAACGTCAGCACCATTGCGCTGGAGCATCTGCATGAGCAACTGTGTGTTGCTGTCATTGTTAATCATGTTTGGAAGAGCGCAGCTACCGCCACGATTACCGAAGAGACCGCCACCGAAATTGCCATTGCCAAAAATGGCAGCGATTACGATAAGAGCGATGATATCAGACAAACCATTGTTGCCGAAAGCTCCACCACGATTACCGCAACACATAGCAACGAGAGCAGGGTCAACGCCCTTGTTCTGTAAGAGAGCAGGAAGCATTGCAAGAATGCTGTTGTTTGCAGAGTTCCCGTCATTGAAAACGAAAGCCTCTGGAGTTGAATAAGTTCCCATAATAGTATTTGTTAATTAATGTTTTGTATCGATACGATGCAAAATTAGAAAACAAAAGTCGCAATCTCCATATCAGAGATTGCGACTTGCTTACAACTTAGTTACAACTTTCAATACTTGCCCGTTGCCCTGGATATGCGCCTTAACGGTTGATACATATCGAAGTCCTCGCCTATAGAATGTGCATAATCGAGAAGCCGTTTGCCTACTTCGGCAACAAGCATGTGGAATGCAAATCTCTCCACCCACATCTGCTCGATGCGTGAATGTACCGAGTTGATGGAATTGGCATTGTTGCACTCGCAACATTTGACCAAACTCTCGACAGAGAACCCAGCCGCATCGCACCAGAATACAAGGATTGCCCTTGCTGTGCAGACATCCTCTTTCCTGCAAGCGTTGATTATATCTTCCTTGTCAACGGAGCAGACATCTGCACATGTCTCTATTATCTTGTCGAAGATCTCTTGCTTTGTCATGTTGTAAGCCTATAATCTGTTTAGCCCTTTATTTCTTTAATTTCATGTACGAATAGATTCCGCCTACAATCAGCAGGATTAGCAACAGAGGAAAGAAGAACTTGCCCAGGTTGAGACAGATTTTGTCCATTCTGCTTAGATCCTTTTCAACCTCAAGCCTCTCTGTTTTGGTGATTGTGTCATGAACAGAATTGTTGACAGTGTCGCGAACATACTTGTTCTTGTATATTATACGAATGTGTTCCTTGTCCTCACAATCCCCTTTTTCCTTGATGATTACTGAATCGCAGACAAGGAATGTATCTACTTTAAGTCTATCAAGATAGACTTGCTCTTTCTTTATCGTTTCAACTGGGATGTATTCCGTAACCTTGCATCCGGTAAGCAGATTGATAATAAGCATACACAAAGCAATTACTACAGCCCACGCCCAGAACTCTACCCAATCAAATTTTCTCATAATTCCACGTAAATCTAATTCTAACCTTGACTCTTTATCCTACTGACAATATTTGCCCACGATTAGAAGAACCGTTCCAAGAGACATGCACCCACTTGCCTCCGTATTCCCATATAAGCTGGTCGAATTTGAAATAGCTCCTTATCATGGCAAACAGTTCCTTGTTCGTTTCGATGCTCCCAGTTGTAATGTCCGCCGCTTTGCCGTTAAGATGTTGGCTGTTCTTTGCCCCACCAACAGCGTTGTTAAGACGAGTGCATCTGTAGCCTGAATTTACCATGATCGGGCGAGCGAACTTGACTCTTACCGGTTCAAGTACGTTCTCCACCAAGGCTACTATATTGATCACAGTCTCTGGCTTGGGCGTGTTGTCTATCTTTTTGTTTTCTGCAGTAATGGAGAAATAGAACTCCTCAAGGCTGAAATGGTCGGTAATCCTCATCCTACGGTTGTATCGTTAATGTTAATTGGCGGGCGTCTGTTTGTGCAGTGCAATAAAGTACACTTTTGGCTTGTCAGAACAGCCACCGCAGAGTTAAGTTCGTCCTTTTCTCTCCTTAATTGAGAAATTTCCTCGTCCTTTCTATCGAGACGTTCGTGAAGTTCCTTTCGCGACTGTTTAAGGTACTCGATTTCGTTTCGCATGGTCGCCAAAACTTCCTCATACGTCTTGTTCATGGAGGTCTGAGTCTCGATTTGCGAGGACAGATTCTCATTTGCTGTCTTGTCGTTTTCAATTTTCTTTGCTCGGTTATCTTCCTTCATAGAGTAGATTTTCCAAACAAGACCAGCGATTACTGTAAGGAATGCGCCAATTCCGGTTAAAGTTTCAGTTGATATTTCCATATATAACTAATTGTATTATGCAAATTTAATAATAAATTGCAATTTATTATTAAAAGAATGGTTAAATTTGCAAAAAGGAGAAATATATGGCAGATAAAAAGAACGTAGAAATACTAGAGTTAGGAGCAACAGACACCTTAATAGAAGAGATAAAGAAACTTGTAGCTGCAATAAGCAAGCAGTTGGAGGCGGAAATCGAAAAAAATGCCAATACCGACCAAACCACTCTCACAGTCGGCACTACCACCCTAACTGCCAATTCGGGAACATCGTCCAGAGGAATAGAGATTGCTGCAGGCTCTAACGTCACTATTAGCGCAGACTCTGCCAACGGGAAGATTACAATTTCTTCCAGCAATACTAGAATACATAAGTGGACTTCTGGAGCATCCTCGGTTACTGCGAAGCTGTTCTCTGTTCAGTCTCCGAAGGGAGGTTGGGGAGCAGGCGCCGCAGACTTCTCTTACTCATCGAGAGGTTCTGGAGTAGGCTCTTTCAGTTATAAGTTTCAGGATACCCCTGGCAGTCCTCTTGAAGTACAGACCTACTACACGCAGTCTTCTGCCATTTCTGCTTCAGCACCTCGTCTCTACCTTACAGAAACCGGAGACAAGTGGGTGCTTACATGTTATGCGTCAATTGCTCCCTTCTCCACTCTGGAAGTGCAGGAGCTGTCTTCTCTCAAGCCTGAGCCTATCGAGTGGACATCTACCCTTACGGCAGAATCCCCAACTGGTACTCTGGTACCCCAGTCGTTCCTGTTCAGTGGGTCTTACGACGACCTGGCAAACAAGCCAGTTAAAATTACAAGTGGCAAGGGCATATCTGTTGACTCTGCTAGCGGTGCTGTAAGCGCACTGCCCATAGGCGTTGTGAACATAGCGTCTTTTTCGTCAACATACAGACCTTGGGGCAGTTCTCAGGACAATGCAAACGGCATGGCTTCGGCTGCCATAGAGAACCGATGGTATAAGTTCGTCGACAACGGTGCAAGCGGAGAGCACTACTTGCAATTCTACCAGAGTGGTGTATCTCTTCTCTCTAACAAGCGGTACACCATTTCCATTACCGCAAGATATAGCAATCCGTCAGCGCAGAGACGAAGCACTATGGGAAGCGCAGAGATATACTGGTTCCTTGGAGGGGCGCCTATCGGGACGGTTATACTTAGCGGAACACAATCTAGCGGAAAATACGACCTCAGCGACTACGAGTCGATTTATTATTATACATTTACAACGGTAGCAGACCCTCAAGAGCTGACGATACAGTGCAGGCCTAATTTTAACGGGGTTGCGGGAGGAGTGATGAGGTTCGGCAATATCAGTTGTGTCGAAGGTGAGTTGCCTGCATTGGGCGGAGGAACTGACGTCTCATACTGCAACAAGGGTTACTTCGGCACGATGGCTACACAAGATGCCAGCAATTACGTTAGTGGAATAAGTGAAATTGAGGGTACTAGTGCAATTAGCCCTGGCATGTCTGTAACCAAGGGCGGACAAACCATAAACATCAACCTGACAAAAGCAACGACCGACAAATTCGGTGTCACGAAAATAATGGACTCTGTAACTAGCTCAAACAAGAATCTGGCAGCTTCCGCCAATTCCGTAAAGACTGTTAACGACAAGATAGATGCTATGCCAAAGCAGACTATAATTACCGAGGCGGAATACAACTCTCTCTCGAATAAAGACAGCAATACAATTTATTATATCAAGTGATATGCTAAGGATTGGAGACGTTATGCCTAGCAGAATCATGGTAGGCAGCGAAGAAGTTAAAGCGGTCTATATAGGTGACGTTCTTATATGGCCAGAAAGCATCGTGCCCGATTGGGACGGCTTATACAGAGTTATGAATACCACTATCGCACAATCAATAGTTGGAAGCGAGTGGAAGATCCCTTCATTAAGGGAGGTGGAAGATTTATGGAACAATACAACCCACACGTGGGAAGATAATCAAGGGGTCAAAGGCATGAGGTTCACAAGCAAGAAGAACAGCAACTCGATATTCATTCCTGCGGTTGGTAGGCACTTGATCAAGAAGGAGACGATAGAAGTGGAGGAAGCTGGCACTAACGCCTGGCTTTGGTTGAACGACTTGTACGGCGGTCAGCATCTTTTCCTTGCGTTCTATGCGAAGAAATATTACATCGAGCCTTATTATGGATATTCCTCGACAGAAGTGCCTGCTCAGTCTGTTCGACTCGTTTCTTCTACCAGAGGAGTTGACTTAGGAGTCTCGGTAAGATGGGCGTCTTCCAATCTCTCGATTAACGGATTCGTCGGAGACGAAAAGAGATTCGGCGATTTATTTTTAGACAAATAATTATGCAAAGAAAAACATTAAGAATCTGTCGTGGGAACAACTTCGCCCTCAAGCTAGATGTGGAGAAGTTGCACGCAATCGGTGGAGTTACCACTCCAGAGGACTTCGACTTGGAGTCCTGCCAAGATGTGAAAGTCATAATCAAAAGCAGGACAAGAACCATCGAGGCCAATATCAGCTACGAGGGCAAGCACCTTACAATCATCGGTGATCCGCACTACGAAGTCGGAATGTACGACTTCGAGCTAAGATGCGTCACAGAAGACGGGTCAAACCTCCTTTTTTCGGAGCCTAGCGTGTTCTCTATCGTTGCCAACTCAAGAGATGCGGACATTCCTGAGAATGTTGAGTTCAACGTTGACGTATTCTATCTCGGAGTAATTGCCGTGCAGATGTGGGGGCATGACGGAACTGACGGACTCTCCGCATACGAAATCGCCGTAAAACACGGCTTCGTAGGAACTGAGGAGGAATGGCTTGCTTCTCTGACTCCTGATCTGGAATCACTACGCAAAGATTTGGCTTCCGCTCAGGCAAGCATTCACGCATTGAGTCTTGGAGCAAAGCTGACTTTATCGGCTTCTCCAACAGTAGTGAAGAAGAATGCAAGTACATCAGTAAGGCTTACTGCGTCATTCAGCGGCGTCACTCCTGACAGCATGGCAATCTATGACGGAGACGAGGTGCTTGCCTCTGACGAGCTTAAGGCTTCCGTTGTTGCGACAATATCAAGGAATATGTCGGGCGACAAGAGCTATAGGGCGGTTGCTATGTATAACGGTATGCAGTTCAATTCTTCTGTCAATGTTGCTGTAAGGGACTGTATTTTGTATGGCTTCTGCGGAGCGTACAGCACCCCTACCAAAGAGCTGTCCGCAAGGACATCGGCAGTTGCCACTTATGAGGACACGGCTTCTGCAAACGGACAAGTGTTCTGCATCTATGTACCGAACGGAGTAACCGCTCCTACAAAGTTCTCTATGGGTGGAGCTCCTGCGGTCTTCAACAGAAGCACGAAGGTAGTCGGGGGAATCACCTACACTGTGTTCACATCGGGAGAAACTTATAATAGCGGAACTAGACTAACGATTAAAGCGGAATAACATGAATATAACTAAAGCAGAAGTAGCCAACGCTCTAACTTCGGCAGCAAGCAACCATGTCCTTGCTGTCACCAATGACATCTATGACGAATCGATAGAGAAGTACCAAAGCGAGATCAACAGAGAAGCACTGCAGAGTATTGAGCAGGCAAAGAGCGACATTGAAGAGGCAAAGAGAGATGTCGAAGAGGCAAAGAGAGATGTCGAAAGCGTTCAAGCCTTGGCTTCCAACATAAATGACAATATCAATGCCAACATAAAGGAATATCTCGGAGCTCTCCAACAGATGGCTACGGGATTCTCCTTCAAGACAACGGAAGGCGAAGTATTCTTCAACTGGGAGGATCTTCCCGAAAAAAAAAAGGCTTAGCTGAACTCTATGCAATTCCCGCTAGATTAGGACTTGACTGTCCCTCTTGTGATGAACTAATAGAGACAGGAGACCTGACCAGCTTGCTGTCTGATGCGGAGGATTTAGTCAGAGTGTACTGCCGTCATTGGGACATGTCCAATATAGAGATACTAGACCACGCATTCGCCAACTGCATTAACCTTGAATACCTGGACCCTTCGCTATGGAACACGCAATCTCTTTACGACATTAGAGGTGTATTCGCCAACTGTTCCAGTCTAACTTCTATCAACTGTAGGAATTGGAATACACGCAAGGTGGTTGATATGTCCAAAGCTTTCAACGGTTGCTCCAATCTTCAATTTATCGATCTTGAAAATTGGGACTTTTCCAATGTAACTGACATGGAGAACATGTTCCGAGATTGCAGAAGCCTTAAGAAGGTCAATGTTAAATGGAACGTCAATTACTCGAACGCCAATGCTAAAGGGCTATTCTATGGCTGCGCTAATCTTGAAGAATTGGACCTGAAAGGCTTTGACAGGTTCTGGCTTGATGGACCAAAGCCTAACAATAAAGATGTGTTCCACAAGTGTAGCAAGCTCAGAACGTTAATTGGTGGCAGGCAATCTCTATCAGAGGCAATCTTTACTCAAGCAGGTACCTCGATCTGTCTCGGTCATTCTCCGTTGCTCGACAGATATTCGATTCGAGCCATATTCAATGGTATCCCTAACAGACGATTTCCGTATGATGATCTCAAGGGTCGTATGGGAGTATATCTTCACTACGAGACGAGAAAGCAAGTTACTGACGAAGATATTGCAATTGCAACGAGCAAAGGTTGGGATGTTAATTTTGTCGAACCATTATGGTACGACAAAAAAGAGTCTTATTCTGGAAATTTGAACAAACTTAACTCATGAAAGAAAAACTTACTGACAAGGACAAGCTGCAGCATTTCGCTGTGTGCTTCATTGCTTCCCTCTTTTCCCCTTTGATTGCCATAGGTTTGGCAATCGGCAAGGAATACGGCGACAGCAGGGCTCCTGGCAACCATTGGTGCTGGATGGACCTGCTGGCCGACTTCATTGGGATAGTGCTTGGCGGCGCAATCCATTTGGCTTGTATTCTTCATTTTATTTGAGACAAAAAAAGCGAGGGTTCTCCTCGCTTTTTTTTCCTGCACTACTTTCCGGAAGAACTCTTGTATTCCTCCAGGCACTCCTTTAGATATTGCCTAACCCTGAACCTGTCAACTGCAGAGCGGGCAGAATCATCCTCGGACGACCTGTAATCTTTGGCAAGTTCTTCTATATCAGCGTTAGTCGTCGCTATCAGCTTGCCTGTCACTATCTTGATGAATTGCGTTGGTTTCATGCTATCTGATATATCTGCTGACTGCGCTGACCATATCGTCTATTAGCTCGTCATAGTTGTTAATCTCATAACAGTCCTTTGTAATCTCTGCCACTCTGTCTTCCGCCCACTCTCTCGCATCTTCGGCAGAGTCAAAGTATTCTGGGTCTTGGAAGTCAGTGTTTATCTGCCAAGAACCATTTCCCATGAATAGCTCTATGTTAGTCGGATAGCTCTTGATTTTTGCACGGCACTTCCATTTGCCGATTGATTTAAGGAGGTTGATTGCTTCCTCCCATGCTTCATTCTGCTTGTCAATGTCCTCACTATCCAAGTTGTCAAAAAGAAGCGAGTCGTTGGAATGGATCTCGATTGTGTCTCCGTCTCTGTTCTCGGCTGTGATGATGTACGAACCGTATCCGTTGCGAGTCATGTTTCCGCTTATCTCGCCATTGTCAAAAAATTTTCCCATAGTCTTATTTATATTTTTCTTTCCTTATTTCTTATACTGCAAAGATAAAGCAATATTTTGATATTACCAAATTTTGGTAATAAATTTATCAAAAAAGTGCAAAAAAAAGTTCATTTTCTTCAAAAATATATGCTAAAAAACATAAAAGGGCAAGATTTTGTGCATCTTGCCCTTTTTATTCTATCACGCAAACTGACTCTTGATATAATCGGATGTAATGATTTGATAACCATCTCCGCCATCGCCCATGTGGTCGGCTACCCTAACCTCGTTCCCTTCCGCATCATAGACATACAGCTCGCCTATAATCTTGCCGTTCACAAGGTCAAATCTTGTTTTCCCGTCTTGGCTGACAATCGTATTCACTGGCAGAACTGACGGAGAAAGGTACTGCCAACCGAAGAACTCCTGCTTGTTAGCAATCGAGTTGTCAGTTCCCCAGTCGAATGTGCAGACGAGGTAATAGACATAGTCATTGTCCATATCCGCATCCTCAAGCTTGCGTCCCTTGCGGATTATAATCTCATAGGTTCTGGCGTACTCATCCTTGGGTACTTTGGCGTAGAGATATACTGTCATTGCCCTTGGTCTGCCTGCATCAGCATCTCGGTAGATTGGATAGAGCTCCTGCTTGGGATTCCATGTCTTGTAATGGTATTCTCCGCTAGTCAGTCTCCCCAATGTAGTGAGCTGCGTCTGCCACATCGTCTGGTGGCTCAATTCTCCTACACTTAAGTTGTACCCCGTATTCCCGATTACAGGCACAAATTCAAACTCTGTAAACTTCAGTGGGTAAGTGCCTCCCGTTCCTCCGCTTGTCTGCGTGACTTGGATAATCTCGACACGTTGCTCCACCTTCTCGTTAATCTCGGCTTGTTCCTTTTTTGTAGCCTGCAAGTCCTTTTGCGCTTGCTCGGTGCTTGCTTGCTGTGAGATTGAATTGCCTGCCGTTCCGCTCTGAATCTGCCTAATTGTCGAAAGCAAACCCTTTGGTGCAGGCTCGCCCAATGTAATCTCGGGAAACATCGGCTTGTTAAGGTAGGTCTTGACCGAGACAATTCTCATATCGTTCCACGTATCGTAATAATCCTTTCCTGTCCTTTCGTCAGGAGCAAGCGCAGCATCCTCGAACTTCAGCCACTCGCCAAGTCTTACCTTCTGCATAAGTTCACCGCTTGACTGCAACCAGTTCGCATCGAGCGAAAGAGTGTAGTTATAACGGGTCTTGCATCTGCGGTAACATTCGATGCAGGCTTGACGGAGCAAATCCCATTCTGCGCCCTCGTAGATGACTCCGTTCTCTGGATGATCCTCCCCTCCTAATTCATAGGTCAATTGGCTGAGGTATTCGTTGGGCAGTGCAATCTTGAAGAGCGCATACTTGTCCCCGACCGCAGGTCTGAACGGATATTCGTCCTTGTTGTTCGGCATCTCAATTCCGTCAAAGAGTTCGGTAACGAGCTTGAACTTACCAGTGTGGGAGGATGCGTCGTACCAGAAGCCATACCCCTCCATAATGCCGTTCGAGTTGGTAACTATCTTGAACTCCTTGCCAGCAAGTGCGCCAGTCTGGAACACCACCACCATGACCTCTCCGTTTATGAAGTATTTTGACACGTCGAAATTCAAGTCGTTGTCAAAGAAGTAGCACGGCGGTGTCTCCTCGCTTGAACCTGAATTGCCGAACTCTACAGCCGAGACAGTTCCCTCTCTATATGGGTAGATGTCGGTCAAATCAACAGAAACCTCCCTTAGAAGGCTTGTATTGAAGGGTGAGGTATTACGCACCCAAGACACGCTATTCTGCGCTCTATCGACGCAAAAACGCAAAGAATAAGCCTTGTTGAACTCTATTGCGCTCATTCCGCTTTCGTCCGTTGCCGTTTCGTGTTGGAACAAGCCGTTCCTTACATCGAACAGGATAGAGTTTACGGGTGGATTTGCGCCTCCGTTCGGATTGTCCCAAGCCTTCGTCGTGTAGTTGTTGGTTATAGGTGCAGGAATAGTAGGAAGGTGCAGGGAGTCGAAGCCGTAGGCTAGCATATCTCGGTTCTGCTCGAACTTCTGAATGTTGCGGTTTCCTCCGTTCACAAGAATGTGAGTAGCTTTGTCGCTTTGGCTGTGAAGAGTTCGCTTAATGTTCGGCATCACTCCGTTACCTTTGCCGTACTTGATTTTCTGCGGATTCTCCTTGTCTATAGAAAATTCCTTGAGGTTGATTCTCCATCCGTTCGCAGAATTGCCCGACACGTACCACTCTGTGTTGAACTCCTGCGCAACTTGGTTGAGTGCATCATAACAGTTCATGTAGTCGAACGTAAGCATCTTTTCCCTGTCATAGTCCAAGATGTCCCCGACTGCGAACTCTCCAATACCTAGTCTTTGGGTAAGGTTCTCGCATATCATCTTGATAAAGTCCTTCGGCTTGTATGAGACCGAGAAGCGCATATCGTAAGCCTTGCTTGCTGTGCCTGAGTCCATTGGGTTGAACCTGCAGATGATGTTAGAGAACAAGCCTTGCGGAGCAACAAACTTGCATTGGTAGTCGTACTGCGTCTCGTTCTGCTTTGTGATGATAGCCGTGTCGGGCAGATAATATCTCACTCCGTCAAGTGCCACGTATGAGAATACAGGAATCTCCACATAGTCAACGAGAGTGAAATCGAGCTGAACGTAATTGTCGCCCATGATTTGGGCGAATTGAAAACTGCTGTCCTTCGGATGCACCTCGCACAGCTTCGTGTTCTGAATACTATATATAGAAATCATATCTTGTTCTTAATTAACTGCCAAAATCCGTATGAGAAATAGTCCTGCCATAGCTTGTCTGTGCTTGTGCCGTTTGCCTCCTTCTGGAGTTCCGTGAGGTTGGTGTTGTAGTCTGTCTGCGTCACGACATCGCAGTTAACGACCTTGATACCCTCAGCAACAAAGGAGGTGGTCACCCAGTCCACGCTCGCCTTGGTTTCGTAAGGCACTGCTACTTCTCCGCTTGTCTGCACCTTGTTACGCCATGTTCCGTTCTGCAAGTCTGCCTGCGTAATCTCCGCTGTCGTCACTCCGTAAATCGACACACTTCCGAAATAGGTCAAAGGAGGGAATGAGAAAGTGAACTCGTTCCAGAAGTCAGCCTCCTTGTACGAAACGAGGACTGCACCCTTCGGAATCTTCCTGAGCTGGTCGTATTCGTCCGTGCCGATTGTAAGATTGCTCATCCTCTTCACTTCGCCCTTCTTGATGTTGAACGGGTCAAAATCGTTGTACCTCTTCGTGAATGCCATTGTCAATATAGCCATCTTAGGTTCTCTCTTCACCTCCTCTGGCTCGGGCGCTTCCTCTGGCTCGGGTTCGTTGAACCTTGTGCGTATCTCGTCAGTAGAGCGCAGAGTGAGTGAAAGCTCGGCATATCCCCTGTTAGTCCACTTGTCAACCTTGCACGATTTCGGGTAACACTTGAACGCAATACCCTCCTTCTCGTCAAGGAATACAAGAGCGTTTCTTGTGCGCTTCAGTATCGTGTAGAAGTACCTCTTGAGCATTCCTATTGCTTGTATTGCCGCCAAGACAGTCGGCTGTCTAAGTGACATCTTCAGCACCACATCACGGCTCTGCATCTTGTCCGAGTTGTTGCGAAGAGTCTGGTCGGTCTCTATTGTCCTAATGCTCAGCGGTGCGTTCTGCTCGTTGGGAGAGTAGGCGGACTGCAAGTAGCCTTTCAAGACTGTAAAGCCAAGCGAGCCGAGGCACATTTCCGACTGCCAGAAGAAGTCGTCAATGTCCGTAATTTTCTCCAACTCCTTAACTTCATCCTCATCCAGTTCATAGAACGAATAGCGGTTGCCCTGAATACTCTTTTTTAAGGATTCGGTCTTGCGTACATTGCCGTTGCTAGTCCAATTGGAGAGTACCCCGAAGAACGTATCGAAGCTGTCGTCAGGGAATTCGTTCTTAGAGCATCTGAACTCAAGGGTTGCCGACGCCATAGTCCCGTCCGCATTCCCGTCAACCGATAGCGCACTAAACGAGCTCATCTTCACGAACTCGGCAGGAATGTAGAGCGTGCGATTTGCTCCGTTTATATCGGCGAAATGCGCCTCTATGCTCTGCTCATTTGTTGTTCCTAGACTATCGGACAAAAGGGTGTTAAGGACATTCAAATCGGCTACTTTGCCGAATGCCTTGATACTGAAACTTATTGCCTGGCATTTCGCTATGCTGAAGTTGGCTACCTCTCCCGAATGTTCCGCCCACTTGGTCGTCTGTACGTTCTCGAAGCAGGGAATCGTGAACAGGTCGGCAAGTGATCCGTCAAGCACGGAGCAGTAAGAGGAGAGCATTACGCTCTCGCTCTCTCCTCTGTGTTTATTGCAAGTGATCTTGATGTTCATTAGCTTTGAATTTTTACTCCGTAGGTTTGAATGTTTTTAATATCGTCCCTAATTGTATCAGTTGCACGCTGAATAAGCACTACGTTATTGAGGATTGCCGAGGAATTGCTTGCCATCGTTCGTACTCCCTCACCGATTTGAAATGTATAGCCCTGTATGGCCGTTAGTCGTGCGTTATTCTCGTCCACGGACTCTTGTGATGCGGTTGCTATGCCTCGTGCGGTTGCCTTGTCTTGTTCATTCTCGAATTCGATTCCTAACGTCTCATAGAGTTTTTTTGTCTTCTCTTGACCCTCTATGATTAGGCTCTCGAGTTCTTTTCTTGACTTGGCAATTTCTGCCGCATTGTCTTCAAGAGATTCGTCAGACACCATCGCATCAATTCCCTTGAGCCATTTGCTGATGTCGTTCTCCATTCCACGCAAAACATTCTTCTTGACCATATTTTTGATCATTGAGTCAAAAGAAGTATCAATGTCCTTGATTGAAGAATTGACATCGTCTAGGTATGACAGCAAATCGTCTTGAAGATCTTGCCTAGTAAAGCCTCGCAAGGAGTCTTTCATAGAATCCTCAATCTCGGCAATCTTCTTGGCAATGTCTCGGCCACCAAGCAGTTCTTCCACAATCTTGTCTCCATTGTACCCGTTTTTAATCTGCGCCCACCAAGTCGTACCTTGTAGCTGAGCGAATTGCTCATCGGACAGTTTAATTACGGCCTCGTATAGATCCTTGCCGAGATTCCTTGAACTCTCCAACAGCTTCAGCTGTGCGTCGCCGAATACAGACTTCAATTCCTTTTCGTGCTTAGCCAAAGTTACATCGTATCGGTCCTTGTCTTTGGTAAGCATGTAAGCAACGGATCTTTGTCCTGTCTTATTGTCGTCAAGCACCTCCTTGAAAAAGTTTTGAGACTTCTGAGCTTCCAACTGAAGATACTTCTTGTTCTCTTCATAAAGTTCCTTGATGCTACCCCCGTACTTTTTGCGTTCCTCAATCAGTTCTTCATTCTTTGCAATCAGGTCGTCTATTGCCTGCATTTCGTCCTGATGCTGACTGATTACCACATCTGTAATCTTGCTCTCCTTCTTGAACAAGTTGAACATAGCTTGTGCAACCTCTAGCGCGGCTTGGATGATAGCAAGAATTACCGAAGAACGCTCTGCCTGCTTGATTGCTTCTGCGGTCTCGTTTGATGCAGTCTTGGTTGCTTCGAGTGAAGCTCTGCCAATCTCAATTATATTACCGATCAGGTTCTTGACAGCATCGTATATCTGCTTCGAGGATCTAAGGGCTTGCTTGGCCGTATCGCTCCATTCGTCAGAAAACGCTTCAAGTCCGTCAAAGGCAACATCGAGAGCCTTTGTTGTGGACTTGAGCTGTTTCTCCATAGAGTTTAGCTTGGTAGATTTAGCGTCGCCGGCCATAGCCTTCTCATAACTGCCCCATTCCTTTTCAAGCCTCTTTATCTCATTCTGTATAGAGATGATTTTTGCCCTCTGTTCCGCAGTTCTCTCATTGATAGGAATATTGGCAAGTTCCGCCTGCACCTTCGCCATTTCTTCCTGGATCTGGACCATTCCCATCTGCCCCAATGACTCCGCCCACGCAACAAACTCTTCGCTCTTGCTCGCAAAGTCAAGGTCTAGCTTGCTCTGTGCCTCCTGCATCTGTTTGTCTAGGTCAGCCAAACGTGCATTCATTACATCGGCACTGTCTCCGTTAATGTTAGAGGCAAGCACCAAGTCTTGATTCTTCTTGCCATATTCGTCAGCAAGCTTCAATCGTGCTTCTTGGTAAGTCTGATAGTCAGCGAGCATCTTGTCAAGCACTTCTTGTTGCTGCTTGACTTCTTTTGCGCTCTGCAATTTCTCTGCACCGCTAGCCTTTAATTGTGTTCTTGCTTGTTCCGTGTAGTACTCTGATGATTGCTCCTTCTTGCCCTGAGACAACTCAAAAGCCTTGATTTTCTCAGCCCTGTCTTTAATTGCCTTTTCGTGGGCGTGCAACCACTTGTTGTTGTCATGCTCCAACTGAGCCAAAGACTTCTCCATGCCGTCCTCCATAGCGTCGATGCGAGCTTGTTGCACTGCCATTTCTGCATTATACTCGACCTCCTCCAATTCCTTGGTATAGGTTGCTAGCGCATCCTTTCTTGCCTTTGCCTGCTTGGCATATTCGGCCTTCAGTCTCTTTGTCTCTTCTTCGTGATGCTTGGCGTATTCTCTGTCATATCGCATCTTGTCGTTGACCGCCTCCCTGTACTCGTCTGTGTCCTGCTTGTACATCTTGATGCGGTTGTCAAGCATTTCCTTGTATTTGGCGTTGCCCTCTTGAGTGAACTTCCAGTCGTTGCCGTACTTGGCTTCGTTCGCATCTATGTCTATCTGTGCATTCTTCTCTGCAATCTTGGCACGCTCTCTTACATGTTCCTCTGCCAGTTTCTCCATCTTCTTGTTATAGCTCTCGGTGAAGTTGGACATGACATTCAATCCTTGCTTGGCGGTCTCCAATCCTTCAGTAAACGCTTTCTTGAACTCTCCTTGCATGAGGTTGCGGACTACAGTGACCATTGTCTTTAGTGGAGTCAAAACGTAGTTAACAACAGCAGAACCTATTCCCTGCATGACAGCTGAAATCTTATCGAACGCTCCGTTTGTGTCTCCACTGAGGCCTACAAAGTCCTTGAAGCCAGCGACCAAGTCATCCCACTTGTCTATAAGGAAGGCAACCGCCGAGGTAATCAAGCCGATACCTATTGCCATCATGGCACCACGTAGGCCGATAGCGGCAACCTTCGCACCTTTCATTGCTACCGAGTTAGCATTCTGTGCGGCGGTCTGCGCGTTGGTAGCGGAGGCATCCTTTTTTTTGGAAATTCCGAGCATAGCCAGAACCTTCTGGTATGCGGCATAGGTTCCGCTGCTTCTGTCCATCAACTGCTTCTGTACGGTCATCACGGAATTAAGGGCAGTCTGCACAGCCTGAAGCTTCGTTATAGCCTCTTGAGCCGATTCAGTCGAAGCACCAAGTCCAACCATAGCGGACTGCCATAGACCTGTGGCGGCAGTTGCTGTCGATGCGATGTCAAGGTAGGCCTGCAAGTCTCTTGATGCTGTCGCTCCAGTCTTTAGGTCGTTGATAATGCCATTCTGTATCTGCTGAAGTCTAGTCATTTCCTTCTGCATCTCCCTATACATTTCGGAGTCTTCATGACCTTGATTTGCCAAAACTCCCATTTCGTTCCTTAACGACGATATGGCTTGTTTGAGTGAGTCATATTCAGTCTCGACTCCGCCAATTACAACCGTCAGCTTCCGCAAAGTCTGCTCGGCTTCTGTGATTTCCTTGTTCGCAGACACGCCGAGAATAGATGCGTTTGAATTGCCCTTCGCTCGTTCATCGAGATAACCTTCGATTGCGTTCTGAACTCGCTCTATTGCTTCTTGCTCGTCATTGAGTGCTTGCAATCTCTCAGCACTTGCTCTTGCCTCATCACCATTGAAAGAAAACATCGCCTTTAAGCCTTCTTTTGCTTCTTTCCAACGAGCACTATTAAGAGCATCACCCATTTCACTGAACTCGTTATACATCGAGATAGCAGCCTTAGAGAGAGCCTTATCCATGTCCTCTCCGCTTGCCTCTGCTTCTTTTACAACCTTCTCAAAGGTTGCCCTTGCCTTATCTTCTAATGATTCAAGTCCGCTGGTATCAACTCCGACCTTGAAATATAATCCGTCGCTATTTTCTGCCATTTCTACTAGATCTGTTAGCGTTAGCAATAAATTTCATCAGCTCGTCCTGATTATTTTCATCGTCCAAACTGATGACCTTGTTTTTATCGTTCTCTTTGTCCTTTCCGCTCTTATACTCGGGGATAACTGAATTATAAAGCCTCATATTAGCCACAGAGACATCGTACAGAGCATACTCGAACGAACAGTTGTACTGCTTGCAGAAGCCCGCAATTACTGCCCAGATGCTGTCATTACGGTCTCCTTCGTCTCCGTCACGTTCAGACCTTTGAGGGAAACCGTAAGAGCAAAAAAACTTTTCAGCTGCATTGTATCAAGAAGTTGCTCCATTACTCGGCTCACTTCTTGTGGTGTGCAATCGTAAAGTATTCGCTTCTTAACTGAGTTATATTTTCGCTTCTTGAAGAATTGCCACCACTTAGCCTCACATCTTCTTGCTCCGCATATCATTGTCGCCACAACATCGGCTACAGGCTCCAACTCACTGCTCCTTCCGAGCATGTCAAGAATGTTGGAATGTATGTCGAACTTCGGGAGTCTGCTCACATGTGCCGAAACTGCGATGATAGTTGCCATTGATGGCGGTTCCACCTTGTACTCCTTGCCGTTAAGCTTAACTCGCACCTTTCTTTGCAGTATAGTGTCTGCGACCTTCTGTTCTAATGTCTTTCGCATAATCTAAATAAAAAAAGGAGAAGAGATTGCTCCCTCCTCCTCCAATAAACAACAATAAAAGTATTACTATTTCGATTCCGCAGTGTAAGGGCCAACCATTGCACTGTTATCCTTTGGCTGCAAAGCCGTGAAAGTGTAGTGATGCAAGATACCGTCCTCTGCTGTCCATGACGTAGAGACAGCAACGCTCGCACGCTTGAAGATGATACCTGTAAGCTTCGAGTCCTGCGGAGTCACTCTGATAGCGTAGTTGTCGCTGATCAATCCGTTCTCTGCCGGAATCGGCATCTCAAAGCCAACTCCTGCGGCGAAAATATCAAACTCGATTGTCGTTGTTGCTGCCGAACGAATCTCATCGACCAAGATTCCTCCCTCACCGAAGGCCTGCTTTACCTCACCATCCTGTGTGT
The DNA here is from genome assembly GCA_045641625.1 of Paludibacteraceae bacterium. Taxonomy (GTDB): domain Bacteria; phylum Bacteroidota; class Bacteroidia; order Bacteroidales; family Paludibacteraceae; genus UBA1723. The sequence goes on from JAZUHH010000075.1 coordinate 18,296, forward strand.
TCATGGCGAATGAGTCCTGCTTTGGGTTAGGCATCTCCTGCCATCCGCTTGCTGGAATGGCATCGTTCACCAACTTGATGTATTCAATTGTGGGTTTACCCCATGCTAGTACTGACATGTTATGATAATTAAATGGTTAAATTTAATCAGTGTATCTTCTGAATGGTATCCTTGCAACGATAAAATCTTGATTCAGGTCTTCATTGTAGTAGGTCCTCATAGAAGAACCATCCACCACTCTATATTCCCCCAAATCGCTGTAATGAATGAAATTGTTGAGTTCAACCTCAAGTGCCGTTATGCGCTCTAGGTCTATCTTTTCGTTCAACCTCGGCACATATACGTCAACTGTGATGTAACCCGTCTGGACTTGGCTGTCAAATCCGGCAAAGAAAGATACGACAGCGTCCTCTTCTCTGGATTTGGGAGGTCTCATATCCTTTCTATAGATTGAACCTCGCAACATATCAGCGAAGTTGTGTTGCTTCAACATCGCATAGAAGTCTCTTTCTATTTCGCCCTCTACCTTTATTGCCATATCTACTTAGTTACTTCATCAATCATTTTCTTTGCCAAATCGTTTGCTTTCAATCTCGCAGTAGTCAAGACATCTTTTTTATAAACATCTTCGACATACACTGCGTATTGCATTCCTGCAACAACGATTAGAACTAGTCCTTTGTTGTACTGAGTTGCCAACTTAGAAAGAAGTTCTTGCGATGCGGTCACGCCTTTGTCACCAGTCCCGCCATTCTCTCCTTGGAACACCTCTGGATTTCCACCTCTTACGACTTCCCCATCATAAAGAACATTGTAGTTAATGGAGCTTCTAAGGTTACCCGTTGGGTTGTTGTAATTTCCAACAATTCTTGCTGTCTTGACTGCTTCTTCTCCAACGTAAGCAAAAACATCGAACAATGCCGATTTAATTTGCTCTATGTTGTTGTTGCACTGAGCCTTGACCCTATCCCAATCAATCTTGCATTCTATTGGCATATCACACTATGAATTGAACTCGACCAACTCCATGAAGACGAGAGGCACTTATAACACGGAATTTCCCTATATCTTCCCCTTCTCTAGTTAGTATGACAGAACTAACATTTCGGACATCTATGTCTTCTGCCAACTCTAACAAGATAGTGTAAGAAGCCTGAATATACTCTCCATCCTCATTTCTTGCCCTTTGGTTCTCCGCTCTCGTTACTACGAAGCAGTCCATAACCTCGGATAATTCAGGAGCGCTTGATGTCATCTCTCCATATTCATTCTCCACCGGACAAGGGAAAATCTCGTATTGTAAAGTGCCGTTTGTTCTCATTCTACCATAGATTTGTACCGTCTCTCAATACACGAACAGAGTTTGAAACTTCCTCTACATCGACTCCGTACACGTTGCACCAATACCTGATGCTATTCTCTATTGCATCGGCATTCACGGAAGTGGACACTCCACCTTCGGAACGTGACGATTCAACGTAGCCGATGACTAGAGAAACAGCAACCCTCAATATGGCTTCATCTTTGGGCGTTGCTTCAATCTCTGCATCTATGCCCTCGTTGAACAATGCCATCTCTATTGTATGCTTGTCTGGATAGAATGTGTTAGCTATCGCATTGCACAGACTACTTGTCGCTTGTAGGTTGTTCATACTACTGCTGTGCCTTAAGTGTATAGATACCGTTCATCTCTGTAATTACCGGTAGAGCGAAACACTCTGCCTTAGTGAACTCAACACCGTTAGAGCCCTGAGTCTCGCCAACACCCCACTGAGACACACGTATGCGTCCATAGTTAGAGTATGATACGCCTGGTTCCTCCTTAAGCTCGTTGTTTGCGTATGCGTTCTTGACTACGCCCAACTTGCCGTCAGGAATAAAGACAAGGTTCTTCTCGTTCCAAGGAGAGTAAGGAGTCTTGCTCTGTCCCTTCTGAATGCGTACCTGTCTGCGAACTGTCTCGAAGATAGGCAAGTTGTTGGACTGCATGTAGTCGTTCAAGTCTCTCAACTGAACCAACTGAGCCGACTTGTCGTTGCCCCACAACATCTGCTTAATCTTCTTAGAACGGCATATATAAGATAGCATTGACGGAGAAAGAAGGATCTTACCGAATACAACCTTGTCCTGTGCGGCATCGATGATACCCTGAATATCCCCGAAACAATCCACTGAATCAATGTTACCTTCAGTCCACTGAGTTGTAGCGTTTGCGATATTCTCGGCAGGCTGCTTGTAGTCGATGCGACCCTTAACACCTCCCTCTGGGTTAGTTGTATCATCAAGGTCAACAACACCGCAGTTAGACAAAGCACGAAGGAACAACAAATCAATCTTGCCGTTTACAGACTCGACTACTGATGTAACCTCTCCCCACATCAAATTGACAAGAGCCTGTGTCTTTGCCTTGTCGTTGATTGACTTAGAGTCCAACAAAGACAAAATCTTGCGGTAGTTCTGGATAGTCATTGGACGAGTGATTGCGTGATTCAACACCTTCTCACTCAATGTCTGCATACCCTCAGAACCCATAATTGCCTCCTTAGAGTTATCACCAATTGTTGGTGCGGCTACTGAGATGTTGTACTGACCAATCAACTCCTCGAATGTTAGGCCGATTGTTGGTGTGTCCCAGTCAAGGTACTTCTCGAACTGCACATTATCAAACAGTTTCTTGCCCAACTCAGAAACTGCATCGAAGCGAACCTGTACGTTCTTTGTAAGGTCGCCAAAGATTGAAGAATAAATTAGTTCTGCCATGTCGTTACTGAGTAATTAGTTTAATTGACTGATTGTCCTTAAGAGAGAAGCCTGTCTTCCACTCGTCAAGGATAGGGAATGCAAGTGAAGGTAGCAAAACAACGCACTCGTATGCTACATCAAGCGTAGGTATGCCCTTACCTGTAATCTCCAACTCTGCACCTACAACTGCATTAGGAGCGAACTTTGCGCTTCCTGCTGTTGCATCTGTCTCTGCGATGATGTCGCCTGCGACCAAGCCTGTAACTGTACTTGAAAGAGTCAATACATCGTAATCAGCGTTAGAAGTGTTGATTGCGTTGACTGTTGCAGAAGCACCGCCACCAATCTTTGTAATCTTGTCTCCAACAGCGAAGTAACTGCCCTTTGCAATTCTTGGTGCTGATGTTGTGCCACCAGTCAAGACAGTAGCAGTCTTGCAGATTGAAGCTGTTCTGTTGTCCGAGAACTCAACGAATACTGGAGTACCTCTGCGGACAACTGTTCCTACAGGTAGGCTCTGAGCCAACTTGAAGCCACCAGGCAAAATCTTAGCCTCGCCTCTCCAAATCTCAGGCACTCTACCCTCGTAATTTGTTTTCTGAAATTCGATTGCCATTTTGTAATGCGTTAAAAAGGTTACTTGTTAGGGAGAGACTTCGCCCAAGCTTCAGCGTCCGACTTCATGGAAGCCTCCCTTGTTGATAGTTGTTCTGTGGCACTCTTCGGCAACAAATTGTTCGTTACCAGCTCCTGCTTGTACGCTGTCAGTTCAGCTGTAATGTCGGCATCATCAGCAAAACTTACTCGCTTCATCAAGTAGTCAGGAATGCCAAGCTCCTTGGCTTTGGCAGCAATAGTTGACTTTCTTTCGCTCTTCTGCTTTTCAGCCTTAAGAGAATCGTTTTCTGTCTTCAGCGCTGTTAGAGTCTCCTGCATTGCTTTCGCCCATGCCGGAACTTCCTCTCCTCCGCCACCTTTTTCGCCCCCTTCTTTGCCCTCTTCTGTAGATTGCTTCTCCTTAGGTTGCTCTTGTGATTTCTTCGTCTTCCTTGTCACTTCCCCCTGCATCGCCTTTGCAAAAGGGACAAGAGAATCCGCCTTGTTTGTGATGTCCTCTTCAGAGGATTCATCTGTAAGACCATTAGAGCCTAATTCGCACAAGCTCTCAATTGCCTTATCCGATAGACCGAAGTCCTTGCATCTGTCTTTCAAGACGCTTAGTAGTTTTTTATTCATGAAATAAAAAAATTTCAGTTCGTTTCTAGTTGCAAATTTAACATATTATTTATTATTAAACAAATATATAGGAGATTATGTAACATAATCCCGTTTTTTGCAAACGCCACATCAAGCAAAAAGAGCAGACTTCACAGCCCGCTCTTCAGATAGTCAGTCGTTAATCAAATATGAAAAATATTTTTGTTTTCTGTACAAAGATACAAAAAGTATATATAATTTTGTAAAATACATACAAAATACGATAAATATGAGATACAGAATTAGCCAAAATGAGTTAGAGTACACATACGAAACAGCTCAGAAACGTATGGCATTCCACAAAGAAGCCACAGAAAAATTCAAGAATATCATTGACGGGAAAGAATATTTCAAAACCGAAAAAGAGGCACTAGAACATGCTCTTGCTTTATTCAAAAAAGATGGAGAATTTCGCCTGATATGGGCAAAAATTGAAAAAGATGATGATATTTACAGAATTTTGAATCAATGGATTGTTGCCGATGACAACAATGTCAATCAAGCTGCCGAGTATGTTGGCATGGCACTGATGTATGACAAAGTAAGACTGGAAGGAATAATCATAGACAATATAAATATAGACGATGTGATAGCATATTTTTGATATTTCATCATATAAAAGGCTTAATACAACTAAGTATTAAGCCTTTTTGCTACTTTTTTACTGCAATTATAGACCTATTCCAAATTACCATATAATTCGGTCCGTCACACAGCATAGCGTCATAACCTAAAGCACATCCATAGGTGTTCATATTGTTGCCAAAAGCGCTTTTTTCTTGGCCCGAAAGTTTGCTCCATATCTTAGTCAATTCGGTCTCTTTGATTATTTTAGGCGGTCTTGTCCAAGTCATTTCCGTTATAGTATGTTTTCCATTACCATAATAGATACTACTGTTATAACCAACCTTCTTTCTTTTGTCTGACAAAGGATTTAATTTACTTCCGTCCCAAGATGAAGTGGCAACATACATACCATCACCGTAAACACGACCACCAGGACCATTCAATTCAAGTAAATCTGCTACATACAACTGAGACGCAAATTCCTTACTTGTCATTTGCTTTCCCTTGAAATTTGTCGGATTAACAGTTCTATAGAATACCTCTCCACATGCCTTTTCTAGTTGCGAGAACTCTGTATCCGATACTAATTTCGCAGGAGCATCAAAACCTTGCATACGAGCGACATTATTCGTAAAACGAGAGCCATCGTACGGGTCTTCAGAAATCATTGTCTTAACGTTGACAGACTGTGAAATATCGCTACCGACAACACCGCCCTTATATTCCTTATTCAGTGCGGTTTTCGTGTCCCCTCCTCTCTTTATTCTACTTGCCATTAATTTCTGCTGTAGAGTTTCTGCATCATTTATGGCAATCTTTAACGCATTCGCTTCATTACTCTGTATCGCACTATCAATCTTAATCAATATTGCTTTATATGCAACAGATTTAGTTGAGAAAGACTTGAGACTCTGAACTTTACCTAATAAGTTGTTCCACTCGATTTTTTTATCAATTTCAAGAATCTTCTCTTTGATAACTATATTGACAAGTTTTTTGTCAATATAGTTAGTACTTGAATTTGTCAACTCAAAGTCTAGCTTGTTCTTTAAGTGCTGTAAATCTGCAGTATCTAAGGACTTATATTTATACTTAGCAAGCCACTTATTCATTACATTTGAAAGTTCTCTATGAACCTCCTGAAGCTCGGTGATTTTATAAGTTTTATGGAGAGTGTGAGCGTTAGGTATAAGGTCTTTAAGAGCATCCTCTTCGATTTTTGTCTGTGCAATACTATTCTCAACGCTTTGTGTCTCTGATTGCATCTTTGATAGTTTCCCAGATTTTATTGCTGAATTAAGCTTCTTAATATCGATTTCTCCATATTCCTCTGCTTTCTTTATCGTTTCTAAGCCAGTTTCAATGATAGAACGCTTGACCTGTGCCAACTTAAGAGCTTCTGCACGAACATCATCCCATCTAGCGTGCTTATAAGCTTCTTTGAGTGCTGTAATATCAACCCCCTTAAATCCCTCGAAATCGCTAAATAAAGTTTCTGCGGATTTTATAGCCTTTTCTCTTAGTACAACCTTCTTTTTTATGGCACTAACCTGTTCTTCTGTTCTGTTAGCATGTCTTTCTTCTGCTATCTCTAACGAAGTTCTCTTTTTGACTTGAGGGTTCAATATACCATCTACCACCCCCATATTATGTCTCACAAAATAAGGGTCTTTGCCTTTCTTGTGTGTTTCTTTTATCTTATCCGCATTGTCCTTGCACCAATCTTTAAACCCTTGAGGGTAATCGGTGATTTGTTGGGGCTTCTTGTAGTCTTCTCCATGAAGCTTTGCACGGAACATGGCAATCGCATCGTCCTGTCCGATTAGAATCGGAGTGCATACACAACGGCATTGAGGATGCCACCCCTCAAAGATAAAGTCCTTGGGGTAGTCTCCGGCAAGTTGCCTACATATATCAGGCTCACAATCATCCTCGTCATGGTCTTTTACTGGCTCGATGTGATACCCTTGAACGAAGTCAAGCTGCCTATAACGTGTTTGGTCCGCTCTGCGGTAGGCCATATTGGTCTCCGTTCTAGTAACTCGCATGGCGTTCTTGGAAGCTGACTTATAGACACCTCTGCCGACTTTATAGCTGTCCTTGTCGTAGTCCACCCATTTGACCTTGCCGGTCTTGTCCTTAATCTTCTTCTTCCACTTTCTGCCCCACTCTATTTCCTTGTGGGAACCTATCTTGTTGCCCTCTGCGTCGAAATCGTCCACTATCTTCTCTGACACCTTGTATCGGAATCTGCGGAACATCAAGTCAGGATCATTAAGATATTGGCGGACATCACGGCTCATTTCTGCGGCGCTCTTTCCCTCTCCAATAGAAACAGTCATGGCTACCTCCAGTTCCTCTCGCAGTTGCCTTGTGGTCTGCCATATTCGGTCGGAAAGGGACATGGCGTTCTCTGTCCTGCGGATGAAGTCGCGCATGGCTGTCTTGTTCCGGTTCTGCCAACCGGAGAAGTTCTCGTCATTAAGAACATTCTTTCCGATTACCGTACTAATAATTCCATCTACAGCCTTGTTCGCTTTCTCCCATTCAAGTTCAATGCCCTCTTCTGTAGCGAGAGTCACAGCCGAGGACAGTCTTCTCAAAAGCACCTCAACCTCCTTCTGTACCTTGGGAGGTTGAGCGTCGAAAGAGAACATCTCCCCGTCTGCAATCTTAGGGAGAGTCCTCTTTATCTTCAATATTTCTTTGACGGTCTCGTCAAACATCTGCTTTACCTTGTTCGCATACGCATTCGTTCGCTCGACGCTCGCAGACATGTTTGTTTTTGCCGTTTTTTCTAAATCTAAGCCCTTTTTTGCCATTCGGTGGTAGATTTTATTAACAGTCTTGCTTAAGGTTGTTAATTTCGGTTATACGTCGTCTTCTCCATTACCTCCTTCGCTCTTGGTTCTTGTAACGTAGCTACCAACGCCAAAGATGTCCTCCTGCTTCTGTCTGCTCGCTTCCTCCTCTCCGTTGATTCTCGCCATCTCTCTTAGCGGGTCTTTTACAAGCGGGTTCATCTCAACCGCAGTTTCTGCAGAAAGAAGGCCGCTGTCAACTGAACGAGTCAAATTGTTCAAAGTGTCTGCAACATCGTCTCCGAATGGCTCCTGATATTCGTGCTCTACCTTCAAATTGTCGCATTCGTCTTTCAATGAAACATCAAGCACGTTGCCAATGATAGAGGCAATCAGAGATGCGGTTCTGTCAAGCATCTCATCGTACACCTCTTTGTGCTTCGAGGCCTTGATGTCTGCAAGCAACATGACTATGCGTAAAGCCTTGCCCGACAAGTTAGACAAGCTCTTCAACGTATCAAGAGTGATGTTCGGCGTGAATGTCTTCGATAGAATATGGCTCTCCAACCATTCTATCTCCTGCTTCTTGCTCTCTGGAGCTGAGTCCCATGTCAGATATTTGACCGAATCGTTAACTCCTAGAGTGGGGTTGGCTATCATTAGTTTGCCGGCTTCCTCCTTTTTCGGCATATTCTTGACAACATCAGCGGAGACTACGGCAACAGGATCCGCAAAATAGTCGTTAGTGTCTGCGGTTCTCGATGCAATGTACTCTTCTCGATGAATAAGAGCTTCAGCGCCCTTCCATTCCTTCTCCTGCTGGAATACGATTACAGGTATCTTGCCGATTAGGTTAGGTTCTTTCGCCACTTCCCAACCTAGTGACTTCTTCTTGCAGTGATAGGTAGCCTTGCTTGTATAGATTTCCAAGTGCTGAACGGTTGCAGACCCCTCCTTGGCATAGTACCCCCAAGCAACGGAAAGCAGGTTCTCATAATTGTCCCAACGCGTATAGATCTCGTCACCCTTAGAATGAGCGAGCACACGTATCTGCACGTCGGGCTTGTTGTTTGCATCCTTGAATACACGGAACAGCATTGCAGACTCCGTTTCACTGCCAGCAATACGCTTGCACTCACGAAGCTTGGCATTAAATCGGGTACGCTTAATCAATTCGCTGAACTTCAAGAAGGCATTGTCTGTACCCTCGGACGTTTGTATCCATTTCACAGGCTGGCCGAAAAGAAAAACTAACGCTATCTCGTTAATGTAGCGTTGGTAAGAGACTGGCAGTTTCCACGTTTTTCTTGTATCTATCCTTACACCGTCCTTGTCTTTGACGATTTTGTCTGCTCGCCTTGTGATCTCATGCGTGTCCACATCGTATTCCTTCAGTGACGCAAGAGCCTTATCCTTGTTACTCTCCATCATCTGAAGTGCAGCCGATATATCACCATTATTCAGCAAATCTTCAAATTCCTGATTCTTGCCAACAAGTGCGTTCACGTAGCTTCTAAAAGCATTGTAGATTTCCATTTCAGTTCTTTTATTATTGGTTGCTCAAATTCAAATTACAGTCCGAACATAGACTTATCAAGAGAAGAATAGTCGAAATTGTCCTCGTTAAGTAGGTCATTGATAGCATAGCCTGTAATATCGACAAATTCATCGTGGGGAGCGGCAGGGAATCCACACATTTCGTCAAGATATTCTTCATTCCAAGTCCCCTCGACAAGAATCACCCTGCCGCATTCCATACGAGGAGACACCGCCCTTAACCTAGCTTCTTTGCTGTCTGTCGGGCATGGAGTTTCCTTCACATTCATGTCCGTTCCATCCCTCAGCATCTGGATTACACTCAGACCGTTCGCTTTGGGCTCGACATGAAGAACACTTTCGTTGTCACCTCCATTGCCTGCCATGTACTCTGGTATGAACCTTAGAAGGTCAGGCATTTCCTTCCAAACCTTTTGGGCGTTAATGATATAGATATTGTTGCCAATCCTACAGGCGGCAAGTATTCCTGATGGGTCGTTATCTACCTTAACCTTCCGCTTATTATAAGCAGTGTCGAGGTAGAAATGGATAGGTTCGTTGAATCGCTTGGCATAGAACTCAGCCTGGGAGACAATGGGGAACCAGTCTCTTTTGACGAAGTTTCCTCCCTCTATAGTCGGGTGCTGTTGATACAGAGCATTGAACTCTCTCGGAGCATTCTCCTTTGCTTCCAATAACCTTTCGAGTGAATGCCTCTCTTCCCACAGGGCCTCGCCCACACGTCTTTGGCTTATGCCTCCGTCATTCTCTACCTCGCAGATGGCCGGAATAGACAGCACAGTCCATTTGTCTGAATGCTTTTTTAGGATTCTTCCGGCCAAGTCATCCTCATGCCACCTGGTCATAATGAACAGCTGCTTTGAGTTATTGTGAAGACGAGTAGAAAGAACAGTAGTGTACCAATTCCACACCCTTTCCCTATAGGTTGCTGAATTGGCTTCAATCGCATCCTTCACCGGATCATCTATGATTGCAATGTCCACAGGAGTACCAGTTAGACCGCCGCACACACCCACAGCCTTATAGAAGCCTTTATGCCCAACACACTCGAATATGTCAACGTTCCTCAAATAGCCTCGCACATCGGTGCGGACATTGCTTCCATTAAGGAACGTATTGGGAAATATCTCATGATACTCCTCACTGTCTATTGTTCTTTGGATTGAGCGGCTGAACTGCTCCGCAAGGTCGGCAGAATAGGAAGAACCGACAATTTTCAAGTCTGGATTTCGTCCCAACGCCCACGCAGGGAACAAACGGGAAATAATCTCGCTCTTGCCGTGCTGTGGTGGAATAAAGACCATTAGGTTTTTTATCTCTCCGTTGAGAAGCTTCTGACAATGTTCAGCGACGACTCGATGGTACCACTTTAGCTGGAAGGAAGGATTCGCATACAGAAGAAAATTAACAAAATCAGTTTGGGAAAGCTTTTTGTTTACAGCCTTCCTCAACTCATATAGTCGTAATGCCTGTGTTCTGTCCTTAATCAGCATTTGCCTTCTCCAATCGTTCTATCTCCTTGTTAAGTTCTTCCAGCGTCATTGTGTTTTCGGGGATCAAAGGCTTGCCCTCCGCTCCTGTAACCTCTACGCCTTGCTTGATCTCGCCCTTCAAGTCAGCTATGAACCTTGCAGACTGAGTGTCCCCGCCTTCGGCTTTAGCGAACTGCTTCGCCACAATCAGGAAGTCATGGGTCACATCCCTTTTATCGGCCCCGAATAGCTCTTGCATCTTCTCTAAGATCTGCACGTTAGCCACCTTAGCAGAGCCTATCGCCTGCGCTATCTCTCGCATTGTTTTCTTACGTCTGCGAGACTCTCCAGACTTAACACCACCCTTTCTGCCGTTCGCCTTGGCTTCCTCTCGGTTTTGATTGCTGTCCTTCGGTCTCAAATTCTGCTCATTTGCCATTGTTCATCCTTTCTTTATATAGTTCAACTTGATGATTAGGCACATACAATCCCTCTATAACTTTGTTATTTGCGGTACTTGACAAGAGTCCTCTCTTTGAGACTGACGCCACCCTTGTAAACCCTTCGGGCATAGAATATTCGCTTATCATAACAAGTTCCTTTTGTGATTTTGCCCATTCGTAGAACTTTGCATGGTCGAAACTTCCTATCGTGTACCCTGCTGTGCCCTTGTATGGGATATCGCAATAGATTAGGGAGTTCGGCTTTATCTCTACATCGTAATAGTTGCCAGTAGTCATTGTTAGATTACTCTCCAACCTCTCCAACCTCTCCAAACTCTCCAAACTCTGCAAACTCTCATAAAATTCTTGCAACCCATAAACCTTGTCATAATCTAACAAAGTCGGCATTACAGTCTTCATTTTCTCATAATTTTCACGAGTTGGAAATTCCCATTGAGATTTTCCAAAGTAATGACCAGACATTTGGTTGCCTAAAAGTTTGTTTATGTCGGACTGCGACTTCCCCGATACCTTTAGCGCATCGCAAAGATATTGTCTTAAATTCTCAGCACCTTCTTTAACTGTCTTATCAAGATTCTCTATCTCTTCTTCAAGTCCCGCATACTTCTTGTGGAACTCTGCAAGATACCACTTGATATAGGCTTTCTTGAATTTATCTTTATGATTGACGATAAAGGTTCTTGTTCCCTTGGTCTTTATGCCCATTTCAGCGAACAAAGAATAGTCCTTGAACACCCTTGCGTAGTGCAACGCTTTCTTCCATGGCTCAATCTCTTGAGAATACAGGTAGCTATCACAATTATTGCCGAAGCTCCACACCATAGCAATATAAGGGTCAGTATCTTTCTTTGCCTCAAACTCCTCTCTGCTTATCCATCGGTTCTCATTGTGATATTTCCCTTTGATCGCATCGAGGAAAAGCAAAGAGAAAGGGTTCAAATCGTTTGCGTGAATATTCTTGAACTTGTTGGTCAGCATAGCTCCGTGGGTAATCGCACATCCACCGCAGAACAAGTCGTAAAAATTCTCCGCTTTAGGCATTTTAGAAATTACCCACTCCACGATAGAGTTCTTGCTCCCCATGTAAGGTAGTCCGTATCTCATTCTACTTGAATTTCATTCGACAAACAAACCCTAAATCTCCAACTTTCTTGAATGCCTCCTGTTGCTCTGCTTCGTTATCGCAGACAATCTCCACGATAAAGGAAGTTTCGTCGTCTTCCTCTATTTCTTCCTCTTCACCTTCATCACCGTCCGTTTCATCAACAGGGAAATCCAAGTCAAGTCCCCACTCGTTAAGTTCGTCAAGATTCCACTCGTTGGCAAGAGCATCCATATCCCATTCGCCAAATGAGGAATTGTCCTTGATAATGAACTCTCGCTTCTGGTCATCTGTCAAAGAGTCTGCCCTTACAATGTGGGCAATAGGTTTGTCTCTCCAGACCTGCCAATACTGAATTAGGTTGCTCTGCTGTTCTGCGGTCTTGCCCTTGTACCCGTCAAGCGAGTTCAGACGACCTGCAATCTCGCTGTCATTCATCTGCGAAATTGAAAGCAGGGCTTTAGTGCGCATATTACCACCGAGAGCCTGCATTGAGCCGTCAACCACTATCGGGCGAAGCTCAAGCATTTCGGGGAACACAAGGAGCGAGTTAATCAGCGACTGGAACTTGTAGTCCTTGATTTGTCGGGGATTCGCCTTGTGAGTTTTAAGCTTCTTTAGTTCGATTATTTCTGTATTCATACTTCTATTATTTGTGCAAATTTAACATAAAATCGCTTATTTATAATATATTAGGCAAAAAAAAAGCACCCACAATCACTTGCAAGTGCTTATTGATTTGTGAATGTAAAAATTAGAACAATTAATAAGTTTATACCAAATATTCCTTTATCTCCTTTCTAAAATCGTCAAGGGAACGGCAGACGATGTACTTGTAGCCTTGCGCCTCGACCTTTCGCTGCCATGTCTTCTGGTTCTCCGACTGCTTGCCCTTGGCGGTCTTCATCTCGATGCGCAGTCCGTGGTAGCCGTTTCTCGCTATATCTAGGTTCAGGTCGCTCACTCCAGAGACAACGCCCTCGGCCTTCATAATCTTGGCTGTTATTGCGTTACGCTGACCTCCGTTGGGTACGGAATAGAGCAGACCCCGAAACTCGGGATATGCAAGATTAAACCAAGTTACGCAGTGTATCTGTATCGTGGATTCTTCATGCTTCATATTCCTCCTTTATTCGATTCTCAATAAACTCCTTAACCTTGCCCCAATTATGCTTCGTCAAATCATAAAGGAAGTGCATCAGAGGTCTCGGCATATCCCTTTCTAGGACAAATCTTGATGCTAGATAGTCATTCCATACGGCTGTCTTGTCTGGCCTAAGCAGTTGCGCAAGCTCGCAATAGTGCAGAGCCTTTTCCAAGTCCTCCCTTCCGTTCTTCTTCCTATAGCGCATTACATACTTCAACACACAACACTGAAAATGATTGAATTTCATATCAACCATAAATTGTATTGGCTGATAGGTGCAGTCTTTGTAATGGGTTCCCCCGATTTGCCTATTTAGTGCGTTTTGCTTCATCTTCTTAAAAATAAACTCTCCCATCCTCCCGAACAGGAGAGGTATGATTTTGCTTTAGAAAAATATAAATAAGAAAATTAAACATGATGATTTCAATAAGTCTTCAGCCCCGCCTCTCTGCGTCGCTCTTGACACTCCTCGTAAGGGAGTTTGTGGTATTCGCGTTGCGCCTCTATTACATCCAAGAGATGCCATTGACATTCTGGTTTAAGGAATCCCATTTTAACCAATTCGCTACAATGAATTGGTCCTCTGTAAGGTGCACAATTATCGTAAACTTTGATAAACCAATTATCCTCGTAAGAGAATCTGTCAATGTAAACACCTCTTCCAGGATAGAACGCATTCCAGTATGGCTTCCAATTACTAAATGTGATTGCATCGGCTTTGTGTTTATAATCTTGTTTGAAGCGAGAACAAGAACGCATCGGGCATATCTTGTCAGCATCTGCCCAATTTATCTTGTTAACAAATTTATGCAAACGCTTTTCTACTATCTTAGTAAATAGAGGAATTCCCTCATCATAGATTACTTCTTCGTCTATCACCGCTCTATCAAAAAAACACTTAACTGTAACGCGATCTTGCCCTTTGTGTTCGTATTCCCAATGTTTAGGCAATCGAGGTTGAGGGTGAGGTGCCATATATCTTCTGATGGTGTCACCTTTCATGTATATCTTACCTTCACGAATCACAGAGTCTTTGTTCGCAATGTCAGTCATACGAACTTGCATATTAGTCCAATTTCTCTCTAATGTAATTTTTAATTCATATTGTCGAGACAATCCCTGCACCCAACTAGGTGGCAAGAATTCATCATACAACGACCACGACTCTTTGATAGCGCAGCCATGCTCATCTCTTTCAACACTATGAGTCAAGGTCATGCACACTTTATTTCTATCGTGCTTATGAACAAATTCGTCGAGATAGATAAGCAACATCATGTGTGCATCAGTAAAATTAGCTGATGTTGTATCTAACATTTCGAGGCTTAACAAATTTTGTTTAATCGTAATTGATTCGTCTTCTCCATGAGTAATCGAATATATTTGCCAATTTTCACTGTCGCTGTTTCGCAAATATTCAGAGTTAGTTGCTCTTAGGGTCCTAATTGCATCGACATAATTAGTAGTGTCGCTAATTCCTAACTCTCTTTGTTCTTGAAGAGAAAACGTGTGTTCGTAAGTTACCCTTGCGTTAATAGCAAGAGTTAGCATTCCAAACAAAAAAACAGTAACTAATCTTTTCATTTTCCTTTTTGTTTTTGAATTGGTGGATTGCCCCGAGAATTAACCGAGACAACCCGAAAAAGCGTCACGCTTGACGTGGCATTAAGTCAGCCGATCTGCGGATATAAGAGAAACTGCGTGAATGATTATTATTTATTTGAAGTTGTTTAATAACATTGTAAAATCAAGTTGCAAGAACTTCTCCGCTTTGACTGATGTGACAAGAGTTCTAAGGCTGGGCATCGAATTACTAGCCAACCGACACGGGTTAAGATGTACTAGGCATTGTGTTGTTTCGCCCTGTGCCGATTCCGTTCTGTCCGATGCGCCCCAGAATGACTACTAACCGCTTCGAGGATTACGAAATATAGTTAAGGATTAAGCCTTTCTTCCCCTCATCCCTTTTCGCCATTCTTTGTTGGAACATAATTCACGAGAACACAGGCGGTGTCACTTACTAACCGTTGCCTGCCTAAAATATCCTAACTCACAAAGAGACCGCTCTACCTTTTCGGTGTCCGTCCCGTGTCCCGTGTACCTCGCCTGCGTCAGTCCGCCAAAACTGAAGCAAGCTAACCATAAGAGTCGCATTCTAGCGAAAATATCTGTTCAACAATTATCCCCTTTGCTTTTTCTGTGTTGATCAATACTTGGAAATATAGAAAATTAATAGTGCCAGTCAATGACAAAAAGGACACCTACCGAAAGGTGTCTTAACCTAACACCTAAACCTTAATATATGAAAAGAAAAGGGAGTTCTACGAATTAAATTCAATTAGAAGGGCATGTCTGGAGTTCCAGTTGTAGCCCCGTTATTAGCTTGTGCATAACCTTGTCCCTGTGGAGCAGTTGGAACGCTCTGAGGCTGTCCGAACTGCGGTTGCATGGGTGGGACGAAGGGAGTCTGCTGTGGCTGTTGCATCATCGGCATCTGCTGAGGTGCATACATCTGCGGTTGCATCTGCTGATACTGCGGTTGTTGTGGCATTTGTTTTTGCATCTGCTGGAACGGAACCGCCTGCCATAGGCTGAAATCGTTATAAAACCTGCCTGGCTGCTTCTCGCTCTCCCTCACGTTGGAGAAGAACTTGACCGACAGCAACTGCCCCTGCGGCAACTGCATGAGCGCATCTACCTTGTCATTAAAGACAGTCATCATGATAGTCTCGAACTCCTGCTGACCTGTCTGCTGGTTAAGCCTCTGCGAATGGGCGAAAGTTACATCGCACCTCTTGTAGGGATTGCCTGTCTTGCTTGTCCCTGTAACTACCTCCCCAATCTTGAGGACTCTGGCATAAATCTCTATCATTCTACCTATTGTTTTATGATGTAAAATTACTAATTTTTAATGAGTTGTGCAAGTTTTCTTGTTATAGTTTTTTGATGAAAATCCATAGCATTGCCACCACTAGGGTAAGCAGAATTACTGCAATAACATAATCTATTATCATAATTTTATCTTTGAATTTCTCAGCTCGTCAATGTAATCGAGCCATTCTTCATATCAATCCACCTTAAAATTATCTGCCAATTCACTCAACCTTTGATTTAATATCCTTTATATGCTTAACTATCAAATCATTTACCCAAGCTAAATGGGGCTCACCATCTTCAAACTCACTTGCTTTTATGGCAACA
>JAZUHH010000076.1:0-17376 GCA_045641625.1 Paludibacteraceae bacterium
AATTTGCTGATAATAAGAATTATAGATACAATATCAGCAAATAATGCTTATTACTACTTTGTGTAACAGTATAGGGTCATATTTAATTTATTTAGTAATAACATTAAATTCGAAATAATATGAGGAGATCATTACACTTTAGTGATTACTTCAAAAATTTGGTTTCTGTAGTAACTGTGCTCGTTTTGAGTTCAGTCGCTTCTTCGTCTTATGCGCAGAAATGTGTTCAGTCATCCAGCGGTACCGTTGCCAGTATGATTGGTACAGATTTTGACTATGATGAGGAATTGGCAGATAAAAGTTTGCCATACAAAGATCCGCGTGAAATGTATTACTCGTTCACTACTGCCTTGTCAGGTGTGCGTTTGTTGCCAGACTATGGAGAGTTCTCTGGAACAAATCGTTATCCGTTTAGAGACTTTGGAGTGAATGTAAATTATAATCCTGTAGATGTTCCAAATCAACCTAAAGCAAATATAAAGGATTCATACTATATTACTGATAATCTATGGAATAAGTACGGAAGTAGGCCTTATGCCGTTGCTCCACGTGACAATGGTAACTCATATCTTGTTTTCCATAATATTACAGACGGAGGTATGAATATTGCCTCAATTTATTTGCCATATCAGACATACAAAGGACGTGCCGCTAAGGTTCAGGTGCGCTTTTATGTAGGTAATATCGGTATCGAGGATCCAACAGCTGGAGGTTCCGAAGTTTCAAATTACGTATATTATGGTGGTCAGGTTCCCACTGTCTTGAGTAAGAATATTCAAGGTAACATGTATCCTCGACTAAAGCAAGAGGCTCATATCGGAAGTACTTGGGGATTGGACTATCTTAGAGATGGTTATGAAGATGTAAATCGTAATATTTATAATACTCAGACATCTAGATTAAAGATGCATGGTTCCCGTTTGACTCTCGGAATTGGAAACGGTTCAGGTAGTACAACAACAGCAACATACAAATATTATGGTGACGAGTATTACGGATTAACAGCCGTTAATAAGGTTAGTACTGGTGTGGGAAACCCGTCGTATGTAAATATCAATACTGCTTCTGATAATGGTAATACAATTAACGGAGAAAACGGACAGTGGTATGGTTGGTATGAGGGTGAGCTTGAGTTGAATTCTGCTTTTTACGGTGGAACTCAGGGTCTTGGTACTAACAACTATTTTAATATTCGTGTAGAGTCTTCTAATATCTCTCCTTATGACTTTATCGCAATCGACTATATCAATGTAAAGACTGCGCATATATGTGCTGATGCTGACAAGTATTGTCCTGGTGATGAGGTGAATTTCACTGCGCACAACTATGCAGATGGAGTACAGTTGGAGTGGCAGCAGATGGTTACATTCATTATGGATGACTTTGCAAAGAATCAGTATCCTGCTGAGTATAACAAGTTCATCGGAAAAACTAATGATGTTTGGAAAACTGTCGGTGGTGTTACTATGAAGGTAAATAAGATTGTTGCAGCTGGAGATACTGTGATTGTCAAGGGATATGATGATAGTAAGGATGTTGCCGGATGGTACACATTCAAGAAGTCAGCTGACAGGTCTGCGACTGTAATACCTTCTAATGAGGTATATCAGTTGGGTAGATCATTAGTGTTCCGTGCTCTTGATAAAACAGCCGAAGTTCAAGAGTCTTTCGAGGTTTGGGTTCGTCCGAACTTGAACTGTTTGAACAACAAGGGAACTGGTATCAAGGGACCTGATGTTGTCTGTATGAATGATTTGGCAGAATTCTGGGCGACTAAGGATGGTAATGATACAGGAATTGACCCTAAGATTACTGTTAACTGGTTCTTGGAGTATGTAGGCAAAGAGCGTGATGCAGACTTGAACAGCAAGTTGAAGGGCCTTATTGATTTTGCTAAAGAGGGTACATGTACTCCAGAGACAAAGCAAATAGGAAGTCAGACAATTACACTTAGTGGTCATTCTTTGATTCGTGATGGCAAGGAGTATTGCCAGCGAGCTGGTTTCGGACCTAAGCAAGAGGGTGATCCAAATTACTATGCTGACTACAATGCGACATATGTTCGTTTTGACAATAATGCTCTTGAAGAGGGTGTATATCGTTTAGGATATACTCAGTCAGCTCTTATGTATGAGTATGACCCTAAACATCCTAATGATCCGACTTATGCTAAGGTTATAGCTAAGCCGATTGACGCTGACCCTGTTGTCAAGTATATTAGAGTCTATAAGTCGCCAAGCGGAGTAGCAAATATACTTTCTGGTATAAATCAGAGTGGTGCTATCAATTCTGTTTGTGCTTCTGATGTTACAGGTAAGGTTGAGGTTCATATCAAGGATCAGATTCAGCATTACTTGACTAATGCAGACACTTACAACAGCTTGCCTGGTGTAACTAAGTATGACAAGTATTCATCTTTGACTTATGTTTACAAGCCATATTCTAGGGGTACTGTTGGTAATTCTACTAGTAACCTTGGAATTCCTCAGGTAGAACCTTCTACTACTGAGAATGTTCCTGCTTCGGCTCAAGGTAAGTCTGAAGGTGTTGACTTGATATTCAAGATTGATGGTTTGTGTGATGCTTCTAAGTTCGATATAGGTGGAGATATCAAGATTTCATCTATCGACGGCAAGAATTTCTACGACATGAGTGACGGATACTGTCAGTCTAGTGTCACTGTTTCGTCTGAGGTAAAGAAGCCTGAGATGGAGATAACTTGTAATAACGTAACTACACAGAACAAGCTATTTATTGCAGGTCCTACTACTAAGGATACTTCTATTGTATTGAATGAGTTCCGTATCCCTCAGGTTGTAGGTGATGTTTGTGACACAGACCCTATGGTCCGTTTCGAGTTCAAGGATGCTAAGGGAACTACTGTTCAGGTTAACAGACATTATAGCGAGTTCAAGGCAGGTAAGGTTAAGTTGCCTTTGGTAATCGGTATGAACAGAATTACATATACGTTTACTGACGGATGTGGTAACTCTGCTTCATGTGAGGTTGTATATGAGTTCCGCGATGTCACACCTCCTAGTATTAACTGTGACGATATCGTAAACCAGAAGATTTATGTGTCTCTTGACAAGTTCTTGACTGACATTGATGATAAGAATTTGAATCATTATATCTATAACGAGGTTACTGGTGACAAGGCTCGTGTTGACAAGCAGTATGAGCAGCCAGATCCATTGTGTAGTGTTAATTTGGATCACCATTATTGGTTGGATGGTTTCAGCGAGAAGTCTGGTCTTTGGATTGAGGACAAGATGGGTGTTGACAATAACGAGTATTTCGGTGGTAAGATAAGACCTATCTATGGTGGTCGTTGGTCAACTGACCTTGATTTGTTCGCTACTGGATACCAGGGTTATATCAACAAGTTTGATGTAAAGGTTTCTAAGTGGTCTAAGAATTACGAGAAGGGTTATACATATTTGCTATGGATCTACTCCGACATTCACAAGATGAAGGAGGGTGAAGAATGGGCAACAGCAAACTATAAGTATAAGGGTACAATCACTTCTGAGGAGGATTTGTATGACACTAAGATTGTTGGAGATAAGCCTAACGAGTATGACGCCTACGTAAATCTTGCTGACAGATTTATCTATGTATGGAGTGAGTCTGCATGGCGTTGGGTTCGTGGTAACGTAAGCTACTGTATCCAGCGTGTGTCTGTAGTGGATGATTTCAAGCCTATCATAGATTGTAAGACTGATCCTATTACTATTGGTACTGAGCTTGACAAGTGTGAGCTTTCCTATGAGGCTTTGCTTGATACAATAAAGCTTGACATCCCTACGGCTAAGGAGGTTTGTTCAAGTTCTGATAATCTTGCATTCAGATATGAGTATTGGATCACTCCTGAGGGTGGCACTCCATATCAGTTCAAGTCTTCTTCAACTCCATTGAAGAAAGGTAAATACACTTTGGAGATTCGTGTTTACAAGCCAAATGATTTGTATATCGATCCTTCTGTTTATGCATCATGTGAGCGTGAGATCACTATTGTTGACAAGCAGGGTCCTACATTTGATTGTGATATTTTGGTTCCAATCTATGTCGATGTAAACAAGGATATTGATAAGAGTCAGAATCACGTATTTAACAGATATATCTTCAAGTATGCCTCTACTAAGGATGTTTTGAAGAAAGATGCACCAGCTGGCCCTGGAGGTCCTGGTGGCCCAGGTGGTCCGGGTATGCCAGGAGGTGGTATGTTCCCAGGATGGACTGTAGAGGAGACAACAAAAAGTAATACAGATGCTACTCTTGAACACATTTTCGAGAAGAATAAGCCTGCTGATCCTTCCGTAATTCTTGCTCAAGTTATTGATAACTGTGGTGAGAAGGTTAAGGTAAAGATGACTTTGAGACTTACTAAGGAGAATAACAAGGATTCTTATACTGAGAAAACTCTTGAACCTACAACAGACGGTAATGTCTTGTTGAAGGAACTTCGTAATACAAAGTTCTATGAGGGCATTAACTTTATAGTTTATACTTTCATTGACGACTCAGGAAATGAGACAACATGTGAGCAGCAGGTTGTTGTTGCGTCATTGCCTACATTTGATCCTGATTGTAAGAATTACGACGGTAAGACTTTCCCTGTAAACGATAATTGCCAGTTTGTAATTACAAAGAGGGATTTCCATCAAAATTGGATGCCTGGTGCTGCAACAATCAATTATAAGTTGATTTATGAGAATGATCCAGTGACATGTGGATATATGCCAGGTACAGAAGAGAACAAGAGTGTAAAAGCTTATGCTGATTCTGTCGTAATTATCGACGCTACTGGTAAGAAGTATTTGTTCAAGAATTCTAATTTGCATGACAAGTCTTACGTTTCTAAAAAGAAAGCGACTTGTACTGGTTTTGGTTGGATGCTTTCTCCAGGAGAATATGTTGACGATACTGAGAGAAAATATACAAGTGCACAGTTCGGACTTAGAGATATCACTGAAGATATAGTTCTTAACTTAGGTACTGCGACTATGACTTGGTACTATAGTTCAAACGAAGATCAGTTGGGTATCTGTTATTCAGAATTGGTAGTTGTTGATACAACTTCCCCTGTAATAACTAACTGTATAGTTAAGGAAATCAAAAAGCCTGCTTTGGATGCTCCTAAATGTGTATTGCCTTTCGGAGAGTCCGGAGTCGAAATGCCTACTATTGAGCAGTTGGCACCAACAGACAACTGTACAACTGATTATTCCGACTTCTCTTTGACATGGTCTCGTTCTGATGGAGAAACTGAGTTCGAGTCTGATTTCAAGATTGGTACTACTTATGTAGATTTCATCGTAACTGACAAGGCTGGTAATTCTGCTACATGTCGTCAACCAGTCGAGGTTTATGATGGCTCTGTATTCTTCGACTGTAACGCGTTGAAGACTCCGTTGGTAGCAAAAGCTTCTGATAAGTGCGATGCTGATTTCGAAGATATCGTTGATTTGGGATTGCCTCAGGGTCTTCAGACTGATGATTGTACTGACGAGACACCTATTATCGGTGTTCCTACAAGATCTGACGGAGCTGCATTTAAAACAAATTTCTCTAAGGGTACAACTACTGTAACTTGGACATTTACTGATGAACTAGGAAATGAAAAAGTTTGTAAGCAGGATGTTATTGTCCAGGATCTTGATGAACCAGTTTTCGATTGTGACCTGATTACTCCAAATCCATTGGTTTACAATACTAAGACTTTGGATGAGTGTAACCCAACTGCTGAGGCTATCAAAGCTGAGCTAGGTGAGTGGACCGCTCATGACAATTGTGCTGGAGATGTTAAGGGTGAACCTTGGTTGCTTACAGGTACAAGCGATGATGACAGGGTAGAGTTGCCTGCAACATTCGCTACTAACAATACATATACTATTGCTTGGGTATTCGATGATAAGAATAACAATGTAAAGGTTTGTCGTCAGACTTTGATTGTTAGAGATGATATCAAACCGGAGCCTGATGTTTGTCCTGAAGACAAGCATATTCCTGCAGCTGAAGGTGTATGTTTAATGACTTGGGATCAGTTGAATCTTCCTACACCTTCTATTTCGGATCCATGTGAGGGAACTATAACTGCTTCTAAGATTAAGGTAGAAGCATGGATCGGTGGTGAGTATGTAACTTATTTGACTGATGAGATAAAGAACACACCTGAAAAGGTTGAGTTCTCTGCTTCAAAGAAGGAACATATCATTCATTGGATTTTTGTTGACAAGGCAGGAAATGAGGCTGAATGTGTTCAAAAGATTTATATTGATGATAACACAGCTCCAGTTGTAGATTGTGATCCTCATGATGTATTCGGAGATAATAATGAGTATCTGTTTACAGTCACAAGTGACAACAAGGATTGTATGTTAAGTGCTGCTGAGTTTAACAAGTTGTTCTACGCTCCAGTTGCTTACGATGAGTGCGAAGATGTGGCAAATGGTACAACACAATCACCTTTGGCTCCTTCTAAGATAATTCGTACATATTACGAGAATGAGGCTAAGTATTTGGCAAAAGATGGAGAGTTGATTGTCGGTCCAGATGGTGAGGCAGATATGACAGCTGATTATCCGAAGGGTATCACTGTTCTTCACTATGAGTTTGTTGATGAGTCAGGAAATGCAAGTGCTTCTTGTGACCTTCCTATCAAGGTAGTTGATAAGTCTGCTCCTAATTTCGATTGTGATCAGATTTCTCCAATCCATGCTATGACTGATGCGTCATGTGAAATTTTGTTCAAAAATATTGAGGCTGGACCTTATTACGGTTATGATTACTGTGTTAAGGATCCTCTAACTGGTGATCCTGCAAAGATTCAGGCTATTTTACAGCTTGACATGTTGTCAATATCTACTATTCCTGCTGACTATGGATTTAAGGTTGGTGAAGTTTATGATTTGCAATGGGTAGTAGTAGATGAAGACGGTAATAGAACATATTGTCCTCAGGAGTTGAATATTGAAAGTTCAGGTGAACTTGACTTGAAATGTGAAGATTATGCGCTATACGAGGCTAAAGCTGATTCTGGCACATGTTTCGCTAAGTTCGATTCTCTAAAGATGGAGAAACTTCCTTTTGCATTTGACTTGTGTATGCCAGAAGATACAATTTGGGGAGTACCTACTCGTTCGGATGGAAAGGAATTGACTGACGATTATCCAACAAATGTGACATATATTTACTGGGAGTTCAAGAGTCCATATTCTTCTGCACCTGCAGCTAGATGTACTTCTAAGGTTATGATCTACGGTAACAATCCATTCCCAGAGATAGATTGTGAGAGATTGTTCCCTCCTGTGTTGGAGTATGCTGAGGATTGCGGTCCAAAGGATATCGAGCTAATATCTAAGAGTCAGCCTGATCCTTGTGTGGCTGGTTATGATGCTTGGGCAGTTCCTTCTGCAAAAGATGATACAAAGAAATTTGTTGAGGTAGTAAAGAACTCGGCGGACAAGTATGTTCATTCGTTTAAGCTTGGTATAGATACAGTAATGTGGGAGTTCTCTGATATTACAGACTCTGTTCATACATACTGTTACCAGAAGATTGAGTTGTTGACTCTATTGCCTCAGGTTGGTGATTGTCCTACTGACATTCAGGGTGATCTAACTCTTGTTATTCCAGAAGGAGCTTGTTCTGCGACTCCATCGGAAGCTGAAATGGAGATGTTAAAGACTGGCAAGTGGACTAAAGAAAATCCTTGTATAAAGGATGAACATGGTAATGCTATTGTAATTAACGGAGTTCCTTCTCGTTCGGACGGCAAGCCTTTGGATAGTCCATATCGTACTACAGTGACTATCACTTGGACATTCACTGATACTACTCACACAATGAAAGATTCAGTAACAACATGTACTACTAAAGTTATTATTGATGGTGTTCCTGAGTTGATTAATTGTGATAGAGACTTCCCTGCAATTGACGAGGTTTTGAATGGCTCTTGTGAATATAAGTATGCAAATGTTGACAATGTGCCGTTCCCTAAGGATCCATGTAGCGGAGAGACTGCTATTGTATCTTTAGAGGTTTATATGAATTCTAATGCTGAATATTCAAGCAAGTTGGATGGTAAGGATAATATAATTAATTTCTTGAAGACTTATGAATTCAGGCCTGGTGCTTACAGATTGCATTGGAACTATTTGTTTACTGATAATTTAGGTAATTCAGATCCAATCTCTTGTGACCAGTTGGTTACAATCAAGAGTGACAAAGAGCCTTTGTTTGACTGTACAACTCTTGAAGACACAATGAAGGTTGTTCTTCCTAAGGGTGATTGTGAGGCAAATAAGGATTATGTTTTAAAGAAACTTCCTGAGATATACGCTTCTGATCAGTGTACAGGAACTCTAATTCCAGGAGATCCTCGTCTTGATGATGGTTCAGAGAAGGGTACAGATCTTCCGGAAATTTTCAATGCAGGTTCTGACTATAACATTATCTGGATTTTCGAGAATGACAGTTTGACTACTGCATTCAAGAAGTGTAATAATGTTTTGAGAATCATGTCTGATTCAGATCCTCAATTCGATTGTAATACTCTAGATACAGTACATATTACTGTGGAAGGTGATTGTTTCATAGTTCTTGATCCTACTATGCTGCCTATCCCATCTGCTACAGATTCTTGTACAGGTAGCCCTATTCCAGCTACAGGAGCAATAATAGGAACAGATAATGATGTGTTTGCAACTACGACTAAGTTTGAGGTAGGAAATACAACCGTCGTGTGGACATTCAAGTCACCTTATGTTACAGGTGTTAAGAAGTGCGAGCAGGTTGTAAACGTAAGAACTGACAAGAAGCTTATTACTCCTTGTGATATTGATCCTATGGAAGATATCAATATCCCTGTTAAGGAAGGCGAGTGTGTTGCTCCTTCTCCATTTGTAGGAATTGAGCCTCCATTTGCTACAAACCCATGTACAGGTGCTAAGATAAAGGGTGTAGGTACAAGAAGCGATGATCCTGATAAGACTGTTTTGGATTCATTCCGTACAGGTTCTTATACAATTACTTGGACATTTAGTGACAGTTCAATGACTTTGGTTGATACAGTTGCAAGATGTACACAGTTATTGGTAATCGGTGATATAAATACTCCTGCAGTTGATTGTAGCCAGAAAGATTTTGAAGACAAGTACATTTCTTTGAAGCCAAGCGAGGGTTGTGAGGTTTCTGCTAGACGTGTAGGTTTGTTAGCTCCTAAGGTTTATGACTTGTGTACAGGAGATCTTGTTGCTCCTGATACTGTACGTTCTTCAGGCAGAAAGATGACTGATTCTTATCTTGCAGGAATGCGCGATACTGTTAAATGGATCTACACATACAAGGGTTCAATTCTTGGTACATGTAAGCAGGAGGTTGCTGTCCACTCTGAGGGCATAGATGAATTCAGTTGCTCTCAGTTGGCAAGCAAGGTTACTGTAACTTTGACAGTACCAGGTTCTAACGAGGCTACTTATGAAGAGGTTGTTAAGGCAGGCTTGAAGCTGCCTAAGTACAACAATGTTTGTGATCTTATTGTAGAGACTGTTGTTCGTAAGGATAAAGAGGGTACTGACAAGCAGTTGAAGGATAATTATATTATCGGAGAAACTGAGATTACTTGGACTGTTTCTGATACTTCTGCAACTGGTGAAACTAAGATTTGTCATACTATCGTAGAGGTTGTTGACCAGGTAATTCCTGATATTACTTGTCCTCCACTTCCTGATACAACTTATGAATGTAATAATGCTTTGCCAGATCCATACCTTACATTTGCAGATTTCTTGGCAGCGGGAGGAACAATTTCTGATCCTGATAGAGTAAATCCTGCAACATTCAACTATTCAGATACTGATAATAGTGCTAAGGAAGGTTTCTGTCGCTACACAGTTGTTCGTAAGTACTATATTAAGGATTTGAAGGAGAGAGAGATTTCTTGTGAGCAAGTATTTACTATTGAAGACAAGGAGCCTCCTATATGGGAAGACGGTTTCGTTTCAAAGACATATTTGTTCGAGGATTGTGGTAAGGTTCCTTCATTGCCTGATAATGTAAGAGCTAATGGTGGATGTACTAAATTCACTTACACTATGGCAAACAAGAATCATAATGATTTGTCTGTAACTCCTGAGGAGGAGAGAGCAGGTTATATTTATTATGAAGACTATACAAATAGAACTAATGATAGAAAGCAGTGTGAGTATTATTCTTATGATATGAGTCGTACATTTATTGCTTACGACCATTGTAAGAACAAGACTAACCCTGTAACTATCACTTACCAGGTAAGAGATACTACTGCGCCTAAGATCGATATTCCAAAGGCTTGGTCAGATAGCAGTATCTATGCTCCTTGGACAAAACCTTGTAAGTTTATGGTTCCTGATTTGAAGCAGTATTTGCCTAAGGGTTCTATTTCTGATCCTTGTGACGAGACTTTGGTATTGTTCTTCGATACAATCCAGAATCCTAAGCCAGGAGAGTTTATCGAACACTCAATGTATGTAACGTTGTATGTGCTTGACCCTTGTGGTAATAAGGACTCAGTGAAAAAGATGGTTTATGTTCCTACTCGTGAGACTGTTGTTGACGTAAGAATGCATGATACAACAATTTGTTCTTACCCTGAGTTGAAGTTGTCTGAGAATAAGTTGTCTAAGACTTCTGGTAAGTTGTTCGACTACATAGATGGTGTTCTCGAGGAAATGCCGATCTTGTTTAAGTATGACTTCTATAAGGGACATCCAAACGATATATTCCCTGATAAGGGTAGAGAGAACTTGTTGCATAGTACAAACCCAACAACTTATTCTAAGGAGTTGGAGACATTGTATGGAGGTCGTAAGCAGGCTAATGCAATCGGAGAAAAGAAGATTGCTATGGATAGAGCTTCCAAGTCTGGTTTCTACACTATAATTGCAATGGATACAGCTACTATGTGTACAGATACTGCATTCGCTAATATTATAATTCGCGAGAGACCTAGAGTTAAGCTTGATCCTACTACTTACCTAGTTTGTGAGGATGACTCGATCAGATTGACAGATGAAAATCTATATGATAGATTTAATGTTTGTGTATATGATATGGGTGATTCAATCAAGGAGGAAGGTTGGTTGCTTGAGGATGACTTGGAGAAGTACAACATTGACTACTATCCTGCTAATGTCAACTACAACAAGATGTTGTCTTTGCTTCAGTTGCACGAAAAGTTGATTGATTCTGCTAAGTACGTTCCAAATTCTTTGGTTCCATTCACTAACAGTAACATGCATCTGTTGTACTATGCTACTAACTCTTGTGGTACTGGAACAAGTTATGATAGTTACTATAAACCTTGTGAAGGTGAGTTTGACGGTAAGACTGAGGATGAAATTAAAGATATTCTTGGTGGCGCAGATAACTACAAATTGTTCAAGGGTGATTCTTTGATGTCTAACGCAGAAGTTGTAATTGATGTCAAGAAGAGACTTCATAGCAGTGAGTTTATTCTTACTACTAAGCCTCAGGATAAGGCTAGAGTATTCTTGGGTGAGAATGCTGAGCTAAATTTGGTTACTAGCAATAATCCTGATGAGTTGAGATGGTACAGAGTAAATGGTGTATTTGACGGTAGATTCGTAGAGTCATTCGATAGAGACGGTAATATTAAGCCTGAGTATCAGCAGTATTCTGATGAGGCAGACGAACTTATCGGTACTACTCTTGGATCTGAAAAGAATAACAAGCAGTTGAAACTAATGAGTTTGACAGATACAGCTTCATACTACGCTTTGGCTCTTGATGGAGTTTGTCCTGCTGTCCAGACAAATGTTGTTAGTATCAATGTTGTTACTCAGATACCTACAGC
Organism: Paludibacteraceae bacterium; assembly: GCA_045641625.1. Classification (GTDB taxonomy): domain Bacteria; phylum Bacteroidota; class Bacteroidia; order Bacteroidales; family Paludibacteraceae; genus UBA1723. The sequence goes on from JAZUHH010000076.1 coordinate 11,858, forward strand.
CTTCACTCCTCAGAATTCAATCGGCTTGAACGATGTGTTTATGGAGGGTTACCCTGTTATTATCTTTAACCGTTATGGTCAGAAGATGACAGAAAGTAACAATGGTTGGGATGGTACTTGCCGTGGCAATTTGGTTGATCCAGGAGTTTATTTCTATGAGGTTACTCTCAACAATGGAGAAACTTACAAAGGCTCAATCGAGGTTGTTTACTTTAAGTAAATGAATTAGAAATTGTATAAAAGAGGCGTTGGGCTTTTCCTTCGCCTCTTTTATTTTAAGTTATATAAGTTAGTCATGATATATAGAATATATCCAGAGAATCCCAATCCAAAAGAGATTGACAGAGTGGTGCAAATTCTTCAGGAGGGTGGCGTAATCGTTTATCCTACTGACACCATATACGGCTTGGGTTGTGATATTTTTAATTCTAAAGCAGTGGAGAAAGTTTGCAGATATAAGCAGATTGATCCAAAGAAGGCAAACCTTTCATTTATCTGTTATGACTTGAGCCATATCAGCGAATATGCTAAAGTTGATAATGACGTGTTCAAATTGATGAAGAAGAACTTGCCTGGTCCTTTCACTTTCATTCTTAATGGTAATAACTCTTTGCCTAAATTATTCAAGAACAAAAAGACCGTAGGTATTAGAGTTCCCGATAACAATGTAGTGCGAGAGATAGTCAAGCAGCTAGGTAATCCTATTCTTTCAACTTCAGTCAAAGACGAAAGCGATGATGTTCTTGAATATTACACTGATCCAGAACTGATAGAAGAAAAGCTCGGTCATATCGCTGACGTAGTTATCAATTCCGGATACGGTTCTCTTGATCCAAGTACGATTGTTGACTGTACAGGTGACGAACCAGTTATCGTAAGACAAGGCAAAGGTATTTTGGAATATTAAATAAAGTATGTATTGGATTTTACTCGCTCTTTATTCTGCTTTTGGGTTAGGAATATATGATGTCTTTAAGAAGAGAGCTTTGTCCGGAAATGCTGTAATTCCAGTTTTGTCTCTTTCAATTTTCATCTCTTTTGGTTTATTCCTTCCTAATTTAATAGTTTCTGCATTTCATCCCAACGCGCAGGAATTATTGGGAAACTTCTATATTCCAAGTGTTTCATTAGACGTTCATTGGGCTATTTTCATAAAGTCTGTGATAGTCCTGTCAAGTTGGATTTGCGCTTACTTCGGAATGAAGCATGTGCCTATAACGATCTTCTCTCCGATTCGTGCAACCCAGCCTTTGTGGACGGTCATTTGTGCTACGTTTATTTTTAGTGAGACTCTAACTCCTGTCCAGGTTGTTGCAGTTTCAATTACACTTATTTCTTTCTTTTTGTTTTCTCAGGTAGGCAAAAGTGAGGGAATTTCTTGGAAAGCTAATCATTGGATCTGGCTGATTATATTGGCTACTATATGTGGAAGTGCAAGCGGTTTGTATGACAAGCACTTGATGAACCATTATCCTAAAATGGCTGTTCAGGTTTACAGTACGATGTACCAGTCCATTCTTATGCTAGTGGTCATGTTCACCATTTGGTATCCTTTAAGGAAAAAGACAACTCCATTCACTTGGCGTTGGTCTATAATCGGAATTAGTGTTTGCCTTATGATTGCAGACTATTTGTATTATAAGGCTTTGTCTGACAAGGAAGCCATGATTTCAATAGTCTCTACTATTAGGAGAAGCGGCGCAGTTGTTCCATTTATGTATGGTGCATTCATGCTCAAAGAAAAGAATATCAAGATAAAGTCAGTGCTTCTCTTTGGTGTTCTACTGGGCGTTGCGATGTTGTACTTTTTTAGATCTTAATAAATGACACTTCAGTTGTTCATAATTTTTGCCATGTTGGTTCTTGGCGAGTTGGTTGTTTGGATTACAGGAGTTAAGATTCCTTCTTCAATATTTGGAATGCTCTTTTTGACAATATTCTTGAAGATCGGATGGATAAAGCTGAATTGGGTAAAAGATGTGTCTGACTTTCTGACACGTAATTTGGCTTTCTTTTTCATTCCTCCTGGTGTGAAGCTAATGCTTTATTTTGGAGTAATCAAGGCTCAGTTCGTGCCAATCATCTCGGCTGTGATAGGAAGCACGGTTCTTGTCTTTGTATCTACAGCTATTGCTTATAAGGTTTCACGCAAGTTTATCTCAAAGCGAAAGTAGTCATGGAAATACTGTCTAACAAATTTTTCTTGCTGGCTCTTACTTTCGGAGTTTATGCTGTGTCAAGGATCATTCAAAAGAGAACTGGTTTAATACTTCTCAATCCGATTCTGCTGTCTATTACAGTTATCATTCTGTTTATCAAGATTTCCGGAATAGATTATAAAGCTTATGAAGAGGCGAGCTTGGCTATTGACGTATGGCTTTCACCTTGCGTAGTGGCACTCGGAGTCCCTCTCTACCGTCAGTTGGATGACATAAGAAAGCAGTTGTGGCCAATCATAGTTTCCCAAGTTGTCGGTTGTCTGGTCGGAATCATAAGTGTAGTTTACATAGCTAAGTGGTTGGGTGCTACGAATGATGTAGTGATCTCTCTTGCTCCCAAGTCAGTGACTACGCCTATCGCCATGCAGGTTTCGAACATGACTGGAGGAATCCCAGCTCTAACCGTATCTTCCGTAGTGATCACCGGAGTCTTCGGGGCAATGTTCGGATTCGCAATCTTCAAGCTTTTCAAGATCTCCACTCCTATAGGTATCAGTTTGGGTATCGGTACGGGAAGCCATGCTGTCGGTACGTCCCGTGCTATGGAGGTTAGTCCTCGTTTCGGTGCTTATGCGGGTCTTGGACTTTCGTTGAATGGAGTTTTAACTTCTATGATAGCTCCAATTTTATTGGAGTGGATTTTGTAAATCACTAGTTTATGTCTCAAATATTCGTTTTCGTGGATGACTCGATCGAGTCGTCCCTGCCCAAGGTTGCGATGGAGATGGCCGCATCTCTGTCCAAGACCTATTCCAAGCAAATATGTTTGTTGTCGGTTTCCGAGTCCGACCAGGACTTCGAATCAAAGAGCTCGCTCCTTAGAAAGCTTAATGCTGAATGCGTTGCGAGCGACTTTCGTGTGCTCAAAAGAGATGAGGACTTCACCGAGTTCATGGAGCAGACCGAAGCGTCCATGCTTTTGTTCCAGGTAAAGGACAATCGCAGTCAGGTGATGTCCTATCTGAAGCTCTGCAGGGGCTTGCGAATTCCCTACTTCTTCTGTCGTGAAGAGCACAATGTCTCGTTTTCAAACATACTCGTTCCGATCACCTTCCTGATTGAGGATCGCGAGAAAGGACCCTTCGCAAGTTCCTTCGGTAGGTTCTATTCTGCCCACGTGACTCTGTTCAAGCCTAAGGATTACGGCTCGAGAGCGCAACAGACAGTTGATGCGATAGACGTACTGCTCGAAAAGGCCGGCGTGGTTCATGACATCATGCAGGGATCAAAGGACAGCTTCAAGGTGGAGCGCGAGGCTTCCGAATTGGCGAAGTCGAAAGGCTACGACCTGGTAATTTGCTCTGCCTCGAGAGAGTATGGAATTGACGACATCATTTTCGGACCTCGCGAACTAAAGACGATCAGAAAATCGAGCGTTCCGGTCATGCTAATTAACCCAAGATCTGACTTATACACTCTTTGCGGATGATACGCATATACAATCCTTCGCACGACATGGTTCTGGCTGAGCCGCGTCGTGCTTCTTTTACGCCCCACAAGTTGATTCAGAAGTTTGAGAAGGACCTGGCTCTGCTGCCGGTCTGGTACTCGTTGCCTGGGGACAAGATAATTTCCGGTCAAGTTTATGACGCTGACTTTGAGCGAGATATACAACAGTTGTTGTCTGTCTCGCTTTCTGATGTATTGGTCTCTGGCGGAGGTAAGTTTCGCTTTTCGGAGTTCCTGCCTTGGGGATTGAACGAGGCGGTCGTCAGGTCTTTGACGGATTTCAGCCACAATGATCTCGAGGTTGTCGAGAAGGTCAGGGAACTCAGCCATCGAAGGACTACGATTCCGTTTCTATCCGAGATGAAGGCCAACGGACTCTACAAGTTCGGTGATCTGCCTGTCGAACTGTCTTCGGTTGAAGATGTGTTCAACGGCGGTTCCGAGGAGGTGGTCGTGAAGGCGCCTTACAGCAGCAGCGGGCGCGGTGTGATGTTCGTGACTAGGTACTTGCCAGACGGTCATGCCTTCAGAAAGAGGGTGCAGAGCGTCTTGGGCCAGATGGGGTCCGTTCTAGTGGAGCAGAAGTTTGACAAGGTCGTTGACTTCGCTATGGAGTTTGAGCTGAAGAACGGGAAGTTCAGTTTTGCCGGCTATTCGCTGTTCGAGACTTCCAACGGGGCATATACGGGTAACTTTTTGGCGTCTAACGAGGTGTTGAGGTCCAGACTTCTGCAGTTTGTGGGGGCTCGTGAACTGGACACGGCTATTCGGGTGTGCGAAGATATGCTTTGCCGGATGGTCGGTCCGAACCTTGGCGTTCAGGCGGTTGGCGTCGATATGATGATCGTCAATGTCGGAGGAAAAATGGAGCTGCATCCGTGTGTCGAGGTGAACTTGAGGATGACTATGGGGTTCGTTGCGAGGATATTCTTTGACAGGTACGTTCGCGAGGACCTTTCCGGGAAGATGGAGGTTATCAGACATAAAAGTGTGGAGGAATCTCGTAGTTTCGACCGAAAGATGAGAGAACTTAATCCGTTGGTAATCAAGAATAACCGAATTGAGTCCGGTTATGTAAGGCTAACCTGCGGAGAAGAGTTCAATGTCTATGCGGTTATTCACAATTCTTAGTTTCCAGGTCTTTCGGTCGTTCCATCTGCGGAGTCGGATGTGATGCAAAGGCGGCATTTCTATCGAAGTGCCGCCTTTTCTTTTTGTCAAGACCTGCTTGTGTATCTGTCTGTTAGATCTGCTTAATGCACAGGTATGAATTCGTTTCCGTATAGAAATCTTTTCTTTTTCACGACTCTAAATTCGTTGTTGGTTTGCAGTCTTTTATGTTGCATGGCTCTAAATCCGTTTCCGGTCAGCAAATTTTTATGTTTCATTGCTTCAAATTCGCTTCTGTTTTTCGAGCAATTATTGTGCAACGCTCCAAATCCGTTTTCGGATTTCATGCTTTGCATGTGCATCGGTCCAAATCCGTTTTCGGATTTGGACCTTTGCAAGTGATTAGGTTGAAAAATTCTTTCGTTTTTGACCTTGTTATAGTGAAAAGTTTGCGATGTGTCTGCGATTTCTGCGCGTTGCAAGTGCAAAGATGCAAATCCGTTTTCGGATTTGGTGCTTTGCACATGAATTATTCAAGATTCGCACGCAGATTTCGTGCTTTGCACTCGGCAGATTAGTTTTGTCGGTGCTTTTGCGTGTCTTGATTCTTGGCATACTTCTTTTGGATGTCGGACTGTCGGTCTTGACTAATTGCTTGGTTTTCATTTGGTTCGGTGTGTGTATCTTTCTTCATTCTTAGGTTTACAAGTTAATCTTTTTGTGGTGCTTTCTTGGTTGCGA
>JAZUHH010000077.1:0-2775 GCA_045641625.1 Paludibacteraceae bacterium
GGCTGGATCTATATCTACAGTAACCTCTCTTGTTACCGGTTCTTTACAATACTCTCCTGTTGCTGTCACTGTATAGACAGTCTTTTCGGTTGGAGAAACCTCTATAGATGGAGCGTCTTCGTACTCATTACCCTTGTCGTCTGTAATTGTGTATATCTTGCTGTTAATGGTGTATTGATCTATTCCATACTTCTTAAGTTTTAAAGATGTCGATTCTCCTGGGCATATAGCTTTATCATCTGCAGAGACAGAGAATGAAGGTTTACCCTCAAGAATATATTTAAAATCTATTGGATCGGAAGTACAAAAAAAAGTACTAGCTTTCACTCTAATATGTGGTGAAACATCTTCAAACTCATTATTATTTAGATCTTTCTTCATCTGTTCTTCCAAATTAAATGCAAGTTTAGTGATTGGCTCTCCGGTCGGGTTTGGAATACCTAAAAAGCCATAATTCCAACTATCCCCACTTTCATATCCTACAGAGTAACTAAGACTTTTGGCTGGCACACTTCCGCTTTCCAACTCTATCTCTACAATTGCTCTATCAGCACTTTTATCATTCCAGCACAATATAACATCATCATGTGGCTTCAATACTGGAGCCTCATAAATATGCGAGATAACAAATTGATACACTTTACTTTTACATTCACCGTTCATAGCATACCAACGATAGGTTCCTTTCTTGTCGGGATAAGGAATCTCTAAATACCAATTATAACTAAGACTTGCATTTAATTTTTGAGGTTCACCCCAATCCAAATCATCGCCACCTTTTACAATAAAGACATCCGGCACAAACTGAAAATAAAAATCATCAATATTCACATCGTTGGATTGATGTGCAAACACCGTAGTTTTTGCATTATTCAAACAACTGTAAGCATCATATCCAGTACCTGAGATTGCACTACCTATAGAGAATGTAGGTGCCTCACAGTCTTTCTCTTCGCAATCGTATTCAGCAGTTGCTGTCTTTGTCACTGCAGGGCATATCTCGCCTGAGACTGACACCTCGAACTTAGTGTCCTCGGCAAATTCTGCTGTAGCCTTGTTGCCGGCAAAGCTGATTGGTTTGCCATTGGCTGTCGCTGTAATCTGAGAAGGCTCGTATGCTGCTTCAGAGACTAGGGAAAGCTCTACCTCCTTTGCCTCGCAATCAGGTGTTGCCTCAAGCGAGAAGTCTGGCATCTTCTCAACCTCGACTGTCTTTTCAAGTGTTGTCTCGGTGCCGTCCTCGTTGGCAATCACAACCTCGAACTTTGTTGTCTCGGTAAGAGCAGAAGTATATTTGCCGTCAGTCAATGCTATAGGCTCGCCGTTTGCTGCAGCTGAAACCTTTGTTGCGTCGTATTCTCCGCTTGCAACAAGAGTCAACTCCACGTCACCAGCCTCGCATATTGCTTCCTTGTCCAATTCAAGTGAGAATTCAGGCTTCGCACAGGCTGGATCTATATCTACAATAACCTCTTTTGTTACCGGTTCTTTACAATACTCTCCTGTTGCTGTCACTGTATAGACAGTCTTTTCAGTTGGAGAAACCTCTATAGATGGAGCGTCTTCGTACTCATTACCATGGTCATCTGTAATTGTGTATGTCTGTTTGTTAATAATTTCATTGGATACTCCATACTTCTTTAGTTTTAAAGATGTCGATTCCCCAGAGCATATAGCTTCATCATCTGCTGAGACAGAGAATGAAGGTTTACCCTCAAGAAGAAATTTAAATTCAATATTTTCAGTAGCACAATGATAACCCGTATTAGCCATCAGTTTAATAGTATATGGAGAATCTTCATATAAAGGTAAATTCTCACGAAGTCCTTCTTCTATATTAAAAGCAAATTTCGTAACTGATTCTCCCGTCGGGTTATTTATACTGAAAGTTATTCCAGGATTGCAAACTATACTTTTGAATGGCATACTTCCGCTTTCCAACTCTACCTCAATAATTCCTCTATCAGCACTTTTATCATTCCAGCACAATACAACATCATCATGTGGCTTCAATACAGGTCTTTTGCCTAATGTAATTATATATTCATTACTTTTACACTCGCCACTCATAGCATACCAACGATAGTGACCTTCCTTTGACAGAGTTCCTGTAAAATCTACAATCCAATATTTAAATTCATCCAAAAAATTAGCATGCGGCACACGTTTCGGTTCAGACCAATTCGGAGTAGATGAGCCGTCAATATTATCCTCAGTAAACTGGTAATAAAAATTATCGACATTTACATCGTTTCCCTGATTTACAGCAAACATTGATGGTATATGATCCTGATGGTCTGCACAAATATAAATTTCATTTCCAACCTCCGGAACTCCCTGGACAAGACCAGAAACTTGAGCAGGCAAAAATATAGGTGCCTCACAGTCTTTCTTCTCGCAGTCGTATTCAGCAGTTGCTGTCTTTGTCACAGCAGGACATATCTCGCCTGCTACAGTAACCTCGAACTTTGTGTCCTCGGTAAACTCGACTGTAGCCTTGTTGTCGGCAAAGCTTATTGGCTTGCCGTTGGCTGTGGCTGTAATCTGAGAAGGCTCGTATGCTGCTTCAGAGACTAGAGAAAGCTCTACCTCCTTTGCCTCGCAGTCTGGTGTTGCCTCAAGCGAGAAGTCTGGCTTCTTCTCAACCTCGACTCTCTTTCCAATCTTGCCCTCTTTTCCGTCAAAGCCGACAATAACAATCTCGAAGATTGTAGTCTCGGTAAGAACGGAAGTATATTTGCCGTCAGTCAATGCTATAGGCTTGCCGTTGGCTGT
>JAZUHH010000078.1:0-12875 GCA_045641625.1 Paludibacteraceae bacterium
AATATTTATTGATAATCTGTACTGGAGTATATGTAGGAGCAAGAGTTTCATCCCAGTTGTCAATAATAATATTTCTTAATGTAATATTAGTCCATCTTGTATTTTTGTTATATGCTGAAGTACCTTCATATCTATGTCCTAGTACCGAACAATAGAACTGACTGTTACTCATTTCAAGAGGAAGAACCTTGATTCTGCTCTTATGTTCTGAATAGATAGTCATATATGATGCAATAGTAAGAATTGTATCATACTTGTCTGTTTCTCCAGGACCTGTAGTTCTCAACCAATTATAAAGCATATATGTATCTGCTGTCAATTTTACAGGTGCCTTTGTATAACCTGAAAGATTGATTGCAGTCTGCAATGCATTATTCCAATATACATCAAGATTATCTGTTGCATTAGGATCCTTGAACCACTCAGGATAAATGTCCTGGATATTCCAAGTACCACTGAATGTTACATTCTTGAACTTGAATCCTATGGAATCATCTATTATAGTATCATTACCTACAAGAGTACCATTTTCAATAGAACCTCCTTCAATAGTAATGATACTTCCATTAGGGATAATCCATGTCTCTTCAGACAAATCATGCTTATAGTTAATGACATAATTTGTATTTGTCTTATCAAGAGATGCAAGATTATCAGTCTTCTTTACATGATATGTTCCCTTGATATTTGTATTGTCTTTAGGAATATCACTTCCTCCACCACTAGGAGCAGGAGGATTAGTTTCCAATGCTGTAAGTCTTTCGTCTGTCTCAGCATTTATGTCACTTTGATATTTGTCTATATCAATATCATAGATATCTTGTGCTTTTGCTACAATATGATCCTTTGTGGCTGATGTAATACCATTTGCCACTTCACTTAATGCTATATCTTTCTTCGCCATAACTTATATTATTCAGCTTTAATTTGTAAGGATTTGCTTATAGGATATACACCATCCAAAAGGAAGCAGGTGTATGTTATAGTACCTATCTTTTGTGTAGATTTTGTAAATGCAACTGGTGTACCACCCATAGAAAGTTTTGTAGGTGCTGTAACTCCAGAAGGTACATATATTGAGAATTTTGCATTATCAATCTTTGCAGTATCATTATATGTTGTATTTGAAACTGCTGTGGTTGCAACTCTCTTAAGTACAGGTGTACCGTCATTTGCATGGAAACCATATAGAATAGCATCCTTTACAGTAAGTGTTGCATTCTTTGAGAATGATATTGTACCGTAGGAAGCCTGTGCATTATAGTTCACATTAGCAAGGAAGTTTGCTGTATTTGTATACACTATAGTAGCCTTGTTTTCATCCTGCATTACTTCAACGCCATCTGCATATATCTTTATAGTTTCAGGAGTAAGCTTGCTTAATGTTGCAGTTACCTTTACTGTAGAACTTACATTCTTTTCAACTATAGAAGGGCTTACTGAAATAGAAAGCTCTGCACCTAAGCCAAGTATATTTATCTGATTCTGAAGGTTTGCTATATCCTCTTTTGTAGCATCACCTCCGCCTCCTCCTATTGCAGATATTACATTGTTCTCTATTATAATACCTACACCTGGTTTAAGTTTGTCCTGCTTTGAATCCCAATACATCTGCTTCTCAATAGGAATTGCAGTCTCCTTATCAAAATCCCTAAGCTTTTCCTCTACTACTCTTATAAGATATTCTGCTGTTGTATAGCAATACTCAGCTGCCTGCTGTGCATTGATAACAGGATACCAGTCGCCATTTACAAAGTGCAAAAATTCATATTCAGGACCCTTTCCCTTATTTTGATAAGAATGACCTTTATCAATAATTCTAACCCATAGGCAATTTGTATCTAAGGGCGGCTTGTCAGTAAGAACTATGTCCCTTATTCTTTTTAGCATGTTTATATTTATTTAGATGTTTTATTTGGTTTGTTTATTTGTTTCAGTTTCAATTCCTGATTCTTTTTTGTCTTGTTTTTATCAAAATCAAGCTTATCGTAATCAAGCTTCAGTTTGGCGTCAAACTGTCTTATTTTCTCTGCCAATTCAGCCTTGTCTTTTTCTGAATAAGTCTCTTCAGCATCCTGATTCATTAGTGCAAGTCTGTCAGCTTCAGCCTGACTATTGATCTCTGCAACAAGAATTGCTGTTTCGTTTCTTTCAGATGCAATAGCATATTCCTGCTCCAACTTAGCCTGTTCTAACTGAGCCTGCTGTTCGATCTGCTGCTGTTGTAACTGCTGTTGCTGCGCCTGTGCCTGTGCCTGCTGTTCCTGAATCTTCTGCTCGTTCTTTTCTACCGTTCTTATCTTTTCTGACAAAGAACATGAAGAATATAACTTCATCATAGTAGAGAAACTTATCGCCTGATTTTGTAGAGCTGCCTGTGCAAGCATATCTATCTTCTGCTTCAAAGACTGCATTTCATTTGAATTGTCTATAACTATTCCATAGTCTGACTCAGAGAATTCATTTCCGTCAATCTCCATAAACTTACTTGACATACCGGAAACTATATATGGTATCTTCTTGCTTTTTCCCTTGAATGCCATCTTTGCGGTTTCAAGAAAACATTCCATAACTCTCTTCTTTGTATCGTCATGAAGCAAGAACAGTCTTTCTGTGATATGTGAAGACTGTAGTGTCGCTCTCTCAACTCCTCCTACAGTTTCTCTATTGCTTATCTGTCCCTCTCTTTGCTTTGATATACCTACAACATCAGAAAGTTCCATAGGTATAAATTGAAGAAGATTTATATACTGCTGTATAATATTTCCGTCTGAAGCATCAATTATACCATTTGATGCGTTATTAAGTACACCGGCAATCTTTCCTGTAGCAGCACCTTCTGTTCCTTCATTGAAGCTGTCTACAACAGCTATTCCGTTTGTCTTTGCAAAATACATCCACTTCTTGACGTCCCAATCCTTTGGAACTTTTGCAAGGTCAAGAGATATTATCTTACCCCAATTCTTTGCTATAGCCTTATTCAGTCTGTCATGAATTACATCATATAGATAATTATATGGCTTCATCATATCTATAAGACTATATGGCTTGTTGTCATTTATATTGTATATTGTTCCTATAATACCAAAATGACATTTTGATGGGTTTGTCATACTATTGTACTGTATAGGCTTAGGTCTCATTCCCAGATAGATATCCTTTCCTATCTTGATTCCTTCCCATGCCTGGTTCACCCAGTATATTGTTTCTTCCTCTCCCTTTGACTCGTCTATTATATAGTTCTCAGGATAGAAATCATATACCTCTTCACCTGTTTCCGGATCGTATGACTTAACCTTCTTTATCTTTCTTCTCGACTTCCAATATACTCTGAGAACCTTTATATTTCCAAGCATATCATATGGTGACAAAGAGTCGATATTCGGACCTTTGAACAATGAATTTATATCAGAGTCGCTTCCTAGGAATATTCCTTCATCCCCTACAAATCTTGCATTCACAAACTCGTCTCTAGGATCTATATTGTCCATTTCGTCATAGCTTGTATCAACACTTTCTCCATCAAGAAGCCTTTGAACAGTCTTTCTGTCTGACTCACTTAACTTTGCTATTTCGTCATAATATGTATCAACTATTTTTCCTGGAGACCAATAGTCTTCAAGGACTATCATATCGGCGTCTTCAATCTTATTTGAAAAGCCTGATTTGTATACACGAACTTTTGTAGGATTCAACCTTTCGATTACAGGCTCTCCTCCTACAATATCACACTGATATATTTCTTCTCCGACACATAGCTCATCTATGAATCCTGTATTGAACAAAGCCTTCAGGTTATACTCCTTCCAATAATGGTTTAGTATACTGTTTGCGTTTGTCTCTCTTATGTCCTGATATTCATACGTAGAAAAATCACTAAGTTTCTCAAGTTGTGCATTATAGTCTTCTTCACTTAATGCAGTATTCTCTATAAGCGCCTTAAGCTCTTCAAAAATTCTATTCTTTTTATCTTCTTCTATTTTTGAGATACTATTAGGATTTGTAACTACAACTCTGTATTCAAATACTCTCTCGCTTTCCTCTCCTATAAGTACATTCAGTTTTGAATTTATAATAGGATAGTGTGTTATCCTATTAGGAATCTCTCCTGTATTATATGAGTCCGGTTCGAGTAACACCTGAAGATCACTCATATGAAGTTTTCCTATAAACAAGTCATAATTGATCTTTTTGTGTGTTACATCACTTCTGACAAGAGAGCTGTTTGAGTATGTATGATTATCAGCCCAATCCAGGTGCATCTTTCTCCATTCTTTTGTTTTCTTACTGAACGGAAGTTGCTGCTGTGGTAAACTATATAATTTATTACTCATAATGCTTCTTACAAATTTGTTGCAAATTTAATAACTATTTACTTTCTTGTAATATATAAATCTTTATTATTATAATTACCTATACTACTATATTTATCAAAGAATGGATCGTTTGAAAGAGTCTTCCTTCTTCTATCCTTTGCCTTAGAGAAGTCACCATTATATAATATTATCTTCTCTTCCCTATATAACATAAGCTGAACAAGTGCCATGATTCTATCCACGTTCACATCCGGATTCCACTTAGCCAATTCTTCAAGCAGAGCCCTATTGTTTATTCTTGTAAGATTATATACCGTTTCTGAAGAAGACGACCCGTCTTCATTTTCCTTCTCTATTGTTATAGGCTTTATAAGCCATTCCCTTATTTGTCTGAATCCATAGTTCTTTATTCCTTGTGTCGCTATAATTCCTTTGCTTTTGTTTCCTATACCTATTTCCTTTATAAGGTCCTTATCTCTTAGATATTGTGGTGTATCAGCCAGCATATATAACGAACGCATTGTATTGAAGTAACTGAACAATCCCTTCTTGTTGTTCTCATACATAAGCTTTGCATTATAGAATATACATAGCTTTCTACATATTTCATAATACTCGTCTGCATACATAGGTCTTCCTGTGTATTCGGCAACTATAGTGTCAGTCCATAAGTCAAGAACAAGTACAGATCCTAATGACATAGTATTTGACACATCGTCATCGTATGGATCCGCTCCTATAATATATCTTTCAGAATTAACCTTTCCATCCACTCCTTTCTTTGGCATACTGAATATCTCTACAGCACCTTCAATCTTATTGTCTTTTGTAGGGAATGTTCTTATTGATTTGGCTCCTGTAGGCACAAATTCTACAGTTCCATCACCTTGAAGAACAAGTTCTCCAACGTATGTTTCGTTATAGAAGTTCGGATCATTATCTATCTGGTTTATTCTCTCAAACAAAGATGTAACAGGAAACATACTGTTCTTTGATCTTACTATAGCCTCTTGTGGAGTAATCGGATACTGCGAAATACGCTTTGTAATTGCATTAAGATCTGTTGATCCATACTTTACTGTATACCTGTCCATAAGCAGCTCAAGTAATGCTTTTGTCACATTACTGTTACCATTCTTGTCATAACAGTTCGCTCTGTTTATGTATGCCGGAAAGAAGAACGTAAAATCCTTCTTACCCTGACCATCCTTGTCATACACATTCCTGAGCTTTTCCATATTATATCCGGATGGATTGTACATAATCTCTTGCAATGTCGTAAAGTCTGACATGTCATCTCCGGCAGTACCATACATAAATATAAGTCCATATACTGCACTACCATCCTCTACTGAAGGTCTGATCATTTGATACAGGTTATTCAAATTATTAAAGATACCAGCCTCCTCTATTAGATACAACACTCCACGAGATCCGTTCAGCTTATCCTGGTTTACACCGGCTGATATACCAACTACAGCGTTTTCTGTACCATGTCTTACTCCTGTTTCCTTATCCTTATATCCTGACTCCCACATAAGATCCTGTGCTGAATCTGTAAGTCTTTTGTTTGGGAATTGGGTTGTTTTTGCACAATGGTCTATATAGTATTTGAACATATTCAATATCTGGTTAGGTCCATAGATATACTTTCTGTCTGATGCAGTAACCATACTCAACACCTTTGCATTAACATTCTTGTTTTCTCCAAGCAGGAATCTTTTAGCCAACATAGCCCCTCCAAAGAATGACTTTCCCTTACCACGGCTAGCTAACTCAGAAGCATGATGCCCATTCTTTCTTGCTCTGTATAGATAATGTGATATCCAATACTGACCGTCCCATATTACAGGAAAGTCAACTGTACGGATAGAGCTTCCATCCGGCATAGTCTTAATAAGCTGGATTGGACAATAGTTAAGATAAAAGTATAGATCTCCGGTAATCCACTCTCCATCACTCTCTCTTACATATCCGTTCCAACACCTTCGTATTTCCTCTGATATCCATTTGCCAAACTCGCTGTTTGGATTTGGATTTGGTCTTAGCTTTGTATAGCATCCATACTTCTGGAAATGTATGGCAGATGGTCTAAAATAATCCATATCCTCCAATATATGCGGGTTTTCAAGATCAATCTCTATCTTTCCTTCAAAATCCTTTGGTAAGTCTTTTGCTCTCCTTCTTGACGGATTAATCAGGTTCTTTATGAATTCTATTGAGTTTATACAAGTATAGAAATTCTCTACAACCTCTTTTGGATAATCATTCAGATTCAGCCTTTCCTCTTGTGTCTGATATTCATTGTATGCCATATTATTCTATGTTTTTGAATCCATCGTCAAATATAGTTTTTGCAGCTCCACCTCTAGCTTTGGTTTCTTCCTCAAACTCTTTTACAACAGCCTTCTCTGCCTTAACCAGCTCCTCTACCAACTTAGGTATCATCGCTACTGTAGCTGTTGTTGTCTTTATGGCATTCACCTTATCCTTTTCATCCAACTGATCGAAATCTATGTTTCTTATAAGCTGTCTTAGCTTGTTCACTGCAAACCTTGTATCTTCAAGCAATGCTGTAGATGGTGTTATATTCGTCTTCTTATATATCTCTACAGCATCTGTAAAGTCTTTTGACGGACTAAACTTCTCCGGATCGAAACCTTCCTGCATAAGAACTTCATTAAGTCTGTCCTCTTCACTTACTATATAGTTGAAGCTTGATCTTGGATCGTATGTAAAATAGATTACACTCATATACCTTATAAACATTTCCTTTGATGCAGTCTTGTCTGAATCATGTAGTCTTCTGAACGCACCTATCATATATGCCTCGTCAGATATCTTCAGTTTATAGTTTTCGTATTTTATCAATCTCATAACATTTATATTAAAAAAGGCTCTAAGTATCACCTTAAAGCCTATATATGCACTATTTTATTTTATGATCTGCTATTTCCTATTGTCTATATTAGCATTAGATAATAATAGACTTGTCTGGCATAATAATGTCACTGCCGCTCTCATCTACCTCCTCGCACTCATCTACGACAAACATTATATCACTATCGTATATCCTCAATAGCTGTTCACCGCCAACTTCCTCTGAAGGGATCTCATAACATACTGTCTTGTTATCCTGAATCTCACCCTTTATAGAATGAACGTCGTCAAACTTCTTTACCCTATATCTATTGTAATCAATGCAGACAAGATCACCTACCTTGATACCTTTAACGTCAGGACCAACAGCAACAACCTTCTGTAATCTGTCAAATCCAGTAAGCATCTCACCGACACCGATGATCACTCCTCCTCTGTCTTCATAAGAGTATTCGTTGGATGTCACATATATACTATGAAACGTAGGAGTAATCTTCTTAATTTTTACTGTCTTTTTTATGTTCATTGTGTGTAATTTTATACTGTTTCTTAATGCTTAGATATTTCTTGTAAGTTACACCGAACTTGCCTATAGAAGGAACGGACACACTACATCTTAATTTATCAAACTCCTCTTCAGTATAATCATCTTTAAGATCGTTTAATTCAAGAAAGTGTTTTATACTGTTCCAATATGCCTTATATATATCAGCAGTTTCTTTATAGGACAATCCATGTGTATCACTTATTTTTATGTCATCTATCTTCATCAAACTTGAAATAAAAAGTCACACCAAATCCATCGTCTGTACTTGAAATCTCCGGTACATATTTAGGATTCACCTTTAGCTCATTCTTCTGTTTTCCGGATTCGTCAACAGAAAGACAGTCTAGAATAACTTTTGATTTTCTTAACTTTGATATTATTACCTGAAAGTGAGCACTAGAAATATTACATTCGTTTCTTATCTTTCTTTTTGTATCCTCGTTAAACAACACCTTCTCAAGCATTATGTCATCAGATATTATCTTTCTCAGTTCATATCTCTTCTTCAAAATATATGACATCAAGACAATCTCTTTATCCGTAAGCTTATGATAAGGCCTCATTATATCGAGCCACATACCAAAGAATTCAATACCAATCTTACATGGTATAGCAATAATTTTATTGGACTTCCTCATTACCATTCTCTCCATTTTCTACAAGCGTCATCATCTTCTCAAACTCCTCAAGACATGAACCTGCAAATTCTGGAGAAAACTTCTCTGAATGCTTTACTACTTCAAGAAGATAATCTAGTCTTTTATAAACACTAAAAACATTCAACTCCTTGATCTTTGATGTAAGCATACTGTTCTGTTTCTCTAGTCTGCTGATCAAAGCGTTACATGCATTCAATTTCTCAATCAACTCCTGGTTGTTTTCTGCATTATTAGCTACGTTCTTTTCTTCCATATTATTATATTATTATCTGTCTTTGTAATATTTGTTTTTATTTAAAAGGGAAAATCCATACATATTCTTGTATTTCGCTTCCCAATTATCTACTGTATCAGTATCTATATCTGTTGAACCACATTCATTACAATAATCATAATCATCTATGTCACTTTTAATCGCAAGCGACAAACATTTCTTGCAGTAAAATACAGGTTCATCATTATATTTATTTTTGTCGTTCATTGCTATAATATTGTAGTACCTGAACTGGGACTCGAACTCAGACGGATCTATATCCATCGCATCTTAAATGCCACGTGTCTACCTATTCCACCATCCAGGTATCTTGTTGCGGGAGGAAGACTCGAACTTCCGACCTCTTGGTTATGAGCCAAGTTAGCTACCTCTGCTATCACCCCACAATATTATGCAGTCTCCGTTCTGCACTAGTACCTAAAGATTTTTCTTATCCTTGATTCACACCAAAATAAGGCAGGATTGGTACTTACCTTAACCTGATCGGAGTTAAATTTACATATATATTATTTACAAAGTATCTTAGTACTGCATAGGGGAATCGAACCCCTCTTGCAAGAATGAAAATCTTGAGTCCTAGCCGATAGACGAATGCAGCATTTAAGAACCTTTTATATCTCTAGAAAGATTCAAAAACTAGCTATACATACGATCATAGATTGATATATATAAATATCAATAGTTACGATTATTCTCGCAAGAATACTGTTTTGCGTTCTGATAGGATTCGAACCTACATCCTTCGGAGAACATCCGCTATTGTTATCATTTCAACTACAGAACTAATGCAAAAATACTCATACGCTCTTAGACGTCATATATAACGCACTTTCTAATTACATTTGTGGACACTACAGGACTTGAACCTGTGACCTTGACTGTATAAGAATCCTACTCTAACCATCTGAGTTAAGTGTCCAAAAAATCAACACATCCTACACAAACATTCATTAGGCATATAGAACGTCCTCCTTTTATAATATACCTCAATGCCACTTTTTGGTATGATTTATTACCCGACCTCCTCGGATATATCGATTTTAGTGAACCGTCTGAGTCTCGAACTCGGCTTCACCCCCCCCAAAAAAAACTAAGGTGTGCTCTACCAACTGAGCTATCGGTCCAATTTATTTACTTCTTCTTTACATATAATCTACAACAGCAATGATCATTCTCTCTATAATTACTGCATGGACAATGTTTATCGACTGAATCGTTTCCTGTACAAGGACATTCTCCGTTATTCATCTCTATTCTTCTTAAAAGTGACTTCACAACCTTTTCATTACTGTTAAGTTCAAATCCTTCTATAACATTAATATTAGTCATATTCAATTAAGTTTGTAGCTATGACAGAATCGAACTGTCTATATATAATATATATCTCCAAGTAGCCATTTTTTTACCTAACAACATATTGATATCCATATATCACATACGGGTATCAATATATATTGTTATAGGCGGAGACATCCTTAGCGCAACACCCTAAGTAAGACTCTCTTACTTCATTAAATTACCTCACCCTTTTCGACTGCAAAAGTAATACTTATATTTATATAAAAAAATTATTTATTACTTTTTTTTTGAAGAAATGGATTAATTTTAGAATTAGATGTACTAGTAAACTTTAGTTTTTCAAGCTTATCGTTCATCTCGTCTTTTTTAGACTTATTAACTCTTTTTATCGCACTATCAATTTGATTTAAATATTCACCCTTTTTTGCATCCAATTCATCGTTTGTGTAATGTCTTTTTCTTATGTATACATCTGCAGCTTTTTCATATCTTTTCCATTTATTGTCTCTCGTCACTCTCTTGCTGTCTGCGTATGTATCATCTATTACTCTTCTGTTGAACTTCTCTATCCATTCTGCCTTTTCATTCTCGTCTTTTGCTCTCATAGCCTTTCTTAATATAGCCGCAGATATATTTGACGTCCAGTCAGAAGCGGCGGCTCTCATTGCCTGGTCTTTCGTTATATTTATATCTAGGCTTTTTGCTGTATTATACATATACTCAGTATCCCTTGCCAATTTATATACAGCCAATATTGTTGGAGTGAACTCATCATTATTACCTACAGACTCCGGGGTTCTTGTCATAGATTTTGTATCATAGTCTATTTTATCTGAAGTATCACTGCTATTACTATGTCCAAACAATAGCCTTCTCTCCTTCTCATTAAACTGAGCCAACTGAATATTTATGCTTCCATAACTTCCGTGATGTTCTCCATATTTAATGAATGGAACTGTCCCTTTTACTATCGCAGACTTAACCTTAGAAGGGAAATCATTTTTTATGTATGCTCTGTCTGATGCTTCTGACATAGTCTTCTTTGCTATCTGTTTGACAGATGCTCCTAACTTTCCTTCCAGTATAGCTATACCCAAAAGATACTGTTCTAGCTTGTCGTAATTAACATCAGGATACATCTCCCTTATAATAGGTTCTGCAGAACTCATAGCTCTTGACATATTTTCAACAGTATTCTTTTGAATATACTTAAGTGTATCCCAAGAGTGTGCATCAAACATCTTCTCTTCCTTATTGTCACTGAATGAAAGTTTAATATCATTATCCGATAGAGTATACTTAGACTCTTCAGTTTCATTGTAGTTGGCTGCTGCAGTATCTATAAGGTTTCTTTTTATTGCAGAGTTCTTCATCTTCTCCTTCATATACATATTAGCCTTTTGCTCATTTGGTCTGGCGACCCAAGCAACTCTTTCCTTTATATTATAGCTTGAATGTCCTGTTGCATGTTCCGGTCCTATAGTTCCTCCAACATTATCATATAGTTCAAGTTCAGGATTTCCATTCTCGTCTTTTACTACGTTTCCATTTTCGTCTTTTTTATACCCAACTATAGCTACGTGTGTATTTGGAGTATTACTTCCATACATCTTTGATTCTACATAAGCCTTATTCCAGTTATCGGAATTGTTCATTGCTATACCAACCACATCGCCTATCTTCAACTTATCCTTTAGTGTATCAAAGTTCACTCGGTTCTTTTGTGAAAAGTATTTTGCTGTCTCTGCTGAATCTATATTCTTACCCTTATATATATTGAAGATTGATTTTCCTCCAGCATCTATTATGTTCTTATACATCGTCCATGCATTGTTGCCTATTTCCTCTTTTGTTCTCTTTGGTTCAAATCTTCCATATGTTCCTTTCGGCTCCCACTTTGTAGGAAGTTTGTATAAGCCAAGTTCATTACATCCATCTTCTCCATATAGATCTTCAAGTCTGTTTTGTACATATGTTGCACATTCTTTATTTACAACTCTTCTGGCATTACCATTGTTATCCAAAACAACTCTTGTATTATCATTCCAATCTATATCTTCTGCAGATGGAGCCATTATTCTGTATAGTCTTTTTGATCCGTCCAGTGACGATCTTCCGGAGCCCATCTTACTATATCTTTCATATTTATCGTCATTTGACTTTTCGTTCTTCTCGTCCTTATTCGTATTTTTTACACCATCAAATCTTGGTATATCTATATCACTTATGGACGAGTCGGATGTCTGTGTATTAACACTTGCTGGCTTTGACATAATATTGTCTGGTATCCTATCAATAACTTTTTTACGCACATTCTCTGATGCTTGAGCTACAGCTTCCTTGAACCCATTATACATATAGTCTATATTAGGAGTATAGTTAAAAGAAGCTTCTTCAGGCATAATACCTCCACCAGCAAACAGATTGCCACCATAAGCATATAGTTTCATATCAGACCACATATTGTCATTACCTTCCCTTATGTCAGCGTCTCTTTCTCTTTTAGAACCATAATGATAGCTGTCCCTATGCCTATGATTGCTGCTATAGTTCTTCTTTATTGTCCTTGTCATATTAGGGTCATGCCTATCTATTTCAGAGTCATTGATTAGGTCATTGAATATTACGTTATTCAATGAATCTAATATCCGTCTGTCACTCCTACCGTTTCTTATCTGATCCAAGTAATATTTGTTTATGTTTGTAGATATGTTACCAAATCTAGAATCTTCCGGTACATTTATTTTATATGAAGTTCTATATTCAGGAGTCTTCAGTTCATTATGACCAGGTATCTGGTTCCATGTACCGTTTGTTCTACCTGTTATCCTATCTAAAAATCCAGGTGGTTCGTCCAATACATATTCATAGGTTGCCGGTACAATAATATCGTGTGTTAT
>JAZUHH010000079.1:0-96520 GCA_045641625.1 Paludibacteraceae bacterium
CTTGACAGATACTGAACCTTCGTTTGTGATTGCCAAAACACCATTCTCTGCATCGCTACCACCGTTAAGAAGCTTGACATAAGTCATCTTGTTCTCAGGTCTGTTTGTGCTGAAGATAACATTGCTCCAAGAACCCTTTACAGCATAGGAACCCTGCAAGATGATAGGCTTCTCTGCAGTTCCCTCCATGCTCAAAGCAGCATTGTCCTCGCATAGCAAATAGCCTCGCTTATCTGCGAACACAATAGTTACACCTGGCTCAACTGTCAACTTTGCGTTATTCTGAACAGTTAACTGATCGTCTATGATGTAATCTACATCTAGACCTAAATCCTTAAGGACTGAATCCTTTGTAATGTAACCGTTCAAGTGAATTGTTTTCACCTCTACCTTGGCAGGAGCTTCTGGCTTCTCATCCTCTTCATCATCAGAACAAGAAGATAGTCCTCCAGCTAGTACAACGGCTCCCAATAGTGCCCAATACTTCCAATCTTTTTTCATTTTTTTGAATCTTTTAATACTAAACAATGCAAAAGTAAAAATTCGCTAAAAAAAAAAAAGTTTTTACTGAATATTTTTACATCTAAGCACTTATTTGCAAAAGGATACGGAAGCATATAGACCAAACGCTTGGTTTTGCTTACACTTTGGGATTTTACCTACATCCGGCACTATCTATGGAAATGCCCTCTTGTTTTGATAAGTATGACCTTCAGGCGAGCATCGTCCAGCATGCTTAGGTTTAACGGATTCAAAAGAAACTGGAACTGTGTGTCACGATGCGCCCATGTAAGGAAATCTACGTCTTTGTTTGATACACGATCCTTTATGTCTCCATACTGAGTCGATGGGAATGACAAAGCCTTCACAAAGCCCGTGCCTGCAACTTCATCCAGATGAGCGGCAACCTCAGCGTCTATCTTCTTGAAATCTACGTAGTACGAAGTGTAATAGCCATTTTTAGTCAACAGTTCCAATGCCTTATAGTCTCTCGTCTCTACTATGAACTGCTGCTTGTCCAAACCGTAAGCGGAAATCAAGGAATCCAGCTTTGAAAGCACCTGACTGTTGTTGTCAAGTGACAAATTCTTCACATCCAGCCACACCTTTTCGCTCTTGCCAAGTTCTGGAAGATACTCGTCAAAAGTCAATCCGAATGTCGTGTCTTCATCGTGCGTAACATCAAGAACAAGAGCCCCTCCCAAGTAATCCTGGCGGATAGTGATATCAACCTCGAAGTTCGGATAAGACTCCCTGAACTCTGCTCTTTTTTCCAAAGAGTTCACTCTATGCGCCCAAAGCTTGTCCTTATAGTTGCCGACACGAAGATATGAAATTGCGCACCAAACCAACGCCACTATAACAAGCGGCACTATCGAAGAAAGAGATATGTGTTTCTTAAAATCCATGATTATTACTTATTGTCATTAAAAGGATGAGCAAAGATAAGAAAAAAAGAAAGTGCGGACAAATCCGCACTTTCTCAAACCTAAATTATGAAGATAATTATTACTCCAAAGAAATGCTGAAATGCAATCTTAGGGTTTCAGGATTATCAAAGAAATCGTTTCTGTCATGTATATCATATTTCTCTTTATCATATACACGATAAACATCTACAAAGAAAGTTTCTTTATGTGATGCACCACTCTTAAGTTTGTCAATAGCCTCTCTGAATATATAACTAGAAACTGTCTCGCTTGAAACTTTATATCCAAAGAGTTTATTGACCGACTCTCCATATTTTGTTCCAGCGTAAGTGAAATATGGATCATTCTTGTTATTCTTTCCATCTTTGTCAGTAAGATTAATACCGACATAAAAATCTTCGACATTATCCAAATTCAAATTAGGACCATCATTTGTATAACAAGACTTTCCTCCCACAGAAGCATTATTACCCTTTCCTTGTATATCTAGTTTCTGTCCCTTTATAATACTGAAATTTTGAGACTCCAACATTGTGAATATAGTGTATTGAGTACCATTCAAATGTATTTTGATATCACCATAAGGTTCCAATCCATCTCCACCTCCATGCTCTCCAGTCATTGCTTCTATATACTCAAGCTTTATTCCACCAGAGAAAGATTCACAATTCTTGATTGTATATTTTGCAGCTTTCTTCATCGCGAAAGTAGAGCCATCCGACAACTTGTTCAACTTATATGCCAGCATCTCTGCTGGATTTTCTTTGCCAAAGTTACCTTGCGAAGACACAAAATCCAAAATATCATCTATGCTCTTTACACCTTTTGCTGCAGCATCGGCGTTTCCACCAATAATTGTACCACTATAAGAATATGAAGTACTACTCTTATACTTTTCAAGATTAGTATCAACCTGACCTTTCACAAAGAGATTAAGAGAACTCTTAAGTTCTTCTGCAATTTTAGAGTTCTTCTCTTCTGTTTGCATAAGAGCATACACTGCCCTTCCGTAACTAACAGAACCAACATAACATGGCATAGCCTTGCTTGAGATTGCTTGAGACAAATCGCTACTTGACACATCTTTAGCAAACCAATCGTTTGGTTTATTAGGAGAAACTATTGATATGTTATACATTGGCTGAACATACTTAATCAAAAAGTTTCTCTTACTACTGCTCTGACTAAAATTAAACTTGTTAGTGAACTCAAACTTCTTTGCATTAATAGAAACACCCAACTCCAAATCCAGCTGGTCTTTGTCAACGATTTCCTTAACTTCAAAGTTTACTTGGGCAGGAGTTGAACCATTAATGTTGTCATCATAAAGAAGTTCTTTTATAGCTTGATTGATAGTCGCACCATTAGGATTAGAAACAACCTTGAACAACTCTCCGTCCTTGTTCTTGAAATTAGTATAAATGGTAATAGGAGCACGAGCAATAACAATAGGAGCATAATCTCCAGTAGTAATAGATGCTCCATCAATAAGGGCACCAGGATAAATAACATCAGTAGAAGGATCGAGAAGGAAATTCTCATCGAACGAAGCTCCTGAGCTATACTCCTGATAAGTACATATTTCTCCTGATGACCTTTCTATATAGGACGAATCAACAGTACCAACCTGAACATCTGGCTGATAAGGCACTTGCAACGATGACACAAACTTGTCGATATTCGACTCTCTCTTCTTGCCAGACTCATCGTCGTCTTTACAAGAACAGAAAGAAAAGACACCGACTATTCCCATAATGGAAGGGAATAACAATTTCTTAAAATTCATATGATAATTATTAAACTAGGATAAACGAAGTTATTTCTTCGGAAAAGCGTTGCAAAGTTATTTGTAAAAATGTAAAAAAAAAAAAAAAATTACTGAATTTTTAACACTTTTTAACATATAAAAAAGTTGCGGTGCTTCCTCAGCACCGCAACTTCATTATTTTATCTATATTCTTTTCTTTGTTTCCTTTGTCAGCAAGCGTGACTAACCTCGTCATTATCGCAAGAGTTCTTCTCCGCTTTCTTTTCTTCTTTACGAAGCTTTCTCAACTCCTCCTGAACCTTGACAAATCTTTGGTTCTCGCTTCCTCTGAACCTTAGCTCTGGGTTGTACTTGGACTGGTCAAAGCGACCGTCAACCAGCACATCAATATCCTTGAGCAACGGACGACGAAGCTCATCATCATAAATCTCCTCGAAAGTATAACCGGTATAGCACCAAATGTTCTTCTTTGTCTCTTTCTTTACACGGTGAAGGAAATATCCGAACTCCTCAGGATTGAAGAAAGGATCTCCGCCAGAGAAAGTAACACCATCAAGGAACTCATTGTCATTGATAGCCTTAATAATATCATCAATGATAGAATCGGTCAGCAATACACCACAAAGAGGATTCCAACTCTCAGGATTCTGGCAACCAGGGCAGCGATGTCTGCAGCCTGCCAAGTAAATGGAGTATCTGAATCCCTCTCCATCCACAATGGTCTCTGGATATGTCTTCATCAAATGAAGTTTGCCTAAGGAAGAACCCATACAAAATAGTTGGTGAAATTGTTATTATTTAATGTATCACTTATTACATCTTTCGATGTGTAACCTGCATCGAGATAATTTGTCTTTGCGATTGCAAAATTGGAAAAAGAAAACCATTATTCAAAAGAAAAAAAAGGAAAATTGTATAAGAAATTCATAACTTGCTGAAAACTCTTGCAGTTACGAAAATGTTATGATTTTTTTATTTTTTTTATTGTCTAGAAATAAAATTTTACTTCTCTTTAACTTGCTGAAAATTTAACAATTTTATTGTGCTTAATTTCAAAATTGTTTTCTAATTTAGCAAACGAATACGGATGAATATTTATGCATTAGACGGACAAACAGCGCTATCAAAAGTAACAAAAATCCGTGTATTCTTTATAATCATAAACATAAACACATTTTATGTCAGTAAACAAAGTAATCCTAGTCGGAAACGTAGGAAAAGATCCTGAAGTAAAGTATCTAAGTCAGACAAATGTTGTCGCTCAATTCTCTTTGGCAACAACAGAACGCTCTACAACTTTAGCTAACGGAACTGTTGTTCCCGAGCGTACTGAATGGCACAACCTTGTAATGTGGGGAGGTTTGGCAAAAACTGCCGAGACATACGTCCGCAAAGGACAGAAACTTTACGTTGAAGGCAAACTTCGCAACCGCTCTTGGGACGACCAGCAGGGAGTTCGCCACTACATTACAGAAATACATGTAGAGAACTTCGAGATCCTATCTCCGAAATCTACACAAGAGAACAGCAACCAGACTGCAGGACAGTTTCCTAACAACGGAGGAAACTCCCCTTTCTAAGTCAATAATTTTTTACTACACAACCCAATATTTACAACTATTTATGAAAAGAATTGCAATGCTTGCAATGCTGTTCCCGATTTGTGCTTGGGCAGATGAAAACACATCAACGCTAAGTGAACTTGTTGTTACGGGAACTCGTGAAAACAACACAAGAATTAGTTCCACACCAATAACTATTTCTTCTGTTAACAGAAGCACATTGGAGAGAAACGTGCAGCCTAACATCCTTCAGTCTGTAGAGGAAAATGTACCAGGCATGTTTGTCACTTCCAGAGGAATGATGGGATATGGTGTAAGCGGAGGTGCTGCAGGTGGAATAAACATTCGCGGAATATCCGGAGGTTCGGGCGGAGTAATGGTGCTTATTGACGGACACCCACAGTACAACGGAATTTACGGACACCCTATTTCGGACTCCTACCAGACCCTAATAACAGAGAAAGTCGAGGTCTTGAGAGGTCCTGCATCTACTCTTTATGGTTCTAACGCTATGGGAGGAGTAATAAACATCATTACTCGCAAGATGGACAAAGACACCGTAATGACTGACATAAATGTAGGAGCAGGCTCTTACGGAACTATCCAAACAGAAGCGACAAACAGAATCAAAAAGGGCAAATTCAACAGCACAGTTGGAGCACAATACGGACGAAGCGACAACCATCGTCCACGCATGGGATTCGAGCAGTACGGAGGCTATTTGCGTTTAGGCTATGACTTCAATCAAAACTGGAGTGTATGGGCAGACGGAAACGTAACTCACTTCAACGCCTCTCATCCCGGAACAGTTGACAAGCCGATGTTTGAAGCTGACCAATGGATCACTCGTGGTGTAGCTACAATTGCTGTAGAGAATCACTACAAGAACACTAATGGTCGCATTTCCTTCTACGACAACTTCGGAAGACATAAGATTAACGATGGATATGCAGAGGGAGCACAGCCTCAAACAAGGCTATTCCGCTCTAAAGATGCGTTAATGGGAGTTTCCATTTATCAGACGACAACAATAGACAAAGGTTCTCATGTCACTTTTGGATTTGACTACCAGAACATCTATGGTAACGCATACTACACATCAAGAAAGACAGGAGAAATTCTTGAGACAAAGAACAAGCAGAGCGCAGAAGTTCGCAATCACGAAGTTGCAGGCTACATAGACTTCAGACAAGACATCAAGAAAGTAACTTTCAACACTGGTTTGAGAGTTGACAACCATTCGGTAGCAGGTCTTGAGATGATTCCACAGTTTGGCATTGCTTACCGTCCTATACAAACAGGAGCAATAAAAGCAATAGCAAGCAAAGGTTTCAGAAATCCAACAATGAAAGACATGTACCTATATCCACCTTCAAACGAAGATTTGAAGGCTGAGCGTCTTTGGAACTATGAAATCGGATGGTCTCATAGTATAATTAAGAAATATGGCTGTGGTGGTTTCGACTCTGCAACAGGGATGACTTGGGATGGAATTTGTTCACACAATTGGATAAATTACGGAATCAACATCTTCTATATGAAGGCTGACAACTTGATTCAGACTGTTGCAAAGAAGAACATCAATACAGGAGAGCTAGAGAATTGGGGTGTAGAAGGAAACCTGACATGGAATTCAGTTAAAGGCTTTAGCTTTAGCACAAACCACTCTTACCTTCACCAGGAGAACAAACTTGTGTCTGTACCTACCTATAAAGGTTATTTAGGCGCAGATTGGCACAGCAAAGACCAAAAATGGATGGTTTCACTTGGTTTGCAACAACTTGCCGGACTCTACACTGTTGTAGGAGAAAACGAGAAGAAGGAGAATGCTACCCTTCTGAACTCTACAGCAAAGTACAGCCTCAACAAGTACATTCAGTTCTGGATAAAGGGAGAGAACCTTCTTGCTCAGAGATATGAGCTTATAGATGGCTACCCAATGCCAAAG
The DNA here is from genome assembly GCA_045641625.1 of Paludibacteraceae bacterium. GTDB lineage: Bacteria > Bacteroidota > Bacteroidia > Bacteroidales > Paludibacteraceae > UBA1723. The sequence continues at coordinate 6,709 of JAZUHH010000079.1, forward strand.
GCAACAGCTATGGGTGGAGTGAAGGTTAGCTTCTAACCTTGAGTCCTTACAAAACAAGAAGAGCGGGTCAATTGACTCGCTCTTTTTTGTTATATCCTTAATTAGATAACTTATCGTATATTCTTTTTAGCTTTCGCAAAGATATTTGTGCGTAACTGTTCACGTTTAACCCCTCGTAAAACCTTACCATTGTGGCTCCGTTGGACTGTTGAAGGAAGAAGCCTGCCGTATTGTCAGAAGGATTATCCAGTTTGAACAGAACCCTGTATTCCAAAGGCTTGTCAAGAATAGTCTTCAACGTCACAAGAGCATCTCCCTTTGACCCCAGAACTACATTCATTGCCTTGGTTCTGCCCAAGTTAAACCTTAGCACGTAGCTTTCCGTTTTCTCCTTGACTGCCTTGATCAAAGTTGCGTCTCCAGACTGATATATCTCGTACATCGAATACTCGGCGACATCAACGGTCTGCGAGAACATGAACAGCGGGAACGCTGCCAACAGGAAAGAAAAGCAGAATCGTCTCATCGTGTTATTCCGATCAGATAGACGCACGCATCTTTGAGACAGCCTGCACAACATTCATCACATAGTCGCCTACCTTCTCACACTCATTGATAAAGTCGATGTAGTATGTTCCTAGGCGGTAGCTGTATTCCTTATTATTGATTGCCTCTACGTTCTTCTCTGTGCATCTTGTTCGTAGCTCGTTCAACTCGTCCTCGATACCGATGTTTTCCTTCAAATTGACTTTCTTCTCCTCTGGAAGAGAAAGAACCTTTACCATTGCCACCAAAGACTCGTCAACAATGCCAAGAGCCTTATTTATGTTAGTCATCTGCTCTTCAGTGAAAGTCTCTTCTCCGTATTCGCGTAGTCGGGAAATTGTACGGCCAAGGTGGAATATACTGTCACCGATGCTTTCCAACTCGCCTATCTCGCGAAGCATACAGGAAATAGAGTTCTTGGATTCTCCACTCAATCGTCCTTCACCTACCAAGCCAAGGTACTTTCCTATTTCATCCTCCATATTGTCAGTAATCTGCTCGTAATGGCGCAGCTTACCGTAGGCCTTCTCGAATTCCTCATTATTCTTGCTTGTCAAAGTATCAGGCACAAATGACAACATTCTGCGGCAACGCTCTCCGAACACTACAATTTCCTTGTTAGCCTGCAGGATTGAAAGCTCTGCAGTTGAAAGCAAACCTCCGGAAATGAACACCAAACGATTCTCGTTGTTCTCTGGATTCTCCTGCATAGGCAACACTCTGCAAACCAGCATCTCTATGTGCTTAACAAAGCCAATCAAAAGCAATGTGTTGAAGATGTTGAATGCTGTATGGAAAGTAGAAAGAAGGTAGTTGTTATAGTTATCTGTTGGAGGGAACTTTGAAACAAACCAAGTAACAGCATCACAAAACGGATAGAAGATGAACAAAACAACAACCACACCGAACACATTAAAGAACATGTGTGCCAAAGCCGCACGCCTTGCCTGTGTGTTTGCTGTAAGTGAAGCCATAAATGCAGTGATTGTTGTTCCGATATTCTGTCCCATCGCCAAAGCAGCAGCCTGCTCGAAACCGAATCCTGGAATGTTCATGCTGAAAAGCATCATCGTAATTGCCATGGTTGCCGCTGAAGCCTGAACTAACATTGTAACCAAAGCACCCACCAACACGAAAAGGAGAATTGTAAGGAAGCCTCCGTCAGCCACTGTGGCAAGCATGTTGGCTACATAAGTTTTAATATCAAGATTTTCTGCAGAAACATTAAGGTAACCCAATCCCATGAAAAGGAAGGCGAAACCAAATATAAACTCTCCGACACTCTTTCTTTTACTCTTGCTGCTGAATATTAGCGGCATTCCGACACATAACAACGGTAATGTCAGCGCCGCGATATTTACCTTGAATCCAACTACTGAAATCAACCAGGCTGTAGCGGTAGTACCGACATTGGCACCCATAATTACACCTATCGCCTGAGTCAAGTTCATCAGTCCTGCGTTTACGAAACTCACAACCATCACTGTTGTGGCGCTCGACGACTGAATCAAGGTAGTGACTAGAAATCCTGTCAAAACTCCCATCACTCTATTCTTTGTCATCGCTGCAAGAATGGCGCGCAACCTATCTCCGGCAAACTTTTCCAAACCTTCACTCATCGTCTTCATTCCGAAAAGGAACAGCGCGAGTGAACCGAACAACGACAACAAATTTAGAATGGTATCCATCTTAAGACTTATTATTATGATTAATTATCCAGGTTTTCGTGTTTGGAGCCGGCGTTTTGCGCGACACCAAAAAAAATATGTTTACAACGTAGTCACAACCTCTCGTCACCAAAAAAATTGATGACAATACCAAGAGGAATGCAACTATTCCGATGTAAACAATACTCATTTTCTCTCTAATGCTTCTTAGAAATTCGTTGCAAATGTATTAAAAAAATGTTACAAAAGTGTTACAATATCAAAAAAAAGCAACAAAGAATCTCCTAAAACGCAAATATCACTGACACATTCTCTATTTCTAACCACAAAAATTGTCCAAAGTAATTTTTAACCTTTCCTGTTCGCATAACAACATCCCAAGCAGGCATTACAGTCAAGGTTATATAAAGTTATAAGGCAAAAAACTCCGAATCTCATCCAAAATATGTATATTTGCGACTGATTAAGACATTTGACCTATTATTTCAACTTTCATCAAGACATGAAGAAATATGCAATCATCGTAGCAGGAGGAAGCGGCACGCGTATGGGCGGCGACATTCCAAAGCAGTTCATGAATATCGGCGGCAGGACAATCCTTGTCCGCACGGTCGAGGCTTTCCTTTCTGCGTTCAACGGAGACATAGACATTGTGCTTGTACTTCCGGAAGCCCATGTTGACATGTGGAGGGAATGCTGCGCAAGGGACAACTTTGACGCAGACTCCGTAAAGATTGCATTTGGAGGGCAAACTCGTTTCCACTCCGTAAAAAACGGACTAACCCTTGTCAAATCACTCTCTTGCGGGAATGACGATGCACTGATAGGAATACATGACGGTGTTAGGCCTTTAGTATCAAACGAGACAATCATCGAAGCATATAGTACCGCTGAAGCGAAAGGAACTGCGATACCCGTAATAGACTCGGTCGATTCAATTCGTTCAATAGGGTGCGACGGGGAAAGCAAGGCCGAAGACCGCTCAAAGTTCAAGCTTGTCCAGACTCCGCAGACCTTCAGACTTTCCGTGATCAGCTCTGCATACGACTTGGAGTACAAAGACACTTTTACTGACGACGCAAGTGTGGTCGAGGCTAATGGAGTGAAGATAACCTTGTCTAAGGGAAACAGAGAGAACATAAAGATGACCACCCCATTCGACCTGATTGTGGCTGAGGCATTACTAAGACAATAAGACATTCGTGGCACAGAACTTCTACAAAGATACACCGATACAGGATTTGCCTGGAGTAAAGGCTTGGTGCGTCCCTATCCTTCAAGACGAAGGCATAGAGACTGCGCACGACCTTCTGCACCAATTCCCTACCAAGTATATTGATAGAAGCAAAATGTACAAGATCCGCGAGATAGGCGGAACAAGCGCATACGTTCAGGTAAGCGGAAAGATCACGCACATGTCCGTAACAGGAACCGGCAGAGGACAAAGGCTGACAGCCAAATTCTTTGACGGGGAGAGCTACATGGACCTTGTATGGTTTCAAGCCATAGACTACATCTTGCGCACATATCACGAGAACGTAACTTACATCGTTTTCGGAAAGCCGACCATATTCGGAAACAAGGTGCAGCTGGCTCATCCGGAGATCGACACTCCGACAGGAATCATGAAAAAGAAGGTGATGGGGGTACTCCAGAGCCACTATTCCGTCACAGAAAAGATGAAGCGCAAAAAGTTCACAAGTGCAATCATGCGCGGAGTCATTGTGGACGAACTGGAGGGAACTGTCAAAAGAAACCCTATCCCAGAGAATCTGCCTCAATACCTTGTTGACGGACTCAAACTGATGAGCAACCACGACGCGCTGGTGAACATCCATCTGCCGGGGAACGACCGTCTGCTCGCAGAAGCAAAATACAGACTTAAATTCGAAGAGCTTTTCTACCTACAGCTGAAGGCTCAGCGTGCCTACAAGAAAAACAAGGGATATGTAGGCAACGTATTCAATACGATAGGCGATTTTTTCAACACTTTCTATAGCAGTCATCTGCCTTTCCCTCTCACAAACGCACAAAAGCGAGTGATAAAGGAGATTTACAACGACTGCAGAAGCGGAAAGCAGATGAACCGACTACTGCAGGGAGATGTGGGAAGCGGAAAGACTCTTGTCGCCACAATGTGCATGCTTATGGCGCTTGACAACAGCTACCAGGCATGTCTGATGGTCCCGACAGAAATTCTTGCGAACCAGCATTTCGAAACCATATACCAACAGCTGTCCCCTCTTGGCATAAATGTGGCTCTGCTTACAGGAAGCACAAAACAGGCTACCAGAAAGAAGCTTCTCCCAATGCTTGAAAACGGAGAGATAAACATCGTAATAGGCACACACGCACTATTGGAGGACAACGTAAAGTTCAAGCGTCTTGGTCTTGCCATCATAGACGAACAGCACAGATTCGGTGTTGCCCAGAGGGCGAAACTGCAGGCAAAGAACACATTGCCGCCCCACGTGCTTGTCATGACAGCGACTCCCATTCCGAGAACTTTGGCAATGACCATGTACGGAGACCTGGAGGTTTCAACTATTGACGAAATGCCTCCAGGAAGGAAACCGGTCATGACTTACCACCAGTTCGACCAGAACAGATACCAAGTCTATAACTTCCTGAAGAGCGAGATTGCCAAAGGAAGACAAGTATATATCGTGTATCCGCTGATTGACGAGAACGAGAAGCTTGACTACCAGAGCCTGATGAGCGGATACGAGCAGCTTCTTCACGTATTCCCGAAGCCACAATACAACATAAGCATGGTCCACGGAAGAATGAAGGCAGCAGAAAAAGACTCGCAGATGCAGGAGTTTGCATCTGGACACTCTCAAATTCTCGTAGCAACCACTGTTATCGAGGTGGGTGTAAATGTGCCCAATGCAAGCGTCATGCTAATCGAGAGTGCGGAAAGATTCGGACTTAGCCAGCTTCACCAGCTTAGAGGACGTGTTGGTCGTGGCGCAGACCAAAGCTACTGCGTGCTTATGACTGACACGGAAATCAGCAAGACAATCCAAACTCGTATGGATATTATGGTAGGCTCTACAAATGGCTTCGACATAGCGGAATGGGACTTGAGGCTTAGAGGAGAAGGAGATATTGAGGGAACTCAGCAAAGCGGAACTGCACTAAAAATGAAGATTGCTGACCTTAGTACAGACACACAAATCCTTCATAGAGCTCATGATGCCGCAGTAAAAATTATCGAGGCAGATCCGGAACTTAATGCTCCAGGTAACGCTATTCTTCTTGAAGAACTTGAAGAACGAGCAAAAGCAGAGGAGAACTGGGGCAACATATCGTAAAAACAAGTATTAACTCATAATTATTTCATCTTAGCAATACTATACAGTATGTTGCACATGTGAATTTGTAGAATTGCCAGCTTTTCACGAATAAAACTATGGATAAAAACAAGAAAAATCTGCACCCATCGTACACAAAAAATATTTGGATCATATACGCCGTTATCTGGGTAATGCTATGCGTGGGAACCGAGATATTTTACCCTTCCCATAAGGGAACTATTACTACATATTTTCTGGAGTTCTTGTATATAGGCGCTGGTATTGGATGCATCGCCCTGCAATACATCTTCGGCTATCTGCATTTCACAACCATATACAAATCGTTCGAAGGTTTTGCCAACACCGACAAACAGATGAAAGGCATCACCATATTCACCTGTACAGCAGTATTGATAGGATGCTATGTTCCATTAGTGTACTTTGCAAATATTGACAACTTTGATAATAGTTCTGAAGTCTATGCTACAATAGCATTTGTTATATTCGCAATAGAGAGTTATGTAACAAGAAAGAACATAGGACTTAGACTGATTACATACTTTCTATACATTCTGGCCTTTGCAGTTCCCACTCCATTCTTATATGTGGGTTATACATGGCTAAAAGACGGATTTGGATATTTTAACGGATAATAGAATAACAACAGCAATGAAATCAAAAATTCTCATACTTCTTCCTCTCCTGCTTCTAAGTTCATGTGCACAGAGAATCACCAAGGTCGAGGCTCTTCCGGAACATGAGTGCGTTGACCTTGGACTGTCGGTAAAGTGGGCGAAATACAACATGGGGGCAAACAAACCGGAGGAAAGAGGACAATACTTCCAATGGGGATTGAAGGGGACGAATGTCATGCAGGAAAAGTTGGACTTGTATAATGACATGATCGTAAACTACAAATTCGAGCTTAATGAAAAGAACGACATAGCTTCAATCCTTTGGGACAACGGATGGAGAATCCCTACTGCTGCAGAGTTCAAGGAACTGCAGGATATGTGCACTTGGGAGTGGGCAGAAGTAAACGGAGTTGCGGGACAAGAGATTACAGGCCCCAACGGAAACAAGATATTTCTTCCTTTTGCTGGAATAGGTGATGTCCAATGGGGAGCAATATACACAGACCAAGGCTTCTATTGGAGTTCATCCACTGCTGAGAACGGAGAGTCAGAGTGTCTGCAATTCGACCTTTCAGTCAAAAAGATGCAGGGGAAAGAAAGAACAGAAAGACTTTCCATAAGAGCTGTTAAACCATAAAATCCCCCATTTTTAACTTCAAAATCATACGGAGGATTTTATAAAGCACAATTTAACGCCAATAATGGCATACAACTTTTGCAGATTGCAACTAATTAGTTAAATTTGCAATACGAAAAAAATAACAAATAATATATATGGCACAAGAAATTCCATACAAGATTTATCTTTCGGAGGAAGAGATACCTACAGCATGGTACAACCTTCGAGCAGACATGAAGAAGAAACCTGCTCCGCTTCTAAATCCAGCTACTTTGAAGCCTCTTACTGCAGAGGAGTTGAGCGTAGTTTTCTGTGAGGAACTGGTAAAGCAGGAACTTGACGAGACTACTCGTTTCATCGCAATCCCAGACGAAATCAGAAACTTCTACAAGATGTACCGTCCTTCTCCAGTAGTTCGCGCCTACTGCCTTGAGAAGAAGCTTGGCACTCCTGCAGAGATCTATTACAAGTTCGAGGGTAACAACACATCAGGAAGCCACAAGCTTAACTCTGCCATCGCTCAGGCATACTATGCAAAGAAGCAGGGTTTGAAGGGTGTGACTACAGAGACAGGCGCAGGCCAGTGGGGAACAGCCCTTTCAATGGCAAGCGCATACTTCGGTCTTGACTGTAGAGTTTACATGGTTAAGTGTTCATACGAGCAGAAGCCATTCCGCCGCGAGGTTATGCGCACTTATGGCGCATCAATCACTCCTTCCCCTTCAAACACAACAGAGATCGGCCGCAAGATCCTTGCAGAGTTCCCTGGCACAACAGGTAGCCTTGGATGTGCAATCTCTGAAGCTGTAGAGGTTGCCACTCACACAGAGGGTTACCGCTACGTATTGGGAAGCGTGTTGAACCAGGTGCTTCTTCACCAGAGCGTTATCGGTCTTGAGGCAAAGGCAGCTCTTGACAAGTATGGCATCAAGCCTGATATCATCATCGGTTGTGCCGGTGGAGGTTCTAACCTTGGTGGTCTTATCGCTCCATTCATGGGAGAGAAGCTAAGAGGAGAGAACGACTACAGATTCATCGCTGTCGAGCCTGCATCTTGCCCAAGCTTCACAAGAGGTAAGTATGCTTACGACTTCTGCGATACAGGTAAAATCTGTCCTCTTGCAAAGATGTACACTCTAGGAAACGGATTCATTCCTTCAGCAAGCCACGCCGGAGGTCTTCGCTTCCACGGTATGACAACAACTCTTTCTGAGCTTTACGACCAGAAGATGATGGAGGCTGTTGCTGTCGAGCAGACAAGCGTATTCGAGGCTGCAACAATGTTCGCCCGTGTAGAAGGTATCCTTCCTGCTCCAGAGAGTTCTCACGCTATCCGTGTCGCTATTGACGAGGCTTTGAAGTGCAAGGAGACAGGAGAGAAGAAGAAGATCCTATTCGGTCTTACAGGAACAGGTTACTTCGACCTTGTTGCTTACGAGAAGTTCAACAATGGCGAGATGGGTGACTACATTCCTACAGACGAGGACATCAAGAAGGGATGGGCTACAATGCCAAACGTAGATCTATAAGACATCCTGCATAGCAAAAAGAATGACCGGGCATTTTGCTCGGTCTTTTCTTTATGCTTCATAGACGACTAACAAAAAAGAAAGGGAGTTCAAGACGAACTCCCTTTTCTTCATATTTGTTTTTGCCTGTCTAATTACTTAGCCTCGAATAGAGCGCGGAACTGCTCCATAGACACCTTCTTGTTCTCAAGCTTAACCTCAGCCTTAGCAACCTCAACGAACTTCTCCTCGCGAACGTTCTCAACGATCTGGCGAACCTGGTTCTGATCCTTAAGCATCTCGTTAGAGTAGTTGTTCAAAACCTCGTCTGGAAGAGAAACCATACCGTACTGTGCGAACTGAGCCTTAGTAACCTTCTTAGCGAAGTTTACAAGGTCCTCCTGCTTGATCTCAACCTTCTTGTCAGCCAAGATAGAGTCCTTAACAAGCATCCACTTGAACTCCTCAAGCTCTGCAGCCCAGTTCTCCTCGAACTTAGCCTCGTCAAGATTCTCCTGGTTAGCCTTGATAGCGCGCTTGAAGAATGCCTCTGGGAACTTGATACCCTTAACAGCGTCAGCAGCAGCAGCCTTAAGGTCGATCTGGAAACGGTAGTCGCTGTCAGCAACCAAAGTCTCTGTTAGCTCAGACTTGATCTTGTCCTTGAACTCAGCCTCGCTCTTAACAACGCCCTCACCTAGAGCCTTGTCAAACAACTCCTGATTAAGCTCGGCCTCAGTGTAGTGAGTGATAGAAGTTACCTCGAAAGTGAACTCGTCAGCGATACCTGCAACCTCCTCCTTCTTGATCTTCAAGAAAGAAGCGATCTCAGCCTCGTTCTCCATTGCAACCTTAGGAGAGAATGTTACGACAGTACCCTTCTTAGCACCAACGAACATCTTCTTAGCATCCTCGTTCTTCAAGAATCTTGGAGAAAGAACAGCGTTCTCTACAGAGATACCGTTCTCCTTGTTCTCCTTGACATTACCCTTAACAACGTCCTCAGCTACAGCAACCTCAGCCTCGTTGTAGTTTCCGTAACGTGCAGTGTAGTTCTTAACTGCGTCGTTAACCATATTGTCATCAACCTCGATCTCATACTTTGCAACCTTAAGATCCTTCAAATTGATCTTGCAGTCTGGACGCAAAGCGATATCGAAAGAAAGTGTGAAATTATCATTGTTCTCGAAATCGATATTTCCCTGACCCTCTGAAAGCATTGGCTCGCAGATCTGGCTAATCTTGTTCTCCTTCATGTAGTTGTCAAGAGACTCCTGGATGAACTTGTTGATCTCGTCAGCAGTTACGTTGCCACGATACATCTTGTCAACCATTGACTGAGGAGCCTTACCCTGACGGAAACCAGGAATGTTAGCACGCTGGCGAATAGACTTAAGAGCCTTCTCTACTCTCTCTGAGTAATCAGCCTTGTTGATGTTAAGTGTCAAAACTGCACTAACCTCATCAACATTTTTTCTTTCAATATTCATTTTTATATTTCTTTATTACTTTTCACTTTATCCTTTCGCAACCGTATTTTTACATAGGGTCCACGAATGGTTCAGCAAAAGTACAAACATTTTTTTATATTTTTCGCATAATTTTGTCAAATTGTTCGTTTTATATCCTTTTTTACTTCATTCCACTCGTGTTTGAGCACCTTATATTATAAAAGTACAGCTATTTAATGTCAAAGACATGTCTGTACGACCCGTCAACCTTGACTATGTGGCAGTCCAACCGCAGAGAGTCGCGCACATTCGCCCACGAGTTACAAGCCTTTTTCGTGTTTGTAGCGTCAATGACCAGATGCTCGAAGTCGAAGAAGCCGCATATCTTTTCATAGTCCTGCTCCCCTCCCTTTTGAATCACCAAGGTGTTGACCTTCAGTTTTTGGAAGGAGTCCGTAACTGCGGGCAGAGGCTTTGACAGCACATACACAAGGCTGTCTCCGACACTTAGCGACGATACGCCTGCACCTGCCGCTTTAGGCGCGCCTATCCGTTCCCTTACCCAATATCTGCCTACCCTCTTTGCCACCCGTTCAAAGTCGTTTGTCAGCATTGTTCCGCTCCCCTTCTCGGCTACATGCACCGCTGTGGTTCCGTGAATGTTATAGACTGAGACAAAGCTTTCTCTGCTCTTTGCGGTCATGTCGTATAGCACGAAACCCGTATAGACAAGCAAAACAGACACAACTCCGTAGAACACCGCCCTGCTTCCCGTCCTCACAAAGGCATAGAACAGCAGAAGAAGTCCCACCACAACGAACAGGTCCACCATATTGAAAGGGATGTCCGCAATCCTCAGCCACTCCCACTTGGAAATTACAGTCATAGAGTCAATCATCCACCTTGACAACAAGGAGACCGCATGTGCAAGCGCATCCGTCAGCCAGCAGTCCGAGAACAAGGCCTCTGAAGCGAAGAACAGAAATGTCACGGGAATCAGCAGTGTGGTGAGCGGAATAACCACCAATGACGAGACGAACGTGCCAAGTGCAAAGCTCTGGAAATAGTATATCAGAAGCGGGAACATCAGTATCTGGGCGGCAATGGAAATCCTCTCTATCTCGACAAAGTACCTCCACAGTCCTTTCGCCGCAATCCTTACCCACATTGCGGGTGACAGTCTTTCCTCTTTTGCCTTGTCCAGAAAGTCCTGCTCCCTCTTGTATTGTGCGTGAATCAGCCTTTCGCAGAACTCGAACCTGCAGGACAGAGCTTTCAGCAAGGACATCTTCCACTCGTAAAAGTTTATGTAGGGCATGAACATCATTATCGAGGCAACAGCCACAAACGAGAACTGGAAGCTGATGTCAAACAGGTAGTACGGATTATAGACCAGCATTGCAAAGGCAGTCACCGCCACAACATTTCGCGGCAGAACTACGCGGCTGGCAAAGGTGCTCAGCACATAATATATAGTGAACATCACAGTTGTCCTGACTATGGACGGAGAAAGCCCCGTAACGTAGGCGTACATCCACAGGGCGGAAAGCATCAGCACAAACTTCACCCACTTCACCCAGCCCGGATTGCCCACACACCAGCCCAAGAAATTAAAAAGGCATGTAAGCATAAATATGACTATGCCTACATGCAGACCGCTCACAGCCAGAACATGGCTTGCTCCTCCGTTGCTGAAAGACTCCCTTATCCCGGTATTCCTGACCGACTCCTTGTCGCCAAGCACCAATACCGACACAAGTTTTCTTTCGTCATCGGCTAAAATTTCGTGTTTTTTAATGTATTCTTCAGATACTCTCCCGACAGACAGGCCCTGTCAGTCACTCCGCTTTTGGCAAGGTGCGAGATATATTTGAAAGTATCCACATCGCACACAGCCTGGATTCCCTGCATGTTAAGGAACCTGTCATATACGAACTGCGCAAAGTCATTCTTGTCGGCAGTTGACACAGCGTTCTTGGGAATCATTATTATGTCTCCCGCAGACAGGCTCTCGGCACAGCACTGAAGGTTTAGCCTGCACTGGACACCCTCCTCATTTGCCACGGACTGCAGGGAGTCGTCATAGCAATACACGTCAGCCAGACATGTCGCCCCGTATGGGGAAGTCTTGAACTCCGAAGATATATGCGCTACAAGCACAGAATTCGGCGAGGACTTGTCGCACAGGCTCTGCAGTTTGTCAACCCTCAGCGAACTTAGGCAGAGAGCCCCCAAACTGAACATCAGACCTGACACACCAAGCAGCATGTACGGACGGAAATGGTGGTTTGCCGAATCGTTTATCTTGATCAGGAATGCGATCAGCACGCACAGCAGAGCAGACACAATGAGCATCGTCGTGTTCAGCACTCCAGGCCAGAGCATTTCCACAACGATTCCTATTATCAATGGAACAAGCAGCGACAACACCATATGATGGCGCAATTTATTTGATACCGACAAACTCATTCTATAATTCGATTTAGACAATGAAATACAGCCCCGTCTCCCCACGGAATGAGAAGTCAAGGACATGAAATAGATATTCTATGCAAAGATACTACAGAGCCTTCAAGCCTGCTATGGTCTTGATAGGGTCCTCTGCGCCAAAGACAAAGCTGCCAGCCACAAGTACGTCGGCTCCAGCCTCAACAAGTCTCTTTCCTGTCTCGAAATTCACGCCTCCGTCAATCTCGATCACAGCCTTCGAGCCTTTTTTCACAATCATCTCTTTCAGTCTCTTCACCTTGTCAACTGTGTTCTCGATGAACTTCTGTCCACCGAAACCAGGATTTACGCTCATCAGCATTACCAGGTCCACATCACAGACAATCTCCTCCAAGACTGAAACCGGAGTGTGCGGATTCAAGGTAACTCCTGCCTTCATACCCAACGACTTGATATGCTGGACAGTGCGGTGAAGGTGTGTGCAAGCCTCATAATGAACATTAAGCACGTATGCACCGAGCTTGTGGAACTCCTCGACATAGCGGTCGGGATCGACAATCATCAAATGCACGTCAAGGGGTTTCTTTGACGCCTTCTGCGCACACTTGACAACGGGCATACCGAAAGATATATTAGGCACGAAAACGCCATCCATGATATCAAGATGCACCCAATCCGCCTCGCTTTGGTTGAGCATGTCAAAATCCTTCTGTAGGTTAAGGAAGTCTGCCGAAAGCAACGATGGAGCAACTAAATGTTTCATAATATATCTCTAATTTATGCTATGTTTTATGATTACACACTAATCTGCCGCCACAATATCATAATGACGACATTGGCAAAATTAAGAAACTTTTTTGTAAGGATAAATTGTTGGGAGCCAAAAATTGCCGCCCTGACAACATTTTAAGCCTAACGCCACTTTTTTGGGCATGAACGTCGGAATAGACGAAACCTATTTTATGCTGAAAAGCAACGTCTCTTTCTGTGTCAATCGCAGAAGCCTCGCACAGCACAACGCAAACGGCTTTTCCGCCTGCATTTGACCGGTTCAGGAACTGTAAGTTTGTCTTAGGACAGCATAGACAAACTGGTCTGCCCGTCCAACCCTCTTTTTCAGTGTCCGGGACATAGACAAGGCAAAACAAACTTTCTTAATCCTTTCCCAAATGTTCTGCAGAGGAATATGAAAATAAAATTGGCATGCAAAGGCTCCCAAAAGAGAACTCGAAGATTGTAATTCTCTGCGGAATAGACTATGAACGAAATTGACGGGCAAATCGGACCGTGAGGACATTTCTATTGTTTTTAGCCCCTCAGATTTGGAGTTACAAAGGAAATCGTTTAATTTTGTGCATAATTTGGTAAATCAAATCTGAATACACAGGAAAAACTGACATAGTTCAAAAGTATAAATAACATATAAATAAAGCATTAGCTATTATTCACGTCCAAATCAAAAGCCTCGCAAACTGATGATTTCGGTTATCGGATAAAAGCAATGCCACGGGTATGTCTTGACTGCTCGTTTCCATGTTTAAAGTTAATGCTCGCACCGGTTGGTGTGGGCTAATCTAAAACATGGAACGGGGTTCATGCGAGGCTCCCCGTGGACGTGATAGAGAGGTCTACACCTTTCTTTTGCCCGATAGTGAATGATGGTATTTGCGAAAATATTATCAAAGGGATGAAATCAAAGGGGCTAAACAAACAGGCAATAAAGGAGTTCATCGGAAGATGGACGGGCAAAGGTTATGAAAAAGGAGAAAGTCAGTCGTTTTGGATTGACCTTCTGCAAAATGTCCTGAACGTGGAACAGCCCACACAATCAATATCTTTTGAAAACAGAGTCAAGCTGTCTCACACATCGTTCATAGATGCTTACATCGACAAGACAAAAGTTCTGATTGAACAGAAATCCATTGACAAGGATTTGCGTTCATCCATAAAGCAAAGCGACGGAACTGCACTGACACCATTCCAGCAGGCGAAAAGGTACATTGCCGAACTGCCGGTTTCAAAGCACCCGCGTTGGGTGATAACCTGCAATTTCAAGTCTTTCCTGATTTATGACATGGAGGATCCTCAAGGAGAACCTTTCGAGATTCTTCTTGAAAACCTTGAAAAGGACTGGCACAACCTGTCTTTCATTGTCGAGGATTCGGACGAGAAACTGAAACACGAAATGGAAGTCAGCATCAAGGCAGGAGAAATTGTAGGACTGCTATACGATGCTTTCCTTTCCCAATATGGCGGCAACATTTCCGAAGCTGACCTTCATTCGCTTAACGTGCTTTGCGTTCGCCTGGTGTTCTGCCTCTATGCCGAAGATGCAGGAATCTTTGCAAAGGACCAGTTTGTAAAATACTTGCAGACATTCAAGGCAGAGAACATGCGAATGGCGCTAAAGGATCTTTTCGCAGACCTTGACACTCCTGTCAAGGAACGAGACCGCTTCCTCGAGGACAAGCTCAAGGCGTTCCCCTATGTCAATGGCTCCCTTTTCAAACAGCAGGCAGGCGAGGCTATCCCTCCATTGACACAGGACATAGCCGACAAACTTATAAACCATGCAGGACTCGGCTTCGACTGGAGCGACATCAGCCCAACAATCTTTGGTGCAGTCTTTGAATCCACGCTGAACCAGGAGACTCGACGTTCGGGAGGAATGCACTATACAAGCATAGAGAACATACACAAGGTCATTGACCCTTTGTTTTTGGACGAACTCAAGGAAGAGTTTGAAGAAATCAAGCACAAGCCCAAGGGCAAGGCAAAGAACAAGGCTTTGGCCGAATTCCAGGACAAACTCGCTTCACTGAAGTTTCTCGATCCAGCCTGCGGCTCCGGCAATTTCCTTACAGAGACCTATATCTCGCTAAGGAGACTTGAAAACATGTGCATCAAGGAAATGATGGGCGGCCAGTCCATACTTGGTTCGGACGACACGTTCAACCCTGTCAAGGTGAACATCCACCAGTTCTATGGCATAGAGATAAATGACTTTGCCGCTTCCGTTGCCACAACAGCTCTATGGATTGCAGAGTCACAAATGCTTAACGAGACCGAGAAGATAATTGACTTTGACAGCGACTTCCTGCCATTAAAGTCCTACGCAAACATCAAGGTTGGCAATGCCCTTCGTATTGACTGGAAGGAAGTTGTCGATCCCCAAGAGTTGTCTTATATAATCGGAAATCCGCCGTTTGTGGGGTACTCTTTACAGAATGAAGCACAAAAGAATGATATACTTTCCATTTATGTAGATGAAAAAGGTAAACCATACAAGACTGCAGGAAAGATAGATTATGTTGCCGGGTGGTATTGGAAAGCATCTCAACTAATGAGGGAAGCTGCTAATTCAGGAAATTTTGTGCGTACCGCCCTTGTTTCTACAAATAGCATTAGTCAAGGAGAGCAAGTTGCAAGTGTTTGGAAACCTTTGTATGACCGATTTGGAATTCATATAGATTACGCATGGCGAACTTTCCGTTGGGACAGTGAATCCACTTTGAAAGCCCATGTCCATTGTGTAATTGTAGGATTTTCTGTCGCAGAAAACATAAAGAAAAGAGTTTTGTTCGATAGTCCAGAATCTCAAATCTTTTGCGACAACATCAATCCATATTTGATAGTTAGCCCTAATATATTTGTGGAAAGCAGAACAAAGTCGATTTGCGATATTCCGCAAATGGTATATGGGAACAAACCTGTTGATGGTGGATTCTTTTTCTTTACCGAAGATGAATTAACAGAATTTCTAAAACAAGAACCAGAAGCCAGAAGATACATTCATCGCATTATGGGTTCTGAAGAGTACATAAACAATAAAACAAGATATTGTTTATGGCTACACAAGGTATCACCAAATGAAATAAGAAAACTCCCCAAGGTTTTGGATAGAGTTAAATCTGTTAGAGACTATCGTTTGTCGAGTACAAAGGTTGCTACTCAAAAGTCAGCCGAATGGTCAACCTTATTTCAAGAAATCAGACAACCCGACAAAGAATATATAATAGTTCCAAGCACATCATCGGAGAGACGCAATTATATTCCACTTGGATTTATGAATCCTGATGTAATAGTAAACAACGCAGTACTCATCATTCCCGACGCAACCCTCTTTCATTTCGGCATCCTAACCTCTTCCGTCCACATGGGATGGATGCGTGCTGTTTGCGGAAGACTAAAAAGTGACTATCGCTATTCAAAGGACATTGTCTATAACAATTTCCCTTGGCCAACGCCAACAAACAAGCAGAAAGAGAAGATTGAGCAGACAGCACAGGCAATACTTGACGCTCGCGCAAAATATCCGGACTCCTCGCTCGCAGACCTTTATGACGAGGTTACTATGCCGGCTGACTTGCGCAAGGCTCACCAGAACAACGACAAGGCTGTTATGGAAGCCTACGGATTCGCCAAGGACTCGACCGAGAATGATATTGTTGCAGAGTTGTTCAAACTTTATAACGAATTGACAAAATAGTCGGCGAATCGCGGCTCCCGCTTTCAGTCTGTTACAAATTAGAGATTTAACAAAAAATTCATGACTTTGTTTGTTTGTCAAATAATAAAAAAAACTAATTTTGTAGCGTACTAATGAAGATCATGTTATGGAAATGGATTTCACAATAAAAACATTAGGAGAGTGCAAGATCAAGACTCCTCTCCATTTGTCGAAAGTCAAAGGCGACGGTATTTATGATTTCGTAGAGGATGGTGAGCGCGTGCTTTACTCTTCGTCTTTGCAGGATGTTATGGCTTCCATTAAGAATGGAGAGAACTTGGTGTCATTCGAAAAGCCAGGTCCAAAGGAACTTTTGTATTTTGAGCCAGCCAAGACTAAGGTTGCTATTGTGACTTGCGGTGGTCTTTGCCCTGGATTGAACAACGTGATACGCGGTTTGGTGACTCACCTTTGGAACCGCTACGGAGTGACAAACATCGTCGGAATCCAGTACGGCTACGCCGGATTGAATCCAGACAATCAGATTCCGTTCATCAACCTGACTCCGGAAATGGTGGACGACATTCATAAGGACGGCGGTAGTATGCTGGCTTCTTCGCGTGGAGACCAGCCTTGCGAGGTAATCGTCGATACATTGGAGAGAAACAACATCAACATCCTGTTCTGCGTAGGAGGAGACGGAACATTGAAGGGTGCCCACGGAATCCATCAGGAGATAGAGAAGCGCGGATTGAAGATCGTTGTGGCAGGTGTGCCTAAGACAATCGACAACGACATCAACCTTATCGAGAAGTCTTTCGGATTTGAGTCAGCCTTCACAGCTGCCCAGCCAATCATCCTGAACGCACACTACGAGGCAAAGGGAGCAATCAACGGTGTGGCTCTGATCAAGCTTATGGGACGCGACTCAGGCTTCATCGCCGCTAACGTGGCATTGGCTGTGCCTGACGTAAACTTCTGTCTGATTCCAGAGATGGACTTCGACTTGGACAACCCAGAGACAAAGAACGGATTCTTGAACCTGTTGGAGAAGCGTCTGGAGCGCAAGAAGCACGCTGTGGTAGTCGTTGCAGAGGGCGCAGGACAGCAGTTCTTCAAGGGCGAGCGCAAGAAGGACGCTTCGGGAAATGTGCTTCACGAGGACATCGGTGTATTCATGAAGAACCAGATCTCTGACTACTTCAAGAAGAAGAACATTCCGATCAGCGTCAAGTATATCGACCCAAGCTACATCATCCGCAGTATTCCGGCTAATGCCAACGACAGCAAGTTCTGCGAGCAGCTTACTCACAACGCAGTACACGCCGCAATGGCAGGACGCACAGACTTCGTTGTCGGCTACTGGAACGGATCGTTCACTTTGCTTCCTATCGAGGCTGCAACAGCACAGAGAAAGAAGGTCAACTTGGAGGGCGAGTTCTGGTGGAGTGTAGTTGAGGCTACAGGTCAGCCATTGGAGATGAAGTAAGAAACATTGTCTTTGAAATACGAAGAGACGCTGCACATCGCAACGTCTCTTTTTTTGTCCTTATATAGGGAAAATCACAAAAAGCCCAAGGCAGTTGTCTGGCTTCGCCAAACACTGACCTTGGGCTATAATATTAACCGCCAACTCGGTTCTTGTTTTGTTTATTGAGGTTTACTGCAGCACCTGATCCCAGTCCTTCCAAACCGGTTCTCTGCCCATCTTCTTCAAGGCGTTCATAACCTCGACTGCTGTACGCTCGTCAGACACATGGAACTGCTCAAGCGCCTGCGGATAAGTGCAGTAGCCGCCCGGCTCGGTCTTGCTCTCTGCTGACATTGTTGTAACTCCAAGAGTCGCCATGTTGTCACGAATGTTGGCAGGCTCTCTGGTCGAATAGCTGATGTCGATGTCGTGATCAAAGATACGGAATGCGAAAGTAAGCTGGGCAAGCTCCTTGTCGCTCATGATTACGTTAGGCTGGAAATCTCCGTTCTCAGCTTTACGCATACGCGGGAAGTTTACGCTGTACTTTGTCTTCCAGTAGTTTCTCTCGAGATAGCGGACGTGGTGCGCCATCATTGTCATGTCAGTTCTCCAGTCCTCAAGTCCGACAAGCACACCCATGCCTATGGAGTGGACTCCGGCTTGTGCCATACGGTCGAAACCGTTCACTCTCCAGTCGAACTTCGACTTCATGCCTCTTGGATGGTATATGTTGTATCTTGCCTTGTTATAGGTTTCCTGAAAACAGATGACTCCGCTCAATCCGTGGTCGCAAAGCTCGGCATATTCCTCTACAGCCAAAGGCATAACCTCTATCTTGATATTGGCGAAATACTTCTTTGCAATGTCGATGGCATTGGCAAGGTATGGAACTCCTGCCTTTGCGGGATTCTCTCCGGTCACAAGAAGGATGTTCTCGAACGGAGCAAGCTTTTTGATAGCCTTGTACTCATTCTCAATCTCCTCCATAGTAAGGATTGTGCGAGCCATAGGGTTCTGGATATGGAAACCGCAATAGACACATGAGTTTGTACACGAATTAGTAAGGTACAAAGGAATAAACATGGATATAGTCTTGCCAAAGCGCTCAAGCGTAATCTTGCGGCTAAGCGCAGCCATCTGCTCCAAATAGGGCTCAGCAGCAGGCGAGACAAGAGCCATGAAGTCGTCCACCGTAAGGCGGTCTTTAGCCAAGGCGCGGCGCACATCTGTGTCCGTCTTCGCATAGATAGACTTTGTGGTCTCGTCCCACGAAATCTTCTCTAATTCATCTGAAAACATACCTTGATTTATTTTTTTTGTTTATTGTTAGCGATTATTAGACCAAAGAATATCAGCAATGTTCCGGCAACTATCCAAGGAGTGAACTCCTGGGACATGAATATGGCAGAGGACACGGCTGACACTATCGGCAATAAATATAGGAAATTGTTTGTCGCTGTTGCTCCAATCTTTGTAAAGGACACATTCCACAACCATAGGCTTGCTCCACTTGCTACAAGTCCAAGGTACAGGGTTGCGAATATATGCGGCCAGCCCATCTTATCATAAATCTCTGCCGGAGACAATGCCTTGTCGTCAAGGAACAGCATTGGAACTATCGTAATGATTCCATAGAAGAACAGCCTTCGTGTGACCTGCAGTTCCGAAACCTCCTTGGGCATGACACTCAGCAATACCGAATAGATTGACCACGAGACAACAGCTCCGAAAGTTATCAAATCCCCAAATGGATTCAAGTTAAGTTCGAACACTCCGTTCAACACAACACATGCCACTCCTGCCAAAGCTATGAGGCTTCCGACAATGAACTTCGCGGTCACCTGCATCATTTTAAGCATGATGAAGACCAACGCTGTCACTATTGGAACAGTGGCGCAGATAAGACCTACGTTGGTTGCGCAAGAGAGTTTCAAGCCGTTATATTCAAGAAAGAAATACAGACTTCCCCCTGTCAATCCGATCAGAAACATCTTCAACTCGGTCCATGACAATTCCATTCTGTAAGGCTTGGGGCACATAACACACAATGCCATGTAAGCCAGAACAAACCTGCAGAAGATGAGTTGAACCGGAGATATTCCTGTTCCGAGTATTATTTTGGAGATGACAAAGGTCGATCCCCAAATAAGAGCAACGACAAACCCTGGAAGATATTTCAATGCATAATTCATTACTTGATCTTCAACGCGTCTCTTCCTAATTTCATTGCACAGAAGTTTGGTCCACACATAGTGCAGTACTCTCCGTCTGTATGATGAGCCTCCTCAAAAATCTCGCGAGACTTCTCCGGATCAAGAGACAAATTGAACTGGTCATTCCAACGGAACTCGAAACGAGCCTTGGACAAAGCATTGTCTCTGATTGTTGCGCCCGGATGTCCCTTAGCCAAATCTGCGGCATGAGCAGCAATCTTGTAGGTAATGACTCCGACACGAACATCATCCTTGTTAGGCAAAGCAAGATGCTCCTTTGGTGTTACATAGCAAAGCATCGCTGTTCCCAACCAACCTATCTGAGCCGCACCGATAGCAGAAGTGATATGGTCGTAAGCTGGAGCAATATCTGTCACAAGAGGTCCCAGTGTGTAGAAAGGTGCGTTATGACAATGAGTGATCTGTCTCTCCATATTCTCCTTGATCTTGTGCATTGGCACGTGACCAGGGCCTTCGATGAAAGCCTGAACATTCTTTTCCCACGCACGAAGAACAAGTTCGCCCATAGTGTCAAGCTCCGCAAACTGAGCCTCGTCGTTAGCGTCTGCCGTACAACCAGGACGAAGACCGTCTCCAAGTGAAACAGCAACGTCATACTGGGCAAGGATATCGCAGATGTCATCAAAATGCTCGTATAGGAAGCTCTCCTGATTGTGAACAAGGCACCACTTGCTCATGATTGAGCCTCCGCGAGATACGATACCGCATAATCTCTTGTCAGCCAAATGAACATTATGGCGGCGAATACCTGCATGGATAGTGAAATAGTCAACTCCCTGCTCGCACTGCTCGATCAAAGTGTCGCGATAGATTTCCCAAGTCAAATCCTCAACCTTACCGTTAACCTTCTCTAGCGCTTGATAGATAGGCACTGTACCCACTGGCACAGGGCAGTTACGGATAATCCACTCTCTTGTTTCGTGAATGTTGGCACCTGTCGAAAGGTCCATCAGCGTATCTCCACCCCACTTACAGCTCCACACGGACTTCTCCACCTCTTCGTCAATGGTTGAAGTAGTCGCTGAGTTTCCTATGTTTGTATTGATCTTCACAAGGAAGTTGCGGCCGATAATCATTGGCTCGCTCTCAGGATGGTTGATATTTGCGGGAAGAACTGCACGTCCCTCTGCTATTTCCTTGCGGACGAACTCGGGAGTGATGTATGAATCAATGCCAAGCTCCTTGCAGTTCATGTTCTCGCGGATGGCAACATACTCCATTTCGGGAGTGATGACACCTGCCTTTGCGTATGCCATCTGGGTAATGTTGGCACCCTTCTTTGCACGATAAGGCAAGGCAATATGCTCGAAGCGAAGATGGTCAAGGCTCTTGTCTGCAAGGCGCATCTTTCCGTATTCAGAAGTTATCTCTGGCAACTGCTCTACATCTCCACGGGAAACAATCCACTTCTCTCGGAATCTCTCTATACCCTTCTTTAGATCGACAGTAATGTTTGGATCAGAGAAAGGACCAGACGTGTCATAAATCAACACCGGAGCATTCTCTGTTACTGTTCTCTTTCCATTTTCGTCCACAGATACAGAAGGAGTAAGGTTTACCTTCAACATACCGACCTTTACATCTGGGAACATTTCGCCTTGCATGTAATACTTCTCACGCTTGGCATAATGTGTTACTTTTTTATCTGACATAGATGAATTTTCAATCGTTAGTATTTTATTAACCCAAGAATGATGTCAACGGAGAACTTGCCACAGCCTCGCCTGCAGTAACTGCACCAAGACCAGCCTCATAGGCTTCGCGTCCGCACTTAACTGCATCACGGAAAGCGACTGCCATACGGACAGGATCTCCGGCAACTGCGATAGCTGTATTGACAAGACATGCGTCCGCACCCAACTCCATAGCCGCAGCGGCATGGCTCGGAGCTCCGATACCTGCATCCACGACAACCGGCACATTAGCCTGCTCGATGATAATCTTCAAGAAATCCTCGGTACGCAAGCCCTTGTTGGAACCGATAGGCGCAGCAAGCGGCATGACTGTTGCGGCACCTGCCTCCTCAAGCCTCTTACAAAGTACGGGATCAGCCTGGCAGTAAGGCAATACGACAAAACCAAGTTTCACAAGTTCTTCAGTTGCCTTTAGTGTCTCTATGGAATCGGGCAAAAGATAACGTGGGTCCGGATGAATCTCGAGCTTCAACCAGTTTGTTCCAAATGCCTCTCTGCTCATTTTTGCGGCAAACACGGCCTCCTTTGCGTCACGCACTCCGCTGGTGTTCGGCAAAAGCTGGATGTTGTCCTTTACTATATGCTGAAGCATGTCGTCGTTCGCATCGTTTAACGAGATACGCTTCATGGCAACAGTAACCATTTCAGTTTCCGATGCCGAGATGGAAGCCTTCATTAAATCGTTGCTGCTGAATTTTCCTGTTCCAAGGAAAAGACGGGAGTTGAACTCTCTGCCTGCTATTATAAGTTTCTCACTCATTATCTTGTATTGTTAAAAACACTTTTCTATTACTTTCAATATCTCTTCAGTCTCTGCCTTGGGATCTGCCGCTGACAATATACCTCCGGAGATTGCGACACCATTAGGACCGCTTTCCAGCACCTTGCGGATGTCAGCCTTTGTAATTCCTCCGATTGCTACGATAGGAATGTTGATTCCCTGCTCCCTGCATCTCCAGACTATCTCCTGATAGCCCTCAAGACCAAGAACCGGAGCAAGTTTCTTCTTTGTTGTAGTGAATCGGAACGGACCGCATCCTATGTAGTCAACGCTGTCCTTAATGGCAAGAATGTCCTCGAAGCTGTTGCATGTTCCACCAATAATGAAACCATCGCCAAGAATCTCTCTCGCTTCTTTAGGATTCATATCCATCTTTCCAAGATGAACACCGTCAGCACCAACCTCCTTGGCTAGCTCCACATGGTCGTCGATAATCATGACTGCATTGTGCTCCTTGCATATAGGAAGAAGCTCAAGGGCTACCTTCTTGACATCCTCGACCGGAGTGTCCTTCATGCGAAGCTGCACCCACTTGCAACCTCCTTCCAGGGCAAGCTTTGCGCCTTCGATCTCACTTCGTCCGTTTACGGGATGAGTTATAAGTTGTAACGGGAATGCCCGTCTCTGCAATAAATTCATATTATAACATATCTTTTATTATCTCAATTTGTGCTATTCCGTTCTTCCAGGCATTACCGAGAACTGCCACACCTCCGAAGCCATATTCTCTAACCTTCGGCAACTTGGCTAGCGAAACACCACCCAGAGCAATAACATTATCATTTATTATGCCTTTTTCTTTAGCCTCCAACAATTCGACTTCAGCAAAATTCGACTTATAACCCTCCTTACTTACACTGTCAAAGATTGGGCTAAGGAAACAATAATCCATATCTTTGGATGCCTCAACCTCAGCAAGACTGTGGCAGGAACGGGACGTGCAAATGTCTGCTGACTCAAGATGCCTGCCATTCAGATGGGCACCGCCAAGTCCGTACTCGCTAACGAGATTATAGAAGTCGTGAAGAACTATTCTCTTTCTCTCTTCAGGAGTCAACCCCTCTATTATCTTTCTCAGCTCTAACTCAGAGGATTTTGGGTGACGAAGATGAAGTCTGAACACACCGCACTCTATAACCCTCTTGATCTGTTCAACTTCACCCTGGAAAGTTTCTTCCGGAGTTATGACTATTACCCTCCACATACAGCACGAATCATCATCACATCCACACCTTCGGCAAGCTTTGTATCTGCCCAGTCGTCTCTAACGATAACCTCGCTGTCGATGGCAAAGGCTATTCCCTTGCTGTCGATTCCCAATTTAGTGCAAATATCGGCGACTGTTGCGCCATCCTGCAACTCCAAATCTTCGCCATTCAACTTTATCTTCATATCTTTTCCTTGATTATACAAAATGGTTAAGAGGACCATAGCCCTCAGTAATGTCAAGATTCACAGCCCTTACAATCGCTCTGTTCACATAGTCATGCGCCTGGCTGACTGCCTCAACCAGACCCAAGCCGTTTGCCAAACCGCTTGCTATGGCCGAAGACATTGTACAGCCTGTGCCATGAGTGTTCGTTGTCTTTACCCTCTGCGAAGTAAAACGATATTCCCTGCCTTCGACTCTAAGCACATCCTCGCAAAGATCCGAATCAACGTCTCCTCCCTTGTTCAGTACAGCGTTTGAAGTGATGTCCTTCAGTATCTCCGTCTCCTTGACATTGGGCGTTACGAGAACTGCGCAGCTGCACAGTTTCCGATAGAGCTCTATTGTCTCATCGTCAAACTGTCGGTCTCCCAAAGTTGCGCTAACAATCGGGTCAATCACAAGATTCCTTGGCTTTCTGCCTTCGAAGAAATCTATCAGGATCTTTAATTGAGACTTGGTTGCAATCATTCCGCACTTCATGGCATCCACCCTGTAATGGTCGAAAATGTCAGCTATCTGCTTGCGGAACATATCGTCACTCACAGCCTCAACGCCATTGAACGACTTGGGATTCTGTGAAGTGGAGGCAGTAAGCACAGCCATGCCATAGACACCGAATCTGCCTGCCACACGAACATCTGCAAGCACCCCGGCGCCTCCGGTCGGATCCAAAGCCCCAATAGTCACCATCGTCTTCATAAAGCAAAAAAAATATGCGACACCGAAGTAAATTGCCTTCGTCATCGCATCTATCTATTTTCTATCCACGCCTAAGCATGTGATAGTATGTTAGAAGAATGTTCCTACATCGGCATTACCCGCATCAGGTTATCATCTGTCTTAGGGTATAATCTCAGCCTTGACTATGTCTCAGCACCCCTCTTCTTCTCTTTTTTGCAAAGATACAAGTTTTAATTCATATACTTGCAACTTCTTGTCATATTTTACAGCTGTCCGCTCTCAACCAGGTTGATGATTCTCTCCACTATCTTGTCTTCCTCGCTTTTGTCAGCGTCAAATTCCACCTTTAGATCGGCACCCAGTACCTTGGCAAAACCCTGCCAGAAGAATGCACGGAAACCTCCACGAAGTTCCTTGACAATTTCATAGCTTGTTCTGTCACACTCCCTATCGACCAAACGAATCAGCATCTTGCCCTGCTTTAGAGAAAGCTTCTTCAAAATCGGCGTGTATGTAGAGACAAGTTCATCCTCTTTCGATTTCATGAACGCCTTGCGCTCTTTTTCGCTCATGCCCTCCATCTGCTTGTTCACATCACGGAGCAAGCCTCCAATCAACTTTGCGTATGGAAGAGTCTTTTTTACTCTCGAAACAGTAGCCCAATAGAACTTCTCCTGCTTCTCGTTTTTGAACACTATTGGCGGATACACATATAGCATGGGCAACTGCAAGTCCAATACGGTGTCAGTCCCCTCTACATGCGCTCTCGCAATCTGCCCCTCGTGATTTCCGGACACCGGCATTCCGAACAAGGAAGTTACAAGTGCTACAAAAAACGATATTACGAAAAATCTTAGTTTCATACCCAACATATCATTACGATAACAAATGCAAAAATAAAACAAAAGCGAACACACACAAAGATTTTGGCGTTAAAAATACTTAAAACCAGAAATGTAGTTTGTCAGACTCACACCCAAACGGACCAACAAAGGCACTCTTTTTGTCAATTCAAAACCTGATCTAAAACCAGCGGAAAACAAAAAGGTAAATCCTATAACAACAGACCTTCAGATTGAAATCATTTTGTCAAACTGATGTCCGAAGAAAAATTTTAGGACAAATCCCATTTTCTCAGCCGACATCGGTAATCTACGAACAGAAAAGAAAAGTCCGGAACAAGAGTTTGTTCCGGACTGCCTTATCTTTGATATTATTCTGCCTTATGAGACTTTAGTCTCCGCTTCCGGCAAAATCCTACTCCTTGTTGTATGCCAAAAGCTTGTCATTCCCAACATAAGACACAGACTTGCAACCTGCAAATGCATCTTTGCCAACCTTTACTTGTCCTTCCTTGTTCATGATGATTACGTTAAGGTTATTGCATCCGTAGAATGCTCTTGCTCCAATTTTCTTTACGGAAGCTGGAATGACAATAGAGTTGAGGTTGTAACAATAGTAAAAAGCCTCTTTTCCTATGCCGTTAACATGATTGGGAACATTCACATTCTTAAGGCTCACACAATTCTTGAATGTTTCCTTGTGAATGTAGGCAATGGTACCAGTAAGAAATATGTTCTCAACGTATGAGAAGTCCTTGAAAGCACCCTTAGCTACAGAAAGAACTTCTCCTGTGACTTCCAAATACTTGTTAGTTGAATCGTTGAGACTTGGATTCACTGTAACGGATCTTCTGTCTCCCAAACCGTCATTGTAATAAGTGTTATTGAAATCGAATTCCAAATAATTAATCTCAGTCGGCTTGCTAGTAGGATGATGGGCAGTCCCATGACAAGAACAGTAGTGGTAGTTGCCCTTTTTATGGGACTTTGCAGAGCAGCCAAGACTGATAGTCAGCGCTGCCACTGTTAGTAGTAAAAAATGTTTCATACTGTATTAATTATTAAGTTTTAGCGCAACAAATGTATAGATATTTTTTTACTAAGAATCAAAAAATTACACTTTTTTATTGATTATGTGCAAGAATTGTTGCTCGACATATTTCTGCAACACAAGACAAGGCAAAAAAGGAACAGCAAGCTATTTTCGCCAGACTCGTCTCTTCCCTATTGGACTAAAGACTTAACATCATTGTAGGACAAAAAAAGAGTGACTTGAAAAGCCACTCTTTAATCTTTTGAATATCAAACAGGGATTATCTTCCCTTGTACATATTCTCGTAATACTTCTGATAATCTCCGGAAGTGACGTTCTCAAGCCACTCCTCGTTGTCAAGATACCACTTGACAGTCTTCTCGATACCCTCCTCAAACTGAAGAGAAGGCTCCCATCCAAGTTCAGCCTGAAGCTTTCTTGAATCAATAGCGTATCGAGCATCGTGACCAAGACGGTCTGTAACGTAAGTGATAAGGTCAAGATCCTCACCCTCCTTACGTCCAAGAAGTCTATCCACAGTCTTGATAACAACCTTGATGATGTCAATGTTCTTCCACTCGTTGAAGCCTCCGATGTTATAAGTCTCAGCAATCTTGCCATTGTGGAAGATTGTATCAATTGCTCTTGCGTGGTCAACAACATACAACCAGTCGCGAACGTTCTCTCCCTTACCATATACAGGCAATGGCTTGCGATGGCGGATATTGTTGATGAATAAAGGAATCAACTTCTCTGGGAACTGATATGGACCATAGTTGTTAGAGCAGTTAGTAACAATTGTAGGCATGCCATAAGTGTCATGGAACGCTCTGACAAAATGGTCAGAACTTGCCTTTGATGCAGAATATGGAGAATGTGGATTGTACTTAGTAGTCTCAACAAAGAATTCGTCGCCATAAGCGCAATGGTCTTTGCCTGTAGAAGCTACGGTAGTGAACGGAGCCTCAATGCCCTCTGGATGATTCATCTCCAAAGCTCCGTAAACCTCGTCTGTAGAAATGTGGTAGAAACGCTTACCATCATACTTCTCAGGAAGAGACTCCCAGTAAAGCTTAGCTGCTTGAAGCAGTGAAAGAGTACCCATCACGTTTGTCTGAGCAAAAGTGAAAGGATCCTTGATGGAACGATCCACATGACTTTCTGCAGCAAGGTGGATGATTCCGTCAACATTATATGTTCCAAGAAGCTCTAACATCTTGTCGAAATCACAAATGTCAGCCTTCACAAACACATAGTTGGGAGCAGACTCTATATCTTTTAGATTAGCAAGATTGCCGGCATATGTCAACTTGTCAAGGTTGATAATCTGATAGTCTGGATACTTGTTGACAAACAAACGAACCACATGGCTACCAATAAAACCAGCACCTCCTGTTATGATAATTCTACGTTTAAAGTCCATAATTTATTTATAGAATGGGTTAATTTGACTGCAAAGTTATTAATTAATTGATATTTATGAGCAAATTATTGACTTTTTTTCAGCATCTGCCCTATATTATAAGGCTAAAGAGATAAGATTGGGGAATAATATCCACCAATCAGAACCCCTGTTACAAAGAAGACTATCAGGATTCAGTCTCATTCTCCAACCTGTTTATGTACTTGATGCACAGCATGAGAGGCATTATTCCAAAGACTCCGAAAGAACAGTCTATCAATGTCCAAATGAAAGGTATCTCTCTGATAGGACCGCAAATAAAAGCTAGGGGGAGAATAGTTACACACGCTATCATCGCCCAATAAACAACCCATTTATTCCGAATCGGGTCAATGAATGGGCCAATAAACAACATAGCTATAACAATGTGGGCATAAGCAAGCCAATCATATCCGTATGCAATATAAGGATATTCTGCATTAGTTTCTATCAATCCGTCTCTTACACCGAACAGCCAGCCTATAATTGCATAATCATCTGCCAAGGTTTCTGACAAGCCGCTAATCCATCCGCACAACAGTTTCAGCTCAGTCTCTGCGGGGAATGCTGTAACTCCTGCCAAAACAAGAGCCACCATATAGAACGCAATCAATATTCTAATCTTTTTGAGTGTCTTCATTTAAAATAACTTAAAAACAAACTATTCTTCAAGAGCTTCCAGATCAAACTTTCTCTTGCGCTTTTCCCATTGCTCCTTGGCAAGCTGTTGCATGTCTATTTGAGTGTCGTATTCGTCAGTAATCTCAAGACCAAGAATTGTTTCGATTACATCCTCCATAGTTACAATACCTTCAAGACCTCCATACTCATCAATAACCATAGCCATGTGCTCTTTCTTTGTGATCATTGTGTCATAGAAACGAAGAATAGACGTGTTCTCGTAGCAGCAAATGATTTGGCGCTTGATTTCCTTTAGTCTCATCTTCTGATGGTCTGCCGCCAGGTGATAAAGCACATCACTCTTCAAGACGAAACCTGTTATCGAATCTATGGAATCCGAATAGATTGGAATTCGGGAATATCTTTTGAAATCCTTAGTCTTGAAGAACTCCTCCAACGTAACATCTTCCTGAACAGCAAGCACCACCGTTCTAGGTGTCATCACACTGCGCACCTTGATGGACTTCATCTTCATGAGGTTGTTGATGATTTTGCTTTCACTGCTCTCGAACACACCTTCTTTCTCTCCGATGCTTGTCAGTACGGCTATTTCCTCTCTACTTACTGTCTGCTCATTCTTTTTGGATATCAGGTTCGTCAGAATCTCCGTGACAATAACCAAAGGATATGAAATGTAAACAAGTCCCTGGACAAAATAAGCAACCGGAATGCAGAGGGACCTCCAGTATGTCGAGCCTATGGACTTGGGAATAATCTCAGAGAACACAAGTATCATCACCGTAAGAATTGTGGATGCCAGACCAAAATACGCATCTCCAAGCTCAGCCGTGACTTGCATTCCAACCGCAGAAGCTCCAAAAGTATTCGCTATGGTATTCACGGAAAGGATTGCAGAGATAGGACGTCCCATATTCTTCTTCAAACTGCAAATCAGTTTGCCTCCCTTACTCTTGTTCACAAGCGTCTCCGCATACGATGCGGATGTAGAGAACATCACACTCTCGGAAATCGAGCAGAGGAACGATATGAACACTGTCAAGAAAAAATATAGTACAAGCAAAAACATATCCTGTTTAATTTTATGATGTATATCCGCTAAAAAAATAAGAAACACTTACCGTCAGGCAAGTGTTCCGTATTCCCCATTATCTAAATCAACCTCAATTGCGTTTTTTGGTACTAGAAATAAACCTTATGGTTGGATGATTGTATGACAACAATTTGTTTTTCGGGTGCAAATTTCTTACCTTTTGGCTTTATTTCAAAACAAATTTATATGTTATTCAGCATATTTGGGCAAAAATGTCACTTTTTTGCATTGTTTGTGAGCTGAATGAACACATCTTCCATGCTTCTTTCCTTCAATTTCAATGTCAAAAGCGGATTGTCAGTATCCTTGGCGTATTCAAAGACTGACAGTCTGACATCGGACTTTGACTCGATAGAAAACGATCTGTCGCCTGTCTTTCTGACCTTTGAATCTGCGAACTTCTGCTGAAGTGCTGACAAGTCTGTTTCATTCAGGAATTCAACTTCAACAACACATCCGTCACTTGTTGCGCTTACGATCTCTGACTCGGCCTCGTTAGCGACAATCTTGCCGTTCTTAATGATTATTACCCTGTCGCATATTGCGGAAACCTCCTGCATCAAGTGAGTGGAAAGCATTACAGTCTTCTCTTTGCCCACCTCCTTGATCAAGTCTCTGACCTCAATGATCTGGTTAGGGTCAAGACCTGTCGTAGGCTCGTCAAGGATCAGCACCTTGGGATTTGGAATCAATGCTGCGGCAAGACCGACTCTCTGTCGATAGCCCTTGGAAAGCATTCCTATGCGCTTGTGGGATTCCTTTGTAAGACCTGTCTTGGCTATCATTTCATCCACTCTTGCCTTTTTGTCCTCCACCTTGTATAGTCCGGCGATGAACATCAGGTACTCGCGGACATACATGTCGGGATAGATCGGATTATGCTCGGGAAGATAACCGATCAGGCTGTGCACTTTCTCGAGATCCGTATCTACGTCATAGCCGCACACCTTGACCTCTCCGCTATCTTTTGACAGATAGCCGTTAATGATCTTCATTGTGGTGCTCTTTCCAGCACCGTTCTCTCCAAGAAAAGCGACAATCTCGCCATCCTTGATGGAGAAGTTTATGTCATCGAGTACGGTCTGCGAACCATAACTCTTCTTAAGATGTTTAATTTCTATTGACATACCTGTTATTATTTACGTCCGAAATCAGCAGGAATCTCGCCCCACTCTTTTGTGTTCCACTTCTGGATCTTGACTCTTATGCCATACTGCTTGAGCCAAGCTTCGGATGCGCGGACCATATCGAACACTTCCTTGTTCTTATCATTCTCCTTCAGCTTTGTCTTGCATTGCCCGCCCATCACCCAAGAGATCGCATTCCGGCTGTCCGAATAGAGAATGAAGTCGGGGTGTTTTGTCATCACCTCATACAATCCTCGGCATAGGGCAAGGAACTCTCCGATGTTGTTGGTAGCGTCTTCAAAAGGGCCGAAGTGGAAAGCCAGCTCCCCGTTATGCAGCCATACTCCCTGGAACTCCATCCTGCCGGGATTTCCACTGCAAGCAGCATCCACTGCAAGGGCGTTCTTCTCATAGGCTTCCGACTGTGGAGTGACAGCCCTTATTGTCTTTGACTCGTAGTAGTCTTGCGGCGCGCCTTTGGCAAAGGCCTCGTTAGCCTCGGAAAGGCTCGAGAACTTCTTGTACTGGGCCTTCGGGAACCCCTCTATCTGCTCCTGGCACTGGCTCCAGTTTGTATAGATACCTGGCTCGCGGCCAACCCACACCACATAATACTTTATGTCCACCATCTCCTTTTACAGTGTTACTTCCGAGATAAGTTTGATGTACGTAGAAATCGCGTCCTCGATCTCTGCCGGCATAATGAACTCGTTGGCTGTATGGGATCTTGACGAGTTGCCCGGTCCCATCTTCAAGCTTGGGAAGTGCATAAGCGCCTGGTCCGACAACGTAGGGGAACCGAAAGGCTTCTTGCCCATACCTAGAGCAAGCTTCACAATCGGATTGTCCATAGGAATAGATGACGAACTTAGTCGGAATGAACGTGGCTTGATCTCGCTCTCCAGATTCTGGCAGAGTATTTCGTATATCTCCTCGTTCGAGTAGCACTCGTTCGAACGCACATCCACAACGAACTTGCACACATCAGGCACAACATTATGCTGGGTTCCGGCCTCTATCATCGTAGTTGTCATCTTCACAGGGCCAAGCATGTCCGTCTGCTTCGGCAATATGTTTGTGCGGATCCATTCAATATCCTTTACCGCCTTATAGATTGCATTAACTCCCTCATTTCTTGCGGCGTGTCCTGCCTTTCCGTGTGCATAGCAGTCAAGCACCATCAGTCCCTTCTCTGCCACAGCGACATCCATTCCTGTAGGCTCTCCGACCAGCGCAAGGTCAATCTTGGGAAGGTTGGGGATCAGAGCCTCCATGCCGTTCTTGCCGCTGACCTCCTCCTCTGCGCTTGCCGCAAACACAAGGTTGTAGGCGCACTCCTTTTTGTCGAGTTCCGAGAAGGCGTAGAGAAGCGAAACCAAAGACGCACCGTCGTCGTTGGTTCCGAGTCCGTAAATCTTGTCGCCCTCCCTTGTCGGAGTGTACGGATCATAGGTCCAGCCGCTGACCGGCTTTACAGTATCCAAATGAGCATTTAGGAGCAAAGTCGGCTTGGAGTCGGAGAAATGGGAGCCTTTTATCCATACATTGTTGTTCACTCTGTTTGCTTTGAACCCCATTTTTTCGACATGCTGCTGAAAGAAATCAGAGACCTGGTTTTCCTCTCTGCTGTGCGAAGGAATCTTGACCAGCTCACAAAGTAATTCTATTGCGTTTTCTGATAATGAATTTGCCATTTTTCCACATTTTGATAGCAAAAATACATTTTTTTTCCTGATTTTTATTCCTTTGCTTGCTAATTACCATTTTTTTTTATTCCTTTGAAGCCGGAAATGAAAATTAGGATATAGAAATGAATAAAATATCACACATTTGCTGTTTACTATTAACACTTTTTCTTACTGCTTGTAACAACAGTTTTAACGAGGAAATACCTTCGACTTCTACGAGTTTCTTGAACAAGCACTTTGCTAACGCTCATATCGTGGAAATTCAGAAGACTTTGGATTACGATTACGAGGTGACTCTTGACAATGGTGTTGACATCACTTTCGAAAGAAGAGGAAACTGGGAGGAGATCAATGCAAGAAAGAACGACATCTCTTCTGTATTCGAGCAGATTTTGCCTTACAGTCTCTTCACTCACGTCAAGACTAACTATCCTGGCAAGAAGATCCGCAAGGTGGAAAGAAAGAAATATGGCTATCTTGTAACATTGAACAAGCCTGAGTCAATAAAGCTTGAGTTCAACAAGAGCGGTTCGTTCATCTCTAAGAGAGCGGACGACTAACCTGTTGCATCTTGCAAATACCAGACTATAAGATATAAAGGATAGGCTTCCGCCTGTCCTTTTTTTGTTTCGGTCAAAATCATCACGTGGTTTGAACCCTGCGGATATGCTATAGGGAAGAGCCTCTATATGGCTACATGTCTATGATGTTTGGGGTACGTTTATGACACGTTTGACCGGACAATAAAAATAAATGTGCTAACTTTGCATACCGGGCAGTCCTCCTCCATCATTACGGCAACAGAGACTGAGGGGATGTTCCCCGACAACCTACATTTTCAAACAACAAACAATCCGGAAACATGAAAGACTTACAGATAATCACCATACAGTACGACATTGCTGCAAACCAACCGCAAAGCAACAGAGAGACTATTTCTGCGATGATCAATGATGCGCTGAAGTCTGCGCCAAAGGCAAATCCGGAGGGCGAGGCTCCCGCGACTTTGGTTGTGCTTCCAGAGATGATGACTTGCGGATTCTCTATAGACTCGCACCTTTGCGCAGAGGACGCAAACAGCTCCGAATCAATAGCTTTTTTGAAAGACACAGCAAACAGCCTCAACATATATATTTGCGGTTCGCTTCCCATAAGCGAGAACAGGAAGGTATATAACCGCTGCGTGTTCATCGCTCCGAACGGGACAATGGCAACATACGACAAGAAGCACCTGTTCTCCATCGGATTCGAACGCGAGGCATACGCAGAGGGAACGGAAAGAGTGGTCGTTGACTGCGAGGGATGGAAGATCCTGCTTTCAGTATGCTATGACGTGCGCTTCCCCGTATGGCTCAGAAACAGGAAGCTTGACTATGACGTGATGATAAATGTCGCAAACTGGCCGACTGTGCGCATTGACGGATGGAAGACTCTGCTCAAAGCCAGAGCCATAGAAAACCAGGCATACGTTGTCGGAGTCAACAGGACAGGCAGAGACTCCTTTGACGCAGAATACCCCGGCGACAGCCACGTCATAGACTTCAAGGGCAAGGTTGTTGCAGAAAACGACAATGGCAACAGCTTTTGCATCACAACCCTCCAGCAAGCTCCCCTTCTACAGTTTAGAAAGAAGTTCGCCGCATGGAAAGATGCGGATGACTTCCAGATTGTATAACACTACAGAATACAATTTAGCGGACATGGCTAACACTGCTTCGAATGGCGTCTGCCATGTTCGTTTTCAAGTGACATACAAGCCCAAACCAGAACCATAAACTACAACACAAACGCCATCTGAATTTATAATCAATCACTTAAGTCAGATTCCTCATCCATACGTCTATGATTACAAAATAAAGAACTCAAATAAAGTTTTCTGCTCATTTGTTTGCAGAAAAGAAAAAAAAGCACTAATTTTGCCTCCGTTTTTGCGTAACCGCTTATGATGGCACGTAGCCTCGGTAATGTTGCGTTAAGTTTAATTGAGAAAAACAAAATTAAAATGGCAGTTGATTTAATCAAAGTTGCAGAGCAGGCATTTGCTACAAAGAAGGAGCTTCCTGCATTCAAGAGCGGTGATACTATCACAGTTGCTTACAAGATCGTTGAGGGTAACAAGGAGCGTATCCAGCAGTTCCGTGGTGTAGTTATCCGTATCAGCGGACACCAGGACAAGAAGAGATTCACAGTTAGAAAGGTTTCTAACGGTATTGGTGTTGAGCGTATCTTCCCAATCGAGTCTCCATTCATCGAGGAGATCGTTCTAAACAAGGTTGGTGTTGTTCGCCGTGCTAAGCTTTACTACCTACGTAACCTTACTGGTAAGAAGGCTAGAATCAAGGAGAAGAGAGCTTAATCTCAACTTTGAACGAAAGAATAAGAGAGTATATCGAAAGGTATGTTCTCTTTTTTGTTATACCTCACACTCTACCAAACAAGTGTACACAAACTTACCCAAACGAAGATATTGCAGGACTAATGTACTCTTATTCACTTTACAGGGCTACGGAAATCATGAAATAGCATAGCCACAAACTACTTGACGAAAAAGGACTGAAGATATCATGGTTTTCATAACCTAATTGTGCGTGGAATAGGCATATTTTGATTATCTTTGCAGATATTTCAGAAAAACTATCATGACAAGAATATTCCTTTGCAGACACGGACAGACAGAGTGGAACGAAAAGCATATTTTCCAGGGACAGCACAACTCCCCTTTGACTGAATTGGGAGTCGAGCAAGCCAGAAAACTCGGCGAGGTGCTTTCTCGCTACCAGTTTGACAAAGTATATTGCAGCGTGCTTGACAGAGCCAAGGAGACTGCAGACGTTATACTTGACGAAATGAATGCAAAGACTCTGCCAATAGAGTCTGTCGCAGGAGTCCAGGAAATATATCTTGGCGTGCTTGAAGGCAACGACTTCGAGGTCGGTATGGCAAAGTATCCCGAAATCATGGACAGCTTCTGGGAAGAGACTGCCGGAGAAAGAGACTGGGAGACACTCGGAGATGTTCGCCGCAGGGCCTCAAAGCAAATCGAAGAAATCAGAGACAACAACGAGGGCAAGACCATACTCGTCGTAACTCACGGCGTTGTGTTGCGCTCCCTTTATTCATATTTCCACAACTTCACGCTTGAGGAGTCAAGATGCCAGCCGAAACCCGAAAGCGCATGCCTCTGCGAGGTATGTTGGGAACATGGCATCTGGGACATCAAGATGTGGAACTCTACAGACCACTTAAGCGGTCTGGCATCAACAGCAAAACATTCATTCCTATAAAGACATGGCAGATAACGGAGCAATAGCGATACACGGCGCAAAAGTTCACAACCTGAAGGATGTGAGCGTGGATGTGCCTAGAGGAAAGTTTGTTGTTATTACAGGTTTGTCCGGTTCCGGCAAGTCTTCTCTTGCCTTCGACACTCTATATGCCGAAGGTCAGAGACGTTATGTCGAGAGCCTTTCATCCTACGCCCGCCAGTTTCTTGGGCGAATGAGCAAGCCCGAGGTCGATTACATCAAAGGTCTGCCACCAGCAATCGCTATAGAGCAGAAGGTCAGCACCAGAAACCCTCGTTCAACAGTCGGAACTTCTACGGAAATATATGAGTATCTCAAGATATTCATGGCAAGAGTCGGCCGCACATATTCTCCGGTAAGCGGTATGGAAGTGAAGCACCACTCGATATCCAACATCGTAGATTTCATCTGCGGATACGAGAAGGGAACGAGAGGAATGATCCTGACAAACATAGTGGCAAAGGACTCCTTGCAGAAGAAGTGCGAGGAACTGCTTGCTCAAGGTTACTCGAGAGTAAAGATTGACGGAAAGATCTATTCATTGAGCGACAAGGAAAACATTCCGGAAAAAGCGACAACCGAAGCCAAGATCGTGGTTGACCGATTCAGCGTCAATCCAGAAGACACGGATACAATAAACCGATTGTCCGACTCTATCCAGACTGCTGTGTGGGAAGGCGACGGAAAAAGCTGCGAGGTTTTGATGATAGAGAACGGAGAAGAAAAGTCCTACTCATTCTCTACTGCATTCGAGGCCGACGGCATAAAGTTCGAGGAGCCTACGGAAATGATGTTCAGCTTCAACTCTCCATACGGAGCATGTCCGGAGTGCGAAGGTTTCGGAAAGGTCGTCGGCATTGACGAGGACCTTGTCGTTCCCGACAAGAGTCTGTCCGTATATCAGGGTGCCGTAATGTGCTGGAGAGGAGAAAAGATGGGCGAATGGCTGCAGGACTTCGTAAGAAACGCAGAGAAGATCAAGTTCCCTATCCACAAGCCATACTACCTGCTCGAGAAAGCGGACAAGGACAAGCTTTGGCACGGAACAGCCCATTCTCATGGCATTGACGAGTTCTTCAATTTCGTCAAGGAGAACCAATACAAAATCCAGTATCGAGTAATGTACGCCCGCTACAGAGGCAAGACTGACTGTCCTGTATGCGGAGGATCGAGACTGAAGAAGGAGGCAAGCTATGTCAAGGTCAACGGAAAGTCCATAACTGACCTTGTAAAGATGTCTATCCTTGAACTTCGCGACTTCTTCGACAACATAGAACTTACAGAACAGGAGAAGCTCGTTTCAAAGCGAGTGCTGACAGAAATAAAGAACCGTACAAAATTCATGGTCGAAGTCGGTCTTGGTTACCTTACTCTTGACCGTCTTTCGAATACCCTTTCGGGAGGAGAAAGCCAGAGAATCAACCTTGCGACTCAGCTTGGAAGCAGCCTTGTCGGTTCGCTTTACATACTTGACGAGCCAAGCATCGGACTACATAGCCGAGACACAGCTCAGCTTATCTCTGTCCTCAGAGAGTTGCAGAAACTAGGAAACACAGTGGTGGTGGTGGAGCATGACGAGGAAATCATGCGAGCAGCCGACTACATCATAGACATAGGCCCAGAAGCAGGAAGAGCCGGTGGCAACCTTGTCTTTGCCGGAGAGGTAAAGGACGGAATGCCTGTAGGAGAGACTAAATACAAGCTTCACAGCTACACTATCGACTACTTGTCCGGCAAGGAGAAGATAGAGCGCAACGTGCCTCTAAGAAAGTGGACTAACTCTATCGAGATCTCTGGTGTATGGCACAACAACCTTAAAGGGGTTAATGTAAAGTTCCCTCTTGGAGTCATGACTGTAGTTACCGGTGTCAGCGGAAGCGGAAAGTCTTCGCTCATCCGCGACGTATTCTATCGCGCCATGAAGCAGGAATTCGACGAGGTTACAGAAAAGCCTGGTGTATTCAAAGAACTTTCCGGAGCCTTGAAACTCGTCAACAACATCGACTTTGTTGACCAGAACCCTATCGGAAAGTCTTCCCGATCGAATCCTGTGACGTACATCAAGGCCTATGACGAGATCCGCAAGCTTTATGCAGACCAGCAGTTGAGCAAGCAGATGGGCTACAAGAACGCTCATTTCTCTTTCAATGTCGAGGGCGGACGTTGCGACGAGTGCCAGGGAGAAGGTACAATAACAATAGAGATGCAGTTCATGGCAGACCTTACTCTCGAATGTGAAAGCTGTCATGGAAAGCGCTTCAAGGCAGATATCCTTGAAGTTCTCTACCAGGGGAAGAACATTCACGATGTCCTTGAGATGACAGTCAACCAGGCCGTAGAGTTCTTCTCGCAAAAAGAAGGATCCTCAGAAAAGAAGATCGTGAAGAGGCTTCAAGCTCTACAGGCTGTCGGCCTTGGATATGTCAAGCTGGGACAAAGCAGTTCCACACTGTCCGGAGGAGAAAGCCAGCGTGTGAAACTTGCGGCAATACTTGTCGAGGAGAAGATGAAACCGGGCATATTCATTTTCGACGAGCCCACGACAGGTCTCCACTTCCACGACATCAAAACTTTGCTAAAGGCTTTCGACGCACTTATAGCAAACGGACATACTGTCATCATCATCGAACACAATGTGGATGTCATCAAATGTGCTGACCACATCATCGACATAGGTCCTGAAGGCGGCGCTAACGGAGGCAATATCGTGTTCGAGGGAACTCCCGAAGACATCGTGAAATGCGAGGCCTCCTGGACAGGTAAATTTTTGAAAACCAACTAAGAATACAAATATGAAGAACTTTAAGGAGATAGATTTCAAGAGCATCAAAGAGGACATGGTCTCTAAGATTGCAGAGGAGTGGATGCTTATTTCAGCAGGAGACAGCAAGAGCTTCAACACTATGACTGCCAGCTGGGGAGGCGTAGGCTTCATGTTCAACAGACCTGTGGCAATAGTTGCTGTCCGCCCTCACCGCTACACATTTGATTTCCTTGAGAAGAACCCAAGAATGACTCTTACATTCTTCGGCAAGGACAATCAGCGTGAGGCTCTAGCATTGTGCGGATCAAAGTCCGGAAGAGACTGCGACAAGGTTAAGGAGGCAGGACTTAACGCAGTATTCACTGATGCAGGAAACCCAACTTTTGCCGAGGCTGAGCTAGTTATAGAGGGAAGAAAGATTCTTGCTCAGGAATGGAACGAGCAGAGCATCTTGGACCAGGCAATCATTGACAAATGGTTCGCCGCAAAAGACTTCCACAAGATGTATATCATCGAAATAGAGAAGGTCCTAGTAAAGGAGTAACCTTTTTTACCATAAAAGAAGTATCTGGAACTGTAAGAACACTTTCCAGATACTTCTTTTCTATTGATTATTTCAAAGCCTGTTTGTCGCCCTAAACTACCTAAGCAAGAACGAGAATATAAAATTCACTATCGCAGACTCCACGCTTACGGTTAGTGACGACAAAATAATTTGTCCTAACGGAAAAGCCGCATCTCTTACCTATTCTTTAAAAAGAGAAGAAGGGAAGGATATTCCTGTGGAGATAGATTAGCAAGAGAAAAAGCCTCACGCATACTTTATTCATGAGAAAAAGATCTTTAAAAAAAACATCCCCAAAAGCCCGAATATAATCCAGCCAGCCAAAAATAACAAAAAGAATTTAAATATCTTCCGAAGTAATGTTATTTTTTCCTCATTACTCATTGCATCTATTGCACTAGTTATTGTCTTTCTCTCCCCTTCTCTGCCATATATTTCTTCAGTTCTCCTTTTTAGATCTTCATGCCTCTGCTTATTCTCTTTCTTATGCTCTTCTTCGAGTTCCTCAATTTTCGCTAATAAAGGTACTAACTTTGCTTTGGCCTCCTGAATCGACTGCTTCTGCGCTTCTATATGGGGGAACAAATCAGCATCCAAGCTATTCTTCAATTTAATAGCTTGTTCATCTTGGGGGCAAACAAAATCACATTTTAATTGCCACTCAAATAACTTTTGCTTTACAGCATCAAGATAAACAACGATTTTATCGAATGCTACAGATATATTTCTAATTTCTTTAGAAAGATCTGAGGGGTCATAAAAGTCTCTAGAATCCTGGATTCGAATTTTCCCCGTCAACCTCGATCCTATTTTTAAACTTTCAGGACCTGCAGTCAAATACGTCCAAGGTTTAACTCTCCAACAACCAATCCAATTAGATTCATGATTAGTAAAACTACTTGATTGAATCATTTTATGAAAGAAAGCAAATGTTCTTTCTGCTTCGCCTACCAAAATCGGGAATACTTTTACAAATTCATCTCTATCTGTTGGCAAAGGATAAGACACTAATGCCTGAGAAGCAGTCGGAGGAATATCAAACTCACGTAAAGTTGCTACAAGTAACTCTGCAGTACCTGCCAATTCCTGCAATCTCGCATTTTTTTGTTCTTTAATCTTTGCATACTCCGCACCAGCCTTGGCTATTTCTGCATTAGCCTTAGCCATTTCTGCTTCATGTTGAGCCATTTCAGCTTCAGATTGAGCTTTCGCTGCTTCCGCCTTAGCCTCTTGCGCTCTAAACTTCGCTCCAGCTCTCTGAAGGAAAGCTTCTGCATTCATTTTAGTAGCTTCTGCCTTCGTCTTCTTAGCGTCTGCTAATTTATCCTCATTAGATTTAAACATATCCGATAGTCCCATAATTCTAATTTTTATAGTTTATTGTGAATAGTCATTATTGTTTGTAATAATATCTAAAAGAGAGAAACACTTGATTGGTATTACCCACACATAATTCATAGATTCAAAAAGAATTTTTTATACAACTTGCTTCTCTTCATTTTTCGTTCCGAGAAATACATCTCTATCGTATCATTTACCTGCCGATATTTTATATACCCAACCTCTCTTAGAAACTTATAAGCCTTATAGTTATAAGACTTGCAATATGTTCTAACTTTTAGACCTTTCTCCGTGAGAGATTTAGCAATTAAAAATGCACTCCTGAAATGGAGTAATATATAATATAGAGAATTATTCCATCCTCCTCCGTGAAATGAAACAATGTTCTTGTCATCATATTCATACAACAGATAAAAGAATGCAAATGGCTGATTGTTCGCTTTTGTTTTCAAAAGGTAACCTTTAATGAAGAACGGCTCGTTTTTCAAGAATTGAACCCAGTCTTCATTTGTATCTATATCGTTCACAATAAGATGCCAGTCGCCATCCCCAAATTTTGAAACAACTTCTGCATCTCCAAAATCTGCCGTAGATACAACGCTGTCTTCAAACATTATTGCTATTTTCTCAAGCGTGCTTTGTCAGCTTTTAGATTAGCTATTTCAACTTTTTTATTAGCAATAGCACCTCTAGCTATATTAACTCCCTCTTTATTTTTAATTGCTCTGTGTCTCTCAAGCTCTGCTTGCAATTGTGCTACTTCCGCTTGCTTATCAGCAATAAGCTTGTCGTATTCTGCCTTTGTTTTAGGAGATGCTCCCATAGTAAAAAAATTAAGTTAATAATTGTAATTTAGTTCTCTCTATTTTTTGCTCTCATATAAGCTTTGTATTGCTTATCGAGTTCTCTAAAGAGTTTCTTTCCTTCATCAGCAACTCTTTTCAAAGACTCGTAATGCTTTGGGAATTCTGGTTCTAACAACTTGGCCAATTGATGAATAGCATCATTTCGATAAGGTCTCCAATCGTCAATTTGCTTTATTACATCATCAAAAAACTGGATTTTACTACCCTTCAATTTATTTGTCAAATTCCCTATCGTTTTGAGAGTATGATCTTCCTCAGGAAACAATTCATTATGCAATGATTCAAGTCTGTCTTCGATAAGGCTTGCAATCAATCCAACAGCTTCTACATAATAACGATGCTTCATAGCGTCATCATAAGCAGCAAACGCAGCTTCATAGACATTCTGCCTATTCTTCCCTACTTGAGAGTTCCCTTTGGCACTTGTTCTTATTGGTTTTTCCATACTTCCTTCATTAAATCTCTTCGCAAATGTTCAAAAAAAAAAAATGTATTTTCCAAATTTTTCTTTAACTTTTTTCAAGAAAATATAACATATATATTCTTCAGCACAAATCCCTACAAAAAAAAAAAGCTCCGTATGATGCCAAACACTTTGCATCGTACGGAGCTTTTCAATTTTACTCTTCAATCTACTGAATCTGATTGATGTCGAACGGAGTTTGCTGATACACAAAATAGTTAATCCAATTTTGGAAGAACAAACTGGCTGCGCTTCTCCATCTGACCTCAGGTCCTTTGGCTGGATCATTGTCCTTGTAATAGTTCTTTGGAATGTCAATCGGAAGCCCCTTTTCAAGGTCTCTTTTATACTCTGTGTCCAAAGTGTAAGGATTGTATTCCAAATGTCCCGTAACAAAGATTTCTCGGCCTCCCCTTGCCATTATCATATACGGACCTGCCTCATCACTCTCCGAAAGCAAAGACAACTCCGGAACACGAAGAACATCGTCCTTTAATATCTCGCAATGGCGGCTGTGAGGGACAAAGAACTTATCGTCGAAACCGCGGAAGATTGGGTTAAGCGGATTAAGCATCTTGTGTTCGAAAACTCCAAACACCTTATGGTCTGTCATCTTCTTGTCTATTCCATAGAAATGATACAAGGCGGCCAAGGCACCCCAACAAATATACATTGTGCTCCAGCAGTGGGTTCTGCTCCAGTCAAGTATTTTGGAGATTTCGGGCCAAGACGACACCTCTGTGTAATGATAGTTTTCCAAAGGCGCACCTGTAATAATCATTCCGTCGTACTTGTTGTCTTTAATCTCGTCAAACTCCTTATAGAAAGCCTCCATGTGAGCGGCGGCAGTATGTGTTGAGTTGTACGAAGAAAGCTTCAACAAAGTCAGTTCCACCTGAATTGGCGAGTTGGACAACACACGAATCAGGTCGGTCTCCGTCGTTATTTTTATAGGCATCAAGTTGAGAACGATAATCTTCAACTCTCTCATATCTTGCGCCGCTGCTCTGTCTTTGGTTATGACAAATATATTCTCTTTTGCCAGAGTATCTATGGCTGGCAAATTCTTCTCAACTATAATTGACATCTTACGTTTGGATTAAGGTTCACGAAAAGGTATTAGTAAGTATTCACTTCGGCACCCGATGCAGCGTTAGGCTCTGCAATAGATCCCTGTGTACTCTCTCTCTTGTCGAAAGTCTCGCTATGCTTCTTGTCCAAAGCCTTCTGGTTCTTAAGCACTCCATTATTGTAAACAAGAGTCTGCATCACCTCTCCCTTTTCGTTGTAATAAGTCCATGTGCCGTCTTTCTTTCCGTGGATGAAATTGCCTTCCTCAACAGGCTTCTCCTTTCCTTCGAAAAGGATGTACTTGCCATGTCTTTCTCCATCCGAATAGGTTACAGAAGAGTATAGCTGGTCAGCAGATACGTACTTCTTCCATACTCCGTCAATCTTGTCATTCTTGTAAGGGATCTCCTCGATAACAACCTCGTTTGATGAGTAAGTTACGAACGTACCGTTCTTCTTTCCGTTCTTGTAGCTTTCTCTGCTTATGATCTTACCCTTGTTGTAATATTCCCAAACTCCGTCCTTGGACTTTCCGATGAAAGCACCCTTGGACTGGACAGTGGAACCGTCCGGCTCGTAGAATGTGACATTCGAGTTCCCCTTGTCATCATATATCTGCTCGCTTTTCAACGCACCGGACTCGTAATAATGTCTGAAAGTGCCTACCGGCTTATCATCAACGAAAGCGCCCTCATACTTGACTTGACCGTTCTCATAGGTCTTGCTCCATGCACCCTGCTTTCTTCCCTTGTTGTCAGTCTTGTTGGCACTTTTTGGTGCGGCAAGACTAGTCAATGCCATGAACATGGCAAACACTGCTACTATGTATCTATTCATTGTCATCATCTTTAATTGTATCTTCTAATTTCTTCAAATTGTCCTGAACCATCTGCTCTGTAGCATAGATTTTTTCCTTACAGAACTTCACAAGCTCCGTAGCCTTCTGCACGCTTGCGCAAATGTCATCCATTGACAGGGACCCGTCCTTCAACGAATCAAGTATGCTTTCAAGCTCCTGCATAGCAGCTTTATAGGTCATTGCTTTTGCCATTGCCTTTTCTTAATGTTTAGATAAAACTACCATATAAAAATATCGTCCTTCGACTTGGGCCTCTCCTCATTTCTGTTGTTGAAACCTCTCAGCTTATCTTGTCCCTCTGGCAGTTTGCCCGGTGGGAACATAGTTCCTTTGGATTCCGGAGTCATCTTTATATGCTCCATCTTGTTGTTCTTCAGGAAGATTGACAACATTGGACCTTCACACTTGTTCACTCCTATCAATCTGCTCCTTTCATCCTGAGCATAGTACAAGGAAGTTGCCCCGCTCATCATGTCCACCTGCTTCAGTCTGGTTCCTTCCAAGTAAGCCTTTGACTCCTTTCCGGACAACTGGTCGAAA
This sequence comes from Paludibacteraceae bacterium, assembly GCA_045641625.1. Taxonomy (GTDB): domain Bacteria; phylum Bacteroidota; class Bacteroidia; order Bacteroidales; family Paludibacteraceae; genus UBA1723. The sequence goes on from JAZUHH010000079.1 coordinate 51,265, forward strand.
CAATCCTTGGCCTGCTGCTGGATAATGAACGCAGATCCCTCGATATGCATCCAGTCCGGCTTTGTGCCTTTGGTATATATCTTGATTGTATCGCCTGTCATTTGGCTCACATCCGACCATATCACAGGTGTACCGTCAAGGCGAATCAACGAATCTGCCTGCAAATATGTCAGCGAATCGCACTTGCCTTGAAGATCAAGACTGAACAACTTCACCTTATGATATGCGAAAAGATGTCTGTGCCCCGTAGTGTCGGAGAAGAACCTTATCGTATCTCCGTGCAGATACATTGTGTCATTTGGATTGGAATAATCCATCATGCAGGCCTTGCCGACAATGAAACCTTTGTCCGGATGGCGCTTCAAGTTTGCATAGTCTCCGCTGAATCCGGTATGTGTCGAATCATCCAACGCCACTGCATTGTGAAACAGCTCTACTGTACCCTCCTCACGCGAGAAATGTATCGAATCGGCAGTCATGAAAGACCCATCCTTCCCTGTCAGCACCGAATAGTTGTACAGATGTCCGTACTGAGTCTGCGTATTTGTCCACGCATAGGTGGTCTTGACTACGTAGTCCGAATAAAGAATCTCGCTAGGACCAAACACGCTTGCAACCTTTGTTGCGTCATTGGACTTTAGGGAGTCCGTAACAATAGAATACTCCGGATTGACAAGCTTCACATTACCCTTGAAGAACGACAATTTGGCTTTGGGATGATAATAGCCTACGTTCGAAGTAATCGTAAAATTGGGATCGACAAGTTTGCCGCCATCCGAATAGTAACCATAATTGGCATCTCTGAAATAGTCGAGCCAATCAGTAGTCAGCGTCATCTGGCCGTTCCTAAGTACAACATTACCCCTGACCTTCATTACTCTGGTATTGCCGTCGTAATACAATGACTCCGAATTAAGGGACATCGTGTCCTGCACTACACGAACATTTCCGAATGCATCAAAGGAGTTGTTGGTGTCATAGAAATAGGCGCTGTCGCAATACATAACCGCACCCTCGTGACTAAACCTTACGTTACCACGAAGTATCTGATAGTCCCTTCCAGACTTTTTGCTGAAGCTAAGTGTCTCACTATGCTCCAATATCACGTTTGTCGCAGCATTGGAACACAAAGATGCAATTAGCAAAACAAATATGAGAAGATGCGATTTCATCTGCTATAACTCTATTAACCTTAAAGTCTTACTTAACCCAGCCCTCGTACTCGAACTGGCAGTTTCTCCAATTAGGATCAATTCTGACATAGACATCCTTCTGCTTCTTCTTGATCCATGCAGAAAGGATCTCCTGCTTTTTGTGCTCTTCATACATACGCTTCAAAAGCACGAAGTCGTCCTTCATGTTTGCCTTGTGTGCGGGGATCTTGCTCTTTACCTTTGCCACAGTGTAAACCTGTCTTCCGGAAGAGTTGAGCATAAGGAACGGACGGGAAACTTCCCCTTCATTCAATACATATACTGCTCTACCGACCTCCTGAGGCAAGTCCTGAAGCTCGAACTTTGAGTTTCCTGTCTGCAAATTTGTCAGGATACCCGAACAGTTGCGAGTGTTCTTGTCAGTGGAATAAAGTTCGACAGCCTGCTCGAAAGTGATAAGCTTCTTTTCGTTCACAGCTGTCATGATGCTGTCAATACGCTCCTTTGCCGCCTTCATGTTCTCAGCCGAAGGTTTTGGCTTCAATAGGATGTGACGTGTGTTGATTCGCTCATCGCGTCTCTCTATCAGCTGAATGATATGGAAACCGAACTCACTCTCCACAATCTTGGACACCTTTCCTGGCTCGTACATGGCGAAAGCCACATCGGCATACTCCTTTACAAGCTGGCCTCTGCCCATGAAGCCAAGTTCTCCGCCTCGCTTTCCGCTCTCGACATCCTCAGAATAGAACAAAGCCAAAGTAGAGAATGAAGTGGAACCGCTTGCTATTCTATCCTGATAGTCACGAAGCTGAGCCTTGACATCCTCAATTGCAGACTGCTCGATATTTGGAGCAATAGAAAGGATCTGCACCTCTACCTGGGCAGGAATGTCGGGAAGACTGTCCTCAGAAAGCTTTGACACAAATCTGCGAATCTCTGCAGGAGTGCACTTGATGTCTCCCACAATCTTGTTCTGCACCTGCTGAACGTACTGCTGTGTTTCCACCATCTCTCTCAATTCCTCACGGATCTCTTCCATAGGCTTCTTGAAATACTCCTCAAGCTTCTCCTTTGAACCGATCTGCGAGATCATGTAGTTGATACGCATGTCAGCCTGGCTGTTCACAGACTTCTCGTCCACAGTTATACTGTCTATCTTTGCCTGGTCAAGGAACAGCTTTGTCAAGGCGAGCTGTTCAGGGATGACGCAGTATGGATCGCCATTTATCTTCTCTCCCTCGATTTGTGAACGTATTCTCTGCTGCTCTACGTCCGAGCGCAATATTGTCTCGTCTCCTATCACCCACACGATTTCATCAACGATATTATCCTGCGCCATTCCCACAGAGAACAACGAAGAAAAAAGCAATGATAGAAGTATTGATTTGAACTGTTGCATTACATATATTTATTAAACACGAAAGTCGGTCGCGGGCAGAATGTCCAGACCGAGCTATTCGTCACAATTGTTATTTCTTGTCTTGTGAAGCAAACTTTATCTTGCCGCTTTCCTTGGCATCCTTGTAAATCTTTTCGGAAAGATCCCTCAGATAGTCAGCCTTTCTCTGTTCGTTCAGCATATTCGAAATTCTGTCCTTTACATAGTCGAACGGCTGTGGAGCACCTGCCAAAATGAAGTCCTGCACGACGAGCATGTAAGTGTTCTCCTCGTCGCTCTCCTCGACATAGTGAGTCCTTCCGAAGTCATGCGACTTTGACAGATGGAACAAACCCTGTCGCTTTACGGCAGCCAACGGAGTCCACTGCTCGTCATAATACTTGACCTTCAGCGAATACTTGGTGATTATTCGGTCGATCTCCATCATGTTGACCTCTGCCTGGCGGACCTGCGAGCGAAGTTCTCCCAAGGCTGCAGACTTTGCCGGAACAGTCAGGAACAATCCCTGGAACAAAGTTTCCTGGGCAGTATATAGCTCCTTGTGGTCAGTATAGAACTTCTGAACCTCTGTCGTAGGAATCGGGCGATTCAAGTTTTGTCCGATAAGCTGGAGCTGATACTCGTAAATCATCAAGGACTTGCGGTACTTCTCGACAAGCAGGTCTATTTCGTCAAGGTTCGTCACATTGTCCTTTGCCTTTTCATACATCAGCTGCTCAACACACCAGTTTTTGATGTACGCGTCGGCAAGCCTTGCACTATCCTCAGCAGTAACGCCTGCTGTCAAGCCAAGGTTCACGTCGTCCGGATAGAGCGACGCATCTCCGACAGTCGCCAAAGGCTTGACATTGTAGTCGAAAAACGAGCACCCTGTCAAAGCCAAAGCTCCGAAAAAACCTAACGTCTTTCTAAACATCAGTTTCATTATTTGTTCTCTTTCTTAATCTGCTCCACTACATCTGTGAATAGTGTTACAGGGTATTTCTCCTCTAGATAGTCGTTATAGATCTTCTCGTATCCCTTCTGGTAGTCAGCAAGAACCTGGCCTCTGACCTGAGAAGCCTTCATCGGACGGTTAGAGATCTCTCCACATACATAGACAAACGGATACTTCTCAACCTCAGTCGGATGAGCTGTTGTATCGTTGTAAACGTATCTGTCACAAAGCTTTGACTTGCCCTTTGCCCATGCTCCGTCACGGTAAGTGCACTGCTTGCTCTTGAAAGCGAACTTCTTCCACAACTCCTCCTTAGAGTTTACAGGCTGGACCTTGTTGCTCTCCACGAAATTCTTTGCCTTTACCATGTCCATACTGTCGGCGAAGCAATAGATGTAGCCGACAAATCTGTCCTCCTTGAACTGGTAGTCAGCCTTATGCTTCTGGAAGAAAGCCTCCAATGAGTCAGGCTGGTTCACTCCCTTGTCCCAAATAGTCTCCTTGGAGATACCATATACCAAAAGACCGTCGCTATACTCCTGAAGCTGGTAGGCAACGTCAATGTTTCTCTTCTTGATGTCAGCAATTTCCAACTTCTCTGCATCACGCTCTACTATGCGGTCGATCTCGTTTCTCAAGTTGACTGCAAATGAAGCGGCTGTGTCAACAACCATTCCCAAGCGTGTCACTAACTGACCTTCCATCTTCTTATGGCAGGCGTTCTGAATCTCTTTGAACTCAGCGGCGAAAGCTGTAGGGGTCATTGCAATACCGTCGAACTCGTAAACAGGCTTGTCGTACTTCTTCAACGAGTCCTCGACTTCGTAAACCGGAGTCCAGAAAAGACCTCCAAGAGCCTCAACAACGTCCTCGTGCAAGATGTAGCCATGCTTCAAGGCAAGCTCCTTCTTGTTCTTCTTCATCACTGCGTCGTAACGGTCGCTTCTTGAAAGGTGCTTCTTGATGTTCTCGTACGAAGCGCTGTCCAATGGAGGTGTTGTCATACCCTCGACCATCCTAACAACATGGAATCCCAATGGAGAAGGGAAAACAGCAGTCTGACCGTCGTGCTGAATCTTGAACACCTCTTCAAGGTAATCAGGCATAGCGTTTTCTGAAGAAACCCAACCTACATTACCCTTGTTCTCCTTAACATCCTTCTTGCAAGAATACTTCTTTGCAAGCTTCTCGAACTTTGCGCCCTTGTCGATCAAAGCCTTCAACGAGTCAGCCTTTACTCTGTTGTCCTCGTTCATTGGGCTCAAGAATATCTCCTGGATGCGAGCCTTGGTATAGTTCTTCTTTACGTCATGAACCAAAAGGATGTGCCATCCGAACTGAGTTCTGAACGGCTTGCTGAAGTGTCCGACCTCTGTATTGTATGCGACATTCTCGAAATCATATACCATTTCAAATGCTGTGAAGTAGTCCAAGTAACCGCCGCGCTCAGCAGAACCGCACTCAGAGTATTCCTTTGCCAAGTCTGCAAACACAGCACCGTTCAACAGCTTGTTATAGATTACATCAATCTTGCCCTTTGCCTGCTGTTCGTTCGAACGCATTCCAACCTTGATCAGGATGTGGCTGCAAGCACGGCTCTCCTTCAATCGGTCGTAAGCCTCCTTCACGAACTCCTCCTCAGTTGACTTGTCCATCAAATATGGAGAGACAACCTGCTTCATATAGTCGTTGAATTCCTTTGCATAAACTCCGGAACGAACATTATACAGCTGGTTCACCGCGTCAATCGACTTTCTCTTGTAGCCGATGAACAGGTTCATATAGTCATCAACCGAAATCGGACCGTTAAGTGCAGAGGAATTGTTCTTGCGGTACATATACTCAAACTCACCCTTGGTGATAGTGTCTCCGTCAATCACCATAAGTGCGGGATTCGATGCTGTCGCCTTGATTTCTGACGCCGACACTGACATGACAGTGCTCATCAATACCGATGCTAGAATGCCTTTATTAAGAAATCTCATATTTGTTTAATAATTCTTGGTTAAGTTTGCAGAAACTCCCCTTATTGTTTGGATACAATTAGAGTTTCCGATGCAAAGATAAGATTTTCTTTTTAGATAAATATAAGATGTATGTCAAAAATAAGGTCATTCTCTTTTTTTAGACTCGGAGTGCTGGATATGGAATTGCTCTTATTCCGATCGTTCCCGATCCAAATCTTTGTACGACAGAACAATTACAAAACCTTTTGCAGGGAATTTTCCACACGAAAAGACAACCTTCAGAATACTTCCTGGAATTACCTGCTCGGAATTCACAAATTTCCCAATTTATGCCCCCAAGGAAAGACACGAAAAAATACTTTGAAAGGGTTCCCAAAACTGTTTTTGATAAAAAATACACAAAAAACAGCGTTTTTATTTACGGAGGGCGCAAAACTTGCCGACCTGAAACATAATTTCGCAAGCAGTAAAATAAATGTCTAACTTAATAAAATTCAAACTTATGCTAAACAAGAAGAAATCACTAAGCAAGGTCAAGAAGAGCAGACACAACTCATTCTCTGAGTTCGACCGAGAAATGTACCTGAAGCCGTCAAAGATCAAGAAGTACATGTGTCCCGACTGCGGAAGGACAAAAGCCAAATTCGAGACCAGGGAGGAAGCAGAAAGATTCCTTCTATACAACGGTGCGGACATCGTTGACGAGGAAGGATGCAGACCTATACGAGCATACTACTGCGACAGCTGCAACGCATGGCATGTAACACACCATGTTTTCCCTAAGCGAGTGTCTTCGTTCGAAAGGTTCCTCATGACGAACCATCACAGCTTGAGCGCAAAGGACCAGCTGCTCTTCAAGAGGGAGGAAGAGATCCGAATCACCGAGATCATCCGTGACATCCGCAAGATGATGGAGGTTATCAGCAACCAAATCTATGACTATGCGATAGACTGCGTGGAACAGATAAACGATCTGCAGGAATACATCAACAAGACGTTGATAATCTTTAACCTTGACCTTGTTCCCGAGAAGCAAAAACTGCAGAGGGATTTGTCCGAGCTGAAGCACCTGAACTTTGACTACTTGAGATGCGTGAACTAAACCTTTCTGACCAATGGAGAAAAAGCAAAGGCCCGAGGCTAAATGCCCCGAGCCTTTTGCTTTGAATATGTAGGTATTCCTTTATTTCTTGATGAACTTCACAACCTTGCCGTCTATGCTCAACACGTACATGCCGGCCTTCAAGTCCTCAACCTCGATGCTCTGTGCGTTTACAGACTTTACGACCCTGCCCTCCATGTCAACAATCTTCAAGTCTGCATCGTTCTCCAAACCTGTGATGTAGATAATCTTCTCAACTGGATTCGGATATACTGCGATATTAGCTTTTGACATGTCTGTAACAGTACCTGCCTCAACAGCGTCAGAGAACACAATAGTCTGGAAGCCGTCAGCTGAACTGCCGTCCTTGCCGTTGACCTGCATGGAAACTCCTCCGTTATCGACAACCTTGATATTCATTACCGAAGACAAGGTGAACGAACTCTTGCTATTGTCTGCCTTGATACCGATTATGCCAGAAACTGCAAACGAAGACATAACGACAGCGAAAAGCAATGTAACCAAACCAAAAAATCTTTTCATAGATCTAAATAAATTAAGTTTTCTTTTACCCGAAGCACTCCTGTCAAAATCCCGAGAAAGTGGAATGCTCGCTTGCAAAGGTAAATAATAATCGCAAATCTCAGCAACTTTTTAACAATTATATAGTTGGAAAAACTGAAAAGAGGCAAAAAAAGATGTTCATAAATACATCTTTCAATGATATGTTTTACCTTTGCAACACAATAATTCCAGATCATTTATGAAAGCATTTATATTGGCGGCCGGACTCGGCACAAGACTAAGACCACTAACAGACAACAAACCCAAGGCACTTGTAGAGGTCAACGGAAAGACCCTGCTGGACCACGCAGTCGAAGTTGTAAAGAAAGCCGGAGCAACTTCGATTACGATAAACGTACACCATTTCTCGGACTTGATGAAGGAATATGTCACAAGCAGGAACTATGGTGTGCCTACCTATATTTCCGATGAATCGGAACTGCTTCTTGACACCGGAGGAGCACTGAACCACGCCGCCGAATACTTGAGAGGAGACGAGCCTGTTCTCGTGCATAACGTGGACATCATGTCAACAATAAACCTTGACGAGGCATTGGAATCGCACAAGAACAACGGAGCCATTGCCACTTTGATATGCAACTCAAGGAACAGTTCAAGACATCTTCTCGCAATAGACGGAGACCTTAACGCATGGGAGAACACCACAAACGGCGCAAGGAAACCTGACTTCACAGACCAGGAGAGGGAAAACATGCAGCCATTCTCTTTCTCCGGAATACACATTCTCAGTCCGAGCATATTCCCTTACCTAAAGGAGTATTCAGACAAGGTTGGAGCAAAATTCTCTGTTATAGACTTCTATCTCGACCTTTGCAGAAAAGAGAAGGTTTCCATTTACCAGACAGACGGCGTTGTGTTCGACTGCGGAAAGATAGAGACCATAGCTCAAGCAGAACAAGTGTTCAAATAAAACCAAGGCTCTCTCCCCATCATGGCAAGAATGACAGACTTTACATTGCGGGTTCTTGAAGCCTTGCAGGACATCCCTATGGGCAAGGTGGCAACTTACGGAATGGTAGCAAGAATGTTGGGAGACAGAAATCTGTCTCGAGCAGTTGGCAACGCCCTACATAAGAACGAGGACTGGAAAACCTACCCTTGCCATAGAGTCGTGAATTCCCAGGGCAGACTTGCAGAAAATTTTGGCATGGGAGGTCCTCTAGTCCAGAAAGAAAGACTCGAAGCAGAAGGCGTTGTTGTCAAAGACATGAAAGTTGACCTGAAAAAGTACTTGATGGACTATTAAATTATATTTCTATAAATCAGTGTTTTAGAAAAGTTTTTCAAAAAAAGTCCTTCAAAAGCTTTGTCAGTATCTCAAAACACACTAATTTTGCATCGCAATCGAGAAATAAAGCACACAAGATTTGCAATGCGGATGTGGCGTAATTGGTAGCCGCGCTAGACTTAGGATCTAGTACTGAGAGGTGTGTGGGTTCGAGTCCCGTCATCCGCACAAAGGTTTGAAGAATTCTTCAAACCTTTTTTGTTTTATTCTAATCCTCATTCTTAAACAAACATGAAACAACTAAAACTATTCTCCTGTTCTGCAGTCATTGCCTTAGCATCCCTTGCCCCTCATGCATCTTTAGCAGAGGCTTCCATGTCCGGCTTCTTAAAATCAAGGCAGATAACTGTCCAGCCGAACAACGACATCCAGGCAATGCTGATCGAGCAAATCGACTCGGACACAACCTGCAAGAGTCTGACACCAACAATTCTACTAAAATACGACAAGTCCTTCGACAAAAAGACTTTGAAAAAGCAAATAAAAACAGCCAAGAACCACAAGTTCAAAATGACCAAAAAGGAAACGTCAAAGAAGCACGTTCTCCTATCCACTCACTACTCAAGGACAATAATCCCAGAAAAACAAGGAGAACTAACCAACTTCCTTAACGTAGAAGTCAACATAAAGCTTGGCGACCAACACAAATGCACCCACTTCTACGGCTACAGACTTGACAACGGAATCTGGAAGTCCGACAGCAAAAGAGAAATAGAGCACACCAAATAAAAACCTGCATAGGGAAACACAAAGAAGTCACGACTAACTACAATTAGTCGTGACTTCTTAATTTTGTATCGAGATACGCCCTTTCTTCAAGGGCAACATACGCTATATAAATATCGCTTAATTATTTCACTCTTACCAAGGCTACTCGCATTCCGCAGTCTGCACTACCAAACGAAGGCAAACTTGCGTAACGGTTTGTAACTCTACATAAAGGAGACTCGTAGTACCAGCTTCCTCCGCGCATTGTACGAAGGCTTCCTGCGTCTGGACCCTTGGGATCAACTGCATTTGCACAATCCTTGAAATAGAAGGCATTGTATCGGTCATAGCACCACTCGTACACGTTACCGGACATGTCATATATTCCAAGCTCGTTTGGTCTCTTAGTCTTTACAGGCTGAAGTCCCTCTTCTTCCTTTCTGTACCAACCCACATCGGAAAGTTCATTACTTCCTGCATATAGAGTCCATTTGCTCTTCTTTCCTCCTCTTGCAGCGAACTCCCATTGAGCCTCAGTAGGCAAAGAGAACATCAAATCTGCAGAAATCTGATGGTTTCTGTGAAGTTTTGCGTTCAAACTGTCCACGAATGTCTGAGCCTCAACATAGCTGATATTGTAAACCGGATAGTTGGCACCCACACCAAACTCCTCCGTAAATCGGCTTGTGCGCATTCCCGCAGCAGCCCACATTGCCTGAGTAACCTCAGTCTCTCCTATTGCAAAGGAAGAAACAGTAACCTTGTGAACTGGATGCTCGTCTATCTCGGAATTCACATCGTAATTCGGAGCTGTCTTGTCAAGTTCCTGAGAGCCCATCAAAAACGAACCACCCTCCACACCGATCATTTTGAACGATGTTGTTCCGATTGTGTATGTCTTAGTTTCGATTACCGAACTCTTAGCAGCTGTCTTATCTGCACTATAAGATGACATCCCTAAAGACAGAGACACCGCTAGAAATACCGATTTCTTCACCATGATGTTAAACGCTATTATAATTCCTTAATTTACCTTTTTGTGCTACTTGTTTCGACTAATATCTATTCTAGTCAAAACGCAGTAGTTTATAATCCTAATAAAATCGACCTTGATATCAACAAAATCATTGCAAAGTTATGCTTATTTCCACAAACGACCAAAAGAAAACCGTTGTTTTTGAACATACTTTTTAACTTTCCTTTAATTCTTGCATGATTATTCAGATTTTGAGGTGAATATGCAAAAGTGCAGTCAGGAATTACCTTCCAACGTAATGGACTACGGGAACCATCATTAAGTTGTTATAAGAGTAAAACACCCCAAAACAAAAGACCCTAAAAAAAAAAACTCCATTGGAAAAATTTTACAGAATTTGACTGAAAAATCCTGCAAAAATTTTGGTGCTATGTAAAAAGGTTATATATTTGCATCCGTAATGTGAATTACGTCGTGTTAGATTTATTATTAGGATTAAGCAAACGGAGGTCTGAAATGAAAGTTTCAGACCTCCGTTGGTTTATATCGGAAAACCTAAAGACATTTCAACCTATACCCCTATAAAGCAATGCCAAACAACAAAACCAACTGATCATACAAAACAGAAACTCCTCACTACACTATAATATATACATGGATTATCTACTCCCCTTCTCCGCCTTTAAGTTTTTCACATCTTCCTAAAGCATAATAAAAATCCAACATAGAATACACAGAAGACAAACATCGACTGTATTTTTGAAATGCCAACACAGCCTCCACTCTTAACATAATTAGGAAAAAACCAACTAGGTTTCTGCAATCCGATCAACTTAAACAGTCTGATTTTATCCAATGTAAACGACTTAAATCACCTTTGTTCATAAAATTTAACTCGATCAAATGCCAATATTCTAAAAAACATTGTACCTTTGCGACATATAGATAACGTATTGTTTAATCTCTATACTGAAGAAAAGTGAAAAACAAGTACATCGACCTAATCGAGCAGTCTTTCGAGTTTCCTAACGACGAGTTTGACATCGAAAACAACCAGTTGCAGTGGTACGGCATTCCATTGATGGACATCATCAAGCAATACGGAACTCCGTTGAGAATCTCTTACCTTCCTGCAATAGGTCAGCACATCCAGCATGCACGCAGAATGTTCAATGTTGCCATGGCCAAGGTAGATTACCAGGGCACTTACAACTATTGCTACTGCACCAAGAGTTCTCATTTCTCTTTTGTAATGGAAACTGTATTGAAGCAAGGCGTTAATCTTGAGACGTCTTCTGCATTCGACATCTTCCTTTTGGAGGCACTTGCCGAACAGGGACACTTGCCAAAGGACAGATTCATCCTATGCAACGGATTCAAGCGTCCACAGTACGTAGAGAACATCCAGAGACTTATCAACGAGGGGTTCACAAACGTTGTCCCTATCCTTGACAACAAGTTCGAGCTTGACCTGCTTCTTGACGGCTTCGACAAACCGCTTCAGGTAGGTATGCGTATGGCAAGCGAGGAGGAGCCTAAGTTTGACTTCTATACATCAAGACTTGGTATCAGATACAGCGACCTTATCCCATACTATAAGGAGAAGATACAGAACAACCATCAGGTCAGCCTTAAAATGCTGCACTTCTTCATAAACACAGGTATCCGCGACACTTCGTACTACTGGAACGAGTTGAACAAGGGTGTAAACATGTATATCGAACTAAAGAAGATCTGCCCAGAATTGGACAGCCTTAACATCGGAGGAGGTCTGCCTATACAGTCACACATGGACTTCTCTTACGAGTACGAGTACATGATCGAGGAGATTGTCACACAGGTTCAGAACGCATGCCGTCAGGCTGGAGTGCCTGAACCGAACATCTTTACTGAGTTTGGTTCATACACAGTCGGAGAAAGTGGAGCAATCATCTACTCTATCGTAAACCAGAAGCAGCAGAACGACCGTGAGAAATGGAACATGATCGACAGCTCCTTCATCACAACAATGCCGGACACTTGGGCAATAAACCAACGTTTCCCGTTCCTTGCCATCAACAACTGGGACAAGGAATATGAGCGTGTGCATCTGGGCGGACTAACTTGCGACAGCGAGGACTTCTATAATGCGGAGGTTCACTCGAATGCAATCTTCCTGCCTAAGATGAAAGAGGTTGACGAGCTGTTTGTAGGATTCTTCCACATGGGTGCATATCAGGAGGCTCTAAGCGGTTACGGAGGAATCAAGCACTGTCTTATCCCCGCGCCAAAGATTGTGGTCATAGACCGCGACGAGAACGGCGAATACACGACAAAACTATTCGCTAAGGAGCAGAGCTACAAGTCTATGCTAAAGATTTTGGGTTATTAGCCCCAAGATTGCATATCAAACAAAAAAGGGCAGAGGTTTTTCAAACCTCTGCCCTTTGCTTATAATACAGAAATCTTATACATTAAGAGAGTTATCCTCCTCTGTGAACTCCAAAGAATTTTCATCCTTGAAAGAAGCGCCAGTCTTTGGATTTGGTCCATACTTGTTAACGCCTGGATTACCGTCTGTACATGCCCAAATCAAGAAAACTATTGCCATTACAAAGTTAACCAATGGGATAAAAAGAGTCAAATACCACCATCCGCTCTTGCCAACGTCATGAAGTCTTCTAACTCCAACAGCAAGACTTGGGATAAGCAATGCAAGCGACACAATGTACGACAAGTAAACAACCTCTTGAACTCCAGTTACACTGCCAATGATACCAAGAACGAATCCTAGAACAAGGCTTAATACCCAATTAGCAAGAACAAACATCCAATACTCTCTTCTTCTTGCTCTGCCAGAAAAATTTGCGTAGTTCTCAAAAACTACCTTTTTAAATGTATCAATCATAATAGATTAAAAAAAATAAATATAGAGGGATGAAATAACATCCCTCATTGTTAACAATAAATTACTTCAATGGACTGTCAATCTCCTTGTATGCTCCCTCCGAATCCTTGACAAACCACTTGTCAGAACCAAAGTAGTAAGTCTGTCCGTTCATGGAAACCTCTTTCAAACCAGGAGCGGAAGCCACCTCTACCTTCTGAGGAGCCTGTATTGGAGCAGCCTCTTCTTTAGCAGGCTCCTTTGCTGGGGCAGGTTCTGTAAAAGCTACGCTCTGAGGCTCGTCAATAATCATGTATCCTTCAGACAAAGGCATGTACCACTTGTCACCTGCGAAGTAGAACTTCTGGCCGTTTACAACGACCTCCTTGTTGTCTGCAGGAACCTCGTCAACCTTAACGATGTTGTCTCCGCTTGGCTCTGCGCAAACCATATAGCCATTAGCAGACTTAACGAACCAAGTTCCCTCTCCGTAGTAATAAGACTTGCCACCAACAAGGATCAAGGAACAAGCGTATGGAAGGTCTTCAAGTTCCAATGACTCGTCATTGGCAACTGGAGCCTTTACTATCTCGTAATCAACACCCCTGTCTGCGAACCAAGTTCCCTGACCATAGTAGTAGTTAACTCCACCAACATAAACAGGGAAGCAAGTATAAGGAAGAACCGAGAAGCGCAAACCATAAGGACAACCGATATACTCATAACCCCAATATGGATCCCAACGATAATAGTGGCCACAGTAAACATAATAGCTGTGGTTGCCATGATAGAAGCAATGGTAGTTAGGTCCAATATGCGAGTGGTACGCATGGCCATGATGATAAGTCACGTGATGAGGACGTGTGCTTCTGCGTGGCTGATGAGAAACTCTTGACGATCCAACACGACGCGAAGTTGATCTGGATGCCGAAACGGCACGAGACGAACGTGAAGCAGTTGGTGTAGTCGTCGCTGTAGCATTAGGGTTTCTTGTAACCTTAGCCTCACGAACAGTGATGTTATTCTGAGAAGCCGCTCTCTGTCTTGTTCCTGTAGTCTGGGTTGACACCGAACGATTTGCAGAAGTTCCGCTTGTAGTTCTTGTCGAGCTGCCATTGCTAGAAACTCTTACTGTTCTGCTTGTAGGCGCTGATGAACGACTACGGGAAGAGTTCGAAGAGGAACTTGATGAAGAACTTGAACTGCTTCTGTAAGAAGAACTTGAAGAAGAACTGCCACTATAGCTTGGAGAACTGCTTCTGTAAGAAGAACTTGAAGAAGAAGATCCGCCACTATAGCTTGACGAACTGCTACTTCTATAGCTTGATCCTCCGCTGCTATGGCTTGATGAACTGCTGCTTCTATAGCTAGAAGAAGAAGATGACGAACCACTGCCCGAAGAACCCGTTCTTGCACGCTGAGCGAACATGCTATCTGACACAGCTAACATAGAAAAAACTGTTAGCATTGTAAATATCTTTTTACCCCATTCCATTTTCGTAAAACAATTAAAGGTTAAACAAAAATCTTTCTTATTGTCGAAGGCAAAGATATACAAGAATATTGTAGCAACAACAAAAATTTTTCTTAAAAAAGGTTAAAATCATTAAGAAAAACTTAAAAAATCGCTATCTCGCTATTTCTACTCTTGTTTTCTCTCCTTTAATCTTGCTTCCGTTAGCCTTCAGCACTTTTTTTATTGCAGTGGTGCGAATGGCGACAAGCGAATAGTGGTCGTAAAGCGTGATCAGTCCGACATCCTCTTTCGCAAGCTCTGCAGTCTTCATCAGGAATCCTGCGACATCACCTCTGCTGATCTTCTCCTTCTTGCCTCTGCCGATGTAAATGGGCATGAACTTGGCATCAAGAGAAGCGTTGTCGTCAACATCAGGCACCTTGTACTCCTCAAGTTTTCTTGGAAGGAAATCAGGCAGCTTGTACTCCCTGTAGATTATCAAATACGCAGATCCGGTAGCAGACTGACGCGCAGTTCTTCCGTTTCTGTGAGTAAAGGTTTCCAAGTTCTGCGGCATTTCAAAGTGAACAACATGCTGAACCAACGAGATGTCCAGACCTCTAGCCGCCAAATCCGTTGTGGCAAGTACAGTGGCGCAACCGGAAGCGAACGTAAACAACGCACGCTCTCTGTCTTTCTGCTCCAATGCTCCGTGATAGGTCACCACATCAGCACCACACTCACGCAAAGCCTTTGCCGCCCTTTCTGCGCTCTCTCTGAAATTGCAGAACACTATACAGCTCTCGCCCTTGAAAGACTGGACCAGCTTCTTCAAAGTTTCCACCTTGTCCTTGTCCGGAGATGTCACACGAAGAAGTTCCAATCCAGACTCCTCCTCATTCAACTGAAACTCAACTGTTTCTGTCTTGTCTATATTGGTCCACTCGGACAAGTCCACAGCCTTTGTGGCGGACACAAACATTCTTTTTCCTATGCTGGCGGAAAAGAAGTCTATTATCTGGCGCATCTCTTCTGTAAATCCCATCTCGAGGGACTTGTCGAACTCGTCAATCACCAAAGTTGACGCACCGAACAACTCAGCCTTCAGGTTTCCCCTGCGAAGGTGGTCTAGCACTCTACCCGGAGTTCCGATTATAAGATCGGGCTTACGAGTAAGTTTCTTTGTCTCGTCTTCTACGGAATGTCCTCCGCAAAGCAGAACTGCATTTAGCTTGCTCTGTAATGATCGGAACACAGTCTCTATCTGCTGAGACAGCTCTCTCGAAGGAGAAAGTATCACGGACTGCAGACCTTTCTGCCCGTTCATGATAATCTCTGACACCAAAGGAAGAAGAAATCCCAAAGTCTTTCCCGAACCTGTAGGTGACAGCAAAAGCAGCGACTCAGCACCGGCAAACTTTTCGATAGTCTGCTTCTGCATGTCGTTCAGCTCCCTTATTCCTGCACTACTCTGCAGTTTGTCTATAATTGATTGTTTTTCTGGAGAAATCATATTTCTAATATCTTAATAAATAATGACAAATTGGGCATCTCAAACATTCCTTTTTGTCACAAAATTCTTTTCGCAAATGTATCAATGCCTGCGACATGTCGGCTCCCTTCATCTTTAACGACGGAGCAGTCAGCTTTTTCCAGTCGTCAGTCAAACTGTTAGCCTCGAACTTTATTGAACGGAGCAGCTCCCTCGCCTTCTCTTTCTGCGACTCATTGTTGGACTCAATTCCCTGCGCATATATTACGGGTGCGATGGCGTTTATTATCATGCTCATCTTGTAGTCATATCCCATCTTCTTCGACACGCTGTCGCACTCCTTACCGCCTAAAGAGAAATGCGTCTTCCAATACTCCGAGACATCGCACGAAAGCATATCAGTAATTTCCTCTACCGTTCTGCCCGACAAGAGCTTTGCAGACAGGTACTTCTTGTTTGACTCCAAAAAGCTTGCGAATTGGGCTATTCGGATTTCCGGACGCGACACAGGACGGAACTTACCCATCTTCCACATGCTCTTCTCCATTGCCAACAAGGAGAACTGAGCGTTGTATTTGTCATACAGAGTCCTTAACAACGTGACATATCCGTCATTGGAAGTTTCCGGAATAAACCCAGCCGCACCAAAGAGCATCGCCTCTATGTCTGTTATTCGGAAGAAAGCTGTGTTCAATGTCTTCAAAGTTACTGTACGCGCCAACCTCTCAAAAGCCGCCTGGTTAGTGTTTGCGCCCAAGGTCCTCACAAGCCGATAATAGAGAACCTCGTCTATGCTTGACTGCCACAGTTCCTTGTATTCAAGTATCTCGTTGGCTCTTCGGATCAGTCTGTCTTCCGAAAGTTCCGGAATATAGTTCTGGAGAATCTCTGTCAGCTTATCCCTTTTTTCTGACCAATACTTGTAGCACCTTATGCCATTGGGATAGACTGCAAGTTCGTGAGCAACCTTTATTGCATGCTCGGTCATGCAGAGTGCAGACTGATACGTAGCCTGCGGCACCTCCTTGTCGTCAACCTCCACCACATGAAGGATCACGTTGTTGTATCGGTCATCCTTGTCATGACGATGGACAAACCAGTCGCTCGCACGGGAATGAATCTCAACATTACCGGACAAACTTACATCGTTGACCTTGATTGTCGCATTGGTAAAATCAGGACCTGCATCCCTGTTGAGCAGTCCCGTATTCAGCACCTCGATTCTTTCACCCCTGTTCGTCACGAGGGGGGCACTATAAAGTCTGTGCTGCCAAACCAGCTGAAGAATATTCTCTGTCATTTAACCTCCTTCCCCAACAACTTGCTCATTAACATGAAAGGAGTGCTGTTATACTTATAGATATGAAGATACGGGAATAGCTTTGCGCCAAACTCTCTGTGCGAAGATCCTATGCTTTGAGTCATGCTTCCCTCGAAATCGAAGCCTTTGGTCTTCCCCTGCAGGAAGTTGAATGTATCCCATAGCATAAGACTTGGGGCTCCCAAAGACTTCTTGTCCTGGTCAATGCCTGTCAGCAGATAATAGGCATACCTGCTGTCCCACGCAAGAAAGAAAACTGACAGCAAAGTACCCTCCTTGTCCCTTACACCGACAAATCGTGTATTGGGATGATCTGCAACCTTGCGAAGGAACTCCTCCCAACCGAACTTGTTTATCAGGTCGTACTCGCCTCTCTTCTTGTATGTGTATTTGTGAAACTCGATGAAATCATCCACATTCATGTCAAACGATGTGGTCAGGCCTTCTTTCTGCGCCTTCTTTATCTGTCTCTGCTTTGACTTTCGCAGATTTGAAAAGACTGCGTCCAAATCCTCGATACTCTCCAATTTATAGGTATATCGAGTGCATTGGGAATATCCGCGCCAAAAAAACGGCAAATGGCTAACAAAGTCTGTCGAAAAGTTTTGGACAAACAGAGACGGATTTATCTTCTCAATCTCATCCAAAATTACAAATGTATATTTCTCTTCGAAAGTCTGACGCTCGTAATTGTCATCCAACAACCCGTTGTCCGGATAAAAAAAGTGTATTCCCAACAAAGGAGATTGGATCGGATATGAAACTGTAGTGAAAAATACATTCTTCCGGACAATATAAGGCAGTGTCGCGGCCGGATTCCCTTTTTCGTCCCGCGCCACAATCACATCCCAAACACTGTCGTTAGAAATAGCGTCAAGCCACCAATACTGTGCATAGACGGGAATTTCGGGATGCTCGCTGCATATTACCTTATATTCCTCCTTGTTGGTCATAAAATACTATGCTATGGTCTTGAAATATCAAAAACCTCTTTGATTATGCTTCTGAAATCGTTCTTGCCGATAAGACCGACACTAGAAACCGGCTCTTTGTCTCCCGTTGGGATAAAAAGCAGTGCAGGGATTGACTTGACACTGCAAGCTGTCGCCAACTCCGGCTCGTCGTCGATATTTACCTTGTAAACCTTTATAAGCCCCTCGTATTCCTCGTGTATAGCAGCAAGGATTGGAGAAATCTGCTTGCAAGGCTGACACCAGTCGGCATAGAAATCTATGATGATGGGTTTGTCACCCTTATATTCCCAACCTGTTGACTTCTCGAAATTAAAAATGTCATTTATGAAGTCGTTATATGTCAAGTGCTGAATTTCCATTTTTTCTGTTTTTGTTTCTTGCTCTTCCTCTACAACTATAGGCTCGCTCGACTTTTGAGAGGAGCAAGAAAGCATAGAGAATACTGATACTAATGCAAATAAGAACCTATTCATTTACTTTAAATGTCTTAGTTTTCAACTTCTTACATCCATAAAAGGCATACTCGCCAACCTCCTCGACACCCAAGGCTTCAACCGAGACAAGCGAAGCGCAACCGCTGAATGTTCCGGGAGCAATTCTCTTCAAGCTGGCAGGCAATTTTATAGACTTCATTTTCTTGCAGTCAGAGAAAGCCGCCTCTCCAAGTTCAGTCAGACCACTTGGCATGACGATATTGTCCAACGACTCGCAACTGTCAAAACAGTTCACTCCGATCTTCATAACCGAACCTGGAAGGATGATTCCATTCAGCTTCTTGCAGTTAGAGAAACATCCATACTCCAACGCCATCACGCCTTCTGGAAGAGTCACCTTCATAAGCATAGGACAGTCAGCGAATATCATCTTTGGAAGAGTGTCGATGAATGAAAGCACTCTTGCCGACTGCAGCTGGTCGCACCCATGGAACAGATACTCGCCCATATTCTTTACTCTGCGGGGAAGATACAAGTCCTTGATACCTGTTCTGTCAAAAGCATGATCTTTGATAGTCAAAGGCTTACCGTCGTCATCAATATCCAAAGTGGCTAGCATTTTGCACTCTCCGAAAGCCCATTCGCCTATATGCTCGATATTCTTGGGAATTACAACCGCTTCCAAACTATGACAGGCAAGGAATGCGTCATGCTCGATTCTTTTTAGAGAGAAAGGGAACTCTATCTCCTTGATTGCTGTCAAGTAAAATGAATGGTGCTCGATTGTCTTTACTCCCTCCGGGATATTTACGGAAGTAAGCTTCTCGCACTCATAGAATGCGCCTTCTCCAATAGACTTTACAGTATTGGGCAAGGCTATTGATGTGATCTTCTTACATCCTTTGAAGGCAGTTTTTCCAACTGCAGTCACTGTATATATTTTGCCGCTTGACTCAATGTTTGAAGGAAGGACTATTTCTCCTTTTGCTTCTATAGACACGGACTCCAAAACAGCTGACAAGGATTCCGCGTCGTATTTAAACTCAAAAATGTCTGCTCTTGCGGATACCATCACCAACAAGAACAAACAAATGCCAGCTATGTGTTTCTCTATTTGTTTCATACTATAGGAAAAGGAAATAAATTGTTATAATCAGTTGCTATATTGGAATTTACCAAAGCAAAATTACCTAAAAATGATTCCGGCAAGTTAGGCCCGAAAACTGTATATACATCATGACCATAGTCCAATGCACGCTTTGCAACGTCAATGCAGCCGCTCTTTTCTCCACTTTCAACTACTATTACTTTCTCCGAAATACCTGCCAAAATCGAATTAGCCTTAATGTAATCGTAATTGGAAGGCTTTTGTACGCAAAGATGCGATGTAATGCAATATGTAAAAGGCAAGGCTCCTCCGTACAAATGCATATTCTGGAAGCCAGTACCTAGAACAGTCACTACTGGAACATTCAACTTTGCCGCATGTGTTCTGACTTCGCTAGCTATGCCGGTAACAGAGGCAGTAACAATAATATAGCCGGGATAACACTTTGCAATTTTTTCAACGATCTCTCTTACATACTGCCTACCTATCTCAGAACAACCACGAGATCCAACTATAGTAATAGATCTCTGAGAAACTGGGTCGAGCATAAAATTAGAGTACAATAATAATGGAGCCTCACTACACTCTCCCAAAAACTTTGGATAATGGATGTCGTCAAGCAAACATGTGCAAAGACCAAGCTTCTGAGTTAATTCAATCTCTTTTTCTAAAGAAGGTAAGGAATCATCGCAGATCTCCTTGAATTTGGGATACGATTCTAAAAATTCCCTGGGATTCTGGCGATAACGAGTGTAGGCCTCAAGAGAGTCTTTATAAGACAATCTACTGTTTAACAATGCGAAAACAAAACTATACATAGTCCTTATCCTTTTTTTTTTAGAAAAAACAAAAATCCCCTACACTCTATATTTATAGTGCAGGGGATTGTTACTATTACTCAGCAGCCTTCTCCTCAGCAACTACCTCAGCCTCTGCAGCCTCTGCCTTCTTCTTTGAAGAAGAACGACGAGTTCTTGTAGCCTTCTTAGGTGCGTCAGACTTAAGCATATTCTCGTTGTAGTCAACTAGTTCGATGAAGCACATCTCTGCAGCATCTCCTAGACGGTAACCAGTCTTAATGATACGAGTGTAACCACCTGGACGGTTAGCGATCTTCTGAGCTACCTCCTGGAACAACTCCTTAACAACTTCCTTGTCCTGTAGGTAACCGAATACAACACGACGAGAAGAAGTAGAATCATCCTTAGACTTAGTCAAAAGAGGCTCTACGTACTTTCTTAGTTCCTTTGCCTTAGCCAAAGTAGTATTAATTCTCTTAGCCTTGATCAAAGAACAAGCCATATTCGAAAGCAAAGCATCGCGATGAGCCTTAGTTCTTCCAAGATGGTTGAATTTCTTATTGTGTCTCATTTTATTTACTCTTTATCTAATTTGAATTTTGAAATGTCCATGCCGAAAGACAAGTTGAGATTATCAAGCAACTGATCCAACTCTGTTAGAGACTTCTTACCGAAGTTTCTGAACTTCAACAAATCAGCCTTGTTAAAGACAACCAACTCACCAAGAGTATCAACGTCAGCAGCCTTTAGACAGTTAAGTGCACGTACAGACAAATCCATATCGACCAATCTAGTCTTAAGCAATTGTCTCATATGCAAAACCTCCTCGTCGAACTCCTCATTATCACCATCAACGCTAGTGTCGAATGTCATCTTCTCGTCAGAGAACAACATAAAGTGATAAATCAAAATTCTAGCAGCCTCCTTTAGAGCGTCTTTTGGATGTATAGATCCGTCTGTATCGATCTCGATTACCAACTTCTCGTAATCAGTCTTCTGCTCAACTCGGAAATTCTCTACAGAATACTTAACGTTTCTGATAGGAGTATAGATAGAGTCGATAGCAATAACACCGATTTCAGAATCTGGAGTCTTATTCTCGTCAGCTGGCACATAACCTCTACCCTTAGCAATCTTCATTTCTATAGTGAAAGAAGCGCTTGGATCGACGTGACAGATAACGAAATCAGAATTCAAGACCTCGAATCCAGTTAAACATTTTGAGATATCCCCAGCCTTGAACATTTCTGTTCCCGAAACAGAAATAGTTACCTTCTCTTCCTCGAATTCGTCAACCTTCTTCTTGAAACGAACCTGCTTCAAGTTTAGAATGATATTTGTGACATCTTCGATTACACCAGGTATAACATCAAACTCGTGGTTAACGCCACTAATCTTTATTGAAGTAATCGCAAAACCCTCTAGAGAAGAGAGCAAAATGCGTCTTAGTGCATTACCTACAGTGTTGCCATAACCAGGCTCAAGAGGACGAAACTCGAACTTTCCATGAAAGTTGTCGGCCTCCAACATTATTACTTTATCGGGTTTTTGAAATGCAAGTATAGCCATGGACTAATTATTATTTAGAGTACAATTCTACGATTAACTGCTCCTTGATGTTCTCAGGAATATCAGCACGCTCAGGGATATGAAGATACTTACCAGTCATCTCGTTATTATCCCACTCTAACCAAGCATACTTGCTATGATTAAATCCTGACAAAGACTCAGCGATTACCTCTAAAGACTTAGACTTCTCACGAACACCGATCACCTGACCTGGCTTTACTGAATATGAAGGGATGTTAACAACATCACCGTCAACAACAATATGCTTGTGAGAAACCAACTGACGAGCAGCTGCTCTTGTAGGAGCTATACCCAATCTGAATACGATATTATCTAGACGGCACTCCAACAACTGAAGCAAAATCTCTCCGGTAATACCCTTAGCTCTTGCAGCCTTATCAAAAAGGTTACGGAACTGACGCTCTAGTACACCGTAAGTGTACTTAGCCTTCTGCTTCTCGTTCAACTGAGTACCATACTCAGATGTCTTCTTTCTCTTGTTAACGCCATGCTGTCCAGGAGGGAAATTTCTATTCTTAAGAACCTTATCTGGACCAAAGATAGCTTCACCAAACTTTCTAGAAATTCTAGTTTTAGGGCCAATATATCTAGCCATTCTTTCTAAAATTTAGTGCCTAATCTCTTTAACTTTGTAGCCGCGATTGCAGAGAGGATTCAATTGCAATCATTCAAAACCGAAAAGATTAGAACAATTAATAAATTGAATTAAACTCTACGCTTCTTAGGTGGTCGACAACCATTATGAGGTAGTGGCGTAACATCTCTAATCTCAGTTACCTCGATACCTGCACCGTGCACTGTACGGATTGCAGACTCACGACCATTACCAGGACCCTTAACATAAGCAATCACCTTTCTCAAACCAAGATCGTAAGCGACCTTAGCACAATCCTGAGCTGCCATCTGAGCAGCGTATGGAGTGTTCTTCTTAGAACCACGGAAACCCATCTTTCCAGCTGAAGACCAAGAGATAACCTGACCCTCAGAATTAGTCAAAGAAACGATGATGTTGTTAAAAGAGCTGTGTACATGCAACTGACCATTAGCATCTACTTTTACTACTCTTTTCTTTGTTGCTACTACTTTTTTTGCCATTTTTTATCTACTTATGAGGCTTATTACTTAGTTGCCTTCTTCTTGTTAGCAACTGTCTTCTTCTTACCCTTTCTTGTACGTGCGTTGTTCTTAGTACTCTGACCACGTAGAGGCAAACCAAGACGGTGACGAATACCACGGTAACAACCGATATCCATCAATCTCTTGATGTTTAGCTGAACTTCTGAACGAAGGTCTCCCTCGACCTTATAGTTAGCGCCAATAATCTCACGAATCTTAGCTGCCTGATCATCTGTCCAATCCTTGACCTTGATGTTAACATCAACGCCAGCCTCGTTAAGGATCTTGGAAGCTGCACTACGGCCGATACCATAGATATAAGTCAATCCAATCTCACCTCTTTTGTTCTGTGGAAGATCCACACCGACAATTCTTACTGCCATAAAATCTTATTTTTTTTGCAAAAATAATAAAAATTTATCCTTGACGTAACTTATACTTAGGATTTTTTTTGTTAATAACGTACAAACGTCCTTTTCTACGTACAATTTTGCACTCAGGAGTACGTTTTTTGATAGAAGCCTTAACTTTCATCTTATTACTATTTGTATCTAAAAGCAATTCTTCCCTTCGACAAATCATAAGGAGAAATTTCTACCCTTACCTTGTCTCCAGGCAAAATCTTAATATAATGCATTCGCATTTTTCCCGAAATGTGTGCTGTTAACTGGTGGCCGTTCTCTAACTCAACTTTAAACATTGCATTAGACAAGGCCTCCAATATAACACCATCTTGCTCAATAGCCGCCTGCTTAGCCATAATTACTAATTAGATTGATTCTTGAGCAATAATTCCATTTCTTCCTCTAATCTGACCACCTTCCATTAGACCGTCATAGTGATGCATCAATAGATGACCCTCAACCTGCTGAAGAGTATCAAGAACTACTCCAACCATGATCAACAAAGAAGTACCACCAAAGAACTGTGCAAACTGTGGGTTTACATCGACTAGACCAGTTACTATAGAAGGCATAACTGCCAAAATAGCCAAGAAAATTGCACCTGGTAGAGTAATTTTAGACATAACGTCATCAATATACTCAGCTGTGTCAGCACCAGGATTTACTTTTGGTATGAAACCATCGTTACGCTTCAAATCCTCAGCCATATTCTGCGGTTGAATTGTAATAGCAGTATAGAAATAAGTGAAGAGTATAATCATGACAGCAAAGATCAAATTATACTTCCAGCCTTGAATATCCATAAAGCTTTGAACGAACTGGACAGTTTCTTGACTTGCAACAAAAGGCAAAATTGCCAAAGGAATGAACATCAATGCCTGAGCAAAGATAATTGGCATAACTCCAGCAGCATTAACCTTAAGAGGAATGTACTGACGAACACCTTCAACTCTCCTCGTTGCAGTTATCTGCTTTGCGTACTGTAAAGGAATACGACGAATACCCTGCACAAGCGCAATAGCCGCCATAATCAACACAAACAAAAGAACTAACTCAAGGAAGAACGTAATCAAACCTCCGCCATCACCATCAAGGGCCTTAACGAACTGTTTAACTATCGCACTTGGGAAACGAGCAAGAATACCGATCAAGATTATGAATGAAATACCATTACCAACACCCTTGTCTGTAATTCTCTCTCCTAACCACATTACAAACATACTTCCTGCACACATCAAGATAACAGAGGAGATCATAAAGAACATGTTATTCTCTGCACCCTGCGGGAATGCCGCAGGTGACTGTAGCTTCAAGTTAACAAGGTAAGCAAAACCTTGAACCAAAAGAATGAATACAGTCAAGTATCTTGTGTACTGAGTAATCTTCTTGTGTCCGCTCTCACCTTCCTTCTGCTTTTTCTGGATTGCAGGAACTACAATTGTCAAAAGCTGAATTACAATGGAAGCCGAGATATACGGCATAATACCAAGAGCAAAAATTGAAGCATTAGAGAAAGCACCTCCTGAGAACATATTCAAAAGGGACATAAGACCCTCTTTAGTCTGTGCTTCAAGATTAAGTCCTTCCGGTATAATACCCGGAAGAACTATAAATGATCCAAAACGATATATAGTAACAAGAAGAATTGTAAAGAGAATTCTAGTTCTCAAATCTTCTATCTTCCAAATATTTTTTATCGTTTGAATTGCTTTCATTACTTCTTGATTTCAACACTTCCGCCAGCAGCCTCGATAGCAGCAACAGCACTCTTAGAGAATGCAGCAGCCTCTACCTTAACCTTAGCAGAAAGTGTTCCGTTACCCAAAACTTTGATATTATCAGAAGCACTAGCCAAACCGCAGCTAACAAGAAGCTCCTTATTAACTACATCCTGACCCTTAGCATCGCAAATTGCCTGTATATCAGACAAATTGATTGCCTTATATACATTTGGTCTGCAAACATGCATCTCACCATACTTAGGAAGACGTCTCTGCAAAGGCATCTGACCACCCTCAAAACCTATCTTTCTTGAATAACCAGAACGTGACTTAGCACCTTTATGTCCTCTAGTAGATGTTCCACCAAGTCCAGAACCAGGACCACGACCGATTCTCTTTCTAGTCTTAACAGAACCTAGAGCAGGTTTCAATGAACTTAAATCCATAACTCTCTATAATTACTTAATTACAACCACTAGCTGCTTAACAGCGTTAACCATACCCAAAACAGAAGGTGTATCCTCAAGCTCAACTACTGCATTGATCTTCTTCAAACCCAAAGCCTCAAGTGTAGCTTTCTGCTTCTTTGGACAACCAATCTTACTTCTAACTTGCTTAATTTTGATAGTAGCCATAAGTAATTATCCTTTAAAAACTTTATCCATAGAAATACCTCTGTTCTGAGCAACTGTGTAAGGATCACGAAGCTCTGAAAGAGCCTTGATAGTAGCCTTAACCAAGTTGTGAGGGTTAGAAGAACCCTTAGACTTAGCAAGCACGTCTGTGATACCCACGCTCTCTAGAACAGCACGCATGGCACCTCCTGCCTTAACTCCTGTACCGTGAGATGCTGGCTTCAACAATACATCAGCACCACCGAACTTAGCAACTGTCTCGTGAGGGATAGAACCCTTAAGAACAGGAACCTTAACAACGTTCTTCTTTGCTGACTCTACAGCCTTAGCGATTGCTGCAGTTACCTCACTTGCCTTACCAAGTCCGTAACCAACAACACCAGCCTCATTACCAACAACAACGATAGCTGCAAAACTGAATGCACGACCTCCCTTAGTAACCTTAGTTACACGGTTGATGGCAACCAATCTATCCTTAAGCTCTACATCAGAGCTAGATGCCTTGATATTCTTAGTATCTACTGCCATAACAATTAAAATTTAAGACCACCGTTACGAGCAGCGTCAGCCAACTCCTTGATACGTCCATGATACAAATAACCATTTCTATCAAAGACTACCTCTGAGATACCAGCCTCGATAGCCTTCTTTGCAATAACCTCACCTACCTTAGCAGCCTGCTCCTTCTTAGTAACCTTGTCAGTTAGCTTAAGAGATGAAGCAGAAACAATAGTAGCACCCTTCTGATCGTCAACAACCTGAACATAGATCTGCTTGTTGCTTCTGAACACAGTCATACGAGGTCTTGAAGCAGTACCAGAAACCTTACTTCTAATACTCTTCTTTATCTTGATTCTTCTAAGATTTTTATCTGTCATAACAAATAATAATTAATGTTACTTAGCACCAGCAGACTTACCAGCCTTTCTTCTGATCTGCTCACCGACAAACTTAATACCCTTACCCTTGTAAGGCTCTGGCTTACGGAATGAGCGAATCTTAGCGCAAACCTGACCAAGTAGCTGCTTATCGCAACTCTCAAGAATTACAATTGGATTCTGGTTCTTCTCACTCTTAGTCTCAATCTTGATCTCTGAAGGCAACTGCAAGAAAATTGCGTGTGTGTAACCCAAAGAGAACTCGATTGTCTGTCCCTGATTAGAAACACGGTATCCAACTCCGACCAACTCTAGAGTCTTACGATAACCCTCTGTAACACCAACAACCATATTGTTGACTAGCGCACGATAAAGACCATGCTTAGAACGATGCTCGGCATCTTCAGAAGATCTATTGAAAGAAATCTGGCCATCCTCAACCTTAACGTCAATTGATGGATCAATCCACTGAGACAACTCTCCTTTTGAACCCTTTACAGCGATTACATTATCCTTGAAAGATACAGTAACACCAGAAGGAATGCTGATTGGCAACTTACCTATTCTTGACATTTCTTATACCTCCCATTAATAAACGTAACACAATACTTCACCACCAACTTTAAGGTCACGAGCCTCCTTATCAGTCATGACACCCTTAGATGTAGATACGATAGCAATACCTAGACCGTTCAAAACCTTTGGCATTTCCTTGTAACCTACATACTTACGCAAACCTGGAGTAGAAACTCTAACCAAGTTCTTAATTGCGTTAACCTTGTTGACTGCGTCATACTTCAAGGCAATCTTGATTGAACCCTGAGGACCCTCCTCAACAAACTTGTAATTCAAGATATAGCCCTTGTCAAGCAATATCTTTGTGATCTCCTTTTTAAGATTAGAAGCAGGAACATCGAGCACTCTGTGATTAGCTCTAATAGCATTCCTCATTCTAGTCAAAAAATCTGCTATTGGATCTGTCATAAAAAATTAATTAAATTGATCAGGTAACCCTGACAATATTTAAACTAAAAAAATTATTACCAACTTGCCTTCTTAACGCCAGGGATAAGACCAGCTGAAGCCATCTCACGGAACTGAATTCTCGAGATACCGAACTGACGCATGTAACCCTTTGGTCTTCCAGTAAGCTTACAACGATTGTGAAGTCTTACAGGAGAAGCGTTCTTTGGTAGGTTCTGAAGTTCCTCATATCTACCCTCGGCCTTCAACTGAGCACGTTTCTCAGCGTATCTAGCGCAAAGCTTAGCTCGCTTTACCTCGCGAGCTTTCATTGATTCTTTTGCCATTATCTAAATTACTTTTTAAATGGTAATCCAAATTCCTTCAACAAAGCAAAACCTTCCTCATCAGTAGCAGCTGATGTAACGAAAGTAATGTTCATTCCCAAAAGCTTTGAGATAGAATCGATGTTGATCTCAGGGAAGATAATCTGCTCAGTAACACCAAGTGTATAATTACCTCTACCATCAAGCTTAGACTGTATACCGTTGAAGTCACGGATACGAGGAAGGACAACACGTATAAGTCTCTCAAGGAACTCATACATTCTCTCTCTTCTCAAAGTAACTCGAACACCGATAGGCATTTTCTTTCTCAACTTAAAGTTAGAGATATCCTTCTTTGAAAGAGTAGGAACAGCCTTCTGACCAGTGATAGCAGTAAGCTCATTGATAGCAATCTCAATAACCTTCTTATCTGCTACAGCCTCACCTAGACCCTGATTGATAACGATCTTCTCTAGAACTGGAACCTGCATTACTGACTTGTAACCAAACTCCTTCATAAGAGCAGGAACGATACGCTCCTTGTACTCCTGCTTTAAACTAGCTGTATTCATTATTTGATAACCTCCCCTGACTTTTTAGCGACACGAACTTTCTTGCCGTCAATAAGTTTAACACCAATACGTGTAGGCTTACCAGACTTAGGATCTACCAAGTTAAGATTAGAGACGTGAATAGCAGCCTCTTTCTTAACGATACCACCCTGAGGATTCTGAGCGCTTGGCTTAACATTCTTAGAAACAACGTTAATACCCTCTACGATAGCACGATTAGCGTCTACCAATACAGAAAGCACCTTTCCTGTCTTACCCTTGTCCTTACCTGCAAGAACGTAAACCAAGTCACCCTTCTTAATATGTAACTTACCCATTACCTTACTTTTTAACATTATAGAACTTCAGGAGCCAAAGAAACAATCTTCATATTAGTAGCACGAAGCTCACGAGCAACAGGACCGAAAATACGGCTAGCTCTCATCTCTCCTGCACCATTCAATAGAACGCAAGCGTTATCATCGAAACGGATGTAAGAACCATCTGCACGGCGTACCTCTTTCTTAGTACGAACAACGATAGCCTTAGAAACCGCACCCTTCTTCATATCACTAGAAGGGATAACACTCTTTACAGTCACAACAATAATATCACCTACAGTGGCATATCTTTTCTTAGTACCACCTAGAACGCGGATACACAATGCCTCTTTACCGCCACTGTTATCTGCTATTGTCAATCTTGATTCTTGCTGTATCATAACTACTACTTAGCTCTTTCAACAATTGAAACTAATCTCCATCTCTTTGTTTTGCTCAAAGGACGAGTCTCCATGATTCTGACAACATCACCAATATTGCACTCGTTCTTCTCATCGTGAGCATGGTACTTCTTAGTCTTGTTGACAAACTTCTGATAAATTGGATGCTTCTCCTTCCACTTAATAGCAACTGTGATAGTCTTATCCATCTTGTTGCTAGAAACAACACCCTGTCTCTCTTTTCTTAAATTTCTCATTTTCTCAAACTCTAAATTTACTTAGCATTTGACTCGTTCTGGCTCAAAATAGTCTTCATACGTGCGATATCGCGACGAAGAGTTCTGATCTGAGATGAATTCTGCAAGGGAGTGATCGCATGGTCAAGACGCATACGATTCAATCTAGCCTCTTCAGCAACCAACTTCTCTTGAAGCTCTTTGCTTGACAAATTCTTAATATCTGCTACCTTCATAATTATGCATTTTGATTTGAAGCATCATAGTCACGACGTACCACGAACTTAGTAGTTACAGGCAACTTCTGAGCTCCTAGGCGAAGAGCCTCCTTTGCAATCTCAAAAGGAACACCCTCTACCTCAATTAGAATTCTACCTGGAGTTACGCTAGCAACGAAACCTTCAGGATTACCCTTACCCTTACCCATACGTACGTCAGCAGGTTTCTTAGTGATTGGTTTGTCAGGGAAAACTCTGATCCAAATCTGACCTTGACGCTGCATGTATCTTGTGACAGCCACACGAGCCGCCTCAATCTGGCGACCTGTAATCCACTTAGTACCTAGAACCTTGATACCAAAAGAACCAAAAGCCAATTGATCACCGCGGTGTGCAATACCCTTTGCACGGCCCTTCTGCTGTCTTCTAAACTTAGTTTTCTTAGGTTGTAACATCTTACTTCTGAATTAAAGTCTTAAACAGATTGTTTCTTTCTACGCTTGAAACCACCCTTGTTTCCAGCAGGAGCATTATTAGCGCGGTAACCTTCCTTAGCAGAAGTGAAATTCTGAGAAAGGTCCTTCTTACCATAAACCTCACCACGGCAAATCCATACCTTAACACCGATAATACCTACCTTAGTCAAAGCCTCAGTCTGAGCATAGTCGATATCAGCACGGAAAGTGTGAAGAGGAGTACGACCCTCTTTATACATCTCTGAACGAGCCATTTCAGCACCGTTTAGACGACCAGAAACCTGTACCTTGATACCCTCAGCACCAAGCTTCATAGTAGAAGTGATAGCCATCTTAGTAGCACGACGATAAGCTATCTTACCCTCAATCTGACGAGCAATGTTATTAGCAACGATAACAGCATCAAGCTCAGGACGCTTAACTTCAAAAATGTTGATCTGAACATCCTTATCAGTGATCTTCTTCAACTCCTCGTTTAGCTTCTCTACCTCAGCACCGTTCTTACCGATAATGATACCAGGCTTTGCAGTGCAGATAGTGATAGTAACAAGCTTAAGTGTACGCTCGATAACAATTCTCGAGACACTAGCCTTAGCAAGACGCTCACCAAGATACTGACGAATCTTAGAATCCTCAAGGATTAGATCGCCGTACTTTCTTCCGCCATACCAATTAGAATCCCAACCTCTTACAATACCTAGACGATTGGCTACTGGATTAACTTTCTGTCCCATCTTGCTTAGTCGTTTACTTTGTTAGCGATAGCGTCTACATAAATAGTTACATGATTCGAACGCTTACGAATTCTGTAACCTCTACCCTGTGGAGCTGGACGAAGTCTCTTAAGCTGACGAGCTGAATCAACAAAGATGTTAGAAACATAAAGCTCACCGCTCTCGGCCTTCTTCTCATTCTTCTGCTCCCAATTAGCAATAGCAGAGCGAAGAAGCTTCTCAAGCTTGATAGAACACTCCTTAGTAGAGTATCTAAGCACGCTCATAGCTCTGTATGCCTCCATACCACGCACAAGGTCAGCAACAAGACGCATCTTGCGTGGAGAAGTAGGAACATCATTCAACTTAGCGAAATAAAGAGACTTGTTGTTCTCTTTTCTTCCTTCAGCTGATATTCTTTTTCTTGAACCCATTTGTTTTTCTCGAACTTTTAATTAATTCTAATCACGATTACTTCTTCTTATTACCACCGTGACCTCTAAAGTTACGTGTTAGAGAGAACTCGCCAAGCTTATGACCTACCATGTTCTCAGTAACAAAAACCGGAATAAACTTATTTCCGTTGTGAACTGCAATAGTATGACCGACAAAGTCAGGAGATATCATTGAAGCTCTAGCCCATGTCTTGACAACAGCCTTCTTGCCTGACTCGTTCATAGCAAGAACCTTCTTCTCAAGCTTAAGATTGATATATGGACCTTTTTTTAATGATCTACTCATAAAAAATACTCTAAATCAATTATTTCTTTCTTCTCTCAATGATGTACTTATCAGAAGCCTTCTTAGGAGATCTAGTCTTGTAGCCCTTAGCCAATAGACCCTTACGAGATCTAGGGTGACCTCCAGACTGACGACCTTCACCACCACCCATTGGGTGATCAACTGGATTCATAACTACGGCACGAGTACGAGGACGGCGGCCCAACCAACGAGAACGTCCAGCCTTACCAGAAGACTCTAGAGCGTGGTCTGAGTTACCTACTGTACCGATAGTTGCCTTACAAGTACATAATATCATACGAGTCTCTCCTGAAGGAAGCTTAACGATAGCATACTTACCCTCACGAGAAGTTAATTGAGCAAAAGTACCTGCAGAACGAACAAGGGCAGCACCCTGACCTGGACGAAGCTCCAAGTTGTGGATCACAGTACCCAATGGAATGTTCTGCAAAGGAAGTGCATTACCAACCTCTGGCGCAGCTTCAGCACCTGAAAGAATAGTCTGACCTACCTGAAGTCCACTTGGTGCAAGAATGTAGCGCTTCTCACCATCAGCGTAGAACAAAAGAGCAATACGAGCTGAACGATTTGGATCGTACTCGATTGTCTTTACAACTGCTGGCACACCATCTTTCTCTCTTCTAAAATCAATTACTCTGTACTTTCTCTTGTGTCCTCCACCGATGTAACGCATTGTCATCTTACCGACGTTGTTGCGACCACCAGTCTTTCTCATTCCCTTTACAAGAGATTTTTCTGGAGCGCTTGAGGTAATTGTCTCAAACGCGCCAATAACTTTGTGTCTCTGCCCCGGTGTTGTGGGCTTGAATTTACGAACAGCCATTTTTTATATTAAATATTGCTATAAAAGTCAATTGACTCACCTTCCTTCAAGGTTACCAAAGCCTTCTTGTATGATGCCATCTTACCAGCGATCACACCAGCCTTTGTATAACGGCTCTTGTTCTTGCCGTCAACACGCATAGTGTTGACTGACAAAACCTTGACATTATAAGTATCCTCTACTGCAGCCTTGATCTGAGCCTTAGTAGCACTGCTTTCAACACGAAAACCGTAACGATTGAACTTATCCTGAAGATCAGTTACCTTCTCCGTAACGATTGGCTTTAATATGATTCCCATGTCTAAATTTAATCTTTAAGAGTTTCCTCAAGTTGTGCAAGTGCTCCCTCAGTCAAAAGCAAGCAGTTTGCGTTCAAAATCTTATAAGTGTTAAGCTCTGGAGTAGCAACTACCTGAGCCTTCTGCAAGTTCTGCGCTGACAAAGTTACGTTTTTGTTAGGTTCAGACAAAACTAAAACGCTCTTCTTGTCAGAAACTTTCAAATTTTCAACGAAAGCTACATAATTTTTAGTTTTTGGCGCATCAAAATTGATGTTCTCAACAACTATGATAGCATTCTCCTTAGCCTTGTAAGCCAAAGCAGACTTACGAGCAAGGCGCTTAACCTTCTTGTTCAACTTGAAAGAGTAGTCGCGAGGCTTAGGACCGAATACACGACCTCCACCTACTAGAACTGGAGAGTTGATATCACCACGACGAGCTCCACCGCCACCTTTCTGACGACCAAGCTTCTTAGTACTACCAGAAACCTCACTTCTCTCCTTAGACTTGTGAGTACCCTGACGCTGGTTAGCTAGGTACTGCTTTACAGCCAAGTACAAAACGTGATCATTAGGCTCAATTCCAAAGATAGAATCGTTCAAAGTGACCTTGCGTCCTGTGTCCTGTCCCTTTACGTTATATACGCTTAATTCCATTACTTATTTACAATTACAATTGAACCCTTAGCTCCTGGTAGAGAACCCTTAACTACAAGAATGTTGCTCTCAGGAATAACCTTTAAAACCTGAAGATTCTGTACAGTTACCTGCGAACCTCCCATACGTCCAGCCATACGCATTCCCTTGAACACGATAGCAGGATAAGAACAAGCACCGATAGAACCTGGAGCTCTTAGACGGTTGTGCTGACCATGTGTTGACTGCTGTACTCCGCCAAATCCATGACGCTTAACAACACCCTGGAAGCCCTTTCCCTTAGATGTACCGATAACATCTACGAAGTCAGACTCGTTGAACATGTCAACAGTGATTACATCACCCAAATTGTACTCCTTATCGAACTCTTTGAACTCGGCCAAGTGTCTCTTTGGTGTTGTAGCGGCCTTCTTGAAGTGACCTAGCTCAGCCTTAGTAGTGTTCTTCTCCTTCTTCTCGTCGAAGCCTAGCTGAAGAGCTGCATAGCCATCCTTTTCAAGAGTCTTAACCTGTGTTACAACACAAGGACCTAACTCGATAACAGTGCATGGTACATTCTTACCCTCGGCACTGAAAACGGAAGTCATTCCGATTTTCTTTCCTAATAATCCTGGCATTTCTTTTCGATTATTAAAATAATAAAATTAAACCTTGATCTCTACATCTACACCGCTTGGTAACTCAAGCTTCATAAGTGCATCTACAGTCTTAGAAGTCGAGCTATAAATATCAATCAATCTCTTGAATGAAGATAGCTGGAACTGCTCACGGCTCTTCTTGTTAACGAAAGTAGAGCGGTTAACTGTGAAAATACGCTTGTGAGTTGGAAGAGGAATTGGACCACTTACAACGGCACCTGTAGCCTTAACTGTCTTAACGATTCTCTCAGCAGACTTATCTACCAAGTTGTGGTCGAAAGACTTAAGTTTGATTCTGATTTTTTGACTCATCGCTTTGAATCTTAAAAAACTTTAATTAATATTATATAAGGTGTCTGCTTCACTCTTGAAGCAGACCACCTCATTGGTTTTATTACAATAGATCAGCTCTACCCTTAGCCTCTGTTACAACAGCTTTAGCGATTGAAGCAGAAACCTCAGCATAGTGAGAGAACTCCATAGAAGAAGTTGCACGACCTGAAGTGATAGTACGCAAAGAAGTTACATAACCGAACATTTCAGCCAATGGAACCTTAGCCTTTACGATTCTAGCACCTGAACGGCTTGTCTCCATACCCTCAACCTGACCACGACGCTTGTTAAGGTCACCGATTACATCTCCCATGTTCTCCTCAGGAGTGACAACCTCAAGCTTCATGATAGGCTCCATAAGAACTGGACGAGCCTTAGCACAAGCAGCCTTGAATGCAAGGTTAGCAGCGATTTCGAAAGAAAGCTGATCTGAATCCACTGGGTGGTAAGAACCATCCACAACGACAACCTTCAACTGATCAACTGGGAAGCCTGCAAGAACACCGTTCTTCATAGCTGCCTGGAATCCCTTCTGGATAGATGGAATGAACTCCTTAGGAATGTTACCACCCTTAACGATATCCTCGAACTGAAGTGAACCCTGGAATCCCTCGTCAGCAGGACCAATCTTAACTACGATATCAGCGAACTTACCACGACCACCAGACTGCTTCTTGTAAACCTCCTTGTGATCAACTGTCTGAGTAATAGCCTCCTTGTAGTTAACCTGTGGACGACCCTGGTTACACTCTACCTTGAACTCACGACGAAGACGGTCGATGATGATATCAAGGTGAAGCTCACCCATTCCTGAGATAACTGTCTGACCTGACTGCTCATCTGTCTTAACAGTAAATGTTGGATCCTCCTCAGCAAGCTTAGCAAGACCGATACCTAGCTTATCAATATCAGCCTGAGACTTAGGCTCAACTGCGATACCGATAACTGGATCAGGGAACTCCATAGACTCAAGAACCATGTGAGAGCTCTCCTCCTCGCCACAAAGTGTATCACCTGTACGGATATCCTTGAAACCAACTCCAGCACCTATATCACCAGCAGCTACACACTCAACTGGATTCTGGTGGTTAGAGTGCATCTGGAACAAACGAGAGATACGCTCCTTCTTACCTGAACGAGTATTGAAAATATAAGAACCTGCATCAAGCTTACCAGAGTAAACTCTGAAGAAGCATAGACGACCTACGTAAGGGTCTGTAGCGATCTTAAATGCAAGAGCACATAGAGGCTCGTCCTCATCTGGATGACGAACAACCTTAGCCTCCTCGTTACCAACCTCAGAACCGATGATCTCTGGAGTATCAAGTGGGCTAGGAAGGTAAGAACAAACAGCGTCAAGCATAGTCTGAACACCCTTGTTCTTGAAAGAAGAACCACATACCATAGGGAAGATCTTCATTGCAAGAGTACCCTTACGGATAGCAACTCTGATCTCGTCCTCAGTGATAGACTCAAGGTCACCCTCTAGGAACTTCTCCATGATTGCATCGTCGCAGTCAGAAACTGCCTCAAGCATCTTCTCTCTCCACTCATTTGCCTCATCTACAAGGTCAGCAGGAATGTCCTCAACATCGTAATCAGCACCCATAGTCTCGTCATGCCATACGATAGCCTTCATTTTAACTAGGTCAACAACACCCTTGAAAGTCTCCTCAGCTCCGATAGGAATCTGAATAGGACATGGGTTAGCACCTAGAACCTCCTTAACCTGAGCAACTACGTCGAAGAAGTTAGCACCAGAACGGTCCATCTTGTTAACGTAGCAGATACGAGGAACATTGTACTTGTCAGCCTGACGCCATACAGTCTCAGACTGAGGCTCAACACCACCTACTGCACAGAACGCTGCTACAGCACCATCAAGGATACGAAGCGAACGCTCTACCTCTACAGTAAAGTCAACGTGTCCCGGAGTATCAATCAAGTTGATCTTATACTTCTTGTCGTTGTACTTCCAGTATGTAGTAGTTGCAGCTGAAGTAATAGTGATACCACGCTCCTGCTCCTGAACCATCCAGTCCATAGTAGCAGCACCATCGTGAACCTCACCGATTTTGTGAGTAAGACCAGTATAGAACAAGATACGCTCTGAAGTTGTAGTCTTACCAGCATCGATGTGAGCCATGATACCGATATTTCTCGTAAAATGCAAATCTGCTTTTGCCATTGTTTTTTTCTTAATTGAAAAGTTATAAACTTGAGAATTAGAATCTGAAGTGAGCGAAAGCACGGTTAGCCTCAGCCATCTTGTGCATATCAGCCTTCTTCTTGAAAGCACCACCCTGGTTGTTGTAAGCGTCAGCGATCTCTG
Source organism: Paludibacteraceae bacterium (assembly GCA_045641625.1). Lineage (GTDB taxonomy): Bacteria > Bacteroidota > Bacteroidia > Bacteroidales > Paludibacteraceae > UBA1723. Next base: position 88,208 of record JAZUHH010000079.1, read on the forward strand.
CAGCCAACTTCTCAGCCATTGAGTGACCAGCTCTCTTGCGAGCGAAGATAATTAGATTCTTCATAGAGATAGACTCCTTTCTCTCAGCACGGATCTCAGTAGGAACCTGGAAAGTAGCACCACCAACACGGCGAGACTTAACCTCTACCTGAGGAGCAACGTTCTCTAGTGCCTGCTTCCAAATCTCAAGTGGCTGCTTCTCCTCGTTAGGGAATTTAGCCTTAACATTCTCAAGAGCAGTATAGAAGATAGTATATGCTGTACTCTTCTTACCATCGTACATCAAATGGTTTACAAAACGTGTAACCATCACTTCGTTAAAAATTGGGTCTGGAAGGATAACCCTCTTTTTAGGTTTTGCTTTTCTCATTTTTAAATAAAAAAGTAGTTTTTGTTTTGGTTGCAAATCGCTTCAATGACTTCGCTTAGTCATTTACTCAACCTTAATCATCATTGCTACCAGTAAAACTCAAACTGATTGTGTTAATTAGGAAATTACTAGTTGAGAAATTAGTTTCTTATTACTTCTTTCCCTTTGCTGGAGCAGCCTGACCTGGCTTAGGACGCTTTGCACCATACTTAGAACGACGCTGAAGACGACCGTTCACACCTGCAGTATCAAGAGTACCACGAACGATGTGGTAACGTACTCCTGGAAGGTCCTTAACACGACCACCACGAACCATTACGATTGAGTGCTCCTGTAGGTTGTGTCCCTCTCCTGGAATGTAGGCGTTAACCTCTTTCTTGTTTGTCAATCTCACACGAGCAACCTTACGCATTGCAGAGTTAGGCTTCTTTGGAGTTGTAGTGTAAACACGCATACAAACACCTCTTCTCTGTGGGCATGCTTCAAGTGCTGGAGACTTACTCTTGTCCTCAAGACTAGCTCTTCCCTTTCTAACAAGTTGTTGAATAGTAGGCATTTCTTAAAATTTTTACCTTAATTAATAATTAACTTAGTTTACTAGTATACTCTACTTAGAGATAGCAAAATTACTACATTATTTTTACATACACAAGAAAATAAGCAAAAAAGTGAGATTATTTGTCAAAATTTCAAAGATTTAGAGAAAACTGCGACTTTTAGATTATGAAAGGACCGATTACAAAAAGAACATAAAAAATTGCTATTTTTTCTCTTTTATAATTCTCATGACACCTTCTGTAAAGGCAAAATTTGATGAAAAAAATTTGCAATGGATAAAAATATTTCAAAATTGATCATTTTTTTTGACCTATTGCGCAAAATTTGCCGACCTGCAGAATACTTTTGCAACATACAAAGGAAAGAAGAATTTCCAAAGTATAGAAATCTAAGCCAACGGAAAAGATTTAGCACGCCAAGTGCATTCCCCTCCGTATAAAGTTGAACCAAACTTTGATTATATATTGGAACCTAAACTACGTTCTTTGTTATTTGTTATTTTAGCGGAAAAGGAGAAGAAGCCAAATCTTCTCCTTTTTCTTTATATTACTGATATTTCTTGTTCGGTCCCCACATGGTCTGTAGATAAGTCTTCATCTGCAACTCTGTCTGGTTGTTGCATGCTGGCTGATAAGGCTGCCAGCCGACCAAGCTGTTCGGCAAATACTGCTGCAAGGCAAAATGAGCCGGATAGTCATGCGGATAAATATAGTCAGCTCCATACCCAAGCTGCTCCATAGTTCTTGTCGGAGCATTCCTAAGATGCAGAGGTACAGGCAGATCACCCGTTTGATTTACACATTCCAAAGCGGCATTTATTGCCTTGTAAGCTGTGTTGCTCTTGGGACTAGAAGCCAAATACACAACCGCTTCAGCAAGCACTATCCTTGCCTCAGGCCAGCCAATTTTGTTCACAGCGTCAAAGGCCGCGTTTGCAATCAGAAGAGCATTGGGGTTTGCAAGACCTATATCTTCAGCCGCAGAAATTACTATTCTTCGAGCAATGAACTTGGGATCTTCTCCTCCTGCAATCATTCTAGCCATCCAATAGATTGCGGCATCTGGATCCGATCCTCTAATACTTTTTATGAATGCGGAAATGATGTCATAGTGCATATCACCCTTCTTGTCATAGGTGACAGCCTTCTGCTGTAATGTACTGATCACAAGATCGTTAGTAATGACAACCTTGTCATTCTCCTTGAATGTTCCTATACAAAGATCAAGGTTGTTGAGGAACTTGCGGGCATCTCCTCCAGAGAAACGAAGCAGTGCCGCAGTCTCTTTCAATTCAATGTCCTTCTTCTTCAAATACTCGTCTGTAGCTATTGCCTTGTTGCCAAGACCGAGCAGGTCCTCGTCACTCAAATGGTTTAGAGTGTAGAGTGTACAACGGGAAAGCAATGGAGTGATGATCTCGAACGAAGGATTTTCTGTTGTCGCTCCTATCAAAGTTACAACACCCTGCTCGACTGCCTGGAGCAAGCTGTCCTGCTGGCTTTTAGAGAATCTATGAATTTCATCAATAAACAATATAGGGGAAGGACGATCAAGGAAACGGCTCTTACTAGCCTTGTCAATAGTCTCTCGCACCTCTTTCACTCCGGAACTTACAGCACTTAGCGTAAAAAACGGAATGTCCAAAGTCTTTGCAATGATACCGGCAAGCGTAGTCTTTCCTACCCCGGGAGGTCCCCAAAGAATAAACGAATTGATATGACCGCGCTCAATCATCTTTCTGAGTGCGGTGCCTTCGCCTATCAAATGCTTCTGACCTATGTAGTTGTCGAGAGATGTTGGTCGCATTCTCTCTGCCAATGGTTGCATATAATTCAGTTTAGTATAACCAAAGCAAAGTTACAAATATTTTTATTATACATTATACTTTACTGTGTCTTTGTTGTATCTTCATTCAGATATCCCAATCATATGCTGAAACGTAGATTTATCTTCATTTATATTCCACATGCCATTGACTATATTTAGCTCATAGCTAAAACTAATGGATTCGTATCCGTATGTTAATGAGCCTCTTACTACAACGATCCCACCTATATTTTTATAATAAAGGATATTCCAGCCATTACATTCAGCTGTACTATGACTCTTTCCCCTTAGTCTTCTTTTCTGTTGCTGTTGCTTTTGCACAACCTCAAACTTTTTATCTCTGGAATTAACATTTAAGCCAAAGTCGCTGTCTTTATCAACTTCAATTATATAATTCTTAGAATGAAAACTTGACAGACTATCATCAAAGAAAGACAAAAGTTCTTTATGATTGAAAACAGCTGTCAATATCTCTGACTTGTCTTTAACAGTTAATGAATCATCAAAAACTATAGACTCCTTAACATCTTTTTCAGGATATATGTTTGCAGATACAAATAATCCAAGACCAGAATTAAAATCTTTCTCATAACATACATTTTAATCTTCTACATGAAAAAACCAAGAAGCATCTTCTTTAATTACCCACCTGCCATTTACTTTACGCAAAATATAATTAAAAGCAACACCTTCATAGTAACCATCTAATGATCCCAGCGCATTGACAGTTCCTCCATCATAACAAAAACTGATCTTCCAACCTTCATATACTTTGATACTACTTTCCTCACCTTGACTACCATTCTGAACATCTTGATTCCTTTTCTCAATCTCAAACTTTTTACCCTTGCTATAGACTTTTAATTCTAAGTCGCTGTCGTCATTAGCCTTTATTACATAACGCTTACTGTATCCATAAGAAAGACTATCATCAAAAAAACGCAAGAGTTCCTTATGATTAAAGACAGTTGTCAATATCTCAGATTTTGCTTTGGTACCCAAAGGTTTATACCCCTTATTGTTTTCAGAATAAGTGTTTACTGACAAAAACAATGTCAGAAAAATAAATAATAACTTTCTCATCAGACCTAAACAAAAATAAAGGTAGGCTAAAAAGCCTACCTTGTATTAAAACTTTAATCAATCCAATACTTTGATAACCTCGTACCAGATTTCTCCGTTATAAATGATTGCCTGGTACTGAACACCATTAACAATATAGTAAGTGTTTCCAGCGATAACCAACTTCTCGTAACCATCAGGAATACTCTCTACGATAGCACCTACAGGAGGAACAACTACCTCATACTCACGAACATGGTCAAGCCAGCGGTAGAAAGTTCCATAGTAGTACCAGTAGTGAACATTGCCGATTACAATATGGCGTCCCTCCGGAATTACAGTAACTCGCATACCTGGGTAGGCACGATGAACAATGTACTCCTTACCATTGTGCTTGTAGAACACACCATTCTTGTAATAGAAGTTGATTCCATTGTGCTTGATGTACTGAGAATGCTTCTCTGCCTTGCGAGGAGCAATATGCTGTCCCTGTTTAGGCATCTTCTTATAGTTCTTCTCTGGAGCTACATGATGAGGAGCCAAGTTCTTGTTCTTTGTGTCAGTGTGCATACCGTTACGGTTGACACCGCTTTCATGAGCATGGCTGACTGTTGCAGGCTTCGAATGTGTGTTCTGCTCTGGTCGAGTTCCGCTCTGCTGAGGACGAGACTCTGCACGCTGAGTTGACTGAGTAGCGGGAGCAGCACTTACATTAGTAGCCGATGATGACGAAGTGCGCTGAGTAGTCTTTGTGCTTGGTGAAGTTGCACGTCCTCTGTCCTGTGCAGCAAGGTTCATTGAAACTGCCACACTCAATATCATTGCAAAAATTGTTGTTTTCATATTCGTAATCTCCTATACATTAAGTTAAACATAAATGAATAAGAACCCTTTGTTTCTTTCTTGTATTGCAAAGGTATGCGATAGTTTTTTCATGTACAATAGCTTTTTTTCGTTTTTTTGCTAGCATATTTGAAATTTTAACATTTATTTTGTAAAAAATCTTAAAAGGGGTTAAAAACTATTAAAAAATATGGCAAGATTTAAGAGAGTTCTCCTAAAGTTGAGCGGAGAATCATTACAGGGAGCTAAGGGATATGGTATTGACGAAACAAGACTTATGCAGTATGCCGAGCAGATTAAGGAAATTTGCGGCATGGGTGTCCAGGTAGGAATTGTTATCGGAGGAGGAAACATATTCAGAGGAATGTCAGGCGCAAAAGTTGGTTTCGACCGTGTGAAGGGAGACCAGATGGGTATGTTGGCCACAGTAATCAACGGTATGGCACTTTGCTCTGCCCTTAACGCTATCGGACAAAAGGCGAAAGTCCTTACAGCGATCCGCATGGAACCTATCGGAGAATTCTATTCAAGAGACAAGGCAGTAGAGACAATGCAAGAAGGAGGCGTAGCCATCATGACTGCAGGTACAGGATGCCCTTACTTCACTACAGATACAGGTTCCGCTCTTCGCGCTATCGAGATTGGAGCTGACGCTATGCTTAAGGGTACTCGCGTTGACGGCATCTATACAGCTGACCCGGAAAAGGACAAGACAGCAACTAAGTTCGATGACATTACTTACGATGACATCCTTTACCGCGGTTTGAAGGTTATGGACATCACAGCCACTGCTCTTTGCAGAGAGAACAATATGCCAATCTACGTTTTCAATATGGACGTGGTTGGAAACCTAAAGAAAGTTTTCATCGGAGAGAACATCGGAACTTACGTTCATCCGTAACTTGTATCTTCAAAAGACAAAAAAATAAGGCTCGAAAGCTAATATGCTTTCGAGCCTTTATATTTATTATAGTATAAGACAAAACTCTGCATAACAAAGAAGGATGTCCGAACAATCCGTCAGACATCCTTCCTTTTACTTCTTATTTGCCAATCACAACAAACTCGGTTCTTCGGTTCATTGCACGGCCTTCTTCAGTCTTGTTATCAGCAATTGGCTGGTCTTTTCCATATCCGACATGCTCCAATCGGTCAGCCCTTATGCCTTTGCTTACAAGATAGTCATAGGCAGCTTTTGCACGGTTACTTGACAAGACCTTGTTGTATTCTGCATTACCCTTGCTGTCGGTATGACCGCAAAGACGAATACGGACAGTAGGATTTGTCTTGAGGAACGTAATAAGATTGTTAAGCTCGATATATGAAACCTGCTTTAAGGTCGCCTTGTCAAAATCGAAGAAAATGTTCTTCAACGTGATCTTCTTTCCAACTTCGATCTTTTCAAGGGTTGTTCCCTTTTCAAACTTTGCGTCTTTGCCCTTTTCGAAATGTTCGGATATGAGCATATAGCCGCGCTTGTTCACGTTCACTCCGATCTCTTCGTTTTCTGGCATACAGGAAACGAACTCTCCTGTGCTCTTGTCTGATATCGAAGTAAAGACCTTTTGATTGTTTTTGATGCTGTAAACTTCAATCTTTGTCTGGATAGGCTTTCCTGTTTCCTCTTCGACAATCTTGCCTCGAGTGTACTTCATACTCTTCATCGGCTTGATGTCAGTTTTGGTTAGATTGACTTCGTATATCTCTCTACCCTTCTTGTTATCTTCCTGACCGTCAGACGAATAATAAGCCTTATCACCCTTTGCATTCATAACAAAGCCAATCTCGTCACGACAACTGTTTAGCGGATAACCTAGGTTTTTAGGTTCACCCCACTTGCCATCTTCTCCTCTGTAAGACATGAAGATATCGTACTTGCCCAATCCCTTCATACCTTTCGAAGAGTAGAACAAAGTATGGTCATCTGCATGAATGAAAGGACTAAGCTCATCTTCAGGAGTATTGATCGGCTTACCAAGATTCTCTGGAGTAGAAAACTCTAGAATACCATTGTCCTTGATAGTAACCTTGCATCGCCAAATGTCACTCTTGCCTAGACCTCCGGGACGATTACTAGCGAAATATAGGTAATCTCCAGTCGGAGACAAACTTGGATAGGTCTCCCAATGCCTTGAATTAAGTGGGGCTCCAGGATTTATTGCCTTCCCCCATTTGTTGCCTTCACGTATTGAATAGTAAATATCGCAGGCTCCAATACCGTCAGAACGTCCGCATGCAATAAAGAACATATATCGACCGTCAAGGGAAAAACTCTGTGCACCCTCATTACTCATTGTATTCATGGCTGAACCGATATTCTGGATTTTAGAGTATCCACCTTGTGGCAACTGCTTAGAAATAAAGATGTCTTCGTGGACTCCCTTTCCAAAATCGCTCTCCCCCTCAAGTCTTCCAATCTTGACTGTTGTTGAGAAATAGCTCTCATCAGCTGTGATGGATGGCCAATAGTCATCATATTCAGTATTTATATTGGGGCCCATGTTCTTAAACACGAAAGGAACAGGAGCACTAGCCAACTCAATACCATCCTGACATTGCTTAATAGCAGCCTGAGCCATTTTATAGTAGGTCTGCTCTTTGGAAGGCACAAGCGAATAGGTAGCTATAGCCTTTTCGTACATACACTCTTCATGGTACGCCTTGCCAAGTCTGTTCAGAGTATTATAATATCTGGGCATCTTAGGTTTAGCAATAGCCTCTAAAGTAGAAAGTTTCTTAGCAGGATTACCCATTTTGCCATATAGCTCAGCCAAAGACCAAGAAGCATCAACAAATTCTTTATTGGATCTCACCAAAGCTTGAAACTTTGGCAATGCTTCCTTATATTTACCCTCATTCATCAAAAGAACTGCAGTGTCATATTCTTTGAGATCTTTCTTGCTCGCATATTGAGACTGTGCAAACAATTGAACAGCCAAAAAGAGGGAACATAATATATATGTAAGTCTTTTCATTTCTTGTCGTTATTAGTGTTTGACTTAAACTTCTTTATCAAACCAAGTTTTTTCTTTCGCTCCCACTCAGCTTTTCGCTTTTCGTAGTCAGCGAATTTACTTTCTATATATCCGTCAGCCATAATTATAACGTGAAATACATTATTACGAATTACAAAGGTATATAAAAAAAGTGAATAACAGGAAAGATTAGAGAAAAAGAGCTAAAGACAGGTATAAACAGAACTCCCATGCATCCGCAAGCCAAACAAAAAAGAGTGCCGACCCCAAAGGATCGGCACTCTCAAGACGGCGACTACCTACTCTCCCGAAAACTCAGTACCATCGGCGTTAGCGAGCTTAACTTCTCTGTTCGGAATGGGAAGAGGTGGGACCTCGCTGCTGGAATCACCTTGATATCTCAAATAACTGACCTTATGACTACCTGCACAGACGAATGAAACAAAGACCTCGGGGAAACTCTTTCGGGCAATTAGTATCACTCGGCTAACATGTCGCCATGCCCACACCTGTGACCTATCGACGTTGTCATCTTCAACGACCCTCAAGGGAAATCTCATCTTGTGGCCGGCTTCGCGCTTAGATGCTTTCAGCGCTTATCCGATCCCGACTTAGCTACTCTGCGATGCACCTGGCGGCACAACAGATAGACCAGCGGTCAGTCCAACACGGTCCTCT
>JAZUHH010000080.1:0-60655 GCA_045641625.1 Paludibacteraceae bacterium
CCTTCATTTCTTCAAGAGCTTCAGCGACTCAGCAAAGATGAACTTGAATGTCAAGGCTGAGGGCGACAACGAGCACCACAAGATAGAGGGAATATTCAAGGCTCTTGCACGTGCAATAAAGATGGCTATCAAGCGAGACATCTACAAGTACGAGCTGCCAAGTACAAAAGGCACTCTATAGTTCATTATTCTGTTAATTCTTAATTCAATATATAAAGATGAAGGCATACGTTTTCCCTGGTCAGGGTTCACAGTTCAGCGGTATGGGTAAGGATTTGTATGAGAATTCCCCAATCGCAAATGAGCTTTTTGATAAAGCTGACGAGATTCTTGGTTTCAAGATTTCAGAAATTATGTTTAACGGTACAGACGAGGAGTTGAAGCAGACAAAGGTTACTCAGCCTGCTGTGTTCCTTCACTCTGTAATCCTTGCCAAGGCTATGGGGGACAACTTCAAGCCTGAGATGGTTGCAGGTCACTCTCTAGGAGAGCTTTCTGCACTTACTGCTGCAGGAGCAATCTCTTTCGAGGATGGTTTGAAGATCGTTGCCAAGCGTGCTATGGCAATGCAGAAGGCTTGCGAGATCCAGCCAAGTGTTATGGCTGCAATCCTTGGTCTTGAGGATTCAGTTGTCGAGAAACTTTGTGCTGAGACTACTGAGGGTCAGGTTGTTCCTGCAAACTACAACTGCCCAGGCCAGCTTGTAGTAAGCGGTAGTATCGAGGGTATTGACGCTGTTTGCGCAAAGGCTACAGAGGCAGGTGCAAAGCGTGCCCTAAAGCTTGCTGTTTCGGGTGCATTCCACTCTCCGTTCATGAAGCCTGCCGAGAACGAGCTTGCTGAGGCTATCCAGGCGACTACTTTCTCTGCTCCTAAGTGTCCTGTATATCAGAACGTGTCAACAAAGGCAGAGACTGATCCAGAGGTTATCAAGTCTAACCTTCTTCGCCAGCTTACTTCTCCGGTTAAGTGGACTCAGAGCGTGCAGAATATGATTGCTGACGGAGCAACAAGCTTCACTGAGGTTGGTCCTGGTGCAGTGCTTCAGGGTATGATCAAGAAGATCAACAAGGAGTGGTGCAAGGAGCACGAGGTAAGTGGTGCAGCACTTTAATAATAAGCTTGAAAAAGTTTTGGGGCTCTTCTGAATAATCAGGGGAGTCCCTTTTTTATGTGTGTCTGAGAAAAGGGATAAGCTTGACGAAACAGGATATTTCAAGACAAATCTATTATTAGTCCTTAGATTTTCTGTTTTTGTTGAAAAAACCGAACGTTCGTTCAATTTTTTACCGAACATTCGTTCGATATTTAAAAATAAGTTTTAATTTTGCATCGTAAACAATAGAACTTCTTTAACAAAGATGAGAGATACAATAGTAGATAAGGCATTCGAGCAGTACCTGATTGACGGGTATGAAAAGGTGACTATTTCGACTTTGCAAAAGTCGTTAGGCATCGGTCGTGCCACTATGTACTATTATTTCAAGGATAAGGAGGAGTTGTTCGAGGAGGTGATGCGCAAGTATTTTCTGGCAGTGATTACTGACAGCCTTGACAAGGTGAACGAGGATACAGATGTGCTTCAGCTTATTGACATCAATGCCACTGCCTTCGAAAGAATTTCAATGTCCATTTCAAAATTCAACAATCCGGCGATTTCTTTTTCAAGCTATACGGGAATCCTGTTCTGTGCATTCTCTCACGATTTGAAGCTTGCCCGCCAGATTCTGGAGGTCAGAGGAAAAATCCACGAGGCTTGGTGCGCGGCTTTCCGCAAAAGTATCGAGAAGGGTGACGTTAAGGAGGATATTGATGTCAATACTATGGCGAACACTTTTGAAAGTTTGAAGGGTGTGTTTTCTGATTCGCTGAATGACGAGGCGAATGTCAAAAAGGCTTTGGAGTCCTACAAGAAATCTCACCTTGAACTTTACAAATTGCTGAAAAAATAAACGAGTTGCTTTAAACTTACTATTAATAATGCGCGGCAATTGGGTTGTAATATAAAATTTATGTTTAACTTTGCGCCGTCTAATGTTTAATTAGAAAATAGATTAAATATAGATAAGAGATGAATAGAAGAGTCGTTATTACAGGTATGGGTATTTACTCTTGCTTGGGTAAAACCCTTGATGAGGTAAGAGATTCCCTCTACAATGGCAAGAGCGGTATCATCTTTGATCAGGCAAGAAAGGACATGGGTTTCCGTTCTGCTCTAACTTCAAAGCTAGATATTCCAGACCTTAAGAAGGAACTTTCTCGTCAGCAGCGTGCTTTTATGCCAGAGCAGGCAAAGTATGCTTACTGTGCTACAGTAGATGCATTCAAGCAGGCAGGTTTGGACCAGGATTTCCTTGACAAGCACGATGTAGGTCTTATTTATGGTAACGATAGCTCGGCAGTTCCAGTTGTCGAGTCAGTAGAGAAGATCAAGGAGAAGCATGATACTACGCTTTGCGGTAGTGGCGCTATCTTCCAGTCAATGAACTCTACAGTAACAATGAATCTAGGTTGCTTGTTCCATTTGAAGGGCATCAACTTGACAATATCTGCAGCTTGTGCAAGTTCTTCACATTCACTTGGTCTTGGTGCCTTGCTTATCCGCAACGGACTTCAGGATATAGTTGTTTGTGGTGGTGCACAGGAGGTTAACCCTTATGCTGTAGGAAGCTTTGACGGTATCAGCGCATTCTCTACAAGAGAGTCAGAGCCAACTAAGGCTTCTCGTCCTTTCGATAGAGACAGAGACGGTCTAGTTCCAGGTGGTGGTGCTGCTACAGTAATCATCGAGTCGCTTGAGTCTGCAAAGAAGCGTGGCGCAAACATTCTTGGTGAGATTATCGGTTGGGGATTCTCTTCAAACGGAGACCATATCTCTTCTCCAAATGTTGAAGGTCCTTCGAAGTCTCTAGAGATGGCAATCAAGGAGAGCGGTGTTGATTTGAAGAAGGTTTCTTACCTTAACGCACACGCAACAAGTACACACATCGGTGACGCTCGCGAGGCTACTGCTATTGCTAACGTACTTGGAGAGTACAAGCCATACGTTGCTTCAACTAAGGGATTCACTGGTCACGAGATGTGGATGGCAGGTGCTTCAGAGATTATCTATTCAATGATAATGATGAAGAACGGATTTATCGCAGAGAACCTTAACTTCCAGAATCCAGACGAGGACACTTGCAGATTGAACATCCCTGCAACTCGCATCGAGACTGGCTTTGATACTTTCATTTCAAACTCATTCGGATTCGGAGGTACAAACTCTACTCTTGTCGTAACTGACTTCAAGGAGTAATTTAATAAGCATTACAACAAAACAATAACATAATTTTTATAGAAAATGGCAAATCAGGAACTAATCGAGAAGATTAACTCAGTGTTGTCTGAGGAGTTCGAGGTAGAAATCGAGGAGATCACTCCAGAGGCAAACATCAAGTCTACACTTCAGTTGGATTCTCTTAGCCTTGTAGATATGATTGCTTTGGTTGAGGAGGAGTTCGGTGTTAAGATTGCTACTTCTGAGGTAGGTACAATCCTTACTTTCGCTGACCTTTACGAGTTCATCTCATCAAGACAGGCTTAAGTTTTTGGACTCTGTTTTTTATAGATAGAGTGGCAAGAAATAGTGGCGCATACCCTATAAAATGGGTGTGTGCCCTCTATTGTTCTATATTTGTTATGTTTTTTTAGTGCTAAAGAAGTAAAGATTTATGTCGAAACAAGCATTATATGAGGGCGAGGGGATTAAGGAGCTTATCCCGCAGCGTGCTCCAATCATGATGGTGGACAAGTTCTATGAGGCTACACCTGAATATGGACACACAGGCCTTACTATTGCAGAGAATAATTTCTTTTGCGAGGACGGTTCGTTTATCGAGCCAGGTTTGATTGAGCATATCGCGCAGTCTGCCGCTGCTTTCGCCGGATACAATTCAATTTCAAAGGGCGAGGGTGTTCATCTTGGTTTCATCGGTGAGGTCAAGAACTTCAAGATGTTCAATTTGCCTAAGGTTGGTGACACTTTGGATACTGAGCTAAGAATCATTAGCGAGGTAATGAATATAACACTTCTTTCTGCTGAGACTAAGGTCAACGGTGAACTTATGGCTCAGTGCAACATGAAGATTTTTATCAAGGAGTAATTCGACTATGCTTAGCAATTTTATCCGTATAAAGGTCAGGTTCAGTGAGGTTGATTCCATCAAGGTGGTTTGGCACGGGAATTATGTGGCTTACCTTGAGGATGGGCGTGAGGCTTTCGGAAGAGAGTACGGACTTGGCTATATGGATATGTTCGAGGCGGGACTTACTGCGCCAATAGTTGATGTTCACTTGCGATACCTGAAGTCCGCGTCCGTGAACGACCATCTGGTGCTAAAGACATCCTATGTTGAGGCTCGCGGTGCCAAGCTGATTTTCGATTACGAACTATACAGGCTGCTTAATCCTACAATAAGCGATGAGGAGGCTTTCGAGCCCAAGGAATCGACTCATGAACTTATTCTTACAGCGCAGACAACACAACTTTGGATGAAGGGTGATGAATTTGAAGTGTCAGCTCCAGAGTTTTTTGCAAACTGGAAGGCTAAGTATGGGTTGAGAAAATAAAACGGAATACAATTAAGAATAAAATATATGCTTAAAGATAGTTACTTCAAGATCGTAAATATAGAGGACGGAGATACGACAAAGTATAGTGTCGAGCTTAATCCCCAGCACGATGTTTACAACGGACATTTCCCAGGCGAACCTGTTTGCCCTGGTGTTTGTAGTGTCCAGATGATCAGAGAGTGTATAGAGGACAAGCTTGGAAAGAAGCTTTCCCTTTCAAACCTTGGTCAGGTGCGTTTTACATCTCTGATTACTCCTAATGCCAACCCTAATCTTGTTGTTTCATTTACAGCTTCAGAGACAGAAGAGGGTACATACAAAGTCAAAGCTGATATCACTGCGGGAGAGACTTCGTTCCTTTCGCTTAAAGGAGAACTGAAAGTTAAATAAATTTTGGGAAAGTAATGGCTCGATACGCGCTTGCAATATATCATTTCTTCCAGAAGAACAAGTTATTGATGTGGATTGTAATGCTTCTTAGCTTTGCATTCTTCGTGTTCACTGGTCTTCAGATGCGTTATGAAGAAGATATAACTCGTTTGCTACCTCAAACACCAAATGAGAACGGAGAGAGTTTGGTATTCTCTAATTTGAAGGTCAAGGATAAGGTTTACCTGGTATTCAACCCTAAGTCCGATACTGTTGGAGTAGATAGAATGTCAGCTCTTTGTGATGAGTATATGAATACATTGCAGGAGCGAGACAGTTCCAATCAGTACGTTGCCGATGTGCTTTACAAGGTGGATCAGAGCGTAATGTTTGGCGCGTTGGACTATTTGATGCAGTGTCTGCCTACATACGTAGAGGACGAGGATTATGCTGAAATCGAAAAATTGCTTGAACCCCAGGCTGTAAGAGAGTCTTTGGAAAAGGACTTCAATATCCTTCTTTCCCCTATGGGAATGATGATGGTGGATATGGTTACAAGAGATCCACTAGGAATGAAAGATGCCATGCTTGGAAAGGTCAATAAGATGAAAGAGGGTCTTGGCGGAAATTACGCCATGATAAATCACCATTTCTTTACTCCTGACTCTGCTTTGTGTGTGGCATTCCTTTCTCCAGGTTTCGCTTCTACAGATTCCAAGAAGGCTACAAAACTTGTAGAGGAGATTGAAAGCGTAATAGACGATTTCCAGCAGGTTCATCCAGAGGTAGAAATCTATTATCACGGAGCTCCTGTTCAGAGTGTATATAACTCCCGCCAGACTAAGAAGGATTTGGGAGGTACGCTTGGCGTTTCTATGTTGATCATTTGTATTGCAATATGCTTCTGCTTCAAGACAATGGACACTTTGCCAATGTTGCTTGGTCCTGTAGTTTACGGAGCATTCTTTGCTTTATCTACTCTCTATCTGCTTCAAGGTTCCATGTCATTGCTTGCATTGGGAATCGGTGGAGTCGTTCTGGGTGTGGCATTGAGCTATTGTCTGCATGTGCTTGTCCATTACAAGTATGTTAGCGATCCCGAAACTGTAATCAAGGATCAGACAACACCTGTTATTCTAGGTTGCTTGACTACTATCGGTGCGTTCATGAGCTTGATGTTTACCGAGGCAGATTTGTTGAGAGACTTCGGTAAGTTTGCTTCTTTGGCTCTTGTGGGTACAACTTTCTTCTCTTTGGTCTTCCTTCCTCATTTCTTTAATAAGGAGAAGAACAAGAAGAATGAGAAGGCATTCAGCATGCTAGAGAAGATCAACTCATATCCATTCGAGAAAAAGACATGGCTGATAATTTCTATAGTAACAATCAGTATTGTTTGCTTGTTCACAATGAAGTGGATGAAGTTCGATCCGGACTTGAAGAATATCGGTTACAACGAACCTCGAGTTATTGAGAGCCAGCGTCTGCTTTCCGAGCATTCGACCAAGAATTGCCAGACTGTCTATTATGCTACTATAGACGAGGATATAGACTCTGCTTTGGTGTTCAACAATATCCTTTATGCCGAGTTGGAGAATCAGATGACTAACAACAAGATCAAGTCTTTTGGTAAGTCGTCTTCATTATTCATCCCTCAGGATGAGCAGGTCCGCAGAATAAACAAGTGGTACGAGTTCTGGAACGGAAAGGAGAAGCGCGCTGAAAAGATCAAGACTTTGATGGCTGCAGAGTGTACAAAGTATGACTTTACAATAGATATGTTCGATCCTTTCTTCGAGCTGATAAACAAGACTTACGAGCCTATGGCTTTGTATGATTCAGATGTCTTGCCTAGTGGCTTGAAGTCGAATATGATCGAGTTTACTGACGGAAAGTACATGTTGTTTACTCCTGTCCAGATGGCTCCAGAGGATAAGAATGAGGTTACTGACAGAATTGTCAAGACCAATATTCATGGAAAGGGAAGATTTGTAATCATTGATCCTTTCTATTATACAAACGAGCTGGTGAAGATTGTAAAGCACGATTTCGACATCGCCCTTTGGATATCAAGTCTGTTTGTGTTCATAGTTCTTCTTTATTCCTTCCGCAGTCTGATTCTTGCTCTGATTGGATTTGTTCCAATGTCTTTGAGCTGGTATATTCTGTTGGGAGTAATGGGAATATTCGACATAAAGTTCAATTTGATCAATATCGTTATCAGTACGTTTATTTATGGTATCGGCGTGGATTATTCGATATTCATAATGGATGGATTGCTTTCCGGATTCAGGACTAAGAAGCCGCTTCTTGTTTACCACAAGACTGCAATTCTGTTCTCTGCTTTCGTTCTGATTATCGGTATATCTTCTTTGATTTTTGCTACTCATCCAGCAATGAAGAGCGTCGGAGTTGCAACCCTTATCGGTATGTCCGCAACTGTGATCATTGCTTACTCTTTGCAGCCATTCCTTTTCTATTGGGTGATTAAGCGCAGAACTCGTAAGGGATTGGCTCCGCTTACAGTTTACAATATCATGCATCCAAAGAATTTCTTCCGTCCCGACGGAATGAACAGTCTTCAGAAGTTGAGAAACAACTATGAGTACAAGGGTATTGAGGTTGAAAGCGGATTGAAGAAGGAGCTTCATTCCACATCATTCTATCGTGCGTTCATACCGGAGCTATACAGTTCGGAGAATCTGCTTGACTATGGTTGTGGATATGGATATGTATCGTATTGGTTTGCAATCAAGAATGACAGCTTGAAGGTTGCAGCTTTTGACACTAACGATGATGAGTTGACTATAGCCAAGAATTGCTACATGAATTCTTCGCAGATGGAATTCTCTGATTCTCCTAATTGTATTCAGGAGACGTATGCTACATTGGTGGTTCAGAAGAGTATTCCAGAGTATGACGCTTTGTTGTCAGGAAAATTCAACTCAGCTCGTACAGTTATCCTTAGATCCTCAGTTGCCAACGTGTTCAGTCAGAAGTTGGTAGAAGCAGGATTCAGCAAGTCTGCAGAGGATTCTTTGTTCGAGATTTGGAAAAAGTAATCTAAAGGTATGTTTAGGTTGTATAGATATATTTTGTCGTTTTTGTGCGTAGGCATCTTCTTCTCTTGTGCTAGAGAGAAGGAGTGGGACTATGACTATCGCATTGTTAATGATATGGATGATTCTGTGTCATTGACATATAAGCTAGTGTCTTCTCCGGCAGAATATACGATCAATTTTCCGAGCAAGTTGGACACTATAATGGTCTCTCGCGAAGGAGTTGTAGGCCACGATATTTGGAACATTGAGTCTGCATCCCTGATCTTTATGTTTGATAAGCTTGACGGATTGACTGTTGATAGTATCTATTCCGACAATTTGCGTCTTCGCAGTTGCTGGAGTGGTCCGGAGACTCTGAATGGAAGGGGCGTCTATACACTTCATCTCACAAGGGATTTGTTCAATACTACACTAAAGAAATACGAATATAGAATAAAGAACGCAAGCGAGAATTTCAGTTTGCAATTCTCTTTTCAGGGGAATGAAAATCAGGTCGGAGAGCTATCGGTTAATCCGGGCGAGACTTCCTATATTGCCACATACAAGTTGAAGAGCAGTAAATTGGAAAACCTTTATGCTGACAAGAAGATTGCCAATATCGTAGGATTGAAGCTTACTTCTCTTGCTTTTGTTCGAAATGATGGGGTTGTATCGTCTGCAAACAGGCATAGTGCTAATCTTCGCCAGTATTGGGTTTATTCGGAGGAGGAGAGTGCAAGCGGAGAGAGAATAGGTGTCTATACCCAGACTCTTGACGAGAAAATTTGCGACAACCGATCAATACTGGAGTCAGATTTGTTCAACTCACGGACAAATAATTAATAAAGAAACACACAAACTCAAATGAAACAATACGGACTAATAGGTAAAGTTTTGGTACATTCCTTCTCCAAAAAGTTCTTTACTGAGAAATTCGAGAAGGAGGGAATAGATGCAAAATATGACCTTTTTGAACTTCCTACAATCGAAGAATTCAAGAAATTGTTGGAAGAAAAAGAACTGTACGGATTAAATGTTACAATCCCCTATAAGGAGCAAGTTATTCCTTTCCTAGATGAGCTGGATCCAACTGCAGAGGGAATTGGAGCTGTCAATACTATCAAGTTCATTCGTGATTCCAGGGGATGCCGTCTAAAGGGATTCAATACTGATATTATTGGTTTCCGTGACAGCATCAAGCCATTGCTTCGTGATGCGCACGACAAGGCTTTGGTTCTAGGTACGGGTGGAGCTTCAAAGGCTGTATGCTATGCGCTTGAGCAAATGGGTTTGGAGTACAAGTATGTGTCACGTACTGCCCGTCCCGATGCATTTACTTACGCAGAACTTAATGAGGAGATAATGAGCGAGTATTTGGTTGTAGTGAACACTTCTCCGCTAGGAATGTTCCCTAACGTCGATTCTGCGCCAGATATCCCGTATGAGTATCTGTCAGAGGACCACTTGCTTTATGACCTTGTCTATAATCCCGAGAACACAAAGTTCTGCCAGTTGGGAAAGGCACAGGGTGCAGTGACAAAGAGCGGTCTGGATATGCTTCATGGTCAGGCAGTCGCCGCTTGGAAGATATGGAATGAGTAACGGACCTTTAGTCTCAACTAAAAATATTTGGCATAGTTGTCTATGCCCATAAATTCGAGTTTTAGGGTTGCTCCAAAATAAGATGCTATTTCGTCTGCTTCAAATTCATTGAGGCAGGCGAATTCTATTATATCGTCATTCTGATTGGTGAATATATCGACAGCTCCGTCACCGATATGTTCCGCCACTATGCTTCTGCCGTCGAGTTCGATGTCTGTTTCAAACAAAATGTCTTCGTCTCCGCCTACACCGCTTATTGTGTGATTCCCGAAAGTGAATGAATATGGTTGGTCTTCTTCCGTTGAAGTTATCTTGTCCACCAGCAAGTCATAGTCAACGGGAATAACAGTCAAATCCTTTGTTCTGTTCAGGAAAGCGTCCCTGACGCGTTCGAATAGTTCAGAGCAGTATTCTGCGCTGTTGTCATCGTCCTGTATTTCCAGGTTGTCTATTTCTTTCTTCAGGTCCAAACCTAACAGCTCCATGAATACAGCCGGAGTCACATGCAGGTCTTCCAACTCCTTAAGGATTTCCTTACGAATAGTTTTTGCTAGTTTCTTTCTTGGCATGGCTTGGCTATTTAGGTTCGGCAGTCAGCTCATACTGTCCGTTCTTGAAGACATAGTATTCCCTCATCCATTCTGTTGTTGTGGACTCTATGCATTCTCCGTCATTGTCGTTTATATGCTCGAGTTTGTATGTGTCAAGCTCCTCGCCGTCCATATTGTCCTTCATAGTCTTTTCATCGTCAAGCATCTTGGCTAGAGAGTCGGCATTTACACTCTCAATGTCAAGCAGCTTGTCGTGCATGACCATTCTGTTGTCTCCGCCCAGAGCGACCACTTCGCCGTCGTTGAAGCTGATTGTTGATTCAGTCTTGCTCTTGGAGATTCTTTGCTTGTGTATTAGCATGGAGTCTGTCTGGATCGAGTCGTTTGCCAAAGAGTCTCGTTTGATGAAGTTCTTTACCGAAACGACTCTGTTCTTTATTATAAGGTCTCTGTAGTCGGTTGGTTTCTTCTTTTTCTTTCGGCTCATTACGATAATTTTCGTCTCAGAGAAATGGTCTCCCTCGCAGTTCTGCAGGTTCCATTGGTCATTTACACTGCTGATAAGTACGTTGTCAAGAACCTTGTTGATCTCGTTCTTGTTTATGACGTATAGAGTCATGAATTCATTCTTCATCATGAATATGTCGCTGGCAGTGCTGTCCGACACCCTTACACCGAACGCTCTGGTGCTGTTGTTGAGCTTGAAGTTTGCGAAATCGTACTTGACCTTTGTAATGTTCTTCTTTTTGGAGACAATAATTTTCGCTGAGTCAACATAGTGCCCGCATATATTTTTTGTCGAGTTGTCCACCATTACCAGATGAAGGTCATAGGCAGAATTGTCATCAGTCCTTTTGACTGGCAGTGTTACCAAAGATTTGGCAGTGTCGTATGGTATTACAGAATCCAAAACGTGTGACTTCAAGATTCTTGACTGGTCAATATGCAGGCTTTCTAGGACTTCCGACAAATTGTTGGAAGCCAAACTGCTTATAGAGATAAGAAGCAGTGCAATTATGTATGCTAGTTTGTTTGTTGTTTTCATAGTCCTTGATGTTTTCTTTTTAGCAAATATATATGTTTTCAATTATAGAATGAAAAAATTTCAGGCAATATTTTGAATGCTTTATTTTTTTTGATTCTTTTTCTAATTTTTTCTTGAAAAGTTTTGCAAATATCAAAATAAATACTAATTTTGCATCGCTTTCGGAAAGGAAAGCGTTTTACGGTCGGTTCGCTAGCTCAGTTGGTAGAGCACATCCCTTTTAAGGATGGGGTCTTGGGTTCGAGCCCCAAGCGAGCCACCAGAGAAGAAGCAGCTTAATTGAGTTGCTTCTTTTTTTGTATTTTTGTAGCATCAAAGTTTCAAATTATTCATATCTTTGCGGGACTTCAAAAACGATAATATGACAATCAAGGAACGCTGGTATAACTTCATGCATAATGAAAAGCTGAAGAAGGAGTTTAACGAGATCATCTTCGGCACAGACACTTTCGAGGGGAAGCTGTTCGACGTGCTTCTTATCGCAGGTATCTTCATTTCAGTCTTTATCGTTATTGTTGACAGTATAGAGGGAATCAATCACGGTTTCCATGTTCTTTTTGTCTATTTGGAGTGGTTCTTCACAATATTCTTCACTTGCGAGTATTTGATGCGACTTTACTGCTCAGAGAAGGCCTCTTCATATATATTCAGTGTGTTCGGTATCATAGACTTGCTTTCTATTCTGCCGACCTATCTGAGCTTGATCGAGGACTCAGCCCATGTGCTTATGGTGATTCGAGTTTTCCGTATCATACGGGTTTTCCGTATTTTCCGAATGTTCGAGTTCATGCGCGAGGGACAGATCCTGCTTAATGCCATTCGTTTCAGTTCGCAGAAGCTTGTCATTTTCTTTTCCCTTGTCATACTCTCCGTTGTTACGCTCGGTTCTATGATGTATATTGTCGAGGGAAGTGAGCCGGACACAAAGTTCACGAATATCCCTGTTTCAATATATTGGGCTGTGGTGACCATGACTACGGTGGGGTATGGAGATATTACCCCTGTCACAATTCTCGGCAAGCTGATTTCTGTTATCGTCATGCTGCTGGGTTATACCGTTATCGCTGTGCCTACGGGAGTTGTGTCTTCATCTATGGTCAAGGAGCTTAAGAACAAGTATTCGCCTATCTGCCCGTATTGCGGAAAGCACAACGTAGCTACTGATTCAAAGTATTGCATATACTGCGGTCGTCCTCTTTCCCCTGAGGAACTCGAGATTCTGCAGAGGAAGAAGGAGCGTGAAATGAACGGTTACGATGAAGACGACGATTTGAATGTGGATGAAGTAAACAATGCGTAGAATGAAGACTCTGTTTGTTGTTGTCGGACCTACTGGAATAGGGAAGACTGCAGTTTCCATAAAGATTGCAAAGTCGCTGAATACCGAGATTGTTTCTTCGGACTCGCGTCAGATTTACAAAGGTATTCCTATCGGTACTGCCTGCCCTTCTGCTCAGGAACTGAGTGAGGTTCGTCACCATTTCATAGAAACCATAGAGCTTGACGACTACTTCAGTTGCGGAAGGTTCGAAGTCGAGGCGTTGAAGTGTCTAGAAGACATTTTCTCGAGGAATGACTGTGCTGTCATGTGCGGCGGTTCAATGCTCTATGTCGATGCATTGTGCAAGGGAATAGACGATCTGCCCGATGTTGATCAGGATTTGCGTGACTCCCTCTGGAAAAGGTTCGAGGAGGAGGGTATTGACAACATCTATGGCGAGTTGAAGATTCTTGATCCGGAATATGCCAAGATTGTTGACATGAAGAACCACAAGAGGGTGATTCATGCGCTCGAACTCTGCCTTGAAAGCGGAAAGACATACACCGAGCTAAGAACCCAAACAAAAAAGGAGAGAGACTTCAAAATTGTTAAGATCGGTTTGACTCTGCCTAGGGAAGAAGTCTATGAAAGAATAAACAGACGTGTAGATGTCATGGTCGCTAACGGTCTCGAGGAGGAGGCTCGCTCGGTCTATCATCTGCGCCACCTTAATTCTCTAAATACAGTCGGATTTAAGGAGATGTTTGCCTATATCAGCGGCGAATGTTCCAAAGAGTCTGCCATAGAGTCGATTAAGACTAACACGCGCCGATATGCAAAGAAGCAGCTGACATGGTGGCAGAGAGACAATGAAATAAAATGGGTTTCTCCTTACGATTGGGAAGCGATCCAATTCATAATTCACAATTCATAATTATGAATTGTGCATTATTAATTATGAATTGTTCCTGTGTCCCTTTATGCTCATAATCAAGTAGGAAAGCAGACCGAAACCTACATAGACAACGATTGTCTGAACTGTGTGTGTCGCAAGAGCGAAAGCCTTTGCCTCAGTCTCCGGAATGAAATAGAAGCTCAAAGCCGTAATGGTCAGGTAGTGCCATGCGCCGATGCCTCCCTGTACAGGTGCGATGATTCCAAGCGCACCCATGACATACACCACCAGTCCGGCAGATATGCTCAAGTCTCTGGTGGAGTCGAATGCCCAGAAGCTGACATAAAGCATCATGAAGTAGCAGAAGAAGATCAGCAGAGAAAGAATGATGAACAATGTCTTGTTATCCACGTCCTTGAAGCTGGCAAAACCTTTGCCTATCTTTTTCAGCGTTTCCCTTCCCTTGTCGTACAGCTTGCTCTCGTTCCTCTTTTTATAGAAGAATGTTCCTACGCAGGCAATTATCACAATGAATATCACTATGAAGGGGAGCATGCTCATCAGTTTGCTTCCCAGGTCTATTGTTGCAAGGGTGCTTGCGAAATACTGGTACTGCAGTATTATTGTCACCACGATTATCAGTGCAGTGACAACCATGTCAAATAGCCTCTCTGTTATTACCGTACCGATCAGCGTAGTGAAGCTTATTCCGTCACTCTTCTTCAGAACTCCGCATCTGGCAACTTCTCCGGCACGAGGGAACAGGAAGTTTGCAAAATATCCGATCATGACCGAATGGAATATGTTGTCCAGCTTGGCGTTCATTCCGCTTGCCTTGATAAGCATCTTCCATCGTATGGCTCTGAGGAAGTGGCTGAACATTCCGATTGCCACCGGAAGCAGAAGCCAGCCTATCTTGCTCTCCTTTATGTATCCCATCAGCTCGCTCCAGTCTTCATCCTTGTATATGAAGTAGAATATAAGTATGCTCAAAGCCAATGGTATAATAAGCTCGAGAATACTTTTAATGCTGACTTTCCTTTTCTTGTTTTCTTCGTTACTCATTTTTTTGTTTTACTTATATTGCCGAAGTTTTACGAGGCAAAGTTACAACTTTTATTCGATAACTTGACTTTTGATGTTTTTTAATCATGTCAGGTTGCCCCAAATGTTTATATCGCCGAAGTTTTACGAGGCAAAGCCAATACATATTTTTGTATTTGCATGTTCTTTCTTTTGTTGCTGTTTCTGACTGTTATTTTTGTTTATATATGTTCCAGAACGGTTTTGTGAAGATACAATCAGGTGTTCAGGCAATGTTTCTGTCGATTTTAACTTTACTTCTTCTAAAGAATCAATCTGGTCACACAATTTGAAGCTTTGTTTTTCTTGTCGATAGTCCTGTTGTTAAAAAATACGTTTGTTTTTTCGTAAAGAAGAATCTTTGTATCAAAAAAACTAAAATTTGTGGAATTTTGCTGTAAAATTCGCCATGTTTATGCTCATTAACATAAACTGTAATTTTTTTTTGAATATAGATTGATTTTTTAATTGAAAATTTGGAGAAGTGTCGTCATTCCTAACTCGGTAACTGAAATTGGAAGTTGTGCATTCAGGGATTGCACAAACTTAAAGACAGCATGTGTGCCAAAAGGTTGTAAAGTCGATTCAAATACATTCCCATCAACTTGCAACCATTAATCAAAAAAGGCGACCGTTCGGTCGCCTTTTTTGTGTTAGCATGTAAAATAATAAAACGAAGGCTTTACCACGTAATCTTTAATCTTCTTTCCAAAGCCAGCTGGCCTCGTCTGCCTCTAAATGGTCGGTGTAGCAGTCGAAATAGTTGTGAGGAGAAGTGTTGAATGTGTCATACAGGTTAATATGAAAACCTCCTCCCCACAATGTTCCAGAACCTAAACTCCATGTTCCAGCTGAGACATTCGATGTGTCTCCTTCATCATTTAATTCAATGAATGTGAAAGTGCTGTCGGGATAGAGTTTGAGTATTTTTGCCGCTTCGGTATTGTTAAGATTTTCTATATAGCAACCTACTGGGTTGTTTGTATCGATTTTTGGGAAAGGGTAGCAGCACCCTTCAAACAATAGTGCAAGTGTCCCTATTGCAAGTATGCAAACATTTTTTTGACTCATAAAATATTGTATCGTTATTTCTTGTCCCTTGCAACTGAAAACGCAATCGCAAGAATCATAAGACCTATGCCCGAAGCTATTGTTCCCAACCAGCCGAACTGACTCCACATAGTTCCTGCAAGGAATGTGCCGAGCGAGCCGCCAATAAAGTATGTAACCATGAATATGGTGTTCATTCTGCTTGGTGCCGAGACTGACAGCTTCATTGTCGAGCTCTGGTTAGTTAGCTGAACGCACTGCATTCCTATGTCTATCAAGACAATACCTGCAATGATGCCTGCATAGCTGTTGTGAGCGAAAGCAAGAAGAACCCATGAGGCAAGAATAATGCCTGCACCTATGTAGTTTATTCTTTCTACGCCGTATTTAGGGATGTATTTGCCGACATTCGACGCTGTCAAAGCTCCGGCTATTCCGCATATTCCGAGCATTCCCACGACATCGCTTCCCTGAAAGAAAGGTGCCTCCTTCATTCTGAATGCAAGGCAAGCCCAAAGCCCAAGAAAAGAACCGAAGGAAAGACCTGCACGAATGGAATAGGTCAGTGCCTGCGGGTGTTCCTTTGCAAGGCTGACGATTGACTTCATCAAAGTCTTGAACTTGCCCTTGAAAGTAGGCTCGACGTAGGGGAAAGTCTTCAGCAGAACCAATGCCGAAAGCAGGATAAGCCCTGCCGCTATGTAATATACTGTTCTCCATCCGTAAAGGTGGCCGACATAGCCGCTTATAACTCTGGAGCCAAGAATTCCGCACAGCAGTCCCGACAATATGAAGCCGACCTTCCTTTCCTTCTGCTCAGGCTTTGCGTAGAGAGATACGAAAGGCATAAAGACCTGTGGTGCTACGGAACTGAAGCCCATGACAAAGGATCCGCCCAGAAGCAGCCATGCGTTCTCAGCCGTGGCAATGACAAGCAGTGCAGCTATGAGGAACGCAAAGCAGACAAGTATAGTAGAGCGGCGGTTGTAGAGGTCGCCCATAGGAATTATGAAAAGCAAGCCGAGCGCATAGCCTATTTGAGTGCTTACCGGCATCAGGTTCACCTGGAACTCTGACAAGCCTATGTCTTCGCGTATCAGGTTCAAAAGCGGTTGGCAGTAGTACAGATTTGCCACGGAAATTCCTGCCATCACTGCAAGTAACAGCACAAGCCATGACGCAATACCTTCGTTGGGTTTCAATTTCGTTAAAAGTTAATAGTTAATAATTGCCGTTAAATCATACCGATAAAGTCAAAAAGCGTCTTGAAGCTCATAAGCAGAACAAATATGACAAAGATAATTGGGAAGAAAGATATTCCCCTTTTTGACTCGTTTCTCTTCGACATTTTGATTGAGTGCACAAGAGCTATCAGTGTGGGAATCATTGCAAAGGCCATTAAGATTGGAATCCAATGCAGACCAGACTGCGCAACCGCCTTGTCGTAGCCAAAGTGCATGAAGATGAATGGCAAGGCAATAAACATTACCTGCAGGATCAAAACCGTTATGATTATTTTCTTTGTCATTGTCAGAGCAAAATTTTAGTTGCATGAATCAGAAGCCCACTCTCAAGCCGAATCTGAAGCCCCATTTGTCTGCGTATGGGTGGTTCAGGTAGTTTATCCTCCTTACAAACTCGACTTGCAGAAGCTTTAATATGTTGTAAACTCCGAAAGAAGCCTCCATGTAAGGTTCTGTCATTACATGCGAGTTCTTTGGCAGTGTGAACAGCATCTCGTCACCGGAATTTTTCAAAGGGTTGTTCCTGTCGGATAGAGAGCTTGCCATAATCTTGAACTTCCAGAACTCGCGAAGCTTGAGCTTGTTGACGAAAGGAATCTTTGCAAGAATCCAGCCTTCCATATAGTGTTCAATGTCAATCATTGCGTATTGGTCATAGATGAACTCCATGCTCGACATCATTGCAAAGGCCTCGCTTCCGCAAATGTACGAGAGGTTTGTAGGTGGCGTGAACAAAAGAGGGTAGGGAGCCTTGTTCCATACCTTTCCGCCCTTGACATACACGTCCATGTAGCCGACAGGAGAAAGCGAGAATCTCTGGTCGTAGCTGACCTCTGTCTTTGAGAGAGAATATTCCGAGGCAATTCTGTCGCTCGCAAAAGTCTGCTTGACGTTAATGTGTGGAATCTGGTTTGTCAGAGAGAATCGGTTAAGTCCGAACTGCTGGAACACGTTAGGCTGATAGCCGAGTGACAGAGAAAGCTCGGAAGTGGTGATGTGCTCAACCTCGATGCCCGTTGACGATTTGATGTATTCAAGCTCGTCTGCAGGAGTGTCCTGGTTTCTGGAAACTGAAATGTTGTATGTCAAGCCGTTGTCGAACTCCATTACGTTGGAAACTGTCAGCCTCTTGTAGTACGAATAGTCTCTGACAGTCTGCCATGAAATGCCTGAAATGAAAGTTTCCCCTCGGCTTGTGGCGTATCTGTTTGAAGGCATGTCGCAGTCTGCCAGGTACGAGACAGTTACGCTCTTTCTCGGAAATTCCGTACGGCTTCTCTCCTTGTCTATGAAGGATACTTCAACCTCTCCCCAGCCTTTGAACTTCTCGTCCTTCAGTCCATAGGCAACATAGCCGGCACCAAAGACTCTCTTGTTCAGACCTGTTCCTGTCTGGCCGCCAAGAAGGAATCTTCTGCCTTCAAGGTCGTTCTTCGTCGCTATTGAATAGATTGGGCCGATGTGGAATTTAGGTTTCTTTACGTCACCGATTGGAATATGGTTGTCCGAAAGGCTCTTGATGACGAAGTTTGTGAACTTCGCAATCTTGCTCTGTGCAATCTGGTCTTTCAGATCATTGATGTCCTTGATGTCTCGATCCGGAGCGTTATCGGGCAGAATGTCGTCTATAGTAAGCGAGTCAAGCGGAATATAGCTTATTCCTGCGGCAGAGTCGGCTGCCTGAAGCTCCTCCAGGTCGCCGAAATAATACGGTGCATAGTACCTTTCTATTCTCGCATAGAGACCCCTTATTCTGTCTATGGCGTCAATAGGGCTTCCCTCCATTGCCAGCTTTGACTTCCTGAGCGTGTAGTAGCCTTCGGGAGTTCTCTCGAAAGATTGGGTTATCACCATTCCGCTCACGAAGTTTATTCTTGATGCGTGGGAAAGATTCATCTCGAGTTCCTTGACTCCATACGAGCTGTCTTTGGAAACCAGCATGTAGCCGGCAAAGCCAAGGCTTTCCTTGTTCGCAGGGGCGAAATTCACCTTGATGTAGCCGATGGAATCGTTGAAAGGGTTTCTAAGCGTGTCAGAGATGTAGTAGTGATAATAAGATTTTCCGTATGAGGCTATCGGCGACACAAAGTCAGTGAAAAGAAGCCTGAAGGAATTATCGTAAATGTTTATTTCTCCGCCCGCGTCTGCCATAAGAGAAGAGAATATGTCTTCGGGAATGATTTCAAACAGCGATTTCTGGTCTTCGATGAGTGTTGTGCTGGCAATCTTTCTGCTTTTAGAGGTGTAGTCCAGATTTGACACAACCTCTTCGGTATAAAGCGGCAGGACAATTTCATTTGAAACTTCCGAGGTGTCAACGCATCTCTTCATCAGTTCGACATTCTTCCCCTTGTTTTCCCTCTTGTTTATGATTTCGTCTGCATTTGTCATGGCAAGAATCTGCTTCTTGTAGCAGCGTGAGTGGAACTGTTGTGCAGAGCGTGCGTCAAGAGAGTCCTTGTGTTCAAGCACACGCTTTACGAAATCCACGCTTGGGTTGTTCTTCCTCTTGTAGTGGACTCTCCTTTTCTTGACAACAAGTTCCTGCAGCATGTTGTCCGAAGCCAGGCGAATGTTTCCGACCAGACCGTTGCCGTGAAGCTTCACTGTCTTGTCCTTGTAGCCGATAAAGGAAAATGTAAGTTGTGAAAGTTCCTGGCTTGTCTTCAAAAGGAATCGTCCCTCGTCGTCTGTAGTTGTTCCGATTATTGTACCCTGGACATAGACGCTTGCAAAGGGAATGACTTCGCCGGTGGTGGAGTCAGTGACGATGCCGGTGTATTGGTGCATGGCTTCCGTCTGCTGTGCCTTGGCCTGAAAGAAAGTCATTAGAAGCACCGCAATAACGAAAAGTATGTGTAATAAAGTCTTGTCTCCTAGTAGTTTCATTAACTCAATTTTTGAATTGTGCAAATTTACTAATAAAACACCAACGAGATTTTATTAAGGAACCTTTTAAGCCATATTTTAATGTTTTTTAACAATAAAACTGTTCATAACGTGCGTTTTGCGGCGTTTTTAAGTGGCAGGAGAGACTCAGGGGAAATTTGTATTCTACGGTTTCCATTGCCCCGATGTTGGCTTGTTGTTTTGAAAATCCTCACATTATTCCTATCTTTGCCGCGGTTTAGTAAAGCCTGCCCACATGAATAATATGCTCGACAAGTTTGACAAGATAATGCCATACGCCTTTCCGGTCGTTGTGGTGCTGCTTCTTGTGTTTTTCTATAACGTGAACCCTTCGGCTGAGAAGTACCCGATAAAGTGCATGTGGCATCTTTTTACCGGTACTCAGTGTGCAGGGTGCGGCTTCCAGCGTGCCATCTTCGCTTTGATGCACGGAGAGTTTGTCGAGGCTTTGCGCTACAACTATTTCTTTGTGATTGCCATGCCGTATATTTTTCTTGTGGTTTTGGTGTCGTGGTATAACTTCAATCATGTGTTTGACGGACTTCGTGATGTGGTGCTTGGCAGACGTGCGCTCATGGCTTATCTTGTGTTGTATGTAGGCTGGTGGATTCTGAGAAATATACTTGGGGTTTAGGCGCAATTCGCAATAATTCGTTTGTTCTTTCCGTGGGTTATCATGTTTTTTGTGTGAGGTTCTCCTTTTTTCCGTAGGTTGAAACCCACGGCCATGTATAGAAAAGCCACTATGTGGCTACCTATGACGTTTGATGTGCATTGTCGCATAGCGACATCTCTATGTTTTTTTCGTGGGTTTTATCTTTCGGAAACTGTTCAATTATTATATTAGGATCAAAATTGTCCAATCAGCATTTGGCTTTTGGGGAGAACCAATAACAAACTTTCTTCACCCTTTTGCTGTATGACAAATAACAAACTATCTTTGGCCTTTGTGTTATGACAAAACGTCAAAGAGATTTCTGTTCGGCTTTTTGCTATGTTACAAAACGTCAAAGAGACTTATGTTTGCCAAATTACCATGTGCCAAAACGTTGAAAGGAGTTCTGTTAAGTCTTCCGCAAATAACGGGAAGCAACAAAATTTGCCAATTTGTACTATAATATTACGAAACTTTGAAATTTATGTTTGTTAATTGTTATCTTGCTTGGCTGGTTGTGGAATTATTGTACCTTTAGCAAGGTAATTAAAAGAAATCATTATCCCATCAAAAGTGCTGGTATATGATGTAACTTCAATCGAATATGGTGAGGGAGTGCTACACCATTACAAGTATCGAAGTCCCTAACTCGGTAACTTCAATCGGAGATTTTGTATTCTCAGGTTGCTCGAACTTAAAGACAGCGCGAGTGCCAAATGGGTGTAAAATTGATAATTATTCTTTTCCCATCAACTTTCGAAATCGAGTACTACTAAACAACTTGCAACTATCAACTATTAATTAATAACTATTAACTAAAAAGGGCGACTTCGGTCGTCCTTTTTTGTGTCCTGAACGAGCAGAAAGTCATCGATAAATAGTGGTAGGTTAGGAAAAGTTTGTATATTTGTAGGCGATTATATGGTTAATTATATAATCGTAACAAGCTAAAACTAAGTAGGATAATGAGAAAAGATATTGTGACTTTTTTTGTCTTCTTTTTTTGCCTTTTCGTAAATAATGTTCACGGCAAATCTATTAGTCTTGCTAATTATAGTACCAATCCAGGATTTGAATTAGTGAGTTCCCAAGTTTGTAACGGTCTTAGTTATTTACGTGCTATTGTAACAGATACAGTCATTACAAAGGACTCCTGTGATTATAAATGGCTCTTCAATAAAACTGATAACATTTCTGGCAGATGGGAAATTCTTGATATAACCAGTGACTCTGCATATACGGCAGATGAAATAGAGGAAGATGGTAAAGTAGGTTACTATCGTGTAGCTGTAGATTGTGGGGAAGAGTATTTCGTCTCGAACGCAGTTTTTCTTGAACCTCATGATTGTGTGACACCACATATTACTTGGAATGATTTTCATTATATGGAGTATGCTTGCAATGGTCCATGGTGGTGTGTCTGGTATCCAGTCAATATTGATACTCTACGAATATCCGTCACAGAATACTATGATTATACAATTGAGGTTTTGGATAGTGCATCTATAGAAGGTTCAATATCTGAAGTTTCAAGTAGTGGCATCTCGGTGTGTTATTACCTACCTGAGCCGATGACAATTAAAGATTCTGTAAGAATTGTTCTTCGCTCTGGCGATTACGCTGACACAACCAGTATCTATTATAATTTCTATAAGGAGATATATGGCAATTCCAGTATTTCCGTTTGTTATGGCGATTCTGTTCAGATGGGAGACACCATATTAAAAACAACTGGCATATATACAATCACAACAACGACTCCAGCAGGTTGTGACTATATTCAAACAGTGGATTTTTATGTAAATCCTCCAGAGTATGATGTAACCAATGCTACGATATGCATGGGCGAATCTTATCTGTGGAATGGTAAATACTACAATAAAACAGGTATTTATTACGACACTCTGCAAAATAGTAAATCTTGTGATGTGTATTGTACACTGAATCTAAAGGTTAACGATGTTTATCGTGATACCATATATGTCGAGACTTGTAAAGATGATAATCAAAAGGTTTCGGGTATAACAATCGACTCCATGCTCTCAATAAACGGTTGCGACAGTATAAAAATCACTGATTTGAAGGTGCATCCAACCTATTTCGATACGACCTTCGCAATTATAAAACAAGGCGAAAAGTTCGCTTTCAATGGTAAGGAATATAAAGACGAGGGTTTTTATGAAAAGACATATACCACAACTCATGGTTGTGATAGTGTTGTCGCTTTGAATGTGCGCGTTCTTGAACCTGTAATAACAAGTGAAGATGTTGCAATTTGCGAAAAAGAACATTTCCAATGGAGAGAAAAAGATTATAACGCATCTGGTACTTACGCCGATACTGTGTCCAAGCCTGGTGTGGCAGACAGTATTTTTATTTTGAATCTTATGGTTAACATCGCTTACAGAGACTCTTTTAATATCCAAATTTGTAAAGATGAGGAACACATAGTTTCGGGTATAACAATCGACTCCATGCTTTCAGTAAACGGATGCGACAGCATTAGGATTACTAACTTGAAAGTGCACCCAACCTATTTCGATACAACTTTCTCAACTATAAGACAGGGCGAAAAGTTCACTTTCGAAGGCAAAGATTACTATAAAGAAGGGTTTTACAAAAAATCTTACATCACGATCCATGGTTGCGATAGCATTATTGCCTTGAATCTTAATGTAGAGTCTGTTGATATAATTCCTATGTCTTATTTTACCCCAAATGGTGATGAAGTGAATGATGTTTGGATTATCAAGAATATTGATTTATTTCCAGACGCAAAGGTAACCATTTTCGATCGCTTTGGTAAATGTATAGCCATATTCCCTTGTTACGATAACCAGGTCAACGCATGGGACGGTACTTACAACGGAAACAAAATGCCGTCAACAGATTACTGGTATATTATAGACATCGAATCGATTGACAAAGTCTATTCTGGACACTTTACTTTAGTCAGATGATGCAAAAAATCATAATGCACAAATCATGATTCATAATTGTGAATTATGAATAAATTTCGTATCTTTGCCCCAAATTAAAGATATTTATATTATGCAGTTAGAAGAATTAACAGCGATTTCGCCGATAGACGGCAGATACAGAGGCAAGTGTGACGCCTTGGCTGAGTACTTTTCAGAGTATGCGCTAATCAAGTATAGAGTAAGAATCGAGGTCGAGTATTTCATCGCTCTTTGTGAGGTTAAATTGCCTCAACTTAAGGGTGTTGACTCGTCTATCTACTCTAAGCTAAGAGATATTTACAAGAACTTCAGCACTGACGACGCCAAGAGAATCAAGGAGATTGAGAGCGTAACAAACCACGACGTCAAGGCTGTTGAGTATTTCCTAAAGGAAAAGTTCGAGGCTCTTGGCTTGAAGGAGGACAAGGAGTTCATCCACTTCGGTCTAACTTCACAGGACATCAACAACACTTCTATTCCTCTATCTATCAAGGAGGCTTTGGAGACTGTGTTCATTCCAGAGGTTGAGGGACTTATCGCTAAGCTTGAAGAGTATGCTACAGAGTGGAAGGAGATCTCTATGCTTGCAAAGACTCACGGTCAGCCAGCTTCTCCAACACGTCTTGGAAAGGAGATCAAGGTATTCGTTAGCCGTCTTTCAATTCAGTTGAACGAGTTGAAGGGCATGAAGTTGCCTGCAAAGTTCGGTGGAGCAACAGGAAACTTCAACGCTCATAATGTTGCTTACCCTGGTATTGACTGGGTTTCTTTCGGTAACAGCTTTGTCGCTTCTCTAGGTATCGAGAGAGAGCCGTACACAACACAGATTTCAAACTACGACAATTTGAGCCGTGTATTCGACTGCATGAAGAGAATCAACACAATCATGATTGACCTTTGCCGCGACTTCTGGATGTATATCATGATGGAATACTTCAAGCAGAAGATCAAGAAGGGCGAGGTTGGTTCTTCGGCTATGCCTCATAAGGTCAACCCAATCGACTACGAGAACGCAGAGGGTAACCTTGGTATTGCAAACGCTATCCTTGAGCACTTGGCAGTAAAGCTTCCTGTTTCTCGCCTTCAGAGAGACTTGACAGACTCAACTGTGTTGAGAAACGTAGGTGTTCCTATGGCTCACTCTATTATCTCTATCAAGAGCATTATGAAGGGACTTGGCAAGCTTCTTCTTAACGAGGATGCAATCGCTGCTGACCTAGAGAAGAACTGGGCTGTAGTTGCCGAGGGTATTCAGACAATTCTTCGCCGTGAGAATTACCCTAATCCGTACGAGACTTTGAAGGAGTTGACACGTACAAACACAAAGATTACTGCAGAGAGCATTGCCTCGTTCATAGAGACATTGAACGTAGGCGAGGATGTGAAGAAGGAGCTTCGCGCAATCACACCTTCGTCATACACAGGAATTTACAAGTAATTGCATTATAAACAAAGAATTGAGGGCTTTGTGCCCTTGATTCTTTGTTTCTTTATATTCATAGAAACAAAATCAAGATGAAAAAACCTCAGTTCATAAAGCTAATAACAAGATTCGTGGGACCTTACAAAGGTTTCGTGGCGTTGAATGTGGTTTGCAATATCTTGGCAACGCTGTTCTCTATATTCTCTTTCGCTGTTTTGATTCCTATCCTTCAGATTCTTTTCAAGACAGATTCAACACAATACAATTTCAAGCCTTGGAGCCTTGACATGGATGTGGTCAAGAACAACGGCTATTACTACGTTCAGGAATGCATTGCCAATAGTGGTGCGATAAACACATTGATGATTCTTGCAGTGGTTCTTGTCGTTATGACTTTTCTGAAGACGGGAGTCTCTTATTTGGCTTCCTACTTTATTATTCCTATGCGTACTGGACTGACCAGAGACATTCGTCAGGACATGTACGAGAAACTGGTTGACCTGAACCTTGCATTTTATGACAAACAGAGACGCGGTGACATTATGGCGCGTATAACTTCGGATGTACAGGAGGTTGAGAACTCAATAATGAGCAGTATCGAGTTGTTGAGCAAGAACCCAATCATGATAATTGTCTATCTTGGCGTTATGCTGGCTTTGAGCTGGCAGCTTACTCTTTTTGTTCTGCTCGTGCTACCAATCATGGGTTGGCTTATGGGAAAGATCGGAAAGAGTCTGAAGAGGAAAAGCCAGCTAGGTCAGGCTCAGCAGGGTTCTCTTCTTGCCACTGTCGAGGAGACTTTGAACGGACTTAGAATTATCAAAGCCTTCAATGCTGAAACGCATGTAAATACTCGATTCAGCGAGATGAACAACCAGTTGAGGCGCACTAACAACAAGATAAACAGAAAGTATTCGCTTGCTCATCCTATGAGCGAGTTCCTGGGAACATTCATGATTGCCATCGTGCTGTTTGTTGGTGGTTCTCTGATTTTGAACGAGGGCAGTTCGCTGAATGCCGGTGAGTTCATCTATTACCTTGTAATCTTCTACAGCATAATCAACCCTGCCAAGGACCTTTCAAAGGCAATGTACAGCGTTGAGAAGGGCAAGGCCTCGCTTGAGCGAATAGATGTGATTCTGGATGCAGTAAACCCTTTGAAGGAGGTCAAGAACCCAGTCAAGGCTGAGCCTATGAAGCATGGAATAACATTCGAGAATGTCTGGTTCAAGTATAAGGAGGACTGGATTTTGAGAGGTATAAACTTGGAGGTCAAGAAAGGCTCGAGCGTAGCGCTTGTCGGTCTGTCTGGTTCCGGAAAGAGCACACTGGTAGATCTTTTACCAAGATTCTATGACGTTCAGGAGGGCAGCATAAAGATTGACGGCCAGGACATTCGCCATTATTCGCTTTTCGATTTGCGTGAGTACATGGGAAATGTGAACCAAAACCCTATTCTGTTCAACGACACTATATATAACAACATAAAGTTCGGTACGCGCAACGCGACTGAGGAAGAAGTTATTGCAGCGGCAAAGATTGCCAACGCCCATGACTTTATAATGCAGACTGAAAGCGGCTACCAGACTAACATTGGCGATCACGGAAGCCTTTTGTCCGGCGGCCAGCGCCAGAGAATAAGTATTGCGCGCGCCATTCTTCGCAACCCGTCAATTCTGATTCTTGACGAGGCAACCTCCGCCCTTGACAACGAGAGCGAGAAACTTGTTCAGGCAGCCCTTGACGAGCTGATGAAGAATAGAACTACAATCATGATCGCACACAGACTCAGCACAATCAAGAATGCAGACTTGATTTGCGTGCTTGACAAGGGCGAGATTATTGAGAAGGGAACACACAGCGAGCTTATGCAGCTTGGCGGCACATACGCTCGATTATATAACAATTCATAATACCTTGAGAAACCATGCAAAAACGAAGACTTTCAGCATCACAGCTAAAGCTCAGCATCAACAATGAGATTATGGTAGTAAAAGCTCCATTCATCATTATGGACAGCGAGACAGGTGTGATAGAATCTATTGAGAGTATGATTGGAAACAAGTGCGAACCGGGTTCTACTGAGTATTTGGAAGGACGACTACAGATTGGAGAGATAGAGGAGGGTAAGGAGTATTCGCAGAAAGTCGTAAGCCGAATCGAAGGACCTATTGTCGGAGACTTGCTTCAAATCAGACATCAAAAGGAAATTAAAATCAAATAATTGGTTAATTTTTAAGGATAAAAAGGCAAAAAAAGATGTTTTTCGCAACTTTTTTTGCCTTTTTTTTGATTTTTAGTATAAATGGTGTATCTTTGCGTGCGAGTATTGTAATTATAGCGTTTTGTTTGACATAGTGATGCTGTGATTATTAAAGATAAACAAAGAATAAATAAAACAAGTATAATAATAAAAGAACAATGAGAAAGTTTTTTCTAATGACTTGTGCGTTGTCTCTTGCTTCAGCTTTGCAGGTTTCGGCACAGAGCACAGAGTCGCTAACAAGCAAATTCTCTTGTAAAGCTAATTACCCTAAGGGCAAGAACATCTATTTGATGGACTCTTGCACGGTAAACTTCACAATGAAGAAGGTTGTTGGAAAGGTTGGTACACATGCTACAGCAGTTTGGGCTGCACGACCTGATTTCACTTACAACAAAGTTAAGGTAGAGAAGTCAACTCTAGCCGTAGAGAATTATGGTGATTTGGCTTCAAGATTTGATATGATAACTCCTAAGAAGGCTAAGTTCGATGTGACTCTTATGTTCTTCTCGGAGAAGGCTAATTGTTATTTCGCTTCTGCAACAGCTCAGATCGAGGTGCCTTACCTAGAGCGTGCAGGCGAGAGCGTTACTCCTCCAACTTTCGAGGTTGCCGACTGGGGTGACGTGCTAAAGAATGTTTGCGTGGGTAAGCAGGCTAAGCCAGGTGTAGTTGTTCCAGACGCAAGCATCAAGGATTTCATTACACTTGCAAAGATTGAGAGAGAGGGTAAGACAGGTAAGCTTGACCCTTCGTCAAGAGGTTATAACTTCCGCATTCGTAACATCCTTTCTAACGCTAGCCGCGTAGATGTTGTTGATGCAAAGATGACTTCTGTGGAGTGGAATGAGAGCGAGTATGATTTCTTGGTTGACGAGATCGCTCGCAGAAAGAAGTCTATCGACCTATATGCAAAGGGCGATTCAGTAAACGCTGACAAGGCTTATTATGATAACAGAAAGTACCCTGTAACTGTAGGTATCAAGCAGAAAGATTTCTGGAACACTACAGTTCTAGCTTACGATTCTTGGTATGAGTATATCGAGAAGGCTGATTCTTACTACAAGCAGCAGAAGTGGAACGAGGCTGGTGTTTACTACAAGATCGCAGCTTCTTATGATTCTACAATGCGTTATCCTTTGAATCAGATTCAGAAGATTAGCGATTACTACAGCTACAAG
Source organism: Paludibacteraceae bacterium (assembly GCA_045641625.1). Taxonomy (GTDB): domain Bacteria; phylum Bacteroidota; class Bacteroidia; order Bacteroidales; family Paludibacteraceae; genus UBA1723. Next base: position 28,146 of record JAZUHH010000080.1, read on the forward strand.
AACAATAGAAATATCTCTGGTATTTTGGATCTTGTTTACGTTGAGGGTAATGGTTCTGTTAAGTCTTTCTATATTGGTAAGACAGAGATAACTCAGCGCCAGTGGGTAAGAGTTATGGGTACTAATCCATCTAGCTTCAACGGCTGCCGTGACTGTCCTGTTGAGAATGTATCTTTCGAGGAGGTACAGCAGTTCCTTACAAAGTTGAACGCCCAGACAGATGTCAAGTACAGATTGCCAAACGAGGTTGAGTGGGTTTATGCTGCACAGGGTGGTGTGAATGGTTCAAAGAGTAGCTTCTCTGGAGGTGAGAACCTTGAGGAGGTTGCTTGGAGTGCATACAATTCAGAGCAGTCAACACATCCAGCTGGTTCAAAGGCTCCAAACGAGCTTGGTATCTATGATATGACTGGTAATGTTTCTGAGTGGATTAGTGATTACTACGACAGAACATCTCGTTTTGTTAAGGGTGGTTCTTTTGCTGATGACGCAAGTGGTTGTACACTTCAGTCTAAGGAGTTGATCAAGCAGGATTCCAAGAGCAAGGGCATCGGTTTCCGTGTTTGTCAGGATGAGTAATAACAATCCATTATTATTTTCATTAAATCATATAACAGAATAAAAGATGAAAAAATATATATATGCCATGCTTGTTGCTTCAAGTATGACAACATTGGCAGGAGCTCAGACTATCAGCAAGAACGATGAGAAGGCTCGTTCAATCTATCCTAAGGCTGTTGAGTTCTATAACAACAAGGAGTATTCAAAGGCTTTGAACAAAGTAGCTGAGATGGAAAAGCTACTTAACAACAAGACTAATGCTCGTTTGAGCTACTTGAAGGCTAAGGCTGCCTATGCACTAGCTGACTACAATACAGCTGAGGGTGCTTGCAAGTCTTATTTCGAGTCTCGTCCAAAGAATGATTCAGGTTACCAGGAGATGTCTTTGATCAAGGAGTCTGTCATCGCATACCGCCAGGCTGAGATGGCTCAGAGACAGCAGGCCGCTGCTGCTTTCGAGCAGGCTGAGCAGGAGAGAAAGGCTAGAGTAGCCGAGGAGGAGCGCCAGAGAAAGCTTCAGATGCAGGCAGCTGCTGAGCGTCGCGCTGAGTGGGCTAAGCATCAGGATGAGAGAGACGAAGTAGAAAAGAATGCTTATGAGGCAGCTGTAAAGACAGGTACTAAGGAGGCAATGCAGAACTTCATCTATGATTTCCCTAACGGCAAGTTCACTGCACAGGCTAAGAGAGAGATGAACAAGAAGTGGGCTCAGCCTACACGTACTCTTGTAAAGAGCAAGTATGGTTACACTCTAAACGGTAAGCTAGTTGTAAAGGCTAAGTATGAGCAGGGGTCAGACTTCTCTGAGGGTCTTGCAAGAGTTGCCAAGGGTGGTAAGTACGGTTTCGTTAACGAGAGCGGTGTAGAGGTTATCCCTACAAAGTACAATATGGCTTCTAACTTCAGCTATGGTGCTGCTGCTGTAAAGGACGAGAACAATGTTTCTTACTATATCGGTACAAACGGCGAGAAGCTTTCTGATGAGACTTACCTTGAGACAAAGTCTTTCTCTGAAGGTTTGGCTGCTTGTCAGGATGACAATTACCTATACGGTTTCGTAAATAACAAGGGTGAGCTTGTAGTTCAGCACAAGTTCAACTATGTCTCTTGGTTCAAGGAGGGTAATTGCGCTGTTGGAAAGAATGTTGACGGTGCAGTAAAGTACGGTTACATAGACAGCAAGGGACTTCAGCTTTGCGGTTTCATGTATGACGAGGCTAAGGACTTCCAGGGTGGAGTTGCTCGTGTAAAGATGAACGGAAAGTACGGTCTTGTGGATAGATTCGGTAGCCAGATCACTTGTTGTGACTACGATTACATCGGTGAGTTCAAGAATGACGGTTATGCACTTGCTAAGCGCTCGAATCTTGAGGTTTACCTTGACAAGGAAGGTCAGGCTTACGCTAAGGTTAACGGAAAGTACATTTCTGTAAGCTTCTAAATTTAAAATTCTCATATCTTTTATTTTTTAAGTTGGAGGGGAGGTTTCAGACTTCCCCTTTTTCTTAAATTTAACATTCATACAAAATATACTCAAAATGAAAATCAAATCAGCAGAATTTGTTATTAGCAATCAAAAAGTTACGGCATGCCCTCATCACGACAAACCGGAATATGCTTTTATAGGCAGGTCAAATGTCGGTAAATCTTCTTTAATAAATGCCTTGACTAATAATAGCAGCTTGGCAAAAACTTCCCAAAAGCCGGGTAAAACTTTACTGATAAACCATTTCCTTATAAATGACGATTGGTATCTGGTTGACCTTCCCGGCTATGGTTATGCCTCTATTTCCAAAATGTGGAGGGAGAAACTTGAGAAGATGATCAAAGGCTATGTGCTTCAAAGGGAGGAACTGACAAATCTATTTGTCCTTATAGACTGCAGGCATGAAGCGCAAAAGATTGACCTTGAATTTATGGATTTCCTTGGTGCCAATGGAATCCCGTTCTCAATAATCTTCACCAAAATTGACAAGATTAGCAAGTCAGAATTGGCAAAGAATCTGAAGGCTTATCATGAAAAGTTGTTCCAGACTTGGGAGGAGCTGCCACCTATTTTTGTGACTTCTTCCGAGAAAAAGCAGGGACTTGACGAATTGCTTGACTACATCGAGTCTATTAACAACAGTTTTAACTCTGCAGAAGCCAGTCAGGAGGAGGGAGAATAATAATGAAAGTTGCGGTAGTAATACTTAATTATAACGGCAGGAAGATGCTTGAGCAGTTTCTGCCTTCTGTCGTGAAATACACTCCTGAATATGCTCAGGTTGTTATTGCCGACAATGCTTCTACGGACGATTCTTTGTCGTTCCTTGCCCAAAGCTATCCATATTTGCGTACTGTGGTGCTTGACAAAAACTATGGTTTTGCAGAAGGGTACAATCGTGCGATAAGGGAGGTTGAAGCTGATTATATATTACTGCTAAATTCCGACGTAGAGGTTACAAGCGGTTATTTGGAGCCTTTGGTTGCGGAACTTGACAGTCATGCTGACGTGGTGTCAGTTCAGCCTAAGGTTCTTGCGTTCTATGACAAGCAGAGATTTGAGCACGCAGGTGCATCTGGCGGTTTTATTGACCGTTACGGCTATCCTTTCTGCCGAGGCAGAGTTATGGATGTCACAGAGCTCGATAATGGCCAATATGACACACCTTTGGATATTCAATGGACTACGGGTGCGGCTATGCTTATCAGAAGGAATGAATATCTTAAAGCCGGAGGTTTGGACGAAAGTTTCTTTGCCCATCAGGAGGAGATCGACCTTTGCTGGCGTCTTGGTGCAAGAGGATGGAGACTGCGTTGTATCCCTTCTTCAGTAGTCTATCATTTGGGAGGTGGTACGCTCAATGTTGGCTCTCCACGAAAGACTTATTTGAACTTCAGAAATAATCTGTGCCTGATCTATAAGAATCACACAGAAAAAAACAAGATACTTTTTGTCCGATTTTTCTTGGATTACCTTGCTGCTATCGTGTTTTTGGCTAAAGGTGAGTTCAAGAACTTCTTGGCAGTTTTCAAAGCGCGCAAGGACTATCACAATATGAAAAAGTCTTTGTCGGAAAAGCGAGAAGAAAACATCAGACTGACCAAAACAAATTGCAATTGCGTTAAGGATTATCTTTTATTAAAAAAGTTCTACCTTAACGGTATAAAGCACTATTCAGAACTATAATTCCCAGTATTTCCCAATGACTAGATTTTTTCTTCTATTACTTACAAACATATTTTTATTGACCTCTGTTAGTGCAGAGACTTTGATTCAAGGTAAGCCAAACTATAAGAATATCGATGAATGGCTTGTCTTTGGCCAAAAGCACCTTAGACGTGCATATCGTATGGGCGGTTCTGGTCCTTACGCATTCGACTGCTCAGGATTTACAATGTATATGTTCAAGGAGTTGGGAGTCTCTCTGCCTCATAATTCTGTTGAGCAGTCAAAGGTAGGAGAAAAAGTAAGCCAGAAGCATGCGCAGAAAGGCGACCTTGTTTTCTATGCCGGAAGCAAAGGGAGTGCGATTGGACACGTCGGTATTATTTATGAGGTCAATCCGGATGAAACATTCACTTTCATTCATGCCTCTACATCTCAAGGAGTTATAATAGATTCGAGTGAGCATTCTTACTACAAGTCCAGATTCAAACAGATTCGTAGGATAACTTCTGACGAGGAGATTGCCGACGCTCTTGGTCTCAAGAAGAAAAAGGACAGTTCAAAGCATGAAAAAGAGGAAAAGAAAGAGTCCAAAAACGAGAAGAAAGAGAAAGATCCGGTTGTAAATGACACACCTACTGAGAAGAAAGAAATAGTTCCAGAACCTGCAAACGAGGAACAGCAGGTAGCTAAGCCTAGAGGTGCAAAGAAGGATTTGAGAGGCAGATTCAAAAGGAACAAGAAACGTAAGAAAGATGTAGTTCCCGATGTGCCACAAAAGGAAGAATCCGTAGTAGTTGTTCCAGAAAAGAAGGACACAGCTGTTGTGGTCGAGCCTGTTGAAGAAAAATCTAATGAATTGAAGCATACAGTTGCTCAGGGCGAGACCCTATATGCTATCTCGCGCAAATATGGTGTTTCGGTGGATGATATTCAGAAATGGAACGGTTTGAAGGACAATGTGCTTTCAATAGGACAAGAGCTAATAATCAAGAAATAATAATATGGCAGTTAAGATAAACAAAACGAATGCGGCTCGCATACTTGACAGAAACAAGGTTGCCTATGATTTGATTCCATACGTTGTTGACGAGAATGACTTGTCTGCAACTCACATTGTCGAGCAGTTGGGTGAAGATATAAGCTGCGTGTTCAAAACTTTGGTGCTGAAAGGAGACAAAACAGGCCATTTCGTATGTGTAATTCCAGGCGACAAGACTGTTGACCTAAAGAAGGCCGCTAAGGTGTCAGGAAACAAGAACTGCGATCTTATTCTAATGAAGGATTTGCTTGCAACTACCGGCTATATTCGCGGCGGTTGCTGTCCGTTGGGAATGAAGAAGGATTTTCCTACTTTCTTCCACAATACAGCGCCGGATTTGGAATATATATATGTGAGTGCCGGAGTCAGGGGATTGCAGATTAAAACGACTCCAAATGACCTTATACGCGTTGTTGGTGCGCAGGTTGCCGACTTGATTTGCGAATAATGCGGCTAGGCGAAAAATATAAGGGAGCTACATTTCAATTGTAGCTCCCTTTATTGTGTGATTCTGTTCAAAATTTTACTTCATTGGAACAACACGAAAGTTGTCAAGTGCAATGAAGATCTCGCTTGTTGAACCCTCGCCTGGATCTCCCATGCAAACGAAAGAGAAGTTAGTGGCTTCCTTTAGGTTCAATCTCTTCTCAAACTTCTTGTCTGCATTTCTGTAGTCGTGAGTGAAAGATGTCAACGGAATAGAAATTGTCTTCCATCCATTTGTGTAGTAACCTTCCTCTCCTGCATCCATATAAGGCTCCCAGAAGGCGATAGGGGAATTCTCGCGTCCGTGCTTATTTGCGCAATCGTATGGACCAAAGAAGATCTCAATACGAGGCTGCTTCTTCCATGCGCACTCCTTAGGAATGTAAACTTCAAACTTTAGACAAAGCTCTCCGATTGGTGAAGTGGCATTGTCTCCGGCAATACTCTTTCTGCCACGTCCTCCCTCATCCGGCTTAGCAACGTACTGAAGGAATGTAGGGAACTCCATAGTCCAAGGCTCGTTATATCTCTGGTAGAAAAGGATGTATGCGCCGCTGATCTGCTCTGGTGGAGTAGCTGGCAAAACAAGAACACTGTCGTGCTTGTCCATAACTACCTTGATAGGACTTCCTTCGTCGTCGATTGGGTCATATCCTCCCCAAGTGGCAAGGTATGTGTCGAAGTCGATTATCATTCCGCGATTGTCCCTGAAAAGGAAGTTAGAGACAATAGGCTTGTCTGATTCTCCGAAAAACAAAATTTTGCCCGGAGCAGTACCATGAGGTACCTCTACTGTCATTTGTGTGTCGCTAGTTTTTTCTGGAATGATTCTTCCTTCCTTGTTTCCAGGGAACACCACTTTTTTGCAATTCGACAGACCGTTACCGTAGATGACTGCTTCTTCTCCATCCAAAACGTATTCGCACTCCATCTTGCTTACTTCCATACTAGGTTTGCCAAGATTCCCTATGATTAGGTGGGCACCCATTACACCTGCAACTGCTAATGCTGCATAAGTTAATATTTTTAATCCTTTATTCATGTCTTTTGTCGTATTAAGTTCATTTAAAAGTGTCTGAGCAGGAACAAATCCTGTACTTATAAATGCAAATATAAGACATTTGCAAGTTAACTAGCAACTTTTTAGCAAAGAAATTTCATTAAACGCCAATAAATAATTGTTGGGTGTGCTAAATTAATGAACTTTAATGTCAAGACCGGATGTAGCTGCCTCCATTCCGATGACTTCCGCGGCAGAGAAAAATGACGTCATGCTGACTCCCAATACTCCATGCAGATTCAGACTTTGTCCTGTAAGCAGCAGATTATCTACCGGTGTTCGTGGTGTCAGAACTGTCTGCATAACCTTGCCGAAATCTTTTCTGATTCCGTAGGCGCTTCCCATCGGTGTCGATACATAGTCGCTATAAGTCAGAGGGGTTGAAGTATAGACGTCTTCGATGGCATCTGACAGTCCTTCAATGTACTTTGAGGCAAATTCGATTACTTCATTTGCCCTTGCCTTCTTCATGTCGTTGTATTCGCTGCCGCGCTGCATGATCTTTGTGCCGTTCCATTTTTCTACGTGCTCCCAGCTCATCGGCACAAGCAGGTCTATGTTGTCTGCCCACTTTTTGTCTTGGGGAACTGCGTAGCTGACAAGGCAGGCCTGTGTCTGGTCAATGTTCTCTGTCACAGCCCATACATCTTCGGTTTCGTAAATGTATTTGTTGTGGTTCTGGTAAGGAACAGATTCCTTCTTCAGCTTCAGGCTTACTGTGAACATTCCCATTGTGTTGCCGAGTCCGCATATTCTGTTTCTGTAGATTTTGCGGATTTTCTCGCTTTCTTTAACTAGGCCGAGAGTAGCGGCAGGGTGAAGGTTTGAAATGAAGATGTCACCCTCGACTTTTTCTCCGTTTGTAAGAACGGCAGCTACAATCTTTCCGTCTTTTTCAACCAGTTCCTCGACTTCGGCGTTTGTTCTGACACTTCCTCCCATAGCCTTTATTTGCTCGGCCAAGGTGTCTCCGATTTGGCTTCCTCCGTTTTCAAGGCGGTAGGCACTGCGTATGAAACTGTCGTTTATCTGTGCAAATGTGTATAGCGGCAGGGTCTCCTTTCTTAGCTCCATCTTTAGAGAAGTTCCGCTGACAACATTTATCAGTCTCTGGTCATCGAATGAGTTACGGAGAAAATCGTATGCTCCCTGTCCGAAAAGTGATGCGCTGATGTCGCTGTTGTCCTTGGCAGTGAAGCGTGTGAAGATATTGTCTCCGACAGACTTCAGGAATTCAGTGTATTTTTTAAGGTTGTCCTTTTCTTTTGGGAATTTTTGCGATAGAGTCTCCACGAATTTGTCGTGTCCGTTTGCAAAGCTATATTTTTCTCCCTTGATGATAACCTCGTCAAAGCGGTCCTCGTCAAGCTTGTGCCAAGCCAAGTTGCTTAATCCGAAGTAGTTGAACAATGTTCGGAGGCTTTCTCCCTCGTTCATTGAACCGACATAGTGCATTCCTGTGTCGAAAATCTGTCCCTTTCTTTTATAGCTTTGCAGACATCCGCCTAGAAGCAGTCCCTTTTCAAGGACGCAAACTTCTAATCCGTGCTTTGCAAGAATATATCCTGTCTCGAGGCCTCCTAGACCTGCACCTATGATAACTATCTTTTTTTTCATACTTCTATTTTCTCAACTCTATATAATTTAGCAGGAACTCTGCAGATTTCTCGATTCCGAATTTTGAGACATCTATGCAGATGTCATATCCCGTAGAGTGTCCCCATTGTTTGAAAGTGGTGTAGAATTCATAGAACTCTTTTCTTTTGCTTTCAATCTTTAGAATAATTTTTTCTGCTTCTTCTTCAGAGATATGTTCCCTCGCGGAAATTTGGGCGCGTCTAAATTCAATCGGTGCGTGCAGAAAGCAAGTGATAAGGCCTGGCTCATTGCGAAGTATGTAGTCGCTCGCTCTTCCTACCACAACAATGTTCTCCTCTTTTGCTAATCTTCTTAGGGTTTCGCTCTGCTGTACGAAAACGCTTTCCTGACTGCATTTGGAAACGGAATTTGTGAAGCTGTTCCAGAAGTTCAACAGTTCCGAAAAGATGTAGTTTCCTTCGCCGCTAATTACCTCGTCCCTTATCTCGAATTCTTCTTCTGACATTCCGGAGTCCTTCGCTGATTCCGATAATAGCAGGGTGTCAACGTACTTGTAGCCGAGTCTGTCGGCAATGATCTTGCCTATGGCTCTGCCTCCGGCGCCAACTTCTCGACCGATACTGATTATTGTTTTGCTGTCTGCCATGACTTACTATCTTTTGGTTTGAAGAACTTTTTTGTATTGGGTTTTAAGTATTATCAATGCCACCATGCTTGCTAGGAAATCGCTTGCAGGCATGGCGAACCAAACTCCGTCTATTCCAAAGAATCTGGGCAGAGTCAGTATCATTGGCACAAGGATGAGCAGCTGTCTTGTGCAGCTCATGAAAAGTGAAATTTTTGCCTTGCCTACGCTTTGGAAGAAGTTAGATGTCACCATCTGGAACCCTACGATAGGCATTGCAAGAACTCCTATTCTAAGTCCGTTAGATGCCATTTGGAGTAACTCTTCTCCGCTTTTCTCCTCTATAAAAATTGATGTTATGCTCTCAGGGAAAAGCTGGCATGTTGTGAAAAGTACAACCATTACGATTGTTGCCATCAGACAGGTTGTCTTGAACACATTTGCGACGCGGTCCATCTTTCTTGCTCCGTAGTTGTATCCTGCTATGGGTTGCATTCCCTGGTTGAATCCTAGGACGATCATTGCTCCGATTGTAAGCACGCGGTTCACGATTCCGTAAGCTCCGATTGCGCTGTCTCCGCCATAAGTCTTGAAAGAGTTGTTCATCAGTACCGTTACCACGCATGCCAAAGAGTTCAGCATGAAAGGCGCAATGCCTATAGAGAAAATAGACTTGATGATTTGTGGCTTTAGTGTCAGCTTCTCCTTCTCAAGAACAAGCACAGTCTTGCCGTTCAAGAAATGGTACAGAAGAAGCACCAGTGATACAGTTTGCGCAGTGATTGTTGCCAATGCGGCACCTGCTATGCCTAGTCCGAACACGTAGATGAAGACAGGTGCAAGAATAATGTTGAGCAGAACGGTAAGCAGAGTGTTCTGCATTGCCTTGTTCGGATTTCCGCTTGCCCTCATCACGTTGTTAAGTCCAAAGAAAAGGTGCGTCAGCGTGTTTCCGAGCAGAATGATTGTCATGAACTCTCTGGCATAGGAGATTGTTCCGTCTCCAGCACCCGGTACAGAGTCGGCAGAAGCTCCGAAGAGAGTAAGGATGTTGTCCATGAAAAGAAGTCCGAGCACCATGATCGCCATTCCGATTATGATGTTCAGCGTTGTCACGTTACCAAGAACCCAGTTGGCAGCCACGTTGTCCTTTTCTCCGAGTTTAATGGAAACCAGAGTGCTGCCTCCTGCTCCGACAAGCGAACCGAATGCCGCTGACAGATTCATAAGCGGGAAAGCGATAGCAAGAGCAGTGATGCATTTGTCTCCGTTTTCGGGTATGTGCCCAATGTATATTGAGTCGATGATGTTGTAAAGCGAACTGACTATCATTGAGATGATGGCCGGAACCGCATATTTGTTTAGTAGTGAACTTATAGGTTCTGTCCCTAGCTCGCTCGGATTCTTGTCTGACATTCTATGCTTGTTAAATTTCTGCAAATTTAGTGAAAATTATTGATTCCATTGCAAACAAAAGGAGGCATGATTTTTCATGCCTCCCAATAATGTGTATTTAGCTAATTCGCTATTTTAGGACAATTTTGCTTGTAGTTGAGTTTCCATCAGAAATGACCTTGACAAAATATACGCCGGGTTGAGAAAGACTCACTACCTTTTCGTTAGATCTTGTTACAACCGTACCGATGGCTGAAGTAACCTCTACGCTTTCGAAATTGTCGGCAAAGACTTCGATCTGTCTGTTTCCGTTAGTTGTGATGTAGATCTCGTTGCTGTTGATGTCTTCGCATTTTGAGCCTTCTGACATGTCTATTGTCAAGACACTTATTGATATAGGCTTGATTTCTATGCTGGCATTCTTTTCGTCATAAACGTCAATCTCCAATGCGTTGTCTGTGTGGGACTTGAAAGTCTCTTCACTAGGCAGGTTAGAAAGCGAGTAAGCCTTGATTTCCGCCTTGTCAAGATTCAAGCCTAAGTCAGCCAAACTTACCTTTGCAGTCTCTTTCTGCGAGCGGTTAAGCGTGATGATCGAATAGACTGTGGCGTCTTCGTTGCGAGTGATGTAGCTCTCTACAATGTTGCCGCTGATTAGCTTGCTTGGTACATAGTATTCCTGTGTGTAGCGTCCGAATATGTGGACAGCCTCCCACATTCCTGCGTACCATGACCAAGGAGTGAAGAACTCGCCGCCATGCTTCATCAGCTCTCCAATGTGCGAAGCGTATGCTACGGCCTGAATAGAGGCGTTGTGTGATGAAGAAATGTTGAACTCTGAAACAGAGAATGTTACGCCGTGGTCTTTGCCAATGTATTTCTCCATCCAGTCCGAACATCTGCCTAGGATGTACTCTTCCTTGATGCTTTCGTTCCATCCTCCGTTTACTGTATAGACTCCATTGGCCTCAGGATTCTTGTACTCTCTGTCAAAGTATGTGCGGTGGGACTGTAGTGTCTGGTCAACTGTCAGTGAAGAGTTAGGGTAGTAGTGGATGTCAAGCACATCAAGCAGTCTTATGCCCAGCTTCTTCTGCTCCTGACCGACACGCATAATGAAGTATTCAAGCCAAGGCATCTGCTTGCCCTCCCACTTTGGAAAAGTGTTGGTCTTTCCGCTTGTCGCATACCATGTCCACTCGCTTCCGGCCACAGGACCGCAAAGCTTGATGTCTGGGAACTTCTTTCTTGCTGCGACAGCTGCCTTGATGTACTGCTGAACGTAGAATTCAGGGTCAAAGTCCGGATGTACGTCCTTGTGAGTCCATCCCCACATCTCGGGCTCGTTGTCCATGTTCCAGTAAAGGAACTGGCTCATGTCCTTCTTTAAAGTGTCCTTCCAGTATGTAAGGATGTCTGTTGTCTGCTCTATGGAAGTCTTTTCAAGGTAGAGGTTGATGTCACCTGCCTTGTATTCGTCGGCATCGACATTGATGATCTCTCCACCTCCGCATAGTGGCCAAGAACACCACTTGCCCCATTGGCTCTTGTTGTATTCCCAGTCGTTGAAGTTGTGCTCATTGTTAGATGCTGTGTATCCGCATAGCTGGAATGAGTACATACCCTGGATTTCAGGAAACTCTTCAGCCATTATGTCCGAAGACTTATCCCAATCGCATTCGTAAACGTTGCTGTACCAGTCTGGGTGGACTGTCAGGTGTTTGCGATAGTTGTACTTTGTCGCGTTGTTTCCGTTGTTCAGACGCACGAACTTCACACCACTCTCCCTAAGCTGTGTTGCGAACTCAGGGCTAAGTGTCTTGCCTGTCTGGTATGGAATGTCCGATGTGTTTCGTCCGAACAGATACGGAGAAATCTTGAACGACTCTGCCGTCTTGTCAAATTCGAACTTGCCTGTAATTTCGGCATTCGCAGAGACCGCTACTGCGATAGTTGAAAGAATTAGAAAACCTTGCTTCATATATGGTATTTGTCTTAAGTTTTCTGCAAATTTAGTAGGTTTTCCTGAACTACAGCATGTTGAAGACATTTTACCCCTATTATTGTTACGTTAGACACACACTTTTTCCTAACTATTGCTAAATTTGCACAGTAAAACTAAAAAGAATGAAGCAGGTAGTTGAGTTTTTGCAGCAGTTGGCGGCAAACAATAATAGAGATTGGTTCATAGAACACAAGACAGATTATGAAGCGGCCAAGAAAGTGTTCGAGTCTTTTACAGAAAAGCTTATAGCAAAGGTTGCTGAGTTTGATCCGTCTGTTCAGGGGTTGAAGGTCAGTGACTGCACATACAGAATATATAGGGACGTGCGATTCAGCAAGGACAAAAGCCCTTACAAGACACACATGGGCTGCTATATCTGTCGTGGAGGCAAGAAGTCCGGCTATAGCGGCTACTACTTTCATGTAGCAACTGAGCAGGGGGATACTTATCCTTCGGGACACATGCTTGCAGTTGGAGACTACTGTATGGATCCCAAGGCTCTACAGGTTTTGCGTGAGGACATTATGGACGGAGGTGGTGACTTCGAGGAGATTCTAAGATCCAAGGTTGACAAGTGCTTCCGTCTAGATGAGACTTTCCGCATGAAGCGTCCCCCTAAAGGCTTTGACGAGAACACCCCATACATAGACCTTATAAAGTACAAGGTTTATTGTCTGACTTCCGTGCCTAGTATGGACGAGATTCTTTCTCCAGACTTACTGGACAACGTGGCTGAAAAGTTCAAGAGCGCTAAGCCGTTTTTGGATTACATAAACCGCGCCATAGAATACGTTAAGGAAGGAAACGATTAAAAACGGAAGTGGGAATGTTATTTTTAGCTCTCCCTTGTCCTTAATTTCAGAGTGTAAAAAGAAGAAGAGACTCTCCATTGGAAAGTCTCTTCTAAATTTTTTGTCCGTTCCTAAGGATTATCCTACAGAAACTGGATCAACTGATACGAATGAACGATTGTCCTTCTTCTTGCGGAATACTACGATACCATCAATTAGAGCGTACAATGTGTGGTCGCTACCCATACCAACGTTCTCACCTGGGTGATGAACTGTACCTCTCTGGCGAACGATGATGTTACCAGCCTTAGCAAACTGACCACCGAAAAGCTTCAAACCAAGTCTCTTTGATGCTGACTCACGGCCGTTCTTTGAACTACCTACACCTTTTTTATGTGCCATGTCTTTTTACCTTTCTTTCGTTAGTTAATAATTAAGCAACAACATCTGTTACCTTTAGCTGAGAGAAGTTCTGACGGTGACCGTTCAACTTTCTGTAGCCTTTTCTTCTCTTCTTGTGGAATACAAGAACCTTCTCACCACGTACAAGTGGAGAAACTACCTCTGCAACAACCTTAGCACCTGCGATTGTAGGAGCACCTACAGTCACGTTACCATTGTTGTCGATTAGCATTACCTTGTCGAACTCAACCTTTGAGCCCTGCTCTGCCTTTAGCTGGTGAACGAAGATTGTCTGATCCTTCTCCACCTTGAACTGCTGACCTGCAATTTCTACGATTGCGTACATTTTTACTTAAAAATAAAAAGTTATATGCGGTGGTGTGTTTCATCGGAAACAACTTAGACGTACCACGTAGCAAAATTCGACGCAAAATTACAATTTATTTTTTATTTACAAAAAGTTTTCAACAATTTTTTTGCTGTTAGATGTAGCTTTTTGAAAGATGTTTCACTTTTTTCAATCTTTGGGCAGTACCGGGCGTATTAGCTCGTCGTCCGATTCCCTGAAGGAATAAGATATAGTGTACATACTTTTGCTGTTGTCTATGTCAAAAACATATGAGTAGATGTTTGGCATGTTATAAGGGTCATCTTCTTCGTAAACAATTGGAGTTGAAGACCAATAGCTTCCGAATGGCTTGAACATGTAATACCATCTTTTATTGATGTTGTTGCCCAGTGCTGGAAGAAATATCCAGTTGCCGTTTTTGTTTGACTTTACCTCGTAGCCCTCGACGCCGTTGTATTTTTTCCACGTGAAGGTGCAGTTTTCCATCAGTTCTACCCAATGGTCAACTGTTGGCATCTGCCACTCGTCACCCCATTTAGCTCTTGCTACATCGTATCTGGTGCCAGCTATATCAAAATTCACATCAAGTTCAGTTCCAATAGGGTATGCGCCACCCATGTCTCCGCCTGTGTATGGTTCGAGTCTGCCCCATGCGTATTCTGTGCCAGCTTCATTCGGAACTTCTGCGCCAACATTTACAGTTGCCCAATAGACTGATAGGCCGAGATCGATGTACTCGTGCCCATTGCATTCATCTCCGAACATTATAAGTTCAACGCTGTCGCGTTCGTACTCGATTGTCGAGCCGTCTTTTTTTTCTATTTCCAGAGTCATCCTTTCGTTGTTGAGTGAAATTTTGGAAATAGAGTCTATGCGGTAGTCGTCAACTTCCTCGTATGTCAGACTTACATGTACATGGGTTTTCGCCTGTGCCGAGCAGAACGCCAGCATGCAGAGTGCAGTCGTGTATAATGTCTTCATAGTATTAAGTGTGTGTAATTTTCTACAAATTTTTTCTCTCGTCTCTGTCTTGACTTTGAATGCACTTGACACCTCTTTTCTGCATTTCCTTGTTTCCTCCGACGTGGCCGTTAGGGAACTTTCCGTCTTTTTTGACAATGATATTTATTGACAAAAGGATTATAGAAACAGAAAGAAGCCCAAATATAATTATAAAAAGTTTCATTGTTGCGATTTATATGTTTTTGAAATTGTATTGCAAATATACAATTTTAACGGATAACCTTTCGTTTTTTGTAGGAATTTAATGTTAAGATTCAATGCTTGAATTTTTAAGGTGCAATTATTTTATTATTATGTTCATGTTAAATCTGCAACTTGTATTTCCAAGAATTTTTAGACCTGGGAATGAAATTATGTTTGTTGTTATGATTATAGTCTTACTATAATTAAAACTGAAGGTAATTATATAGCAGTTGTCCAAAACGCATAAAATTTCTTATGACCGGTAGCGATGCCGGTCTTTTTTTTTTTATATACTTAACTTGATGATTATTCGGTATTTACTTGCAAATTTGTTAATTATTCACTATCTTTGCATCGTCTAATTAATAAAAACCGACGATTATGCTTGAATCATTCAAGTCTCTTTACCAACTCACACAGACATTCACCGACGATTTCACTTGCAAGTGTTATCTAAAGGAACAGCGTTGGGGAGACGATGTGGTTTGCCCTCATTGCGGTCAGCACCACTGCACCGAGAGAAATGACGGTAGATTCCACTGCAACAAGTGTGGCTCTAATTTCTCTGTCTTAGTAGGAACTATCTTTGAGAACACAAAGATATCTTTGGTCAAGTGGTTCATAGCAATCTATTTGATTTCTTCACACCGTAACGGCATTTCAAGTGCTCAGTTGGCGAAAGATGTCAAGGTCACTCAGTCTACTGCGTGGCATATGCTTATGAAAATCAGAACATTGTTTGACCAGAATGATATGGACAAGTTTGAGGGTGACGTTGAGTTGGATGAGACATATATCGGTGGCAAGGAAACCAACAAACACGCGTCAAAGAGACTTGAGAACACTCAAGGTCGCAGTCTAAAGGTAAAGACACCTGTGTTCGGGGCGGTTCAGAGAGATGGCAACGTGGTGGCAAAGCACGTCTTTGACACCAAATCGGAAACATTGTCACCGATTATCCGTTCGATGGTAAAGAGTGGTTCAAGACTGTTCACCGACGAGTATGTGGGTTACAACTCGTTGAAAGAGAGCGAGTACACGCATAATGTGGTAATGCACAAGAACGGGGAGTATGTCAACGGGGATTCCACGACCAACCGAATTGAAGGTTTCTGGGGACAGTTGAAGAAAATGTTGATGGCAACATACCACTTTGTGAGCAAAGGACATTTGCAGAGTTACGTTGACGAGAGCGTGTTCAGGTACAACACAAGGGAGATGACCGAGAGTGAGGTTTTCCTGATGTTGCTGGACAAGGCACAGAGGATTGTCAGATGGGATGACCTTGAACTTTGCGCGTGATTTTTGAAATTATTAATTATTTTTAAAATAATAAACGATATGAATACACGAGAACAAACTATAAATAAAATCATGAAAGAAATTCATGGAAGATTAGTCCCTACTTTCTTTTGGGAGAATCACGAGCCAATGAAATATTGGTATGATGCGACAAAAGATGCAATTTGTGTGAATTGTGGGTATGGAAAGAAAATTGAAGCTGCTGACGAAAAATTAACTAAACAATATATTCGAAAATTGTTGGAACAAATAGAAGACGAACTAATTGAAAAATATCATTTAGTTCCACCAATAGATTAATATTATTCACAATTGTCATCTATTTATATGATATATTAAATATAAATTATGATGACAAAAGAACAAATATTAATATATTTAAATAATGATTCTTGGTTTTCGCCTAGTAAATCTAATGAAAAGTATAAAATTCAGATAGGGGACAATACAACTATTGAAGTGGCAAAATCCTATTATCACATTTTTGACGAAATAGGACAAATCGTAATTAGGGTATCGGAGCATGGTACATACTTGAACACGTGGGTAAAACACAAAGATGACCCTACAATATCTTTACAAAACCTTAGTGTTGTTTTTACAAACACTCCTGTTGAATATTCGACAAAAATAGAACCTAGAGAGATTGAAAAAGAAGATGGTTCTATAACAACTGAATATATCTATTTTGTTGTAGAACAGTATGTGTATCGTTTAGATAATCTCAATGAAAAAGATTTCAAAACGGTTATTAAGCAAATAAAAACTTTAAGCAATTCAAAAGTGTTTAGAGACCCATTAAAAAAGAAACCTTCAAAGGTTGCATCTAGAACCGTATTAACACCAACGGATTTAAATAATAGACCAATTCCACCAACAAAAAACTCAATACATTCTAGGCAAACAATAGTGGCCAATAACAAGGATAAGGAAATTGATGCTAAAGGTAATATTATACCTGAAAGTAAACGATACAAAACAACCAAAATCAGATTGACTGAAAGTCAATTTAAAAGAGTAATCAGCAACTGTATAAGACAAATATTATCCGAAGAATACAAAGTAGTTGAACGAAATACGAAATTTAACTATGGTAATGGCAAAAAAGGTTTTGCATTGATGACCTTAAAAGAAAAAGGTGGAGGAGAAACAAGAGTAGTGGAAGATGATGGCTGTTATACACTGTACCAAAAGATTGGTGATACATATGAACTTACACCATATATCTATCCTGAAGCATTCAATGCAATGAAAAAGTTACCTAATCTTCCTTTACAGTAAATGCTAAATTTGAGGTTTGGTTTTCCAATTGGTTTAGAGAGAAAGAATAACTATGCAGAATTTCTGATTCAATTTGTTTTACATCTTTATCATCACTTGTAATATGTAAGCATAAATAAACTGTGTCAAATTCTTTCAGTTTTTCAAATTTTTCATGAGTTGAAGTAAGTCTTCCTTTTAGTCCTTCTTTCCCATCAGCTTTACCTAAATATAGTAACTTATGAGTAAAACAGAATTCTTTTTTTTGTAGTTTGTTAATAAGTTCTGTTTTATATCTTTGTGTAAAACAATACAAACCATTTTGTGTAGAAATCTCTAAACAACTATTAAAGTTAAAATTATCAATAGAATACACTTTGAAAGTATATCCATTTAGTGTTATAGTCTTATTTAAATCTATAGGTGTAAACATAAGTCTATTCATTTTACCTTGCAAAAATAAGACAAATATCATACAAAACAAATCACCAATTCATTTTCTAAAACGAATTGGTGATTTTTGCATATATGCGTTTTGGACAACTGCTATATAATTACCAAACTGAATTCATCTACGTCAATACACTCAAAAATAGAAAAAGCATTCCGAACGAATGCTTTTTCTATTTCATGTATGTTTCTAGTCGCAATATACTGCCATCTTTAGCAGACACTTGTTGTACTCCTTGATCTGCTCCAGGAACACCCTGTTGTTCTCGTACCAGCTGTCGAGCTGCTGGTTGTATTCTATTTCGGTGATTCTTCCGCTCTCAAGCGATTTCTTGAGCAGTTCAGGAGTCTGCCAGAAGACCTTTTTGTCATAGAGGTTCAGCAGTTTCTCGTAGTCCTCGGCCTTGTGATGCTCTGCGCTGAGTTCGGCTTTTAGTTCGTCCATTCTCTTTGTTGTCTCGGTTAGTTCGGCATTCACTTCGCTTTCTACTAGCTCCTTTTTGCCCTTAGCCGAGAATAGCGGAATGGTTGAGCCGACAACAAATCCGTGTGTCGTGCAGTCTGTTCTGGACATCTTGTATCCGGCAGAAAGAGTCGGGTGCATCTCTGCCTTGGCAACCTTGCGGTTCTGCGCTCCAAGTTCCGAAATGACCTCCATAAGCTCGTCGTAGGTCGATAGGTAGCCGTCGCATGGCTTCAGGTTCTCTGGGTATTTGCGGTCCTTTATCTCTATTTTTACATCTCCCTCGAACATTGCGTTTAGCTCGAGATGGTACTCGCTGAGCTGTCGCTGTGAGTCGTTTAGGTTCGAGTATGCGGTAATCATCTCCATGTGGCTGTCATTGACCTCCAGGATGTTGTATTTGCCGCCTTCGAGTCCCTTCTCGAGTCTTTCGAAATTTGCTTTGGCAATTTCGTATCTTGCAGAGTCTATAGCAGTAATTTGGTTAAGATAGATGATTTCCGCGCAGATGGCGTAGGCTTTTGATATGACTTCCTTGCGGGTAAGTTCGTATTCTATCGAGTCCCTTCTGTATGCAGTTCTGCTTGCCTTCTTCATTCTTACATACTTTGTTGGGAAGGCGAATTCCTGGCTGACAACCATTTCAACCTCGGCATTAGACTTTGGTGACATAACCTCTAACTCGACCGATGGATCGCTAAGATTTCGCTCGGTGCGCATTTCGTGCTGTGTGAGCTCTATTTTATTGCTTGCCAGACGAATCTCGTGGTTGTGGTTGTCAAGTGCGACAACAACCTCCTTGAATGGCAGTGCGTGTGAAAGCGCCGGTAGAATAAATGTTATAGTGCATGCTAAAAGTCTTGTTATTTTCATTTCTTTTTGATTGAATGGTAAAGTATTGGGATGATGAACAGCGACAAAATTGTTGATGAGATTAGGCCTCCAAGAATGACTTTGGCCATTGGGCTCTGAATTTCTGCACCAGGCTTGTCTGCTGCGATTATCATCGGTATAAGTGCAAGTGCCGAACTAAGCGCAGTCATAAGAATAGGGTTGAGCCTAGAGACTGATCCTGTTATTATAAGCGAGGATAGAGCCTCCTTCTCCTTCTCTCTCTTTTCGTATTCAGCGATAAGGAGCATTCCTCCTCGAGTTGCTATTCCGAAAAGTGAGATGAAGCCGATAACTGCAGGGATATTCAACACGTCACCAGAGATGAAGATAGAGAATACGCCTCCCACAAGGGCGAAAGGAAGACTGCTCATGATAAGTGCGCATAGTTTCCAGTTGGAGAACTGGTTCTTCAGAATTACGACTATAATGGCAAGGCTCACAAGAAGAGCTATCATCAAAGTCCTTGTGGCTCTCTGCTGGTTCTCGAACTGACCGCTGTACTCAACCCAGTAGCCGTCTGGGAGCTCGACATTCTCGCTTACCTTGGCTTTGATCTCGTTCACCACAGTTTCAAGGTCTCGTCCGTTCTGCTGGGCTGAGACAATGATTCTTCTCGATCCGTTTTCTCTGTTGATGGTTGATGGCGCTGAAGTGTAGTTGATGTTGCACACGTAGGAAAGGGGTATCATGCCCTTGTTGGATGGGATTAGAGTGTTCTCTATGCTGGCAGAGCTTTTCTTTGACATCAGCTTAATTTCAAAGCTTTTGTTCTCTTCTCTGACCATGCCGATTTCAAGGGAAGACATCTTTACTGTGATGAATTGGGCAAGTTCCTTTTGGGTGATTCCGTATTCCGCAAGCATTTCGCGACGTGGAGTCAAACGAAGCTGTGGACGGAAGGTCAACTGCTCGGAGTTCACGTCTGCGAGGCCGTCTATTTCATTCATTTCCTCTTTAACGAGACCGGCAATCTGCTCAAGTTTAGGAAGCTCTGCGCCGAAGATCTTGACAGCGATGGCTGACTGGCTTCCGGACAGCATGGCATCTATTCTGTGCGAGATTGGCTGGCCTATCTCAATGTTCGCCCCCTTGATGTGGCTCAGTTTGTGACGCACCTCGTCGAGCATTTCCTGTTTGCTTCGGTCTTTTAGCTCGAATGGGACTTCTATCTCAGACACGTTAGAGCCTAGCGCGTGCTCGTCTCTTTCGGCGCGGCCGGTTTTCCTGCTGACAGTCTTGACTTCGGGAACGCTCATCAGTAGCTCTTCGGCTTCAAGTCCTATTTCGTCACTTACCTCAAGCGAAGTGCCGGGCAGGGTGCTGATATTGATTGTCAGCGAGCCTTCATTGAACGGAGGAAGAAAGTCAGAGCCAAACGACAAGAGGCCGATGACCGAGACAATCAGAGTTATGACTGCAAGTGAAAGAATGCTTTTCTTATGGTTAAGTGATGCCCCAAGCATTTTTGTGTATATGCTTTTCAGCTTTCTGGCAAGCCATCCGTCTGCCTTCTCCTTCACCTCCTTACGTTGTTTCAACAAGTAGCTGCACAGTACAGGAGTAAGTGTAAGTGCCACCACAGTCGAACAGCAAAGTGCAGTAATGAACGCTATGCCAAGCGGAATGAGCATTTTGCCCTCCATGCCAGTCAGGAAGAACAAAGGAATGAAGCTCGCTATAATGATCAATGTCGAATTCAGAATTGGAATTCTTACCTCGCTTGAAGCCTCTTCGATCACTTCTATGATGTTGAAATCCTTTTTGTCACTGGAAAGTCTTCTCCACACGTTCTCTACATCGACAATGGCGTCATCGACAAGGGAACCTATGGCAATGGCAATACCGCCCAAACTCATGGTATTGATTCCTAAATTCATCAGCTTCAGCACCAGAATAGAAGTCAGTACCGAAATTGGTAGTGTGATTAGTGAAATCACAGTAGTTCTTGCATTGGCTAGGAATAGGGCAAGGATTATGGCAACGAAGAAGATACCTTCGTACAAGGAACTCTTTACGTTGTCAATCGCTCTGTCTATGAAGTCCGAACTGCGAAATATGTCGCTTTTGATCTCCACATCAGCCGGTAGGGAAGGGCGCGCAGTCTCGAGAGTTTTGTCGATGGACTCAGTCAAGTCCAAAGTTGAGGCTCCAGGCTGCTTGGTTATTGTAAGCAGAACGGCATCTTTTGTCTCTATAGAAGCCTTGCCTATGCGTGGGAAGCGCGAGTTTATTTCAATATCAGCAATGTCGGACAACGTTACCGAATAGTTACCTCTTCGTGCTATGAAAGCTTTGCCCAAAGTCTCAATGTCTTTTGTCGCGCATACGCACCTGACTGAATATTCAGTTCCATTTCTTGACACGAAACCACCGTTAACATTTTGATTCATGCCTTCAAGGGACTCTGTGACTTCGTTGATGGAAATGCCGAAGTGCTGCATCTTCAGCTCGTCAAGTACAATTTGGTATTCCTTTACGTTTCCACCGATTACAGTGACACCGGCGACTCCGGACAATGACATCAGCCTTGGTCTCAATTCAAAGTCAGCCGCTGTTCTAAGTTCCATTAGGTCTGTGCTGTCAGTGCGCAGTCCTACTATGAAGATTTCTCCCATTATCGAAGACTGTGGTGCCATAACCGGCTGTCCGGCTTCGGCGGGAAGAACAGAATTTAGTTCCGGAAGCTTTTCTGAAACTGTCTGCCTTGCGACAAGTATGTTTGTGCTCCAGTCGAACTCTGCCCAAACGATCGACAAGCCGTCTGTGGAAGTGCTTCTGATTCTTCTGATTCCGCTTGCTCCAGAAAGAGAGGATTCGATAGGGTAGGACACTAAGGCCTCAACATCCTCCGTGTTCATGGCTCCGCATTCTGTCATTACAACTACTGTCGGAGCATTCAAGTCGGGGAATATGTCAACGTCAGCAGTTTTTGCCGAATATAGCCCATATATGCTGAGTGCAACAGCGCAGAGAATGACAAATAATCTGTGCGTAAGTGCCGAGTGAATAATCTTTTCTAGCATAGTCTTGTGTTAATGGGAATGTGTGTGTGCCGGAATGGTGTTTGACGAAGCTGCAAGGTGAAGACGCTGTACAAAACTTGTCGCGACGATTTCTCCTGTTCTTAGTCCCTCGAGAACTTCTGTTCTTTCGCCGTCTGTAGCTCCAAGTGTAACGAACTGCTTCTTGAAAGCGTCTTCGTGTTTTTTTACGAATACTTGAGCCACTCCCTGATCTTCTGCTATAGCTGAATTTGGAACTGTGATCACATTCTTTTTGTTGTTTGTGATGACAAAGCATTCAACACTTGTTCCCGACATTATGTTTGCACGGTTGCTGAACTCGAAAAGCAAAGGGATAAAGTAACCTCCGTCCGATGTTGTAACTGACTGGCTGATCTGCTTTCCGTTCATTTTGTCAAGAGAATATGTCTCGTCAGAGTATGTGGTTCTGAACTTTACAGTCTTTACTGAAGATGCAGCATTTTGGAAACGCTGAGGTAATTTGACCTGAAGCATTAGCTTGTCGTTCTGAGTGACTACTGCAAGAGGGTCTCCGGCATTCACATAGGCTCCGTCCGATACTGCAATGCTTTTGATGAAGCCGTTGATCGGACTTTTTGCGATTGCCTGGCCGTGAGTGATCTTTGATGAAAGATTGTTGTACTTTACTTTGGCCTGCTCATACCTTTCTTTGCATTCCGAAAGCTCTTTTTTTGAGACAATCTGTTCATCGGCTAGCTTTAGGTCTCTCTCGTATTCTCTTTTTGCGGCTTCAAGTTCTATTCCGGCCTTTTCAACTAGATCGCTTGCCTCGCCCACGTTGGTGCTGATAGTGAAAGCATTTTGCGAGCTGTTAATTCTACAGCCAAGGCTTAGACCATTTGCTATTGACACAGTGCCGGAGAAAGGTGCTGTGATGGTTGCCTCTCCTTTTGTAGTAGGTAAAATTTCTCCTATTGTTACGATAACTTGCGAGAAGTCATTGAATCCGACAGTTTCAGTCTTTATGCTGTGCATGTCAGCTTGGTTCAGGTGAACTTCTCCTTCGTGCTTCTTTATTCCGTCTTCTTCTTCGTTGTGAAGGTCTTCGTTATGGTCATGGCCGTCGATGTGCCCTTCGTGGTCGTGATCGTGTTCATGTTCATCATGTTCGTGGCCTTCATGCTCATGATCCTCGTGTTCTTCCGTAGAGTGAGTATGTCCTTCGTGGTCGTGGTTATGCTTGTGGTTGCAGCCAACTAACGATCCGAAGAGAAAAAGAGTTGCAATAATTTTTGTAATAGCACGCATATAATAAAATATCTTTTACATTTTTGATGATGCAAATTTATGTTGTTTGAAATGCAACTTGGTTGCAATGAAGAAAATGGAAGGTTTTATAGAGCAAGATACTCCATAAAACCTTTTTTATTATTTAATACCTGTTCTTTTTAGCAGAGCGTCTATACTAGGTTCACGTTTCCTAAACCTTTTGTATAGTTCCATTGGGTCTTCGCTTCCTCCCTTTTCAAGAACTTCAGTTCTGAAACGCTTCGCAGTCTCCTTGTTGAATATACCTTCCTCCTTGAACATTGAGAAGGCGTCCGCATCAAGAACCTCAGCCCACTTGTATCCATAATAGCCGGCAGAATAACCTCCGGAGAATATGTGAGTAAAGTTGGAACTCATCAAAGTACCCTTAACTTTAGGAAGAAGCTGTGTGCTTTCCCAAGCCTTAGTCTCGAACTCCTCTGCATCACCAGTGTATTCGCTTGTTATTGTGTGCCATGCCATGTCAAGGAAGCCGAATGAAAGTTGGCGAAGCGTGAAGTAACCTGTGTTGAAGTTAGCTGACTTCTTGATTTTGTCGATCAGTTCAGCAGGAATCTTTTCCCCTGTTTGGTAATGCTCAGCGAACGAGTCAAGATATTCTTTCTCAAGTGCCCAATTCTCCATAAGCTGAGAAGGAAGCTCAACAAAATCTCTATATACGTTTGTTCCTGACAACTCAGCATACTTTGATTTTGCTACCATTCCGTGAATTGAGTGTCCAAACTCATGAAGGAAAGTAGTCAACTCATCAAAAGTAAGCAACGAAGGAGCGGAATCAGTTGGTCTGGAGAAGTTCATAACAATGGAAATGTGAGGCCTAGAGTCTGTTCCGTCCTTCTCAATCCACTGAGGCTTGAACTCTGTCATCCATGCGCCACCGCTCTTGCCCTCGCGAGGGAAGAAATCTACATATAGAACTGCTAGATATTTGCCATCCTCGTCCAAAACGTCTAGAGCCTGAACTTCTTTGTGGTAAGTCTGGATCTCAGGATTAGGGATGAACTGAAGTCCATAAAGCTTTGTTGCAAGGCCGAATACGCCCTTTTTTACGTGTTCAAGCTCAAGATATGGCTTGATCTGCTCGTCGTTTATGTTGTACTCCTTCTCTCTTAGCTTCTCTGAATAGTAAGACCAGTCCCACGGCATCAACTCTTTCTTGCCGCTCAATTTTCTTACAGCCTCAACCTCTTTCTCGGCAGTTGGCTTGTAGGCATCAAGCAGTTGATTTAGCAGATTGTAAACATTCTGCTCGTTCTTGGCCATACGATGGCGAAGAACCTTGTCTGCATGGTTTTTGTAGCCAAGCAGTTTGGCAATTTCTAGTCTTGTCTTTGTAATCTCTTTAATAATGCCGGTGTTGTCGAATTGCCCGCTTGTGGCACGAGTGTTGTAGGCCATATACATCTGCTTTCTCAACTCCTCGTTGTCAGCGTACTTCATGAAAGGTACATAGCTTGGCGCTTTCAAAGTAAATATCCAGCCGTCATAGTTCTCCTTCTTTGCCAAAGCCTTTGCTGGCTCAAGGCTTGAGTTTGGAAGTCCAGAAAGTTCCTTTATGTCGGAAACTTTCAGTGTATATTCATTAGTAGCCTTCAATACGTTCTGGCCGAACTTCAAAGTCAGCTGGCTCAAATTCTTTGTAAGCTCTGCAAACTGCTTCTTCTTGTCGGCGTCAAGAGACGCTCCCATTGCCTCGAACCCCTCATAAACCTTTTCAACAAGTTTTACTCCTTCTATGTCCAGATTTGCAACCTCTTTGCTGTTTCGTACAGCTTTAACACGAGCGAATAGTTTTTCGTTCTGGTATATTTCGTTGTTATGGTCAGTCTCTTCCGGAGAAATTTCTTCGGCGATGGCGTCTAGTTTGTCGTTAGTTTCTGCAGACGTAAGGTTGTAGAAACAGTATTGTACGTTCGATAACATCTGTCCGCTCTCTGACAACGCCTCGATTGTGTTCTCGAAAGTTGGGGCTTCGGGATTGTTAGCTATTTTCTCAATCTCTGCCTTGTGAAGCTTCATGCCAAGGCGCATTGCAGGAAGGTATTCGTCCTCATTAATGGAGTTGAACGGCAAAGTTCCATGAGGAGTGTTGAATACTGTCCATTTCTGCTCTAATTCCTTGTCACTATATTTCTTTGTGTTGTTATCTGCCATAGTATTTATTGTTAGTAGAGAGGCCAGACTAATTGTCGCGACCTTCGTTAGTAAATGGTTCATCATCTATAGTATTTTTTATTCTCTAGCAAAATAGTTGTAGATTCAGTCTTCCTCTATCTCTATTATTGCTTCTTTCTTCTTTACCCTTTGCCCTTCTTTGGCAAGGATGTTGAGGATTCTGCCTTTGGTCGGAGATGTGATATAGTTGTGCATCTTCATGGCGTCAAGAATAGCGATTTTCTCGCCCTTTTTGACTTTGGCTCCTTCCTTTTTTAGTATCTTGACAATCTCGCCTGCTATCGGTGGACATACGCCTATAATGTCGGAGGTAACTTCTTCTTCGATTTCCACTTCAAAGTCGCTCTTGATACCGTATGTGAAGTAGGTTGTGCCGTCAATCTCTATTTCAATGTATTCCTTTTTCATTATACAGAGAATTATACTGGCATGATGCCGTGTTTCTTGCTGATTGGCTGAGAGTGCTTGACCTTGAGCATGTCCAAAGCGTTGGCAATTCTCTCCCTTGCTTCATCGGGGGCAATCACATCGTCTATGTAGCCTTTGGCAGCGGCGATGTATGGGTTGGCGTATTCTTTGCGATATTCTGCAGTCTTCTCTGCCTTTGTCTTTTCTGCATCTTCCGAAGCGGCGATTTCCTTTCTGTATATTACGCTTGCGGCACTTTCTGGCCCCATTACGGCAATTTCTGCAGAAGGTAGCGCATACACAAGGTCAGCACCGATGTGTTTGCTTCCCAGACACACGTATCCGCCACCGTAGGCCTTGCGTAGAATCAGCGTGACCATTGGGACAGTAGCCTCGGCATAGGCGTAAAATATCTTTGCTCCGTGTCTTACTGCACCCCTAAGCTCACCGTCAACGCCAGGCAGACAGCCAGGAACATCCATCAGTGTAATGATAGGGATGTTGAATGAGTCGCAGTAGCGCACGAATCTCGAACACTTGTCTGCCGCGTCTGCGTCTAGGGCTCCGGCCAGATAGTACGGCTGGTTGGCCACAATGCCCACGAGTTTGCCGTCTATGTGACCAAATGCGCAGACAATGTTTTGGGCAAAGAGCTTGTGAACCTCTATGATGTCGTTATCGACGAGTTCGGTGATAACATCTCTGACATCGTATGGCATTTTCCCGTCCTGGGGAATAATTTCTTGTATTGATTTGTGCTTTCGCTTGGAGTTTGCAGGCTTGGGTTCGCCTTTCAGCATGTCTATAAGGTCTCTCACCTGCTCCAGAGCCTCCTTTTCGCTGTTAGCAAAGAAGTGTGCTGTGCCGGCTTTTTCTGCGTGTACCTTTGCGCCGCCCAGGTCTTCCTGAGATATTGTCTCGCCCATCACCGTTTCAATTACAGCTGGGCCGGTAAGGAACATTTTTGAAATTCCGTCAACCATGAACACGAAGTCTGTGAGAGCAGGGGAGTAAGCCGCACCTCCGGCACAAGGACCGAGAATAACGCTTATCTGAGGCACGACTCCGCTAAGTTGAGTGTTCTTGAAGAAGATCTCGCCGTAGCCTGCCAGTGCATCCACGCCGTCCTGAATTCTAGCGCCGCCGCTGTCGTTTATGCCGATGATCGGGCAACGTAGCTTTAGTGCCAAGTCTTGCACCTTGGTTATCTTGTGTGCGTGGCTGATTCCCAGACTTCCTCCAAGTACGGTAAAGTCCTGCGAGAATATGCAGACAGTGTGTCCGCAGATTTTTGCTGTTCCTGTTATTACACCGTCTCCTGGTGTTTCATCGCTGGCGTCATTCGACAAAGACTGGACGAACATATCCAGCTCGTGAAAACTGCCCTTATCGACAAGAAGCTCTATTCTTTCTCTGGCTGTCAGAAGTCCCTTTGCGTGGCGTTTGCCTATTGCTGCTTCTCCGCCAAGCATCATTGCCTTATCTCGTTTCTCTTTTAGAGTGTTCATTTTCCGTTGTTTAGTTACTTCTCTATACGCTGTACGCTCTTCATTCCGTTTACTTTCAGAATGTTGAGGCATAAGTTGTTCAAGTCCTCTACGTCGTGAATGTATAGAGTTATTTCGCCCTCAAAGATGTTGTCCTTTGTCTCAAGGTTTATCTTTGACATATTTATCGAGTGCTCGTTGCTGATGATGTCAAGAATCTTGCTTAGCACTCCTTTTTCGTCCATTCCCTTGATGCTTATTGTAGCGGGGTATGAAAGTCTCTCCTCGTTCTTCCAGATTGCAGAGACTATACGGTCGCCGTAGTTGCTCTTTAGTCGCATTGCCACGGGGCACTGTCTTTTGTGTACTACGTATTTTCCGTCCTCGTCAATGAAGCAGATGACATCGTCTCCCGGAATTGGAGAACAGCATTCTGCGGTGCGCAGAGTCTCGTCTGTCACCTGAATATCTGCATCGTCTGTCTTCTTGTTTGACGAGAAGATGTTGAGGCTCCAGAATCGCATCCATCTGCTCTGAGCCTTCTCTTTGAAGAACAGTTTCGGAAGCTCGTCAATCTTGACTTCTGCCTTGCCTATCTTGTAGTAAAGGTCTTCATCCTTCTCTGTGCCGTAGTGTTCCATCATTCTGGCAAGAAGGTCTGAAGTCAAATCCTGGCCGTGCTTCTTTAGCAAAGCCTTGAGTTCGTTCTCTCCTTTTATCGTGTAGCTCTTGTACTCCTTCTTGAAAAGGTTCCTGATCTTGGACTTGGCCTTAGCGGTCTTAACCATGTCAATCCACGTTGCAAGAGGGCTCTGCTTCTTGCTGGTAAGAATCTCGACCTGGTCGCCTGAAGAAAGGACGTAGGAAAGCGGCTGAAGCCTGTGGTTTACCTTTGCGCCAATACACTGGACTCCCATGTCTGTATGAAGGGCGAAGGCGAAGTCAAGGACCGTAGATCCCTGCGGCATAGTCTTGATGTCTCCGCTTGGAGTGAACACGAAAATCTCAGACGCGAATAGGTTGAGCTTGAATGTGTCAAGGAAGTCTATTGCATTCTGCTCGGGGTTTTCAAGAAGGTCCTTGATTGTCTGGAGCCATTTCTCTAGCTCTGAGTCGTCCTGCTCGCCGGTCTTGTACTTCCAGTGTGCGGCAAAACCCTTTTCGGCTATGTCATTCATTCTCTGGCTTCGTATCTGCACCTCTACCCATTGGCCCAGAGGTCCCATTACTGTGACATGCAGAGCCTCGTATCCGTTTGCTCTAGGCGTTGACACCCAGTCTCTGATTCTGTCGGGGTGAGGCTTGTAGAGGTCTGTCACTGCCGAGTATATTCCCCAGCACAACTTCTTCTCGTCCTTGATGTCCTCTGGCGAGAATACGATACGTAGTGCAAGGATGTCGAATACCTCCTCGAATGGGATGTTCTTGTTCTGCATTTTTCGCCAAATCGAGTAAACGCTCTTCACTCTGGCATGAATCTCATATTTCAAGCCGAGCGCGTCAAGCTTCTCGCTGATGGGTTTCGAGAACATCGAGAACAACTTTTCACGGTCCTCCTTGGTCTCTGCCACTCTTGCGCTCAGCTCCTCGTACTTGTCGGGGTGCTCATATTTGAAGCTCAAGTCTTCAAGCTCAGTCTTTATTGCATATAGTCCGAGTCTGTTGGCCAACGGTGCGTAGATGTACTGTGTCTCACCGGCAATCTTCAGTTGCTTTGCCTTTGGCATTGAAGCTAAAGTTCTCATGTTGTGAAGGCGGTCAGCCATCTTGATAAGCACGACGCGGATGTCCTCGCTCATCGTAAGCAGAAGCTTTCTGAAGTTCTCGGCCTGCTTGCTTGCCTGTTCGCCGAACACACCGCCCGAGATTTTAGTCAATCCATCAACGATTTGTGCGATTTTCTTGCCGAAACGCACTTCGATGTCCTCGACAGTGTAGTCAGTGTCCTCGACAACATCGTGAAGCAGAGCGGCGCAGATGCTTGTGCTTCCCAAACCTATTTCATCCGCTACGATTGTAGCCACAGCAATTGGGTGAAGAATGTACGGCTCGCCGCTTCGTCTTCTCACACCTTGATGTGCGGCACGGGCGAAGGCGAAAGCCTCCCTCACCAACTCCTCATTTTTTCTGTGGTTACTGTGTAGGTATATGTCGAGCATAGCGTTGAACTGCTTTTCAACGAATGCTTTTTCCTCTGCTGTATTTTGTAAAGTCTGCTCCATAGGCATTTCATTTCATAATGCACATGCATAATAATATTGCAAAGATATAATTTTTTTTGACTCGTTGTAAAAACCGCCTAAAAAACAATGCATTTCATAATTCATAATGCAAATCAATTGCTGTTCCCTTGTTCCCTCTGCTTATTCATCCTACGGTAGCTTGAGCTTTGCTCAATCAACCATAGGCTTGACACATGAACCGTTGCCACGGTTCATTATGAATTATGCATTGTCAATTATGAATTGAATCAGTACTTCTCTATTACGCACTCTTTTGGGAAAGCGCTCTCGTCAACCTTGCAGTCTTTTGGCACTCGTGCTTTCTTTAGTTTCGAGCAACCCCAGAATGCATAATCTCCGATTTCAGTTACTGAGTTAGGGATTTCAATGCTTGTGAGGCTTGTGCAACCATAGAATGCACCACATCCGATTTCCGTTACCGAGTTAGGGATTTCGATGCTTGTGATGCTTGTGCAACCATAGAATGCACATCCTCCGATTTCAGTTACCGAGTTAGGGATTACGATGCTTGTGAGTCTTGTGCAACCATCGAATGCACCACATACGATTTCAGTTACCGAGTTAGGAATTTTAATGCTTTTTAGGCTTTCGCAATAAGAGAATGCATTACCTCCGATTTCAGTTACCGAGCTAGGTATTTCCACGTTTTCAAGGCCTGAACAACCGTCGAATGTATTTCTGCCGATTACAGTCACCGAGTTTGGTATTCTTA
Organism: Paludibacteraceae bacterium; assembly: GCA_045641625.1. Lineage (GTDB taxonomy): Bacteria > Bacteroidota > Bacteroidia > Bacteroidales > Paludibacteraceae > UBA1723. The sequence goes on from JAZUHH010000080.1 coordinate 58,525, forward strand.
TGCTTCTCAGTTTTTCGCAGTCGGCGAACGCAAATTCACTGATAGACTTCACCGAGTTTGGTAGCTTCACGCCTTTTAGCCCCGAAGAAAGGAATGCACGTTCTCCGATTTTAGTCACTGAGTCGGGTATTTCGATGTATGAAAGGCTTGCGCAGTTTCTGAACGCCTCTTTGCCTATTGACTTCACCGAGTTTGGCAGCTTCACGCTTTCAAGGCGAATGCAGTAATAGAATGCGCCATCTTCGATTTCAGTCACCGAGCCAGGTATTTCTATGCTTTCAAGGCCTGTGCAGTAGTCGAACGCATGCTTTCCGATAGACTTCACCGAGTTTGGCAGTTCTATGTTCACTAGGCTTTCGCAGTCCTTGAACGCATTGTTGCCTATTGAAACGATTTTTAGTGTTCTGATGTCCGGGTTTTCTGCCGCCACGCACATGTCGGGGAAGGCAAGAATTTCTTCAATCTCGTCGGGAATTACAATGTCTCTCAACTGGAAGCGCACACCGGGAACAGAATCCTTGATGCCGGTAATTTCTAGTTCTGTGTCGGAAATTTCTTTGAACACGAAAGGGCATTCGATGCCCCTTGCTGAAGCTTCTTCAGTTTTCGCTTCATTGCTAGTCGAGCCACTGCACGATACAAGTGCAAGCGGAAGCAAGAGCGTTAAAAATATAAGTGTTTTCCTCATATAACTGCAGATTTCTGATGGCGATAGTAAATTTTAAAATAAACTTTTGTCACTATCATACAAAATGACGAAATTTTTAATTGTTTTGTTAAAACAAATAATTTCATTAAGCGAATATAGTAAAAACTTATTAATTATGTATTTCTTTTCTTGATTTTTGCTTGTAAATGCCTTTCTAATAAAAATTCGTTCGTCAAAGAATGTAGTACAAACAAATAACTGCAATTTAAATAATAAGAAATAAATGCAACAAAGATCTCGGTATAATATGACAATATAATGGTATCATAAAATTGTGAATTGGGATTTATGCTTATGAAATTTGTAGTATTAATAAAATATTGTATCTTTACTCAAAATTTTTAAGTGTGAAAAATTCAATTCATTTCTTTTCCTCTTTATTTGCTATCTTTGGCTTGTCGTTAAGCCTTAATGCTGAGGTTATTTCTTCGATTGATTTCGAATCTGTTGAGGCTGGAGAATCTTTGTCTCGCAAAATCTTTCAGAGCGAAGGTTTTACAACTGGAACATGGGACAATGGCTTAGCGGCGAGAACTATTGTTGATACGGCTGAATCTTGCTCGGGTAGTAAGTCTATGCGTATAATGTATCCTAAGGGTGGATATGGAACAAGCGAGACAGGATGTCAAGTTCAGCTAAGGTTTAACAAAATTGACGAGGCTTTTGCGTCCTACAATCTTCGTTTTTCAGATAATTTCACTTGGGGAACAACGAGCTACGGAGGAAAATTGCCAGGTTTAGGAGGAGGTAATAACTGTTCTGGAGGCTCAAACTGTGATGGAACAAATGGCTTTTCGGCAAGGTTGATGTGGAGAACAGGAGGTAAAGCCGTATTGTATCTGTACCATATGGACAAACCTTCAAAATATGGCGAAGATGTTGATTTGCTCTATCCTGATGGTTCTCCAGTAGTTTTTATAAAAGGAGAGTGGTATCATATTGCGGAGCGAGTAAAGATAAATTCAGGAGCAGATAAGTACGATGGAGAGGTAGAGATTTGGGTTAATGGTCTTCCTGTTTTATTAAGAAAAGATTTGAGATTTGTAACTAATGATGATAAGGTAGATAACCTTTATATTTCAACTTTTCACGGGGGTAGTGATAAAACATGGGCTCCCACGGATACTTGTTTTTCTTGGTTAGATGATATTAGAATAGGTACAGAATACGAGGATGTTTCTATGCCCAATTTTTCTAATAGTAAAGAACTCTATTCACATAAAAGAACAGGTACAGACAAGATAAAAGTATATAATCAAAGTCCTAACGAGTTGAAAATAGATGGGTTATCTGGGAATTCAGTAGTTTATATCTATTCTCTTGATGGGAAACTAGTAAAGTCAAGTAAATCTAGTCAATTAAATACTGTTATTGATATTCATGACTTAAATTCAGGTAATTATATTCTGCAAGTAAAAGACG
>JAZUHH010000081.1:0-142460 GCA_045641625.1 Paludibacteraceae bacterium
CAACTTAGTCAATATCTATATGATAATGATGTTTTGTGGTCTTATAAAAGAGATAAATATGCCATTTTAGAAGATAAAGAACTTATTGTTGTAAGTTTAACTTATCTAGAATTAGAAGAAATGTATTTACTATTCGATATATTTCCGTATGATGTTGTAAAAAAAATTTGGATAAAAGAAATGCTTCCTTGTGATGATTATTACGGAGTATTGAATAAAATGTTAGCATATATAGTTTTTGGTGTAAAAAATTTTAATAAATTCAAAGAAGAGGTATGTGGAAAGATGGGTTAACTAAAAATACTTTAGATATATTCGAAAAGGTTTCTCAGCTAGAATGCATAAAAGATTTGTATTTATGTGGAGGAACAGGTATAGCTTTGCAGTTGCATCACAGATTCAGCGAAGATTTAGATTTTGAACTGCTTTCTGTTCAAGGTAAAGGAGAAGAATACAAAGCGTTAAATCACGGACTAATAATGTCTGAATTAAAATCTGTCTTTGGTAATGTTGATACTAAAGGAGTTGCAACAAATAATCATTTTGAATGCATAGTCGGAGATCATGTTAAATTATCTTTCTATAAGCCAACATATAAAGTTCCTGTATTGAATGGAGTTAACATTCTTAATAATTTAAACACAGTATCGCTTCAAGATGCTTTGGGTATGAAATTATATGTCATAACTCAAAGAAGCAAATTTAGGGATTATTATGACATTTATTCTTTACTCAAAGAAGGTTGTTCGTTGCAAGAAGGTATTATGTATGCCATAAAATTTTCTAGACATGATGTTTCTTCTAATGCTATCGTACAAAAGATATTGTCTAAGGAACAATTTATAGAATCTAAAAATGAAGGATTCTTTAATTTTATAGAACTAAAAGCAAAGTATAATGTAAATGTTCATCAAATCTGTGATTTCATCGAAGAACAATTGACTCATGTACAAATAAAAAAAGAGAAATTAGACAAAACAGTCAATAAATCAATAGGTAGATTATTTTATGAGACATTTACAAGAGCTAATGATTCTCTTTTGGTTTCTCTTTTAGACAAGCTTCCTGGATATGTAGAATTAAAGAATGATGAAAATAAAATAAAATTCATTAGAGATTTATTGTCTTCAGTCAAAGTTGAGGTTGCACCTTACGACACAAATGACATTGATCTTCTATCCATAAGAAAGAGTAAAGATGTTAATAGTTTGGGAAGAGTTAACGAAATTCTAGCCGAATATAATAAGTTTAATGCTCTTAATGCTGAGATAACACAACAGCAAAATGCAATAAACGAAGCTCAAAATATTCCAATGGACGGATCTCTTAAAGAGCTACTTATCGCAAACTGTAATTCCAAAATCGAGACATTGAAATCTCAGCAAGTGGATTTGCGTTTCTTCCAAGAATTTGAAATTGCTGAAAAGAAAAGACATGAGATCAAAGTTTTAGAAATGTCAAAAGATATTTCAAATAAGATAGACAAGGCTCTTGATTCCGAAATAGAGACTATAAAAGATAAACTGGAGTCTCAGCAGGAGGACCAGGAAGAGTCTAATACAAAAAGCGTAAGAAGGAGAAGATGAGACACAAAAAAGCCACTGACTTTAGTAGTTAGTGGCTTTTTTTCAAAAGTGAATTACACTGTAACTTGCAAAAGTTCTTTTCCCAATTTATTTAGACCATTCGCAATTTTTTCCTCTTGCGGTTTCCTTGGTTTAGCTAAACCTGAAGCATAATGAGCTAATTGCTTTTGATTAATACCTGTGATAGTTTGTAATGCGGAAAAAGAAAAAATCCCTCTGTAATATTCCAAAAGAGACTGTACGTCAAATTTGTATATTAGATCATATTCCCCATCAAAAACAGTAGGATATTTATCTCCATCTGCTTTTGCACATTCGATGTAGAATTCAATACTTTCTACAACTTCTTTCTTAAAATCCTCAAAACTTCCCGAACATGCAACAATCCAACCAGGAATAAGACTACAGTTACAACTATATCCGTTTTCTGTTCTTGCTGTATTGATAATTACTTTTTCCATAATTCTAAAATTTTAATCCAGATTGAGATTCAATACTTTTTAGCAGAGATCCATAAACATCGTCTGAAGGTTTACCATTTACGGTTACTTTTCCCTGTTTTGTTGGATGTGTAAATTGTCTATGACTCCCTCGGCAAGCTTTAATTGACCATCCATCAGCTTCCAACATAGCAATGATATATGAAACCTTTACTACTTTCATATTTTGATTTTTTGCAAAATTAAATAAAAAAAATAGAATAGTAGCATTTTTACTACTATTTATCAAAAAAATCCGAGTCTAAATGAAAAGACTCGGATTTTTATTATCACATCACAATTTACTTCTTTATTGCTTTGGTCACAACATCATTTACCTTTATGATATAACTACCAACAGGGAATTGTGCAGTAGAAATAACCACATTATCAGTCGCAGATCCAACAGCAATCTCCTTTCCTAGTTCGTTGAAAATAAAGTAGTCAAATTCGTCTTTGTAATCGATGTGTAGTTCAGAATCAAATGGTATAGGGTAGATGCTGACATTAGAATTACTCTCATCGTCTTTACCATTCGGATTTTCGAGATTAAAAAACATCATTGGCATTGTGGCGGATCTTAAAGTATTATTGCCACTTTGTGCAATGAACAAAGCATTGTTGTATCTCAAAGTGTCTTTACAATTCTCATTTGATGCAACGAGTATTATATCGTAATAACCCTCTGAATAGACATACATTGAAGGATTTTCATTGTCGGTTTTCATATCATATTGTCCCTTTGAATTCTCTATAAATGGGTGATCGTGCCAATGAATATCCCAAGAATATTTTGTTGCATTTTCAGATGAGTTTATCAACGATATTCGTTCTCCTTCGTTAATGTCTATTTCTTCTAACTCTGAATATGAATATGTAATATTCCTATTGTCTAGAGATAGAGAGAAGTCTGATTTGACAGAATCCTGGTATAGAGTAACCTGTTTGATTGCGTTAACTCCAGTCTCGGTATCATAACGTGTGATTAGGACTTCGATATTTCCATTTACACCGAAAACACAAATTTGACGCTGTGTCTTACCTTGTTCATATCTACTTCCGTCGTCAAAGAAGGATCCATCTTCAAAATACTTATCGATAGCATACAATCTTGAGTAAGAAGCTCCCTTATGAGGAATAAATTCATACGAGTAATCATATCTACCAGTTCCATGATTTGCATTATCATAACATCTGATAAATGCATTATCTCCTTTACACTTTGCAGGAATAATTTCTATGTCATCATCATCAATGAATCTCTCCTCGATGTTTTCGACATAGAAGGATTCCGATGTACTTATACCACAACTGTTTGTTGCTACTATGCGATAACTAGCATTCACATTATCAAGGGCATCGAATCTTACAATTCCGTTGTGAACTTCAAGGCTACCTGACTCTACATACTTTTTACTATCTGTAGAAATTTCCAAAACTATTTTATTGTAATTTCCGACGATAGTGTCAACAAGAACCACTTTTTGATTTCTTAACTTCTGTATATAGTGATAGTTGATTTTTCTAACATAACTTGAAGACGAATCCATAGTTATTACAGAAAGTCCAGGAGCGGATAATGACGCAAACAAAATATTGGAATTGATGACATATACAAGATTATCTGAAGCCTGATAACTTACATCTTTCCTAAATGAACGACCTTTATCATCTGAGCTGATAATAATATTGCCAAGATCATCTATCTTATAGCCATTATTATCATTGATTTCGTACCATTCTCCAAGATTGACTTGTTGTATAGACCATACAGATGATATTAAAGTTGCGTCATCATTTAGACCTTCTATATTGCTAGCGGTAATAGTCATGTCCTTACAGTCAGTATCAATCTTATTTCCCATCAAAGGTTTGATTCTGAATGGTCGATAACATTCTCCACTGGTATTCAGCACATATAGCATACTATCTTGGTATCTCTTTGCTGAATAAGGAAGAACTACTCCATATTTTATACCAGAAGTGTTGATCGTGTCTGCACCACCGTCTCCACTTAGAATACAATTTGCGAATGAAGACGACTTGATTGTAACTTCTCCATCTGCGTTGTTTACATACGAAGTTATAACCTCCATTTGAGGTGCAAATTCAAGCAATTTCTTTCCGACGAATTTCAACGTGTCGCTTGTAGCAGTTTCTCCACAAGTATTGTCAACAATACGAGTTACGTATAATGTATCTACAATTTCAAGTGTCAAATCCTTCTTGTTCTCGTTTGATACAAGACCGAAATCTTTACCATCCTTAGACGTATACCACTTGTATTTGAACCCAACATCTTCTTTGTCACCATTTAAGACATAACCGATAAGCGAGGTCTCAACTGCGTTTTCTCCAATTATTGTGAACTTTGTTTCATTGCATGGAGTATAACTGTCTGCATTGATGTTTGCATACGATGCCTTGACATGAGGTTTGTTGATCACATCTTTTTTGACAATAGAAGAATGACACTTCAGCTTACTATCGAATGTAGTATATGCGTATGTATTAACATCTGAATTGAATCCAGAAATAACACCAACCTTGTTTGTTTCATTTAGTTCAATATCATGATCGCTTAACTTACCATCCAAAGAACCTAAAGCAGTAAGGTTGTAAACTCTTAGAATATTTCCATTTGTTGTGGAATCACTTATTGAAACAGTTATATCAGAACCCTGACATTGATAATTAGAGATATCTACAGAAATCTGTTTGATTGTATCAGATACATTTATCTTTATTGCGTCTGTAATTATCTCATTGCAAGCGTCAGTAACAACTCTTTTATAATAAGACATTTTTGATACAGAATGAAGTGTAAGAGCAGGAGAGTTTCCGTCTGTTATTTCTGTATAAATCTCATCGTCCTCACTTTGCAACCACTGGTATTTTTTATCACCGACTCCTCCAGTCGCACTTGGAAGATTTATAATAAAGTCTGATCCGAAACATATAGTATCAATTTCGATGATTTCCTGTTGTTGCAATACTGGTATTGTGTTTGGATTAAATCTATACTCTTTTGTCTTACAACCTGTAATTTTGTGAGTTCCAACCACTCCATATTCTATTACATCGACCACACCCTGTCCTTTTCTGAACAGCTTGATACAATTATCAACCTCGCCAGAGAACACACCGCCATCATGATACTGATTCCACTTGTAAGTGTAATTTATAGAATCATCGACACAGATCAAAGCCAATTCCGAATCACAATCGTTTCCTCCTTGATGTATAGATGGAGTTTGCACCTGCGAATGTATGATGAACGTAATAGGTTCACTTTCTACAGAATTACACATGTTATACGTATCGTTGTAGATACACTTCACTTGGATAGAATTCTCATTAAGCGAATCAATCTTTAATTCATCTAAGTGTTTTGAAATCGCAAAACTATTGCTGTTTTCACTCTTGATTGTGTCAAATGCTAGGCTGTTCACTGCAATTGCCCACATATATGTGTAGCCAGTTTCCTTTCCTTTTCCTCCTATTGGTAACGTTGAAACAATTGTTGGTATGGAATCCATATCGTCAAAACAGAAATCGGCTTTATTGACCGAATCCGAGAATGAAAGGCTACCAGAAATAAATTCCTCATAACGTTCAAGAGTCACTGTATTGGAGAATACGTTACCACCACCTCTATTTGTCGCTTTTCTACGGATGTATATTACATCATTTCCTTTTGTCACAGAGTTAAGAAGATCTGCTTCAAGATAAACATTGTTTGAGTTTTCGATTGTAGACCATGAATTCTTATCCAAATCAAAGCTGTATTGCCAAGAGTACTCAAACTTTCCATCGCCACCAGACGCTGGCAAATATGAGTTGATGATAGAATAATCTCCGTCTTTACATATCTTATCTTCATTGGCAACTATTTTACCTCCATTACAAGAAGGATAAACTACTAAAGGAACTCGCTCCCTTTTACCTTCGCAAGTATTGCCCATGATTTCTCCCTGTATATCGAGAGAGATATACAATTGATCACTTTCTTTTACATTGCCAATTGTAAAATGATTTTGCAAATCATCACTATTAGCAGAGAACACTTTGCAAGAATCACACTCTTCAGAATCATACCAATTTACTTTTGGACTGCTTCCGCTAATGTGCTTATATACAATTCTTATAGAGTCTCCAATTTCAATATAATCTGTAGAGACAAACTTCTTCGCAGATTCGTCATGTTTCTCAAAAATAAAACTTCCTATGCTGTCGTATTCCAATACCGATACAGATGCATAAGTGTAGTTTCTAGTACAACCATCGTCCATTACAAATCTATACGACATCTTGTCAACTGTTATATCGTTGATTTCCAATGATTGTGTCCTATTGAATCGAGTTGCAAAGTTTTCACTTCCATCAATCTTACCCCACAATTCGTCTTTTATACCATCCTGACCGTTGCCGTATGCTGATTCCCAATATGTTCGGAATGTTTTACCATTGCTGTCTCCCGCACCCTTATTGCTGAAGAACTTTAATGCTCCAAAATTCTTGTCAGCAATAGCAGATGAGTCTATCTCAACATCGATGTTTATTCTATCCACGTCTCCACATATTTCTGCATATTTAGGCGAAATGGACACTGTAAGGTCTTGATTCTTGATGTTACCTGCAACATGAAGGTAAAGAGTGTCTGTAGATACTGGTTTTGTGCTACCTTCATAGAATCCTTCTCTTACAAACTTGAACAATTTTTCCTCACCATCAAAATCGTCTCCTTTTATTATTGTTGCGACATTTGTGTTGTCTACATTAACCGATTCTGTATTTACCTGTATGTTAGACTCCTTGCTGTTAAGATAATAACCTTTCCTTTCATTCTCGTCAAACATAAACCATTGGTAGCGGTTGATTTTGTCGCTTCTATTTAGACTTTTAATAACTCCAATAGAATCCATGCGACACATCCAGTATTCATTTTTCTTGACTTTTGTCAAATTCTCAAATTCAATAACACCTCCATCTATAACAGCGACAACAAAAGTATCACTGAAAGATGGACAGTTGTCGAGTTTGTTATACTTAGTCAAAGTATAATAGTAGTTGCCTTCTTTATATTTTGCTTTATCTGTAGCTACAATATTGCTAGTGATATTCTCATCCAATTTTTCTTTGCTGACAAGCGTATCTATTATTTCGTTATTGTCGTTTCTGATAACAAAATAAGATGATTGTATGTGGCTACTAGCCGTTGTGTTATACTTGATATTTATTTCCTCATTTGTAGCGACAACGATGGTCTTATCTTTTATATTAAGTAAAACTTTGTCCGCATCAGTATAGAATGAATCTTTAACAATCACTTTGACATCAGAACTACTGCTATAATACTTTTCTGGATTTGAATATGAAGTAATATACTTATTGGCATTTTCTCCAACAGACAATGAGCTGGTGCAATTCTCACTTACAATTCGTCTATACCACGCATTTGCTTTTAACGACTCTGTTGAAACACCAGTATATGTTTCACCACCTTCATTTGTCAAATCCTCCCAAGTTTCTTTATCATCAAACGATCTTTGCCATGAGTATGTATAATTACCTGTTCCTCCAGTGGATTTCTCTTTCTCTGTCAAAATCGGCAATGTGTTATAACAAATACTACCACCATCGTTATAGATACCACTCGCTTTTAGTTCTGGTATTACATTTACCGTAATAATCGGAGTTGTTATATCAACAGGATAGTTGCCACTATGAATTGTAGCATACAAAGACAAATCTTGGTATGCGACTAATCCATTTATTAAGAAAGAAAATGCTCCTTTATGGGTTTCTATAGTTATAGAGTCATAATGAAGATATATGTTTGCTTTCTCTATAGAGCCTTCGTATGAACCACTCTTTATATACCACTGAATTTGTGGCTTAACATCTTCTCTATAATCACCGCCATAACCACTAATTATTATACTCTTAATTGTATCTAATTTGCAAAGGTTATATTCAAAGATTGAGTCATTCAAATTTGTCACACTCATTTGTTCAAACAATTCATAAGAAAATGTATCTATCGCAGACTCACAACCTTCAATATGTTTCTTTTGGATAGTCGCTTGGTGTAATCCTGCCGAGAAATACTCCAATCCCCATTCCTTTGTTGACACACTTACCCTACTTAAACTATCAACATTGATGAATTTAGATCTTTCCTCAGTGACAGCCCCCCAAGTATAAGAACTTTTGTATTCGTCCACCTGATAGTTTGTAACAAATTCAAGAGATCCTGCACTTCCGTTTATTATTGGGTTAGAAATCAATCTCACATAAGAAATGCCATTTTTGTCGTGAAGCGGATAACGGTTGATAGAGTCGTCAATCTTGATTGTATAAAGATAAGAGTAAACAGTAGTTGGACAACTGTTGAATTTGATTCCACAACGGATATAAGTTTCCTTGTCTATTTTATTGGCAAAGAAGTCTGTCTTGTATGAATTCGTTTCAGATATATAGAACTCTTGTGTCTTGTCGTTTCCTAATACACTCCAATTCTTGTTATCTGTAGAATACTCCCAAACATACTGAATGTTTGTTGTCTTGCCAGTTGTTGCTATAGGGTATTCTTTACTTAGCTCTAAATATAATGCGTTAATAGAAGATCCTTCACAAACTTTAGTTGAAGTTGTGTTATTGACACCATACAATGGAACACTCTTTACAGTCTGTTCACTATAAATTGTGATCGTGTTGTTCGACGTTAATTTATCTCCATTATATGTAATAATGCAACGTACATATTTGACTTCATTGCTATTGATTTCTATTTCTGCTGAAGATTTTGTAGCACCTTCAATATTTAACCAATAACTGTTACCTATTTTTTGTTGCCACTGATAAGAAACCTTGTTTTCAATGTCAGCAAAGCTGTTTAAATCATAGAAAAGACCACCCTTTGTTTTTGGTAAGTCTTCTATGTCAGTAGTGACTTTCACTGTAGTTCCATCGCACCCCACATATGTTGTTTGTTTTTCTTCTCCATCAGTATTTAGTGCAATTCCGAATTGTTCAATGTTGCCCCAACCATTAGAACAATGGAAAGGAATATCAATAGATGCAGAACATTGTGTCTTACAGTTATCCAAGAATGCCCAACGATAAAGAGTCAAAGACGCATCAGTATTATCTGGAGTGATAATAACCGTAGATTCTGTCTCAGGACGAGATTTAGGGCAAGAAGGAGTTTCAGGCTCACTGTTTAAGCCTACAGCAGAAACTATATAATTCCATTTTGTACCTATATTGTCATTTACGGTAATTTCCCAATCTGTTTCGCCTTTCCCTTTTTTTAAATCCTTGATATCTGTATTTCCACTTCCGTCTGTATATGTCACGTTTGAGAAGTCGTTGATGTCAACAATATTGCTGAAAGAAAGACCTGTAGCTTCTCCTGTACTTCCCATGTATGTGTACGAATATGTAGACCAATATGAAGGACAGTTCCTATCATAGATTCTAACATAATAACTATTTCTTGTTACTTCAGGAAATTCAATTGAGAATGAACCATCAAAATCTCCAGAGAAAATGGCAGAATCTGGTTTTGATGACGAAGATACATGATAGATATATTCTCCAGATCCACCTTCTCTAGATATAGAATTTGAAGTAAATGTTATCGTATCTCCATCTCCTTTACAATATGGACTAAATATATTACGACCTGTTCTTTCATTTGTACTCGATTTTCCTGCACTACTTGTAGCATCTAGCACAAAATTAAATTCTGGATAAGTCTTGAAGAAGAATGTGTCAACCTTTCCAAAACATTGTTTGTTTACTTGTGATTGACGTAGTATTGTATATAAATTATCTTTCTTGTCAAATGAAATATATTGTAGTTTTTTTGTGGCAATACTATATTCTACATCATTGCTATTAGTAATATCTTTAAATGAATAAAGTAGATTATCTGTTGGATTCTCAGATGTTAATGTTATAGATTTGTCGGCACAAACTTCAATTGTCGCACCACTATCATAAGTATCATTTCCAATTCTTAATTTAGTGGGATTTATAGTTTTATCAACCTTGACTCTTACTGTGTCTTCTACATTACAACCGTTTTGTGATTTGACAACATTCAAATATTTTGTTGTTTCACTCAATACAACACTCAAAGACGTTTCGTTGTTCTGAAGGAAGAAATAGTCAGCATTGTCAGATATGTTATTACGTTTGATTTTAATTGTATCTCCTGCATTAACACATTCTGTGTTTATCTGTAAATCTCCTCTTATATCAAGGATGAGAGTGTCAGGAGCAGATGCTTTCACAGAATTACTGAACACAGTACCGTCGCAAACCGCCAAAGAGATATTTTTCACTCCTGATCCAATGCCACTTGTCAGTTTATACACTCCATTGATCGGTTTCCCTAAGACTAATAAATCCCCATTGTCTATTCTCCAATATATGCTTTTGGTAGTATCTACATTTGTAGATAAGATTTTAGCATATAAAGAATCGTAGAAACACAAATCAATTTTCGATGTGTTGAAATTTTTGTTATCTGTCGATAATGCAATTGTCGGTTTACTTATAGGATATATCGTTATGATATTAGAAGAAGAAAATTTATCATTTGCCTTTCCGAAATAAGCAACTCTTTGCACCTGAATAGCATAATTCTCAAATGGAACATAGTTGTTGTTGAATTGATACCATTCTGAATATCCCAGTTTTCTATATTGATATAAATATTCTGGTTCTTTCTCTTTATTGTCCGCATATACAGCAGGCTCAAACAAAGCATCAATTTCATCTGTCGTAATGTCTATATTAGGACAGTTGTATATGATTGATTTGCCTTGATATGGTTTGTTTCCGTTTATGTCTCCATACACATTGACTTTTACGTAAATACTTGTCTTACTTTGACAACCTAAAGAGTTCAATTTGTAAATGTTGAATTTCGACGACTCATTTACAAAGATGTCTATAGAATTGACATCCTTGTATATGGAATCATTGACTATATAGTCCCCTTGTTCAAGACCAGTAATAGTGAAAGTCTTACCCTTGTTTACACTAATCTCGAATTCTGAATTGTAGTTGTCTGTGTCTGTTCCGTACTCGGTAAAAACTGGCTCGTTTATCAAAAGACCTGAGTTTTGATCAATTTCGTCGTGTTTTGAATCAAGATATGTTTTAATATCTATTCTTCTAACAATATCCGATGGGAATGTAGGAAGCATATAAACAGACAACGCTTTCTCCTTTGTAATTGTATTACATCCACTGTTAGCTTTTACCAACAATTTATTAAATTCTCCAAATTTAGTGTCACTTGTAAGAATTTCCTTTTTAGAAGTATCTTTTATTGCTGACGCATAATAAGACAGCTCTACTTCATGTTCGAAATCCTTGTCGGAAGATATCTCAACCAAGTTGTCTGAAAGTCCAAAAGTTCCATCTTCACACACTCTGTAATCAATATCACTTCTCCATTTTATGTCGGAATCGGATATTTGGTCATAAAACTTAATTGTTATCGGATCTGAATATACCGTCTGATCAAATATATTTAGAGTTCCAGCTTGTCTCAATGTTATATTATTAAAGCTAAACTGAGCTTTAGAGAAATCAACAGAAAGCCCTTTGTCAATAGTAAATTCTTCAACATCAGTCCAGTTGAAGAGGACAGCAACATTATACCATTCTTGTTGCTTCTCGTCATAATACTGCCATGTATATGAAGTGTTGAAGAACGCAGAATCCAAAGCTAATCCAGATGGATTTTTATAAATCAAAGAATCTCCATTAATATTTATATTCTTACAAGTTTTCTTATTATTATATATCTGGATTGAATTTCCAAATTTTGGACGAGAGATAGCATAATAACTAATATCATTAGATTTTTCTCCGCAAGGTGTCGACTTCCATTTATAAGTAAATGTATTGTAATTATCAAGTTTACAATTATTTACTATACGGTGTCTATTAGTTGCTCTATTACTAGAAGTGTTGTCAACGTAATTCTCGTCAGAGTTATAAGATACTTTAAGAGTTTCATTAGCAACGTTTTCTTCTGTTGTTACCCATTGAATACCACCATCGGTTTGCATTGCGATATACACACCTCCGATATAATATGAATACAAAGGTTTTCCACTGAATCCTCCACAATCTGATACATTGATAGATGTTAAATCAGAAAGAGTAAGTGAAGTTTCATGCGAAGCCCCGTTATCTCGGCTTCTGGCTCTTACGGCACACCATATAGAAATAGAAACATTTTCTATTTCTTTATTATCCAAATTTTTAGAAGATAATGTTTTGGTATATTCATTAAACGTCCAATAGAATTCAACCTTCTTCCCTCCAGGTGATAATTCGTCGACACTACTTGTACCTGTAGATGCCAATTTGTCAATATAATCGTCATACCCGAATTTTGTAGGGTTAGAATAAGAATCATTTTTATATGCAACTCTTATAACTTCCTCTGTTTTTGAACCATCAGTAAAAGTAAGGATTAATTTCTCTACTGCAATACCTACAGCATCTGCATCTCTCTTATCGTTGGAGGTGTTCCATTTTACATAAGTTTTATATACACCTTTTGTGATGTCTATTTTATATTCTCCTCCAATTTTACTACATATTATCGAAGGATCTGTTCTTGAATCTATAGTCAGACCTCCATTAAAATCAACTCCTTTAGCACAATATCCTTGCACAAATACCCAAAGAGTACTTAAAACTAATAAAAATCGTTTCATACTTTTTTTAATTATTCCAAACATATTTAATACCAAATGTAAACATTGGTTTTACATAATTCTCAGCAGATGAAAAAAGCAAATACTGTTGTGCTTTTAACGACAGATTTAGTCTGCTTGTTGGATAAAAATCCATTTGAAATCCTGTATTAGCACCATAACACAAAGTTTTTATTGTCCCATTTTGGGGAACATCAGCACTCCATGTGTCATGTCCAATGTTAGCTCCGAGCGTCCAGTTGAGAAATAGCCAGTTTGTCGGATGGACAAATGCCCAGTCAACTCCTCCTCCAAATAAAAAATCATTAGAGAAATCAGAGACTCCAAATACAGCTTTTTCCTGATCAATCTCTATAGAAACTGCCAAATTAGAATTTAGACACAAAGACCAATCAAGTCCATATCCAATTTTATTTTTTGTTCCAATTCCGACTCTTGCTCCAGCCATTTGCATGCCTTTATTATGCAAAAGACTAGAAGATCTCTTAAATCCATCATCTTGAGCATTGGTAGTTATCACACAAAGCATACAAAATAATGCTAATATTATCTTCTTCATCACTTATTTGTTTTCTATAGTTTTATTTACCCATTCACTCCAACAACCTTTTGAATCTAAACATCTTACAGCTACGTTGTGATTTCCTGCCTTATTGAAAGAATGCTTGATCTCTGATAATTTTGTTGGAGCTATCAATTCTCCAGACAACGCAGTCTCTTCAATGTAGAAATCTTTATTGTTTGACATTTCCCATACGGATTGTGAATTTTGATATACACTGTAATACTTAATTTTATTCTCGTGTTCCTTTATCTTCCCATCGAATAGGTATTCATACATCACAATGTCGTCACCATCTAAGTCTGTACCAAATGCTGAAATAGAATAATCCATATTATTCCCATCTAACTTATGAAAGATGAAATCAGCAACTGGTTGATTGTTGGGGTATATTTGAACAAAAAAATTAAAATAACTTTCTGAACCAAAAGTATTAGTTGCTGTAAGTTTTAGATTTACTTGATACAACCCCGAAGTTTTCATCCAAGACCATGATTTTGTGGTGTCTCCGTTAAGAAAATCCACTATCCCATTCTTAGACAATTCCTCAAAAGACAAGACTATTTGTGTTTTTTCGTCAATCTTTTTTTCTTGTTCTATTTTGATTTCAAGATTCTTGAAATCTTTCTGTATATCAAATTTCTGTCTGTCATATTCAAGGATTTGGGGACAGTTGAAATAATAACTATCGTAGGCAATGGAATTACTCAGGTTTTTATATGTTAATGATGGAATTGTAGCTTCCAAAACATAACTAAAATCACAGCCATAATAGTCATCCAAAGTAATGTCTATTGTTTTCTTTTCACCAAAATGAAGTAAAACGTTGCGAAATTTTGAATCTTCAGTGTAAATGGTAGTGTCTCCCTCTACTTTCCCTACAGAAATTGTTGGTGGCTCTCCAAACTCACTGAAATAATCTTCTCTTGAATCACAACTACTAAGAAAAGCAAATCCTAGTAATGCGAGACATTGAAAATAAAAATTATTTCTACCTATCATACATTTATTATTTTTTATTGTTCGGAAACAACATGGTTACATTATCCCCATACGGAGCTTCTTTTGAAATGCTTAATCCTGCGGTATAAGTATCTGAACCGTCTTTTTTTGTAAAAGTAAGACCTTCAATCTTCTTACTTTTGCATAAGATTTTAATCTCGTCTTCAGTTAAGACATGACCGTTTTTGTTCATAAACACTTTGAAGTCGCCTTTCGCACATCGATATACGACATTAGCTTTGTAAACGGAGTCTCCGCAGAACGGACATTTGCAGATTTCTGTGTGTTCTACAGGTTGTGCATTAGGATTCTTGAATACAAGATTGTCGCTTTTCTCATTCTTAGGATTTTTTTCTATCTCAACATTGAGTGTGACATTTTCTTCCTCATTAGAATCTTTTTTCTTTATCGTAAAGACGATGTTCTCAAGTTTCTTTTGTTCACATAGAGTTTTGATCTCTTCTTCTGTGAATTCATGATTGCTACGAGTCCTGTATACAAAGAAATCTTTGTTCTTGCATCTATAGATTTTGTCATACGAATAGACAGAGTCTCCACAAAAAGGACATTTGGCGACTTCTTTATGTTCTACTTCGTCATTATACAACTCTATTTTTTTTGTGGCAGAATTGTACCTTACCTTAGCAGTAAATGCAGTTCCATCTTTCTTTACCATGTTTAGAGCTTTATCGATTTGATGTGATCCTGTCAATAAAGCAACACATTCGTCCTCGGTAATAATATGCCCCAAGAAATTATATGGAATCGAAAATGAACATTTCTTTTCAAGAGCTTTTTTACAACAAACTCCATATTTTGTTTCTACTATAGGAGAACCACAAGCAGGACAAGTATAGTTGCCGTTCAATAGTTTGACTCTTTCAGCATCAGCATTCGGTTTCGATGCATATTGTTCTTTCAATTCATTCATAATTCCTACACTGAAATTTTTTATTTCATCGTAGAATTTGGCAATGTCATATTCGCCATCTGCCATTTTGTTCAATTTCAACTCCCATTCGCCAGTCAGCTTTGGTGAAGAAAAATTGTAATTCTTAATCTGATCATACACATATAGACCATCTGCCGTTGGAATAAGGTATTTTTTATTTTGAACCTCGATGAATTTTCCGACTTTAAGACTTTCTATAATTCCAGATCGAGTGGCAGGAGTTCCGATTCCGCAATCTTTCATTGCTTTTTGCAATTCTTTCTCATCAACCACACTTCCTGCCGTTTCCATCAATTTAAGTAAAGAAGCTTCTGTCAAAAGAGAAGGTTTTTGAGTCATCTTATCTTTAATCTCCTTTTTTGATACAGGCACATGAGTTTTAGCTTGCAGATTAGGCAATGTCTGGTTATCCTCGTCATCAGATTCCTTTTCGTCGTCTTCCTTACCTATTTTTGCAGTTCTCCATCCTAAGTCGGTATATGTACTGCCACTTGATTTGAAATAATCCATTGTGTCATGAAACATAAAGGAATATGTCAGCACATTTTTCTTTGCTGGAGGTAATAGAGCCATGACTAGCTGAGTCGCAATCATGTCATATACCTTTCTTGATGTCTGATCTAAGCCATCTAACTTATCCAGGTTCTCAAAAGTTGGAATAATCGCATGATGATCCGTAAGTTTCGTATTGTCAAAACAAGTCTTTTGGATTCCTTTCTCCTTAAGCAGATTAAAACTCTTGTCTTGAGATCCGTTGAACACACTTTTCAAAGAATCGATTTTTGCTGATATTTCTGGAATCATATCAGTAGCAAGATAACGGCTATCTGTTCGGGGATATGTCAAAAACTTCTCCTCGTACATCTTTTGAATACAATCCAATGTCTGTTGGGCAGACAGATTGAATTTTTTATTGGTAGCCTGTTGCAATGCTGTCAAGGAATATGGCAATGGTGCTTTTTCTGATATTTCTTTTGACTCTTTGTTCTCAAGAAATATTGTGTCTTTAACCATGTCTAACACCTGTTGTGCTTCTTCCTTTGTATTGAATTTAGTAGGATAATATGCCTTAAACTCTGTGCCTTCTTCATTTTTTAATAACAACTGAAGAGTAAAATACGGAGTAGGAATAAAATCTTTATTCGCTTTGTATCTCTCAACAATAAAAGCCAAAGTTGGAGATTTCACTCGTCCTACATTTGTGATTTTGCTGTTGTTAATTGAGAACCCGACGGTTGCATTAACTCCCATAACCCAATCTGCGATTGCTCTTGCTTTAGCTGATTTTGCTATGTTGTCAAATTCAGATCCATGATGCAATTTAGCGAAGCCATCCTTAATTGCGGTCTCTGTAAGGGATGATATCCATAATCTTTTTACAGGCTTGTTTGTTTTTGTCCAGTTATAAATATATCTGAAGATGGCTTCTCCTTCTCTTCCTGCATCGGTCGCACATACGATTTCCTCGGCTTCTTTGAACAAAGTCTTTATCGTATTGGCTTGCTTTTTGGCAGATGCGTCTCCCTTTAGTTCATACTTGAAATCATCAACAGAATTGGGTATGATAGGAAAAATATCGTAAGTCCAACGTACCTTTCCTTTATCTGTCAAGAATCTCGCTTTTTGTTCTTCATTCAGATAGACTTCTGTGTCACACAACCCAACAAGATGTCCGAATGCCCAGGTCACCTGCCATCCGTTCCCTTCCATATATCCATCTTTAGTCTGTGTAGCTCCTAACACTTTAGCAATGTCTCTGGCAACACTTGGTTTTTCGGCTAAAACTACTTTCATGTTTAATATCCAGTTAAGAAATTAGGTTTGAATCCTTTGTGGTTTTCATAATAGTCGACATAACTACTTGCGTCCATCGCAGGAACAAGAAATTCGTCCAGAAAATCACTCTTTGTGTTATAAAGATTCTCTAGTTGATCAAATACATGATTCTGAAAGATCTCGACATTCTGTTTTCTCTCTTCTTTAGGGTAAAGAAAATCAATATAACCGTCTATAGCTCCACTTTTGTATGCACATACAGCAGTGCAACAGTGTGAGTTGTCGGAATCGGAATATTGGTTCACTTCATTCAAATGAACAAAAGTTTTGTTCTCACTCTCCCAAGCTCTTCGCTTCATTTCTTTAATAGCTCGGTGAGCTTCTCTAAATATCTTATGCTCGTCCTCATATTCACCTTCCCACTCAGAAAAGGGAGCACCATCATATAATCCTTTATCGTTGAGAAAATATATTCTACGAGGTGTTGTATGATGCAAAAGGTAATATCCTTCTGTATGAGGAATCACAAACACGCTTTTTAGCTCAGCAACATCGACACTTCCGTCATCCTTTCTTGTTCTGAGTTCAGTAAATGCTATCTTTAAACCCATAAACGAATTTATTTAAAAATGTTCATTATGTTTTCTATTTCACTTCTACCTACATTCTCCATATCCTCGTCCTCTTCAAGTCTTTTCTTGATTGCATTTGGAGTGTGTATGTTTTCCAAAACTGCATAGCGGACATCCTCACTTTCGTCATCAGCCATGGATGTCAAAACCTCTTTAGGTGTTCTGTCGTTTTCAGCAACTGAAATTCGGACTTGTTCATCCTCGTCATCTGCTAGCAAAGCATAGATTTGCTTAGGCAATCTATCTTCAGCCAAGTTTCGCCTTACTTCTATATCGTCGCACTTAGCGAGCTTTGTATAAAGTTCAAGGGATACATTAGCTGGAGTTTTAGGATTTCGAGCCACATGATACTGAACCCAATTAAGAGGATCGTTAGCCATAAGAAAAAGAAGGTCTACAGTTACTTTTTCGTTATCGGCAAGTCCTGTCTTGATACTCTCATTGTCAATGCAAGCAAAATGACGCATTGTCTCTAAATCCTCACAGAATCTTCCGATATCTGACAGTGTCCATGTATCGTCTTCTTTGGCTAAGAAGTCAATAATCTCATCCAACTCTGCTAAAGTGAAGTTGCCGTCAAGAACGAAATTTACTCGCTCTTCACCATTCATCTTTACCAACTTTTTTAGATTCACCATATTTTGATTTTATTTTGTTTTATCAAATTACGCACGGAAGTGTGCAATATTTAGGCATAACTTTATGTATTTCTATACCCAAGTGTTAAAGTTACTTAATATCTAACTCTGTTTTTGATTCACCTATTATTTCAGCCTTTAGAATCTGGTTGTTTGAACAAGTGAATTTCAAGTGTCTACCTCCATTCTTTTCAAATAATTCAAAGAAGAACAAATGGTTGCTAGGTACGGTGAATCTCTTGAAGAAAAAGATAGTACTATAATAACCATTTGCATCTATCACTCCTTTATCGTCAGTCTTATATATGTGTATAGGTACTATTTCATCATCTTGTGATGTTTGTTTTTTCCCTTTCTTTTTATTCTTGATATAAGAACGTATGAAGTCAACCTCGTATGCCACTTGACTTCTATTCTCAACAAAAAGATAAAACATCAGTATATCATCTTTTATGCAAATAGATTTAAGACAAAAAACAATCTTTTCTTCTATAGCTCCAATGTTATTGAAGCGTGTTCCTTTTTGAACTATTTGTTTTCCCAATTCGTCCAATTCGGTATCGTTAAGACTTGCCTTTGAAAATTTCGCTTTAGGATTCTGTGAAGATAATGTAATGTTTATATTCGAAGGGTTGTCATTATGCGTAACACTAAATGGATATATGTTTCCGTCTGTTGTAACTATTGTCAAACTTGTTTCTTCAAAATAGTTAAAGTCAGTGACCGCTCTGGCTCTGACAATGTTGTTCATATCATCAATCTGCTCTGCTATTATTTCGTCGACACCTACCATTACATCTGCAATTTTCTCTCCCATTACTATATGAGAGGTTCTTATTTTACTCAGCTCTATAGAGTAATTGTGTATCACATCGGATATGGCGATAGTGTCAATGACATTTGACATATTGACTGCCAGGTATTCAGGGTTGGTTTCGTACTCTAATTGAAGGGTATAAATCTTTCCGTTGTTTGTGATTATTGTAGTAGTGGTGTTGTCAAATGATGGTATTCGACTTTTTATCCTCAATATACTTTTTATGGCAGTTTTTTCCATTTGTATATCATCAGTTCCCATGTCTACATACTTCACATCAGAAGCGAATTTTAAGTAGATCCATTTTACATCACTGATTTTTAGAGGAATTTTTGTTAGGCTTTCAACATTTTGAGAGTATATTACTGAAGAATATACACATAGCAATACAGCCAATAATATCCTATATACTTTGTACATCTTTTTTATTTTAATGATAATTATGCAATTAATGGGCAATCCCATTCCAAATGCAAAATTACATTTTTTTATTTTATAGTTCTCAAGATGTCATGGCTTTTTGATAAAAAATAGTTAAAATTTAAGTTATAATACACATAAAGCGGATTCTCTAAATGATAGGGAATCCGCTTTAATTCATATACATATACAAGAAAGTAAAAAGCTATCGTCTCATTCCACGAGACTGAGACTCCGATAGTTCTTCAGACATATCCTTGTCTAGTCTTTCCTGGTTAAAGTATTTCATAGAAGACACTGTTGCGTTTATGTCTGCAATCTTGTTGTCTTTATCTTTTTTTGCTTTCTCATAGATCTGTTGGAATACAGGATTCTTAGCAAATGCTTGACTTTGACACTTTGTTTCTATGGCTTCAAAAGATTTAATGTTTTTTTCATATTCACGTCGCAGTTTCTGGATTTGATGGTACTCGCAAACTATATCATTGACTATTGTTAATGACTGGGAATCCATATCCATTCGTTTTTTCCTGATATTCTCAGGTAATACATCATAGTCAACAATCTTTATGCCATCGTCCAATTTCTTTACCGTCTCTTTTATTAGATCAATACTTCCTTCATTGTCTATAGACTTATCGTCTTTGATAAATGTCTCTGATGTATATTCGTCTAAAGCGGAGAATATGATTTGTCGTTTGTCATCATCCTGTAAACTCTCTAATACAACAGCTTCAAATTGTTTGCCTATGGTCGGTTCTCCAAGCAACTGCTTGTAGATTATTGTTTCACTCAGTTCCTTTCCTTGCTCGATGATCTGTTTCAATGCAGGTTCGTCAGCCATTGTTAAGTTCGTCTTCGACTCTATGAGCTTCATGTCTCGTAACTGGTCGCTCAACATATCCAATTCCGACTCATTAAAGCATGATGAGATAACGATTAGAGTGTTGTCGTCCAGTTCTCCGTTTTTGTAATGATACAACAGCTCTTTTGCTGGAGTGTTGTTTCCTTCATATTTTTTAATTAGATATTTGTCTACTAACAGACGAATATCGGTTTCTTCCAAATTGGAAATACCTTTTGAAATCAAAGTCGAATAATCGTCATTTTTCTTTCTTAAAGTGTAACCATAATCGTTTCCGTTTATAGAAGCTGTCAATTTAAACTCATCCTTTCTTATTTGTCGTATTTGAGCATTCTCGATTTGAATGCCATTTTGGATTTTGAAAGAAAATGTAAGTTTGAGAGGTTGTATCAATCCCCATTCTTCCAAATGTTTTCTTATGCAAGACTCTATCTTATTGATCCAAATATCAGACACATTATTGCTTTTTGCATATTCTCTAAATTTTAAAAGAGAAGAAGAAACCTCGTCAATAATCTTTTCTGGATGTCGAATTCCTTCATGTTTGGCAAAATTCAACACATCGTCTTTTGTTATATTCTGTTTCTTGCCATAAATATACATTGAATGTCTGGTGTCTGGTGTTCCATCCAAAGAACTCATTATATATGTCAAGTCGTAAGCTGGAGATAGTGACCATTCTCCCTTCCTATTCATAAGAAAAGAAAAGTTTTTGTTGTGGTCGTCTGTGTTATTGGAAAGAATGTTAAAAACCATCCTTCTGAAGACTTCCGTGTATTCCGAGTCAGGCAAATGAAGACTTCTGCATACATATATCAAAGATTCATAGCTATCGGATTCAGGATCCATTGCAAGTAATGTCTGAGTATGTAGTTTGTCTCCGTTTTTTCTGTCAAATCTTCTTGTTAAAAAATGGTTTTTATTGTCTATGTTCCATAGTTTTGACTCCATCATTGAAATGCCCGCATCACATGCCATTTGATAATATGTCATTTCTATTTCAGATGTGCATAAGCTGTCTCCTATTTTTAATATATAGTGAGAATAATCCTTGTCGGCACATACTTGTCCAGACCTGATTTCTCCAGTTTTGTCGTTTATTGCAATCACTAATTTCGGTTTTCTTCCTCCTGCTGAAGTTCCAACATAAATAAGGGACTGCAAAGACAATGACTCTTTGGAAGAAATTTTTACATCGTCTCTTTCCAGATATATACGATTAGCCAAATCAAGTAAAGATTGTATTTCTATTGCCTTTGAATCTTCACTTGATGGAGTTTCAGGGACAAACTCTAATGCTCCCATTCCTCGTTTGCCAATAAATGAGAGTTTGTCTAATGAATTGATGTCAGACTTCGATACGTTATTAGTTTTCTGCCAGTGCTTAAACAGTTCATTACCCCACGAATCGGGAAGAGAGTCTGCGATGAATGAAGGTAAAGATTGAAAATCTTTTACATAATCATCTCCTTTTATTGGTTTTTGCCCCCATTTAGAAATCGTCGCTTCAAGAGGGAATGGTTCTATCCCTTTTTGAATATAATCAGAATTGTAAAGAAAAAAAGAGTTGTCATTTTTCCATATTAAAGAACCAATCTCTTCTCCCCATAAAAACACTTTAATTTTTTTGTTCATTCTTCTTATGTCTTATTCGTTTGACTTCATTTTCTTTTTTGCCTAAGAATTCATCAGGAAAATCAGGAATTAAATTGTCAATATTTTCTACACATCCAATCGTCTTCAAAAGTGTAATTAATGTAGACAATGAAATATTATATGCAATTCCAGTCTCGAATTTATGTATGGTTGTTATTGTTATTCCTGTTTTATCTGCCACTTCTTTTTGCGTCATTTTTTGTAGAAGTCTATATTTCTTGAATCTTTTGCCTAATAATGACACTATTTCTGGCGTAGAATACAAATGCAAATCTTTCATATATATAAATATATTATAATTTACGTGCAAAAATAACACTTATATTTAATTATATTTATATTTTAACAACAAAAAACGACAAGAGAATATGCTCTTGCCGTTTTTAGAAGAATTTATCTTCTCATTCCACGAGATTGCGATTCAGATTGTTCTTCAGATATATTCTGATCTAGCTTCTCCTGATTGAAATATTTCATAGAAGATACTGTTGCGTTTATATCTGCAATCTTATTGTCTTTGTCTATCTTCGCTTTTTCATAAATCTGTTGGAATACTGGATTTTTAGCAAGTACAGGATTCTGATATTTACTTTCTGCAATTTCAAATGATCGATTGATTTTTTCGTAATCACATCGCAACATCTTAACCTTATGATACTCACAAACTATATCATTGACAACTGTCAAAGACTGAATATCCATATCAATACGCTTATTTCTAATATTCTCAGGAAGAACATCATAGTCAACCATCTTTATGCTGTCGTCAATTTTCTGCATAGTCTCCTTTATAAGACCTATACTTCCCTCATAGTCAACAGACTTGTCCTCTCTAATAAACTTCTCTGATGAATATTCATCTAACGCAGATATGATTATCTGTCGTTTTTCTTCATCATTCAAGTAGTCAAGAACAACAGATTCAAATTGTTTTCCTACTGTCGGTTCGTCGAGCAACTGTTTGTAGACGATAGTTTCGCCTAAAATCTTTCCTTGCTCGATTATCTGTTGCAATGCGGATTCATCAGACATTTTAAGGTTAGACTTTGACTCAATAAGTTTCATGTCTCGCAATTGTTCACTTAAAATGTCAATTTCCGCTTCATTAAAGCAAGAAGAAATTACAATTAGAGTGTTGTCGTCTAATCCGCCATTAAGTTTATGCCATATAAGTTCATCAGCAGGAGAGATTATTGAATTAAGATTATCGATAATTTCCTCAACACTTTCTTTTCTGGATGCATCAATCGTCATTTGCTCACAAACAAGAGACACAATTTCTTCCCCACCTTCTTGATACATGTTACGAGTTTCTATGAGTTCAGTGTTGCTGATTTCTCCACGCTTGTATTTGTCTATTATTGTCTCACTCAAAGACTTTAATTCATTGACGACAACATCATTATTGACAGATTGGCTAAAATCAGCAGACTCTTGAAGCATTTCTCTTATACCCAAGGGATTTATTTCCTTTAGACTAAAAGTTTCTTCAGCACTATATCCTGTCCAGTCTCCATTTTGATTTACACCTCTTATAAAGTCTTCTCCATCCCATGATAGTACAGAAACATCTTTAGACGCATAAATAGAGAATGACGGTTCCTGGTCGATTGAAACTCCTTCAAAATAATTTCTGAAAGCTTCTCTAGCACCTTTAGCAACTGATGTGAAATTTTCCATCATGTCTCGTTCTATCGCTACCGCATATTGCGAAGGAGTCATGAATCTTTTAGCTAATGCCATATCTTCCTCCAAAGAATAAGATGCTCCTGGCACTCCGATTTGGGAGAATCTGTCTTTCCACATTTGGATTTCAGATTTTTCAACTATGTTAGAGTATGGGAACTTGTATTTATCAATCTCCATATTATCATTCTCATGTTTGATGTCATCGGCAACCATAGATTCAGATTGTACTTCAATCACCTGAGTGTCATCCAGATCAATAAAACCAACATCTTTTGTAGGCAATTCTTCAATATCGTTACTTTGATATCCTATAAGCTTGTTAGAAATGCCCAAACCATTCTGTAGATTATTGTATTCTTCTTGAGTGATAACACCTTGGGTTAAAAGTTCATCCTCTATGTATTTGATTTCTGTTCCATTTGCAACATTAATCGCATACTCAATATTGGGAGAAAGATCTTGTATCTTCCTACAATCATATGTCTTTTGCTCCGATTTACCATCTGCGATAAGGACACCAATTAGAAAATCTCCATCTGAATTGGAAACATATCTGTACGGATAAAACTTGCCACAATCTTTGTTGTACTTGTCAAGAATCTTATATTCAAATATCACAGGATTCAAACGATCAAGTGATAATTCTTCCTTATTTTCGCTCAGTTTTTTACATTGTGATGTGACAGCTTCAAGCTTATTGTACGCTTCCTCTTTCCCGTTAATGTCTGCATCACGATGCAATGGTGCTAGCAAGCTCGCTTTTTCGGAATCTCCGATAAGCAAAGTGAGCAAAATGTCATTCTCTAGAGACAAGAATTGAGAAGAAGTTTGAGCTACAGAAATTGTTTTGAATTTTACATTGTTCACTTCTGATACTAAGACTCCTCGTTGTTCCTTATCTGTAGCCATAAGTTCCTCTATCATCTCTTTGAACTCTGTAGCTTGTGAACGAGAATAGATTTTTCTGCCTTCTGCTATAATGGATTCACACTCATCCATCTTTTTCTTTAACGAAGAAAGAATGTCTCCTTTATCAAAAATATCAACTTTTTGATTTTGTAGCACTTCTAATTCGCCTTTAAGACTGTAGTTTGCAGAGTTGTATCTTGCTTCCTGAAGCAACTGGTATTTAATTAGATCGCCAAAGAAATGAGCCAACTTATCATCTGTCATGGAAAAATCAATCTCCTTTTCTAGAATATTTATAGGTTCATGCTCTCCAAAATCTAATTGTTTTGGTTCTCCTTCTTTAACAACTCGATCGTTTATGAGAATATCCTTTAGATATTGACTGCGTAGACTCATATAAAATCTATTATCAGAGCCTTTGCCTTCAATTGTGCCTTCAATACCAAAAGCTTTGATTACAGATTTTTTGTTACTATGTTCGTATGAACGGATAGCTTTCGCAATCTCCTTAACAGACGAGTATTCAATTCCATCTATATTTAAATAAACAGAATCTTTTCTAACGACAGCATTTTCTCCAAACAGTGCTTTTGCCTTAGTCAATCTATTTTCATAGATTTCATCACCAATTTTGCTATTATAAAATGAGCAATGTTCTCTTAGATAATCTCCATTGGCAGTTAAATCCGTCAAGATTTCAGAGTTTAACTCGTATGTCTTTTGTTTTGTTACAAGTTTTTTCTCTCGGTCGGAAGCCTGATTCCTTAAGTGGATTTGTTCTGTCTCAAGTCGTATTATCTTTTCATTAAGTGTTTGCTTGATCTCTAGATTAAAATTAGAGTTCAAGTTAGCCATACACTCTTCCGCACTCACACTTAATTCTCCATTTGCATCAGAAGCAAGACCCTTGCTGGCAAAATCCGCTTCTCTTTCTATCATTGTTCCGTTCTTGATGCTACGGATCATATTGCCTTTTCTGATTATCTTATCGTACATAAAGACATCATTGGAGTTTTCTTGCGTGAATCGGTAAGCCTTGACCCCTCCCCACTTGTCTAACAGTTCCCTAGGTATCTTATTTCCTTGACGCAACATACGTCCGAGTCTTTGTTCGTCGTCACTCGCTTTCCATGGTGCATCAAGTAAAATTCCTCCGACAACACTTTCTTGTAAGTTATTACCGACTCCCATTGATTCTGATGATCCTATCACAACTCTGTATTTTGCAGAGTTGATATCATTGATAAGCTTCTCCTTCTTTTTATTGTCGTTACCGTAAGTTGACTGGTTAAAGAATACAATTTCATTGGCAGGAACACCAGCTTTTATCAAATCTTGTTTTAATTCATCATAGAAAGACCATTTATGATGAAGGGATGTGTCATCTTTAGCTCTCTCTAATTGAACTATAATCTCTCTTGCTTCTCCTCCCAATATTTCCTCTTCAAGATTATAATTGTTTTGAATATGTTCAATCATTTTGTCTATATGATTGTTCAACTCGTCATTTTTGAGAAAAACATATTCGTCCGATTCTTCTTTGCTTTTCTTCTTTAATCCGTCATACATAGATTTTAGTTCAAAATCCATGGCAAGGAAATTGCTATGTTCTTTCCATAACGAATTGTAGATGATCTCTTTCTTCTCGTACCTTGCATTTCCAACTTGATCGCAGAATATGAGTTGTACACCTTTGTATTGCTTACCATCAACAATACCAACTGTTTCATCGTATCTTTCCTTAATCATCTTCACACACATTTCTCTTTTGGAGTTACGTGTAAGTAGACTCATTGGAATATTGTAATCGTTAGCTATTCTCTCAAGAATTTCTCTTGGTATAACAAAATCAACATCCACAGTTCCACGTCTAGCCACCGATATTGCAGTAAGAGACAAAGCCTTTTTTTCGCCATCCGTTAACTTAATGTATTTTAGATCCTCAAGTTTTACTTTAGGAATTCTATTTGCACTCATATCCTTCTGATACTCAAGTATCAGTTTGATGTCTTCAGTGATAGCATAATAAGCAGAAGATGACGGAATCATAATTTGCTCTACATTGCCCTTCGGTCTGTTTTTAAGCAACTGTGGAGTATTTTCTGTATCAACGACATTTGCAAGTGTCATATACATCGGAGATAAAGCATTTATATTGCTTACCTTACCGTATACAAACTGTCGTTTGGGTGTTCCTATGGCATCGTATGTTATCTCTTCTGTTGGAGGATAGAATGTATCTTCAAAGCTCTTGTCGTCCCAACCTGCTTTTTGTAAAAAGTTCGGCTTCATATACTTGAAATAGACAAGCATTTCTGTGATAGCGTTCGTAATAGGAGTTCCTGTAGCCATAACGACACCAGTGTCGGTATTATTGTTAAGGCTATGGATGTAATGGCAAAGGCTCATCATATTCTTTGCCTTGCCAGAACTGTCTGCCACTCCAGAACCTTGAACCATCTTCTTTCCTGTTTCAGTTGCAAGATTTTTGAATTCATGAGCTTCATCAATACAGAAGAAGTCAAAACCTAATTCGCTAATTCCTACTTTCTTCTTTTGCTCTTCTGCTTCTTTGTTCTCTAATCCTTTAAGATTCTCCTGTAGTTTTGAGATTTTCTTTTTAATGTCATTGAGTGTGCTTTCATACTTTGCTGAAGATTGTTTATCCGACAATATCGCATCCATAATCTCAGTTTGATAAGCGATTTCTCGTTTTGTCTCTACAATTTCTGCACTAGGAACATAAATGTTATCCAATGCAGATGAAGACATAACACATAAGTCAAAATCTTCATTTTTGATACGATTGAGCGAACTTGCAATGTTTTTGTTGATTCCATCATTTGACATTACATATACAATTTTCGTGTCAGTGAAAGAACTTTCCAAGTCTTTCTTGATAGACGCAATATTGTTCGGTCTAACAACCATTACTGGACGATTGCACATATTCATCTTTTTCATGGTTTTCATAAGAGAAGCCATAGTCAAAGTTTTTCCTGCACCAACTGCATGGTCAAGCAATCCAGTTCGGTTGTAGAGCATTTGTGCAACTGCTCGTCGTTGGTAGTCATATAAATCTTTACGTAACCCCTCTACCTCAATGAATGAACCATCAAATTTGGGGACTACATAAGAATTCAGGGAATCGTTATATGCTTTCTCTATAACTGCTGTATATTCTGGCGATTGCTTGATGAACGTTTTAAGTTCATTATTAAGAATCTCAAAAATATGTTTGGCTTCATATTCCCATTGTCCTTTTCTTATATTGTAGTCATCATATGATTCGTCTTTCTTTTGACGTGTGCCAAATGTTGCAACGGAACAATGTGCAAAAGATGTAAATGCGTCATTTAGTCTCTTTAATTTATCGCCAACATTAGCATCAGAACCAAAAGGCATATTGTTAGCTTGCGAAATCCCAAGATTTATCAAAACAGCATCTAAATCATTACTCTTATTTCTCTCAAAAACTGCCACACATTCAATTATGCCAAGATTCGCATTATACTGAAATTTATAAGACCAATTATGTTTGCAAACTGTATCATTCAATGCCTGGCAAAAAGACACATATATCTCTTTGGTAATATATGGCATACCACCACGAATGTCAATTTCATCTATTGTAAGACGTTTAGGCATTGCTTCTTTCAATGCGGATAAATTATCTGCGTACTTATTCGCAAGTCCTAACGTTTCTATATAATTGATTTTATCCGCTAAATTTCCTGATAAGTATATGTTTTTAGGAATGAACTTTTCTTCTTCTGGACAGAAAAACACCTCTCCTTTGCACACTTGTTGCCAATTATCTCCAAACTGTTCTTCCAAATATGCGATGTCTATCTCTCCAAACTTTTTGTTCATAGAATATAAGACATGCTCTTCGATAGTATTGGGAAGTTTGTGTTTCGAATTGACAAATATATTTCTTTCAAGAATATCGGCAACTTCAATCTTTCCTTCCTCGTTTCTTTTTTCCAAAAGAATTATGTCAAGAAAATCCTTATCTAAGTTTTTGATAAAAGAAATGTCTTTGTTGTCAAACAGATTTCCGTTCTTTTTGACAAAATTTTCATAAACATTTCTAATATATACAAGGCTTTTGTCAAATTCGTCACTAACCTGACTGTTAGCTGTTTCTTTCGCAATCTTTCGGTGATTTTTATATGCGTCTCTCAAATCAATATAATCAGACAAAGTAGAAATTTGCTTATCTGATAATCCCTCGATTTTCTCTAAAGATGACGATTGTTCACCGTAAGTGTTATAAGAGAAGTATTCCACATAAGGAATTTTGATTCCGTCTTCTTCTATTATGACAACATTCTTGTTAAATGTTGTTTTTATTGTTTGTTCCTCTTCAATATCCTGTTCTGGAATAACACTTAAAAATTCGCCTTCCACTTCGATCTGTTTTAATAAGGTGCTTTTCATCTTAGCACTCAAATCTTTGATTTCATCAAGAGAAAGGATTTTTGATTCTGACGGATGAGAAACAAAAAAGTCCTTTTTAACGAACTTACCCATTCCTCTTGTTCCGATAAACAAATCTCCTAAAATAAGAGAGTCAGATTCCGCTTCAACCTTCTTTTCGTCAGCAACATTCTGATAAGTTTCTCTAAAAATATTGTTGACATATCTAGTATTGTATGTGTCAGTATCTTCACCCTTTTTATTCTTGCCAGTAGCTTTCTCTATAATTGACACATCAGAGCTGTTGACAAATTCAAATTTTTGAATTTTCTCTTCTCCTTTTTTCCATTTACGGAAAATAAGAACATCGCATTCAGTTTGTTCTGAATCTGCAAATACACCAGCTGGCAAACGAACAACACCTATTAGTTTCGCTTGATTCGCAATCTCCTTTCTTACATCGTTTCTGCTGTTATCCAAGAAGCCTGTACTAGTAATAATCATACTCATACCTCCTTCCTTTGTTTGCTCCAGCATCTTCATAATGTAGTAGTTATGTAGCGAATTTTTTGCCATTTTCTGAGCTGATGACTTATATTTCCAACTCAAATCTATAACATTAAGAGTATTGCCAGAAAAAGGAACGTTTGTAGCAGTGACATCAAAATCCTTGTTTAATTTTACATCTTGTAAAGGACTATTAATGATATTAGCATTAGGGTATAATATCTTAGTAGTCAAGCTTGCCAAAGGATCAATATCTACACCTACAATATCAAGATTCTTATCATCATAATCTTTGATGAAAGCACCCATTCCGACAGCAAAATCTCCGAATTTTTGACCTTGTTGAAGACCTGCGGATTTTACAATCTCAGATAAAGCAGAAGTTATTTCGTTAGGAGTATAGTAGCTCGTATTTTTGCTATACGCATCACTAGTCACACTATTATTTCTACCGTTAACCGAGTCACACAACTCCTTCCATAATCCATCAATTGTGTCTTTAGCCAATTCATAGTCTTGACTGTATTTCTGTGCCAGACAATTATACTTTTTAGTATAATAGTTAGGGCAATTAACCAAACTCGTCTGAAAATAACTGTTCAGTATATCCTTAACAGCACCATTATTACGATTTAATCCAGTTATTCCTTCACTGAAATTTTTCACGCAATAACGCAATATTTCATTTTCCCTTTCTGAAAAAGAAAAAAGTCTTATGCCTTTAGACTTAGCGTATTCATTGAGATAGGCTGTGCTTATGATCGTAACATCTCCATCTGAATAAGGTCCTATTCCTAATCTTCTTTTAAGACTGTTTATTTCATCTTCATTAGGCACAATCTCATTTATAGGTCTATGTTCATAGGATTCTGGGATGTCTTCTTCAATAATATTCTGTTGGACAGGTTCTACATCCTCTTGCGATATTTCAGATTCGCTTTCTATAGCAGATTCTGTAAAATTTGAATATTTAACAGACCATATAGCTCCTTCTTTAATGTCGGCAATATCTTCTCCTGTGAATGCACGAGCAAACACCTCGTTGTCAAAAACAAAGCATTGACCAAATTCTTCTCCCTTACTACTTGTGTAAGCAGGTCTGAATTTGCCATTTAACTCTCTACGAAAATTTTGTATGTTCTCATCCATTACAAAGTCTTCGCCAAAATATATTATAACCTCTTGTTTCTCTTGGTCAACACTTATGCGAGGTTTAAACTTCCATATAGAAGTCAAAACCTCGCCATTGTTTGCCAATACAGATTCAAGTTCTTCAAAACTTTTTACCATATTGTAGTCTCAAAATGATGATTATCTACCAATCTTGATTGTCTTTCTTTCGTTTTCAAGATTTTGTACCTTATCCTCCTTTGCTTTTTCCATTTTTAGGAAATCACTTATTTTAAGGACTCCTTTCGCAAGAATGTGTTCCTGTACTGAGTTAGCCAATTCATGGCACTTCTCCAAAGATCTTCCTTTAATTGGATATTGTCTTTGTTCTATCTCTCCTGTTTGTTGGTTTACTTTCTCCATAATGTCTGCTGAAGAAAAACCGATAGACATAGAACCTTTGTCTGAAATAACAAATCCTCCTAATGCTCTAACTTGAGAACAAATCTCCTTCATCGTTTTGTTGTCTAAATTATCTGTCTTCAGACGAATCATGACAACTTCAGGAGCATCTTTAATTGTGTATGTTTGGTTCTGACATAAATTATGATACTCCTTCTTCTCTACGTTGATAAGTGTTTTTATTTCCTTGTCAATCTGGTTCAAATACTTCTGACAAGTAGTAGCACCGATTTCTAAAGAAGCTATTTTTGCCTGTAACATACTTGCTTTATATTGCAATTCATCAAGTGCTACTTGTCTGTCCTCTCCTGTAACCCCATTCGGTGTTGTTGTAACAAATGTAGCTTTAATACTACCGTCTGCATACTCTTTCCATGAATTCTCCTTTAATTTGAATCCGTACTCTTCTGCTATAGCGGTAACTTTTGCACCTTTGGGAAGATGATTGACCTCTACAGATACAAAATCTTTTTCCTCTTTTGCAGAAATTAGAGTATCAACACTCATAACTGACGCATTGCCATTCAATTTTGAAGTCACCGTCTGTACTTCGTCTCTGACCTGCATTGCAGTTTCTATATCATTGTTTGGAACAACGATATAACGAGAAGTGTAACTGTTGCCTTGTTTAGATACTTTTTCTTCTGAAACAATAGTTAGACCTTTGTTTTTAAGGGATTCCTGCAATCGATCCAATTCTGCCTTGTTGGAATCTTTGTTCATGTCTACGTCCTTGTCGATATAGACAGAAACGGCATAAGAATCAAGTCCTTCTTGACGGATACCCTTCATCTTGAAGTTTTCTTTGACAATTGCGTCAAGATCCTTCTTAAATTCCATCATACACTTGTACGCATCTTTTTGAGATACAAAAGTGCGAAATTCTCTAGGCTCTCGTCCATACGCAAGATCGTTTTGGCGAGCTTTCTCAATGAAAGTATCACTATACTTGATAGGAAATGTAATGATAGTGGAATGGTACATTGACGTAGACAATTTGGCTATACCATTCTCTTTTACTTTGTCTGATAGAGTCTTAAATTGTTCGGGAGTAAGTTCGTTGTTGTTGTAGATCAACTTGACCTCGTTGTCTGATGCTGTAACTCGGTACTTAGTCAGATTGTATTCAGAACGGATCTTAGCTTCAGATACAACAATAGTATCTTCATTGAATCCGTACTCAATAGATTTTTCACGGTTCAATCCAATGAAATTGTTTGCATCTTCTTGAGTTGCAAACTGGAAAGAATAGGTATTCTTTGTAGATGCAGTA
This sequence comes from Paludibacteraceae bacterium, assembly GCA_045641625.1. Classification (GTDB taxonomy): domain Bacteria; phylum Bacteroidota; class Bacteroidia; order Bacteroidales; family Paludibacteraceae; genus UBA1723. Next base: position 32,512 of record JAZUHH010000081.1, read on the forward strand.
TCGAATAATGTTTCATTCATTGCTTTGGTCAAATATGTGCCATTGCATTGCTCACACACGTTTCTAACTGCCTGGAATTGGGAAGGCGACAAATTTGTGTCGCTAATTGTTACGACTACTCCTGCATCAATTCCTCCTGCAAGCTCTTTTTTCTCCGAAGATACAGTCATATTCTGTATCATGTCCCATACCTTTCCTAGAGTGATGTCTGCACTCTTTTGGATCTCTTCTGAATGAGAGTCCATTACCTGATTTTGATTCAACACAAATTCAGGTGTTTCGTTTTCGTTTGGCATAATTTTATATTTTTTAATTAATAGAATCTGTCGATAACCTGGTATCCGTAATTCAAGCGAAATGAAGATTTTTTATCGAGCGACCGAGAACGCATTTTCTATCTCTTGTCGTTCTTCATCATTAGAATTTAGATTTCTTAGATTAGCACCTAATTCTAAATATAGATTAGCGAGTTCTCTCATTTTCTTTTGATATCTCTCAACACTAGGCTTAATGACATTGAAATAATCATTAATATGTTTTGTCCTTTCTTCTTTATTGACAGCCACTTTGGTTATATCCTTAAACTGTTCAATCAGCATTGTCAGTATTTCTTTAAGTGATGCTACTCTGTCAAGCACAAAACGAGCTTCATTCACTTTACTGATAAGACCTTGAAAAAAGAATGTCGTCATATTCAAATTATTACTGATGGTAATTATTTCTGTTTGTAGAGCTTCTAAATCACAGAATTTACGATACAGATCATTGTATATCTGAGATACACAAGTCAATGGAATTGGACTATAGAACATTGTTGCCAATTGCTCTATAGAACCAGCTATTTCTGTTAGGATCACATTACCTAACTTAATTAGAGTATCAGCAAATCCAACTTTAACCCAACGCTCTTCATATTTAGAGAACAACTCATCATTTAATTGATCCTCTGTTATTCCTAGTAATTCTTCTGTTGTCATTTTATTTAGATTTAATGTCTTTTAAATTTAACACCTGCTCCTTCCGTCTGTGAAATTTCATTTTTTGGAAGAATATCTCTTTTATTGAAAATTCTAAGAGCAAAACTTGATTTTGCGTTAAACTGTAAATCCTGAGCCTCTTGCCTTGTTTGATTATTGATAGATAAATTGGTCAAGGCAATATCTGCATTTTTAGTTTTGCCAGTTTGGGTTTGATACTCTATATTCAATGTTTCACCATTGCGGAGTTTCAACAAATCTTTGTCGCTTAAATGATATTCGTTTTTTATCTGTTCAAGACGCAGATTAGGCAATCTCTCAATTTTCACTTCTTCCCCATCTTTCTTTATGACGAAATCCTGACCATCTTTCGATACAAAATATCGATTGCTGTTTTTTTTATCCTCTTTTTGCTCCGATGTCAATTCTGTCTTCAGCAATTCCAGTTTATGGTTATCTACAGTAATGACTTTATATTCGCCTTCTTCATTTCTGATAAGTTTTAGCCTTCCTTCTGTAGATATATTCAAGATATTGCTGTCGTCACCACAAGGTGTTTTAAGACTCATTATTGACGTTTCTTGTCCAATTATGAATCTTTCATAATTTCCTTCTTTTTGAAGCTTCGCTTTAGTGATTCCTGTATTCTTTTCTATAGCGTTCCAGTTGATGTTTTTTTCTATTTCCTCAATAGGAATGTCAAGATTCTTTTGTTTTGAATATTCTGTTTTAAGAATAGAATTTTCATCCTCAAAATCTTTAGTTGTTATCCAATTTGCTTTTTTTGCCAATTCAGAATCCAATTTAAGTGTGTCTTCTTTAGACAAAGCAATATCGGGTTGTTTTAATATATCTTCCACAATAGAAATTGAGTTCTCTCCAATTTCAAATGTGTCTATTTTTAGACTTTTGTCTTTATGTTGTTCTAAATCCAAAGTAAAAGCTTGGCTATCTTTTGTGCATATATTGTAACTAACATTGCCATCTTTGTCTTCTATTCTAGTAACAATTCTATTCTCTTTTGCAGGTTCTACTTTGTTTTCTTTTTCATTTGACAGAGATCTTATACTTGCCCATATTTCTTTTATGTCATCTTTAATCTTTAGTTGATGATAAAACGACGTTAGAAAAGCAAGAAGATAATCTTCTTTCATCACATCGATGTCTCTGTTTGAAGAATGCGATTGCTTCTTGTTTGTTGATTTTTGAGCAGAATCCTCCTTTTTTATCTGTTCTTTCTGATCTTTTTCTATGCCATCAGAAGTTACATTGCTTTCCTCTATAGGATTAGTGAGGTTGCTACTATCAAGTTTCTGATCTTCTTTAACATTCTGAGATTCCTCCCTTTTTAATTCTGAATCTATACCATCAAGAGAGACATTGCTTTCTTCCAAGATCGTTTTTTCTTTCTTTGGTCCGTAAAGAATCTCGCCCTCTTCAATTTTATTATATTTCTTTGCATACTCTTTGTCATTACCTAGAAAAGCTTGCACTCTTCCATTCCAATTGCCCCATGCCGAGCCTATGGATTTGAAATCGAAGTAATGCTGATAGCCTTCATATTTATCTCCAACAAATCCTTTACCTCGAAAACCTTGCAAGTGTACCCCTAATTTTTCAATTGCTTTCTTTTCTGATATCTTTAGATTATCAAAATCTAATATAATGAGCCTTGTTCCCCAGCTCATAGCATGGTCATCTTTTACGATTTTACCCTCTTTGTTAAGGCGAGATAATAAATCCCATACATCTTTAACTGTGATGACCTCATCAGTCTGATCTTCTGGCAAAACGTCGCCTACTTCTGGAAAAGAAACCGTATTTGCAACATCTGAAGTTCCAAGAATGTCAGTTAAGGCATCTTGATTAACTTTACTATAATCTATTTCGTTTTCCATTATCTTTTCATTTTTATAGTTGATGCATTGTCATTGACTCTTTGAAGATCTAGTTCTAAATCACAATCAGTTACCAACTTGCTGATTAGCTTGTTGTTTTTAATCTCTTCAATCTTGCTATAACAGTATTTCCAAAAATCATTTAGATCATCAAAGTTGCTGTATTTGAATCGCAAATCTTTTACTCTCTGATTTCCGAAAGTTTCTGTGAAATATTTAGTTGCAGTATTCCCTGCTTCGTCATTGTCTAAACATAAGTATATTGTTTGGGAATAATTAAGAGCTTCTACAGCCTTATTCTTAAGACTCGTAGAGTTTAATACTAGATAGTTGTAATTATTTACATCCATTCCTTTGTATTTCATCATTTCTATGAATGACAACATATCAAAGAACCCTTCAAACACGCATACTGCTTGTTTGTTGTTGTGGTAATATGTAATGTCTTTACATATTTTTTCTCCTGTAGTATTCCCAATCAGTTTGACATACTGATTTCTTATTTCAAAATGATTCTTTGTGTTGGAAGGAAAACCTATAGCACTATAAGTTTTGTTGTTCTTCTTATTGTAAAGAGTCAATTCTTTACAATACATGTCTAAAGTTTCTTTGTTTATTCCTCTAGATAGTGCATATTTTGTCAACTCTTTGTCAGAGAAAGAAGACTGTGATATTATTCTATTGTTGTAAATGGGAATGTTGTTAATCCCTATTTCGTCACCCAGTTCCTCAAATTTCTTCTTGTTTTTTTTGTATTGGAGGTTGAACGAATTGTTTGAATTGTATGATACAACTCCACCTAGAAGATTATTACAATAATTTATTATTGTTTTAAAATCGGATGTCCCAATGAATTTACCTACTAAGTCAATAATTGAGAATCCTCTATCATTAAGGTCGTTTTCTGAAAGATCTTTCCATATTTTGCCATCTCTAGAAATTGTAAAAGATGGATGCACATCGTCTCTGAACGGAGAATGATATAAATATCCAGAAGAAGTATGTCTTACAGGTTCGATGCCATTGTTCTTTAAAAACTCGACACAAGTCAGTTGTTCTTTAATCTGGGTAATGTTCATATATACGTCTATATCATTACGTTATATGATTACAGTCCCGTCCATACCGCAAAGGAGTTCAGAAATGAACTCCTTTTTTGTTTGTACAATTTTCTTGTTTTTTGAACTGTTTCTATGGCAATGCTAAGAAAGAAGTGAGTTGTTTGGCAAGTTTCGTTATTCTTATTATATTTGTATTTTAGTTATTGCTGTTACTGAAAATTGATCTCCGAATGTTTTATCAAGATGTACATATTGTTGCTGATAAGATGAATAGGTGCGCCTCTAAGAACGTTCCTTTCTTGTTTGCCTTCGATTTTGAACTTAGCGAAGCCTTGTTCATAGAGCGCCCCCAAGAGCAAGCAGAAGTCTTATTTGATACCACTTTGGGTGGAAATGGCTATGAGAATGCAAATCCCAAGTCTGTTGATGATATACATTTCGAATGCGAGACTTTCGAGTCTTACGAACAGAGGTTCAAAGTTGTGACGTGTGCATTACATAGGGGAGACAGCTTTCTTGTGAACTTGACCTCCAGAACGCCAGTAGCCCTGAATTTGACGTTGAAAGAGATTTTCGAATGTACGTCTGCACCATATAAGTTCTATGTTCCGGAGCGTTTCGTGTGCTTCTCTCCGGAAAGATTCGTCAAGATTCAGGAAGATGGAACTATCTCTACAGATCCGATGAAAGGTACTATAGATGCGTCTTTGCCTAATGCAGAGAAGACTATATTGAACGACAGGAAGGAATCTGCAGAACATGCGACAGTGGTTGACTTGCTGAGAAACGATATCAGTATGAATGCCACAAATGTTCATGTGTCGCGATATAGGTACTTAACTTTGATAAAAGGGCAGAAGAAAAATATTCTGCAGGTAAGTTCCGAGATTATGGGAAAACTGTCGGAAGACTGGAGGTCAAAGGTTGGAAATATTTTCTTGGACATGCTCCCTGCTGGTAGTATATCGGGCGCACCAAAGAACTCGACTGTTGCAACAATAAGAAAGGCAGAAGTTACTGAAAGAGGATTCTATACCGGAGTCTTTGGCTATTTTGACGGCAGAGAATTGGACAGTGGAGTTTTAATACGCTATATCGAGCAGGGTAGTGATGGTCAATTATTCTTTCGTAGTGGTGGAGGTATAACTGCAATGAGTGATGTCAGAAGTGAATACGAAGAGGTAAAACAAAAAATATATCTTCCAATTATGGAACCAAACTTTTCAGAAGTTATTTGTGTGCGTGATGGAGTGCTTCAGCATGTTAGTTATCACGAACAGCGTATGAAAAGGACTACACAACATATCTTTGCGTCGGATATAGTTCTTCCAGACTTGGCAAAGATGATACCACAAGGTGCAGAAAAAGGAAAGTATAAGTGTCGTATAGTGTATGGGAAAGATATTGAATCTGTAGAGTTTTCTCCATACGAAGCAAAGATAAGGCAGTCTGTGGCAATAGCGACCGATGATAATATAGATTATACATATAAGTCAACAAATCGTGATGCATTAAGGAATCTGGTGGCTAAATCTGGTGCAGATGATGTCATAATAATTCGTAATGGAAAAGTGACAGATGCCTCGTACTGCAATTTGGTGTTCGAAAATGACAAAGGCGAGCTGTTCACACCAAAGGACGCGCTGCTGAAAGGAACTTGTCGCCAGCGTCTTATTGACAAAGGAACTGTCAAGGAATGTGAAATCAGGAGAGAGGACATCTTTTTATACAGATTTGTATATTTTATAAATGCTATGATGGATTTGGACGAATGTCAAAAAATCGAGACAAAACAAATTATTGTGAATGTTTAAATTTGTCTATCTATTTTAAGTAAATATCTGTTGCGAAGTTAAAAACACAAGGCCATAACCTATTCTCTCAAAACTTTTTACTAACTTTGCTCCGTCTCTGTTATTTTGGAGAATCTTTTGAATGAGTTAATTGTATAGATAAGAGAAAAGAAAAAGATGAAGCGTATATTCTTAGTTGGGTATATGGGTAGTGGCAAGACTACTATCGGCAAAATGCTTGCTGAAATGTATGGTTTGGAGTTTATGGATTTGGACCATTACATTGAGCAGAGATACTTTAAGTCGATAAATCAGATTTTCCAGGAGAAAGGAGAGGATGGGTTCCGCAGAATAGAGCGAAATCTGTTGAACGAAGTGTCGGAATTCGAAGATATTGTCATTTCTGCAGGTGGAGGAACCCCATGCTTCTTTGACAATATGGAGCTGATGAACAAGATGGGCGAGACTGTCTATCTGCAGGCTTCGGCAGAGGTGTTGTTCGACTATCTCAGAACAGCCAAGAGCGAGCGTCCTTTGTTGAGAGAGAAGACTGACGAGGAGATGCTTGTGTTCATCCGAGAGTCTTTGGCTAAGCGTGTCCCTTTCTATGAGATGGCAAAGCATACTGTCGATGCAAGAAACCTTGATATGTCCTTGTTCGACAAGCTTTTGGCTCGATAGTTTCCCGTCGATATTAAATTGAAGTAAAATAAAAATAAATATAATGCAGGATAAGATTATAGTTCTGGATTTTGGTGGTCAGTACGCACACTTGATTGCCAATAGAGTACGCCGTTTGGGTGTATTTACTGAGATATTGCCTCCGACAGCAGCCGTAGAGGAGTTTGCCGGAGCAACAGGTATCATCTATAGTGGAGGACCTTCAAGCGTTTATGCTGAGGATGCTCCTGACTACAATCCAGAGATTCTGAATATCCCAGTTCCCAAGTTGGGAATCTGCTATGGCCACCAGTTGATGGCTTCGCAGTTGGGCGGAACCGTTCGTCCTGGTAAAGTAAAGGAGTATGGTATCGCTGACCTTTTGTTGAAGGAGCCTCAGCATCCTCTATTGAAGAATATCCCTGCCTCTTCCCCTATGTGGATGAGCCACGGAGATGCAGTAGAGAAGTTGCCAGAGGGCTACAAGATCATTGCTTCAACTAAGGATTGCGAGATTGCCGCTGTAGCCCTTGACGAGCGCAAGATATATGGTATCCAGTTCCATCCAGAGGTGACTCACAGTAAGTTCGGTATGCAGATCCTTGACAACTTCATCGACATCTGCGGTTGCGAGCGTACTTGGAATATGAAGAGCTACATGCCTCTAATCTCTGAGAAGATAAAGAAGGAGGTTGGCGACAGAAAGGTGTTTCTTCTTGTTTCCGGTGGTGTTGACAGTACAGTGGCATTCGTGTTGTTGAACCGCGTGTTGGGTACTGACAGAGTTATGGGACTTCATATCGACAACGGTATGATGCGTATGGACGAGTCAGCAAAGATCATTGACTTCTTGAAGGCTGAGGGTATGAACAACCTTCGTGTAGTTGACGCTACTGACTCATTTTTGAGCAGACTTGAGGGCATTACAGCTCCTGAGCAGAAGCGTAAGATTATCGGAGCAACTTTCTTGGTCGTAAAGGACGAGGAGATGGCAAAGCTAAATCTTGATCCTAAGGAGTGGATGATTGCTCAGGGTACTATCTATCCAGATACAATCGAGAGCGGTGGAACAAAGAACGCTGACTTGATCAAGACTCATCACAACCGCGTTAAAGAGGTTATGGACTTGATGGCACAGGGACTTCTTCTTGAGCCATTGGCTGACCTATACAAGGATGAGGTTCGTATGCTTGGCGAGGAGCTTGGTATTCCTCATAACCTAGTATGGCGCCACCCATTCCCTGGTCCAGGTCTTGGTGTTCGTCTGCTTTGTACAGACGGCAAGGGAGAGTTCGCTACAAATGCAGATGTTCCAGGCTTGGCAGAGTACTTGAAGGAGAATAATATAGACGGCAAGGTTCTTCCAATCAAGAGCGTAGGAGTTCAGGGTGACGGTAGAACTTATGCACAGCCATTCCTGCTAACTACTAAGAACCTAACTTGGAAGCAGTGCGAGAAGTTCAGCACAGAGTTGGTTAACCGTTTCAAGGTTATCAACCGTGTTATCTGGCAGGTTGGTAGCGTAAGCAACGAGAACCCTAAGTTGGTAGAGCAGTACGCAACAAAGAATCATTTCGATGTTCTTCGCAAGTTCGATAATATCTGTACAGAGTTCTTGCAGGAAAACAACCTATACGAGTCTATTTGGCAGATGCCGGTAGTTCTTGTTCCTCTAACAGTAGAGAACAAGCCTTGTATCGTTATGCGTCCTGTAAACAGCTCTGAGGCTATGACAGCAAACTTCGCTGAGATCGACCAGAAGTTGTTGGAAGGCCTATGGGGCAGATTCGTTGCAGAAGGAGCAGGATCCTTGTGGTATGACGTTACACACAAGCCTCCTGGCACGATCGAGTGGGAGTAGCAAAAAAGCCTACAACAAGAGAATATGTTATAAAATAAAAGCTCCCCGTTGCTGTTTGGCAACGGGGAGTTTTTTATTTGGTGTTTTGGACTTTATTCTTTATTGGTGTCCGCTAAACTTGAATATGCATGCCAATAACTGATAAGGTAATCACTCAGAAACAAAAATGTGGAGGGTTTTACTAACCCCTCCACATTTTGTCTGATTTTTTATCTATTATCTGTTGATAACAAGTTTGTGTACACTTGTTTCTCCATCCACAGTCGTGCGAACTATATAAAGTCCGTTAGGAAGTTTAGAAGTGTCAATATTCTTGTTGTTGCTTTTCTTTACTATCTCGCCGGCGATATTAAGAATCTCAACCTTCTCGACGCTTCCCTCAGCAACTACATTAGTCTTGTTTGAGGCTGGGTTAGGAGTGATAGAAACCGTCTTTGCTGAAGTTTTGGTCAAAGAAGTCTCTACCTTAGGGTTCGCGATGACCTTGATGCTGTCATAAACAAAGCAGTCAACTTCTTTAGGGAAGTCCATATCTTTTACAAGTAGGTAGTAAGTGTCTGCATCCTCGTATGCGACATTCAAAGATGTTGTTGCATCTCCCGACTTGTAGTCGATGCCATATATTGCAGGAGCATCAGGACTTCCCTTGTGCCAAGTTGCGATATACTCTTTGTCTGCGAAGTATTCTATACTTGAGACAAACTCGTCTGTTGTAAGGTGAGCAACCTCGCCAAAGTTAAGTTTTACTGACTTCTCTTTAGAATCGTTAGTCTCAATCTTTGTGTCTTCGTTTGCAGCAATGATGTTTGCCTGCTTAACAGGCACGCACATGGCACAGTTTATTGACGCTACTACAGGAATGTGCGAGATTGAGACACTGCGACAAGGAGATAGGGCATATTGTTTAGTCCAAGATTTGTCTATTCTCAAATCTGAATACTCTCCCACAACAACACGGAAGTAGATGTTCTTGCCGTACTCTAATTTAGAGAATATCTTGTCCCAGTATTTGTTGATATCTACATCGAAGCGGTCGGATTCTATTACCTCGTCGCTGTGGATTGTTTCCCATTTTATCCTGTTTGTTGCACTCTCCTTACTTGGGTCGTCAAATGTATATTGATATACAAATCCAAGTTTTTTGTTAGAATCCTTCATGCCATAAGAGTATGTGTAGAAATTTTCTACGCTCTTTGTAGTAATAGCTTTAAGATATAGTATGTTCTCTACACAAAGATCAAATGGTGAGGAGCCCGAATTTGTTTCTGCGTCTAAGCTTATGTCAGGTGGAGTGCATACAGCCATGAATATGTTGTCGATAGCGTAGTCTCTTCCTTCACTTGCATCTTCTACATCAATGTGTCTCAATTTTAGTTTGGCGCTAATTTCAGACGCGCCGCCAACATCAGAAGGAGAAAGAGTGAATTGTTTTCTCGCTGTTACCCAGCTATCCGCACCACTTCCGAATGTGTTGTCTGCACTTGCGAGTACATTTCCGTTATGTTCCAGATATATTTCAATATGTCCGGGCCATTCTGAAATAGAAGCGAAATCGGCTCCGAAAGAGATTTCTTTACCTGTGCATAGATGGTCAATGTCAATCTCGAAGAATTCATCTTGGCTTCCGTCATCCAGAAGGTCAAACTGAAGCATTCCTCCAGTTATAGTGCCTGAGTTGTCGTATTTAACACCGCCAGGGTAGCCTCCGAATTTAGAAACAACATATACACCATGGTTGAACAATTCGGGTGACTTACCTCCAGCCATCGGAACATTCAGTTTTGCTCCATTTGCCTCGATGTTGTATGTTCTAGCGTAAGGAATTTTTATATCCATACCGTGGGACTGTGATGCGTGGCGCTGTTCTGCTGGAATTGTTTCTGTGTGTGTTATTCCATAAATGTCAGTCCACTCGTAAGTCTCGTCATCAATGAAATTTCCGAAATCGTCATGGTATATGTAAGTCATAGCCATAGGGATTCCTTCGTCATTTGCACAGCAGTTTTCTGATTTTACTACAAATGAAGAAGAACTTGGCTTACAGCCAGGCAAAGTAACCTCGCAAGATATTTTATATTCTGTTTCAGGCAGTTCAGGAATAAACACGAATGATTCTTTGTTTGATGTTTCACCTGTTACCTCCTCTTTCCATAGGATATTCGTTCCAAATGGATAAGATTTCTTGGTTTTAAGGATTAGGGGCTGCTGAGGACAGAAGTTTCCCGAAGCCTGTATTGATGGCTGGATAGTTCCCTCGATTTGGATGTTGTCAATTCCAACAGGAATCTGGAAACAGTCGGAATTACGGAAGAAGTAGAATGTAATGCTTCCTGTTTCAGGTACAACTGCACTGTGAGTTATTGTTGAACTTCCTCCATATATAACACTTTTTGTGGTGGGTTCAATGCCAGAAAGCATCAAGGCATTGTTATACATAGTGTTGAATCTAACGTCCTTGTCACTTGAAACGACACCAAATTCCAAAGCGTTACCATTTATGCTTGAATTTAAAGCACTATAGTTGTATTTTGTGATGAAGTCTCTTACATCCTTGCCAGACTCTATAAGGTTCTTGAAATATGTTTCGTCAAGCAGGTTGTGCAGAGTGAATGTCAATTGCACCTTGCTACCTGGCTTAAGGTCAGTGACTGTATAGCTCAAAATCGGACACAAAGCCGCAGAGCCAACGTTCACAAACATATTGTTTGACGACTCGTTTGCCTTGAAGAATGGGTGTATCAGTTTAGGCTGAGCCGTAATTGCCGACAATCCATATTGAGCAGGTTTCCCGTCTGCCGATAAATTAGGCAGGTGGAAAATTTGGTCAACATTGCTCATGTCGCTACTGCTTTTTGTGCTCATGGAAGATGTGCCAGCAACCTGTGTTGCAGAACTCAAGTCTATATAAGCCTTTTTACTGCAGAGTTTGTCAACGTCAAGCTCCTCGTTGTACCATCCGCCTTCCTCATTGTCGGATGTCAGGATTGGACTGCAAAGTTTTTCCTTTGTGTCAAAGTCGGTTCCGGCAACAATGCACTGAGCAAAAGCTGAAGATGCAGTTGTTAGTAAAACTGTCGAAAGCGACAAAATCTTCTTTAACTTCATAATTTTTCTAAACAATAATTTCTAAGTGCAAAATTATATATTAACTCCAAGAAATCAAGACTTTAAGATAACTTATTTGACTCGAGTTGTTAAAATTAGTTAAATAAAAGTTCCGGGATTTGAGATGGAGAACACATAGAAAAAATAAAGGTCCGCAGAAAATCTGCGAACCTTAGAGTGTAAATATCTCGAAGAAATATTACTTCTTTGCTAAGAACTCCTTAACATTGTCGTTGTGTACCATAGTCTCCTCGAAGATGTAAGCACCAGTCTTTGGGCTCTTAACCATCTTGATAACCTTAGCGTATGAACGACCCTCACCTGTCTGCAATGATGCAACCGCTTTCTTTGCCATGACTTATTTAGTTAAATGGTTTGAAACTATGTTATTACTTAATCTCCTTGTGGATTGTGTATCTCTTAAGGAATGGGTTGAACTTCTTCAACTCAAGACGCTCTGGAGTGTTCTTGCGGTTCTTAGTTGTGATGTAACGTGACATTCCTGGAACACCGCTCTCCTTCTGCTCTGTACACTCAAGAATAACCTGAATTCTATTCTCTTTGCTCTTCTTTGCCATTTCTGTTTCCTCCGATGATTAAGATTACATAAGACCCTTCTGTGCAGCCTCTACTAGTGCAGCATCAAGACCCTTCTTATTGATTGTACGAAGACCCTTAGCTGAGACCTTAAGCTCGATCCAGCAATCCTGCTCTGGCCAGTAGAACTTCTTTGTCTTCAAGTTAACGTTAAAGAGTCTATGTGTTCTTCTCTTTGAGTGAGATACATTGTTACCGTTCTGTGCGGTTTTGCCTGTAAGCTGACAAACTCTTGACATTTTGAATAAATCTTTAAATGTTTATTACTTAAGAATATTTTGATTCTTAGGCTCTGAATCTTCCATCTTTGAAAGTAGCGTAACTATCAGAGACCTTCGAGAAAAACATTCGTTTTTATATCCTTACCAAATAATATAATAAGTATAACCCCGCAATTACCCTTTGTGGAGAGGGTATCCACGAAATCGACTGCAAAATTACAGAAAAATTTTTATTTTGCAAGAGAAAGTAGCATAAAAAATGCTTTTTCTGTCGCCTTTTCTATGATTTCTGCTCTGTTGCCGTTGAAATGATGGCATTCTGCGATAGTTTCGGACGGGCTGGAAGCCGATATCCATACTGTTCCGACAGGCTTTTCCGCAGATCCTCCACCGGGACCGGCAATTCCGGAAGTTGCGACTGCAAACTCTGCGCCGGTTATCCTTCTTGCGCCCTCGCTCATTTCACGGACAACGCTTTCGCTAACCGCCCCGTCACGTTCGATGTTCTCTTTGTTCACTCCAAGCACACCCGTTTTGACTTCGTTGGCATAAGAGACTACGCCGCCAAGGTAGTAGGCCGAACTGCTCGCCATCAAAGTTATGTTGTGGGCGATATTTCCGCCGGTACAGCTTTCCGCAGTGGCCAGAGTGTAGCCTTTCTCCGAGAATATCTTGTGAATTTCCTGTGCGATCATCATAGGGTTTATGCTGTTGTTAGTTGTCTCCGAACTCCATTAGGTAGGCCTTGATGAATGCGTCGATGTCTCCGTCCATCACAGCAGTTACGTTTGAAGTCTGGTAGTCTGTACGGTGGTCCTTCACACGTCTGTCGTCGAACACATAGCTTCGGATCTGGCTTCCCCATTCGATCTTTTTCTTGCCGGCCTCGATTTTCGCAGTCTCCTGTCTGCGCTTCTCTAGCTCGATGTCGTAAAGCTGTGAGCGAAGCAGTCTCAAGGCATTCTCCTTGTTCTTTGGCTGGTCTCGAGTCTCTGTGTTCTCGATTACGATCTCGTCATCCTGGTCAGTCAGAACATTGTGGAACTTGTAGTGAAGACGAACTCCAGACTCCACCTTGTTTACGTTCTGTCCGCCGGCTCCTGAGCTTCGGAAAGTATCCCAAGATATATTTGCGTTGTTGATTTCGATCTCGATGCTGTCATCAACCAAAGGAACTACGAACACGGAAGTGAACGAAGTCATTCGCTTGCCCTGTGCGTTGTACGGACTCACGCGAACCAAGCGGTGTACGCCGTTCTCGCTCTTCAGGTATCCGTATGCCATGTCTCCCTCGACCTTCATTGTCGCGGTCTTGATACCTGCCTCGTCGCCGTCCTGATAGTTCGAGATTTCACACTTGTATCCTTGTCTTTCGCACCATCTCTGATACATACGGAACAGCATTTCAGCCCAGTCCTGAGCCTCTGTGCCACCTGCACCAGCAACAATCTTGAGTACGGCACTCATCTTGTCTTCCTCGTTGCGAAGCATGTTCTGCATTTCAAGGTCCTCTACAAGCTTCAAGGCCTGTGAGTATGCTGTGTCAACATCCTCCTCAGTCACAGCCTCCTCCTTGTAGAAGTCGTAGGATAGACTTGCTTCTCCGCAAGCGTTTTCTACATCTTCGTATTTCTCGACCCATTTCTTTAGGTCCTTGACCTTTTTCATTTGTGCCTCAGCGGCTTTCTGGTCCTCCCAGAACTTAGGGTCGTGAGTTCTCATTTCTTCTTCCTCGATCTGTACCTTTTTCTGATCGATGTCAAAGATACCTCCTTAACGCCGACTGGCGTTCCAACAAGTCTTTAAGTTGGTCTATAGTTATCATAAAAATCTATTAAAATCTTAAAACGCTGCAAAGGTAATATAATTATGCGAGAAATCCTTTAGTAGTTGTCCGATTTGTGCCTGATTCTTTTTCTTTGCATTCTGTAAGTTGTGGGGGATCATCCGGTCTGGATTGTCGTCAGTTTGAAAATCTGTATTATAACTGTGACATGCTTAGGGAAGGTCATCTCAAAAATGACCTTCCCCTTGATAATATCTCAAAAGCCCTTTTATCTTGTGTTTCCCGTCCAAATAACAATTAAATGTCAGATAAAATACTTCAAAAGCTTTTTGAGATTTCCAGTATTGTTTTTGAATGGAAAGGTCTGTCTATGCCATTTCGTTTTGCGCGAGCGTTGAACATTTATCAAAGAGATTAAACAAAAAGCGAGAGAATCAAGGATCCTCTCGCTCTATGCTGTCTTAGAAGCTCATTCTGAATGTTGCGCTGTTCATTCCCAAGCCAAAGTCAAATTCCGGATGGAAGCCTATGGCAGGTGCGTCGTGCTGCTTGGCAAGACGCTTGCAGTTCCTATGGCTTCTGGCAAGGTTTACTATACCGGTTGCCAATAGGGGAGTGCCTGCGACACGGAGTCCCGCCGAAGTGATGTACAAAGGAATTTCTCCGCTGACAATCGCCGCAATCGAAGTTCCAGTGCCCAAGGCTCGGCAGACGATACCCCAAGACAAGAGCTTCTTTCCTTTGGCTCTTTTATCCCTGTACATTTCAAATTCTTGCCAGTCTGTCCCCATGATAGTTCTGGCATAGTCCAGGGGAATTTCAGTATTGCCGGAGCATAGTCCTGACTTGGATTCTTTGTCGTATCTCAGATTCTGAATTGTCATTACAGACGAAGGGTTGGCTTGTTGAGCGGAGGTATTTGCTGGTCTTACCCCGAACACGTCTTTCTCTCCGTTCTCGTACTTGATCATGAAGATGTCACCTCGTTCCTCTACGAAAGTTGGTCCGTTCATGTTGGTCCACTTCTTGAACTTGATTACGTCAGTGCCTATTTCAATAAGCTTGCACTGTATCTCGTTACCGTCCTGCTTGATGATAATGTCCTGCGCCACTGCAGACAAAGCGCACAAGGAGCAAAGTAAGGATAAAATCTTTCTCATTTTGTCTTAGAATGTCAAAGTGAATGCCAGATTGTTGCCACGAGAGTTTACATTGAACTCAGGCTTAGTCAGACTCAGCTTGCTTTCGCCTTTTTCATGCTCCTCGATGTGCTTGTTGACTATTTGAGTCGCCTTCTTGTGTCCTCGAATAACTTTAACAAGTCCAGAAACAAGGAATGGTGTACCGATAGCGTAACCAGCTATCATAAAACCTCTTGTATAAAGATGGTCGTCTCGTTTTCTCCAGAGATCTTCTTGAAGTTTATGATCAAATAAACCACTTTCACTATAAGGAAAGTAATAATTTTCAGAACGAAAACGGGAATATTCTCCATATAGAAGGTTTTTTGTATTATCCCATTCTTGACGAATTTCTGGTAATTTGCTTTTAGCATCGTTGTATTCTTCTTCAGAGGAGTATTCGTATCGTTCTTTATTACGTAAAGTATAATATTCACTCTCTAATTCTTTACATTTGTTGTCAAGTCTCACATATTCTGCATGTTTTTCGTTACAGTCAGCCAAACAAGCATCTGTCATATTGTAGTATTTCTTTTTTGCCTCTTTGTGCTGATGGCTTCGTACAATGCAGGGAACAGTACCTGCAAGACCGATAGTAAAGAAAGCTCCTCCTGTTATGGCAAAGACTCTACCGACCTTGTCATCCTTTCGTGCCTTTTTGTATTCAAGCCAGTCTGTTGTCAAGATTTTCTGTGCCTGCTCTACTGACTGCTTGTGTCCGTACTTGATAAGACCTGATAGGGAACCGCGATGAGTGTATTTCAAATATACGTCAGAAATGGGAGTAGGATCTGGCATAGTGTATAATCCTGGAGCGTCAGAAGGTGCGGCAAAAGTAACCGGAGCAACAGATTGTATAGTTTCGTTAGCCACCATTTCCTTTTCTCCGTTCTCGTACTTGAGCATAAAGATATTGGCCTTCTTTTCAGTGAAAGTAGGTCCTTCCTGATTGGTCCAACGCTTATACTTTACTTCGTTTTTACTGATCTCCAATAGCTTGCACTGGATTTCATCTCCGTTGCGCATGAGAATAATGTCTTGTGCGTAGGCAGAACACCCTGCAGCGATTAACAACAATGATAAAAGTCTTTTCATTATGTATTTGTTAGTTGAAAACTAATAATTTCAATCTCGGATGCAAAAGTAGCTAAAATATTTGTTTTGAAAACAAAAAAGCGAGAGAATTGAGGTTCTCCCGCTTTATGTTCAATAGGACTATTGTCTCGTTACTTATTTGCAACCAGGGCACCAAGGCTTAAGCTGCTTGAAGAAATCGTTGCCCTTGTCGTCAACAAGGATGAATGCAGGGAAGTTCTCTACTGTGATCTTCCAAACAGCCTCCATTCCGATCTCAGGGAACTCAACACACTCGATTGACTTGATAGAGCTCTGAGAAAGAACTGCTGCAACTCCACCGATAGTACCAAGGTAGAATCCTCCATGCTTCTTACATGCGTCAGTTACAACCTGTGAACGGTTACCCTTGGCAATCATTACCAATGAACCACCGTTAGCCTGGAACTCATCTACGTATGGATCCATACGGTTTGCTGTAGTTGGACCCATAGAACCACATGGGTAGCCCTCTGGAGTCTTAGCAGGACCAGCGTAAAGCACTGGATAGTCCTTTAGATACTGAGGAAGTCCCTCGCCAGCGTCAAGACGAGCCTTGATCTTAGCGTGTGCGATATCACGAGCCACGATGATTGTACCCTTTAGGTTGACGCGAGTGGAAACAGGATACTTAGTTAGCTCTGCACGAACTGCGTCCATACCCTTGTCAAGGTCGATCTCGATAGTGTTTGCGCCCTCGCCTGCCTTTGCATACTCAGCAGGGATAAGCTCTGCTGGATTTGTATCCATCTTCTCTAGCCAAATACCGTCCTTGTTGATCTTACCCTTGATGTTACGGTCTGCCGAACAGCTTACACCCATACCGATAGGACAAGATGCACCGTGACGAGGAAGACGGATAACACGAATGTCGTGAGCAAGATACTTACCACCGAACTGTGCTCCTAGACCGATCTTCTGAGCCTCCTTCAAAAGTTTCTCCTCAAGATCGATGTCACGGAATGCGCGACCTGTCTCGTCTCCTGTAGTTGGAAGGTTGTCGTAATACTTGATTGAAGCAAGCTTAACTGTTAGAAGGTTCTTCTCTGCAGAAGTACCACCGATAACGAATGCAATATGGTAAGGAGGACAAGCCGCAGTACCAAGGTGCTTCATCTCTTCAACAAGGAATGGAAGAAGTGTTCCCTCATTCTGGATTGTTGCCTTAGTCATTGGGTAGAAGTAAGTCTTGTTGGCAGAACCACCACCCTTAGCAACCATGACAAACTTGTACTCAGCACCCTCTACAGCCTCGATGTCAATCTGTGCAGGAAGGTTACACTTAGTGTTAACCTCGTCGTACATGTTTAGAGGTGCGTTCTGAGAATAGCGAAGGTTGTCCTGAGTAAATGTGTTATACACACCAAGAGAAAGAGCCTCTTCATCCTCAAATCCTGTCCAGATCTGCTGACCCTTCTCTCCGTGGATAATTGCAGTACCTGTATCCTGACAGAAAGGAAGAATTCCCTTAACTGCAGTGTCTGCGTTGCGAAGGAACTGAAGAGCTACATACTTGTCGTTTTCTGATGCTTCAGGATCCTTCAAAATCTTAGCTACCTGTAGGTTGTGCTCGCGACGAAGCATGAACTCCACATCGTGGAATGCCTGCTGAGCAAGCAATGTAAGAGCCTCCTTTGAAACCTTTACGATTTCGTGGCCCTCAAATTCAGTCACACTGACACCTTCCTTAGAAAGAAGGCGGTATTCTGTATTGTCCTTGCCCAACTGGAACATAGGAGCATACTTAAAATCTGGTGCTTTAGCCATAATAAATTATTAACGATAGAATTGTTAATCAGTTTGTTTACTCTAGTAGTATTACCAAGCAAGAGCCGATGCTCCAAGAATAGCGGCATCGCCATCCTTAAGCTGTGAAGTCAAAACCTTAACCTTGCCGCGGAATGTTGGCATTAGGTTTGCCTCCATAGTCTCCTTTAGGTCGTCGATGAACAAGTCAGCGCTCTTTACAGGACCACCGAACATTACGATAGCCTCTGGAGAAGAGAACTTAACGAAGTCTGCAAATGCCTCACCAAGGATAACACCTACGCTCTTCATTACTTCCTTACCAATCTTATCACCCTTGCGTGCTGCGTTGCATACATCAAGACCTGTGATCTTGTCAAGGGCGATATCGCGAAGAACAGAAGGCTCGTTAGAAGCCTGAAGAAGCTCCTGAGCAGAACGGATGATACCAGTTGCAGAAGTGTAAGTCTCAAGACATCCCTTCTGACCGCAACCGCACTGGCGACCGCCTCGACGAACGATGACGTGTCCTAGCTCACCTGCGTTACCGTCGTGTCCATAGACAAGCTTTCCGTTGCAAACGATACCAGAACCTACACCTGTACCAAGTGTGATCATGATGAAATCCTTCATTCCCTTTGCCGCACCGTACATCATCTCTCCGATAGTTGCGGCGTTGGCGTCGTTAGTAAGTGTGCAAGGCACACCAAACTTGTTTGTAAGGATCTTTGCGAACTCGATAGTTCCCTTCCAAGGAAGGTTTGGAGCGTTCTCGATATTGCCTGTGTAGTAGTTTGCGTTTGGAGCACCTACACCGATTCCCTTGATCTTGTCTATGCCGCCATTCTCGGCGATAAGCTTTGAAAGGGCTCTGTGAAGCTCGTTGATGTAAGCGTCAAGGTCTGCGCCGAACTGGGCAGTCTTGATAGAGCTGCTTGCAAGAACTTTACCGTTAGCGTCAACAATTCCGAACGCTGTGTTTGTGCCTCCTACGTCAATACCTACAACGTAAGGCTTTACCATATCTGTCATAATATTATAATTTTTTTCTATTATTATTCGTTTGAGTTAGTTTCTCTCAGTTCTTCTGTGTCTTCTACATATGTAAGTTTGCTGCTCTTGATGTTACAACCCAAGAAGCCGTACCAAGCAAGGTATATGTATGAAATTATTGGAATAACGAAAGCTGTGTGACTTCCGATGTTGTCTGCCAAGTATCCTTGTAGCGGAGGCATCAAGGCTCCGCCAAGAATCATCATTACAAGAAGTGAAGAAGCCTGTGATGTATATTCTCCAAGCCACTTGATTGCAAGAGTGAACACGTTTGAGAACATGATTGAATTGAACAATCCTACGGCAAGTATAAGCCATAATGAAAGGCTTCCTGTTGTCATTACCATTCCGGCTATCAAACAAATGTTGATGACTGCGAATAGGCCAAGCGTGCGCGAAGGGATTCCCTTTGTTGCTATGAATGCGCAGAAGTTCAAAAGCATAAAGATTAGGAAATAGCAGATGTCCATGAACTCAAGACCTGTGAGTGCAAAGATTAGACCGAAGATTGCCAAGCCTACGCATATCATATAAACAAGCTTCTTTCTCTCATCCATGCCACTCATGTATATTGAGCCTGCAAAACGTCCGATCATTGCGCCACCCCAATAGAAAGATAGGAATTTGCCTGCGATCTGTTCGTTGCTTATGAAGTCAATAGAATCTTTCATGTAATGTACCAAGTTGTTGCCTATAGCGACCTCTCCGCCTACATAAAAGAATATGGCAAGCATACCGAAAATTACATGAGGGTATCTCAAAGCTCCGATTTTGTCTGTTGCGTTTTCATTCTCTGACTTTAAGTTAGGTATGTTAGAGAAAAAAATCAACACAGCAAGTAGAATCAGCACGCCTGCAAGGCAAAGATAAAGAAGCTGTACTGTGCTTTGGTCGGGAATTTCGTCCTCACTTCTTCGTCCTCCAAAAATCACCAATGCTCCGATTACGGGCGCAAGGGTAGTTCCAAGCGAGTTGAATCCTTGTGACAAGTTCAATCGGCTCGAAGAAGACTCTTGTGTGCCAAGTATTGATACAAGTGGGTTGGCGGAAATCTGTAGGAATGTGAATCCCGTGCCTAAGATGAATAGCGCAACAAGAAACATTTCATATCTTGGTACCTCCTCAGCTGCTTCGCTACAGAATACCAAGCATGCAGTTGCAGAAATAACAAGTCCTGCAAGTATGGTCGTCTTGTATCCCACCTTTCTGATTGGGTCTTGCCATACAGCCGATGTGATGAAATATGCCAAAGACACGACAAAGTATGCCATGAAAAAAGCAAACTGAACCAAATTTGCCTTGAATCCTGAAAGATTAAAGACTGCCTTGAAGTAAGGCGTCAGCATGTCGTTAAGACATGTGATAAAACCCCACATAAAGAACAATACCGTAAGTGTCATAAGTGGCACTAAGTATTTGTTCTTGCTACTGCTTGTTTGTTCCATCTGTTTTATTTTTACTTGCTTTTAGTCTTAGAGAAATACTCTAAACTTGACAAAGGTACACAGTTTTTGCAAGATTTTGTATATTTTTTCTAAAAAATCGTGAGTTTGGGGAATTTTGGAGGCTTGCTCAGTTATCAGACCGACACGGAATACTCATGCTTGATCTCCTCCATCACGAATGTACTCTCCAGTGTTGCGATGTTCTCGTGCTGTCCGATTACATCCAATAGGAATCGTTGATAATACTGCATGTTTGGAGACTGGATCCTGAGCATGTAGTCAAAGCTTCCGGATATGTTGTAGCACTCCGTAACCTCAGGGATGGTCTTTATCATTTCGCAGAAGGCAAGTGCCTTTTCGCTGTTTATGTGGCGTAATTTTATCGAGCAGAACACGGTGAAGCCCTTGTTCAGCTTGTGTGCATCAAGGATTGTAGCGTACTGCTTGATGTAGCCTGTGCGCTCAAGTCTCTTGACTCGCTCGAATGTCGGAGTTGTGGAAAGGTGGATCTTGGCGGCAAGCTCCTTGTTTGTTAGCCTTGCGTTGTTCTGAAGAACGCGGAGAATCTCCTTGTCCTTGTCGTCTATTTGATAGTTTGTGTGGTCGATAGCCATATATTGTGTCCTGAATTTAGAAGATTCGAATGTAAATTCTTTGCAAAGCTATAACTTTTTTCTTGTTTGTTGCTGTTCAGTTTCTATATTTTCGGTGTTTTGAATTTGATTTTATGAATTATTTTCTAACTTTGTTGCGAAAAAAATGATCCTTAATAAACATCAAAGTTTCCAAACGAATGAGAAAGTTATTTTTGCTTGTCATGACATTGCTGCCGTTCTATGCTATGGCAATAACAATTACAGGAATTAAAGCTGATGGAGATTCAAAGGTGTTCAGCCTTGAAGATGTTGTTAGCATCAAGGTAGATGACGAGTCAAGTTTGTCGGTTCGTTCGAAGAGTGGAGAAGTCGATGGCGGTTTTCAAGTAGTAAAATTCTCGGAAGTGCTTTCTGGTGTTGAGGACAATAAGTCAGATCTTGCTGTCAAGGTTTATCCTAACCCGGTCAAGAATGTCCTTTACCTTGTCGGAGCTGATGCCGAGACAAAGTTTGAAGTCGTGTCTGCATCGGGTAAAGTTGTCATGAATGGCAATGGCGAGAGCGTGAATGTGTCAAACCTTGCAAGCGGTCAATACATTATCGTTGCAGGTGGAAAAAGCGTTAAATTTATTAAGGAATAAAGTATGAAGAAGTTTTTACTATCGTTGTGTGTGGTTCTGCTTTCGTGTATTGCCTTTGCACAAAATGTTGTGGTGGTGCTAAAGGACGGCACAGAAGTTAGATATGCAGCTGCTGACATTGACAGCATAAGAATAGAGAAGATTGCAGCAGAAGAGGCTACAGCTGTACCTGTCGAAGAAACAGGCCTGCATTTTTTTTATGATATATATTCAATGACTGCTCATGTGGATGGTCTTATAAACATGGAAGCCACTGAAGTAAAAATACCTTCGAAAGTGTCAGTTGACGGTAAGGTATATGATGTGGTAGGAATTGCGAAACAGGCATTCTATGGTTGCAAGAACCTCGTAAGTGTCGAAATTCCAAATTCGGTAACAGAAATTGAGCGTAGTGCGTTCGAAGGTTGCACAGGCCTAACAAGTATAAAAATCCCTAACTCGGTGACCGAACTTGGAAGTTATGTATTCGCTGATTGCAAAAACCTCGAGAGCGTAGAAATATCTAACTCGATAAATAAAATCGGAGTTTCTGCATTTCATCTTTGTAGAAGCCTTAAAAGCGTAGAGATTCCCAAATCTGTAACTACAATCGAAGTCAGTGCATTCGCTTTTTGTACAAGTCTCGAAAGCGTAACAATCCCTACCTCGGTAACGGAAATCAAAAAGGGTGCATTCGATGGTTGCGAAAATCTAAAATCCGTGCGAGTGCCAAAAGATTGCATAGTTGGAGAAGATGCTTTCTTCTATTATTGCGAAATAGAATACTACTAATAGATTTGCAATCACTATGTTATATTGGCAACTTCGGTCGCCTTTTTTTGTCCTGTCAAACCTTTCAAATTCAGTTGTTTCAAGTTGATTTAATAAAATTTTAACACCACTATTGCACTTTATTAAAAAAAAGTCTCTACATTTGGAAGATTTTAAAGAATTGAAAAATCGACGATGATTAAATCGAGTCAATGTTTATATTGACGATGTGCAACGATTCAACGGAGGAAATTAAGATGAGCAGAAATAAAGGAAACAAAAACTCAGGAAGCAAGAAGAACGCTTTCAAGAGTATGCCCAAGAAGCTGAAGAATGCAGGAGCAAAGGGCAGCAAGCCGATGAGAGAGAAAAAGGGAGGCAACAGAAAGGCTGACCTTTTGGAACAGGTTTCTCGATTCTTTATGAACTATGAAGGCGATCCCGTATCATACAAGGATGTGGCAAGAGCTTTGGAAATCAGCGACATGAGCCGTCGCCAGCAGCTTATTGACATCCTTCTAGAGATGGTCTCTTCGGGGTATCTTGTTGAGGCTTCTCACGGTATATATAAACTCAACCCTAGAAACGGAGCTGTGATCGGAAAGATTGTGGCTAAGCGAGGAGGCGGTGCAATCCTTGAGCCGGAAGACGGCGGCGAGGAGATCATCATCAACGATCGAAACTTGAACAAGTCTGCAGTAGGGGACAAGGTCAAGGTACGCCTGTTTGCCCATCGTCCAGGCAAGGAGCAGGAGGGCGAAGTGGTCGAGGTGCTTGAGCACAGCCGTGAAACTTTCGTAGGAAAGCTACAGGTGAAGGAGGGCTACGCATTCCTTCTTGTGGATAACAGAATACTTGGTAACGATATTTTCGTGCCGTTAGACAAGATCAATGGTGGAAAGGACAATGACAAAGCTATAGTTAGGATTCTTGACTGGGCAGAAAAGGGCAGAAACCCTGTGGGTGAAGTTATAGAGGTGCTTGGGGCCAGCGGTGACAACAATGCTGAAATGCATGCTATCCTCTGCGAGTACGACTTGCCTTACTCTTACCCCGAGGAGATAGAGAAGTTCGCAGACCAGATTCCAGAAGAAATTTCCGCTGAGGAGATTGCTAAGAGAAAGGATATGCGTGACGTCCCTACGTTCACCATCGACCCTAAGGATGCGAAGGACTTTGACGACGCCCTTTCGTTCCGTAAACTAGATGACGGTCTGTTTGAAGTCGGTGTGCATATTGCCGACGTGACACACTATGTCAAGCTTGGCGAGATAATCGAGGAGGAGGCAGTGAAGCGTGCAACAAGTATTTACCTAGTTGACCGTACTATCCCTATGTTGCCAGAGAGATTGTGCAACAAGGTCTGCTCACTTCGTCCGAACGAGGAGAAGTTGTGCTACTCTGTAGTCTTCAAGATGGACAAGGATGCACGTGTCAAGGACTACGAGATCGTACACACAGTAATCAACAGTGACAGACGATTCACATATGAGGATGCCCAGCAGGTTATCGAGACCAAGGAGGGTGACATGAAGGAGGAAATCCTTGCTCTTGACGATTTGGCAAAGAAACTTCGCGAGGAAAGATTCAAGAAGGGTGCCATTGCCTTCGAACGTGAGGAGGTAAGGTTCGAAATCGACGAGACAGGAAAGCCTATCGACGTATATTTCAAGGTGAGCAAGGACGCAAACAAGCTTATCGAGGAATTCATGCTATTGGCAAACAGAACAGTGGCAGAGCATATAGGAAAGGCAAAGAGCGGAGACAAGGCAAAGACCTTCGTTTACCGTATCCACGACAATCCGGATCCGGAGAAGTTGAGCAACCTTACTCAGTTCATCTCACGCTTCGGCTACAAGTTGAACATAACAGGAAAGAACAACGAGGTATCCTCGGCAATCAACAATCTGCTTGACAAGGTTCAGGGAACTAAGGAGCAGAACTTGATAGAGACCATTGCCATCCGTTCCATGGCCAAGGCGATCTATTCGATCGACAATGTAGGCCACTACGGACTTGCGTTTGACTACTACACGCACTTTACTTCACCTATACGTCGTTATCCGGACATGATGGTTCACAGACTTCTTGACAGATACGCGGCAGGACAGAAGAGCGCCGACACCAAGACCTTCGAGGAATTGTGCAAGCATTGCTCTGAAAGGGAGCAGGTGGCAGCAAGCGCAGAGCGCGCGTCAATCAAGTACAAGCAGGTAGAGTTCATGAAGGATCATCTCGGCCAGGTTTACGACGGCGTTATTTCCGGTGTTACAGAGTGGGGTATCTATGTCGAGCTTTCTCAGAACAAGTGCGAGGGAATGATTCCTATGCGAGACTTGGATGACGACTACTACATGTTTGACGAGAAGAACTACTGCATAATCGGAAAGAGGACAGGCAGAAAGTTCCAGCTTGGCGACGAGGTGGTTGTGCGTATCGCAAGAGCAGATCTTGACAAGAAGCAGCTTGACTATGAGTTAATCGAGAAGAAGTAAAAGATTGCAATTCAGTAAATAAAGGAGGCGGATTGGCCTCCTTCGTTTTGTCTAATAACGAATATGAAACTTATACATTACATATCAATGTCGGCATTGTTGATGTTCGCCTCTTGCACAAAGAAGGAGCCGACAACAGCAGAGGACATGAGTCTGCAGGGAAAGGTTAAGACCCTTGAGGAGTATCAGTACAGAGCAGTGGAGAAATTCGGAGAGGTGGTGCAGGGAGATCCGCATAGACCAGACCAGTCATGGGACTTGCGCTATGAGTTCGATGAAAAGGGCTTCTGCAGAAAGGTTTACCAGATAACTCCGGAGGGAGACCCTGTCGGTTCTATTGCATATTCCTATGACGCTGCCGGAAGAAAGATTATCGAGAAGAACTACGATGCTGAAGGTAACTTTACGGACGAGCTTACCTTCAACTACGATTCCGAGGGCAGACTTGTCAAGACTCAGAAGTTCATGACTGACAACAACCCTGCAGGAAATATAATATGCGAGTACAAGGACAATACAAAGACATCAAAGCACTATAACTTCAGAGGCGAATTGCTGCAGAGCGAGACTCAGACTTTGTCCAAGCACAATTTCCCTTTAGAGACAAAAATCTTTGGCAAGGACGGAAGCCTTGTTTCATGGAGAAAGGAGAAGTATAGCGTTGATGGCTTGAGAGAGAAGCTGATCGGTTACGAGGACGACGGATCTGTTGCCTTCGAAGTAAACTTTGCCTATGACAAGTATGGTAACATCATTTCCCAGACCGGAGATGACGTCGTTCCTATAACGATGGAGTACACTTATGACGATCATGGCAACTGGATCAGGTCGGTAACTCGCGAGGACGGTGTGCCATGCGACTTGATCATCAGAACTATAACTTATTACGGAGCAGAGAAGAAATGAACTATGCAGTAATCGGTACGGGAGCCCTTGGCGGATATTATGGCGGTAAGCTTGCCAATTCCGGCAAGGAGGTTCATTTCTTGTACCATTCCGAATATGAACACGTCAGGAAGCATGGACTTAGGGTGAACTCCTGCAACGGAGATTTCTATCTGCCCCAGGTCAATGTCTATAGCTCGACAAAAGACATGCCCAAGTGCGATGTCGTGCTGGTGACTCTGAAGACGACTCAGAACCATTTGCTTGCGGACATGCTTGTGCCTGTATTGAAGGAAGATTCTTTGGTTATCCTGGTACAAAACGGCATTGACTATGAGGAGATGCTTGTGGAAGAGCTGGCACAGAAGGGGATAAATGTTGCAGTTGGCGGAGGTCTTGCGTTTATCTGCGCGTCGAGAACCGGAGCCGGAGAAGTCACTCACTACGACTACGGCAAACTGACACTAGGCATTATGGCAAACCATTCGAGCAGACATTTTGATGCTGTCGCAAGTGATTTTGTCGATGCCGGAGTGGAGATAGTAAAGGCTGACAGTCTGCTTGCCGCACGCTGGAAGAAACTTGTATGGAATGTACCTTTCAATCCTTTGAGCGTTACAGAGCATTGCGACACCGGCGAGCTTCTTGACACACAGGAGAAGCGTGACTACGTTCGTGACATTATGCTGGAGGTTATCAATGCAGGCAACAGGGAAGGCGCAAAGATTGATTTGGGCTTTGCTGATGAAATGATAGAATCTACATTGGTCATGAAGCCTTACCTTCCGAGCATGAGGCTGGATTATGACGCCGGCAGAAAGATGGAACTTGACGCAATCCTGAAAAATCCGATCGCAAGAGCAAAAAGAAACGGCTTTGATATGCCGTTGACAAGCCAGCTCTTAAAGAAGATTGAACAGACAGTCTGAATAAATTATTAGACGTGGATTTGTAAGAATCTGCGTCTATTTTATTCTATGCAGAGATGTAAAGGAATGGAAAATTCTTGTTCAAAATAGTCCGTTGTATAATAATCTTTTGCTTTTTGTTTGGCCAAATATATTTAAGTCTTTATTTTTTACTAATTTTGCATAAGTTTTTGCTTTATAGCAGCCTCTAACTTTAGAAAATAAAACAAAATATAATGGAATACAAATTTTCTGAAATCGAAAAGAAGTGGCAAAAATTCTGGGTTGAAAATGCCACATACAAAGTTAAGGAGGACTCTTCAAAGGAGAAGTTCTATGTTTTGGACATGTTCCCATATCCTTCAGGAGCAGGACTTCACGTAGGTCACCCTCTTGGCTACATCGCTTCAGATATTTTTGCTAGATACAAGCGTCAGCAGGGTTTCAACGTGCTTCATCCAATGGGTTACGACTCATACGGATTGCCAGCAGAGCAGTATGCTATCCAGACAGGTCAGCATCCTGCCGTAACAACTGCAAAGAACATCGCCCGCTACCGTGAGCAGCTTGACAAAATCGGTTTCTGCTTCGACTGGAGCCGTGAGGTCCGCACTTGCGAGCCTAACTACTACAAGTGGACTCAGTGGGCATTCATCAAAATGTTCAACTCATACTATGACAATGACGCAAACAAGGCTTTGCCTGTCGAGGAGCTTGTCGCAAAGTTCGAGAAGGCTGGTAATGCCGGTGTAAATGCGGCAAACAACTGCACAGTAAAATTCTCTGCAGAGGAGTGGAAGTCTTACTCGCAGAAGGAGAAGGAGCAGGTGCTTCTAGCTTATCGTATCGCCTACCTTGCAGACACTAAGGTGAACTTCTGTCCTGCGCTTGGTTGTGTGCTTGCCAACGACGAGATCAGCGAGGGTGTCAGCGTTCGTGGAGGCTATCCTGTTGAGCAGAGAGTAATGCGCCAGTGGAGCTTGAGAGTTTCCGCCTATGCACAGAGACTTCTTGACGGTCTCGACAAGATTGACTGGTCAGACGCATTGAAGGAGACTCAGAAGAACTGGATCGGACGAAGCGAGGGAGCAGAGATGGACTTCGCAGTCAAGGGACAGGACTTGAAGCTAAGAATCTTCACAACTCGTTGCGATACTATTCACGGAGTAACTTTCATGGTGCTTGCTCCAGAGAGCGAGTATGTGTCCAAGGTAACTACAGCAGACCAGAAGGCTGCGGTTGACGACTACCTTGCACAGGTAAAGCGCAGAACTGAACGTGAGCGTATCTCTGACCGTCGCGTCAGCGGTGTGTTCTCTGGTTCATACGCAATCAATCCTATCACAGAGAAGGAGATACCTATCTATATAAGCGACTATGTTCTTTCAGGTTATGGAACAGGAGCTATTATGGCGGTGCCTGCTCACGACTCTCGTGACTATGCTTTCGCTAAGCATTTCAATCTTCCTATTATAGCTCTTATCGAGGGCGCTGATGTGTCAGAAGAGAGTTTCGATGCCAAGGAGGGAATCTTGATGAACTCAGGATTCTTGAACGGACTTACTGTCAAAGAAGCATTAAAGAAGGCTAAAGCTTACATCAAGGAGAAGGGAATCGGAGAGGTAAAGGTTAACTATCGTCTTCGTGACGCCATATTCTCTCGCCAGAGATATTGGGGTGAGCCTTTCCCTGTATATTATAAGGATGGAATGCCTCACATGTTGGACGAGAGCAAGCTTCCTCTTGAGTTGCCTGAGGTTTCTGACTTCAAGCCAACAGAGAGCGGAGAGCCACCTCTTGGTCATGCAGAGAACTGGTGTACAGCAGACGGCGACCCTTACGAGTTGAACACTATGCCAGGTTTCGCAGGTTCTTCTGCTTACTACTTGAGATATATGGATCCAACAAACGACAACGCCCTAGTAAGTAAGGAGGCTAACCAGTATTGGAAGAGCGTTGACTTGTATGTCGGAGGTACAGAGCATGCTACAGGTCACTTGATCTATAGCCGTTTCTGGAACAAGTTCTTGTTCGATATGGGTGTAGTTTGTGAGGACGAGCCATTCCGCAAGCTAATCAACCAGGGTATGATTCAGGGACGTTCTAACTTCGTATATCGTATCAAGGACACTAACACTTTCGTGTCTCTTGGTTTGAAGAAGGACTACGATGTTACCCCTATCCACGTTGATGTTAACATCGTGAACAACGATGTTCTTGACATAGAGGCATTCAAGGCTTGGAGACCGGAGTTCAACACAGCCGAGTTCATCCTTGAGGACGGCAAGTATGTTTGTGGCTGGGCAGTCGAGAAGATGTCAAAGTCAATGTTCAACGTCGTAAATCCGGACGATATCGTTGACAGATACGGAGCAGACACATTGCGCCTATACGAAATGTTCCTTGGTCCAGTTGAGCAGTCAAAGCCTTGGGACACTAAGGGTATCGACGGAGTTAACAGATTCTTGAAGAAGTTCTGGGGAATGTTCTTCAACGGCGACAACTTCGAGGTGGTTAAGGCTGAGCCTACTGCAGAGGAGCAGAAGTCTATACACAAGCTTGTAAAGAAGGTTACAGGAGATATCGAGAACTTCTCTTACAACACTTCTATCGCAGCGTTCATGATCTGTGCCAACGAGCTAACTTCGTTGAAGAGCAAGAATGCAGAGGTGTTGACAAAGTTTGTCACTGTGCTTGCTCCATTTGCACCGCATATCTGCGAGGAACTTTACCACATGCTTGGAAATACAGGTTCCGTATGCGACGCCAAGTGGCCGTCTTACGACGAGAAGTTCTTGGTTGAGAGCAGTGTCAAGTATCCTATCTCATTCAATGGAAAGGTAAGATTCACTCTTGACCTTCCAGCAGATATGGATAAGGCCGCTGTTGAGAAGACTGCTCTAGAGAACGAGCAGACAATCAAGATCTTGGACGGTAAACCAACAAAGAAGGTTATCGTTGTTCCTGGCAAGATTGTGAACATCGTATTCTAAAATTAATTTGGAATTATTGATAAAGGAGAAACTGGGTAGAAATCTGCTCAGTTTCTCCTTTTTTTGTTTATATATCTGCTTATTTTTTGTGGAGTATATGTTATGTTCTTGATTTTTCTTTTATTATGTTTATTCATTCTTAAAAATGTGCTAACTTTGCAGAAAATTAGATATTAAAGTTTTTATGAGTAGATTTGTTAACATTATAATAAGTGTGCTTGTTTGTGCGTTTTCATTTTCAAGTGTTAATGCCCAGCAGAAGAAGAGGGTAAACGAGGATATCTTCAAGGATTTGGCGAAGAAGGATGGCAAGGGTGTTGTCACTATCCAGCAGAACCCTAAGATGAACCTGCTTATAAACAAGAAGATCAAGGAGAATTCAGCAAAGACAAATATCACTTATAGCGGCTACCGTATCCAGGCTTTCATGGACAATAACCAGAAGAAGTCTTCGGATGCTGCCAGAGAGCGCGAAAAAAAGTTGAAGGACAAGTATCCTGACTTGACTACATACGTTACATTCTCTTCTCCGTTCTGGAAACTTAGGGTCGGAGATTTCCGCACTCACGCCGACGCTTTGGTCATGGTAAAGAAGATCAGCACTGATTTCCCGGAGCTAAGCACAGAACTTCTTATCGTTAAGGACGAGGAGGCGCAGGACGTAACTTTGGAGAACAAATAAGTATTATTATATTAGGATTTGTAGATGAAAAAGAGATTCATTTCAATTGTTGCTGTATTGGCAATGAGCCTTTCTGTAATGGCTGGTATTGAGCGTAACAACGAGCGTACTCAGAATCATCAGCAGTTTGATAACTATGCTTATGCCATCGTGCCGCCTGCCGGAGCAACTCGCAGTGCAGAGGGTACAGGGTTTGTCTTGCCAAATGCTAACATTCAGATAAGTCATATAAATATGGTGCTTGACGGAAGCTCTGATCATCCGGTCAAGCAGGCAATCTTTAAGAACTATGTAGAGAAGTACAGCAAGTACGAGGCTGTATATATCAATGATACTGAGTATTATTTGATGGAGAAGGCCGAGAACGGCAAGACTTCTGTTGTCCTTGCAATTCCAGAGGATAACGGAACTGTCATTATCGAGGCAAATGTCTCTGGCAGCAACGAGGCAACAGTCTCTGCAGTCAAGGAGGCTTTGCTTTCAGTCGTATATGTTGACCCTACTGACGCTCCTGAAAGTCCAATCTTTGAAAACTCTCTTTACCAGATAGAGAACCAGGGATTCAAGCCGGTTGCAGAGGGCTCTACTCTTGTAACTTTCTGCGAGAGCGGTGATTTGGCAAAGGAGCTTGCTACAGGCCGTAAGGTGAACTTCAAGATCTTGATGAACGATGACGCGGTAGCTGCAAAACAGCAGAAGAAGTTTGCTCACGAGGTTGTCAAGGCTCTGCTTGAGGATAACGAGAAGATCACAAGCGAAGGACCTGTTACAATCAATGGTCTTAATGGTTTTGAGTATTACATCACAGAGAGCAAGGGTGCTGAGATAGTATCAAAGAGCTATAATGTTGTATTGTTCTCTGCAAAGAAGTACTACTGCTTCCAGAGCAAGGCAAACCAGGAGATTGACCTATACTTGCCTAAGTTCCAGGCTGCAGCACAAAGCTTCAAGAACAAATAAAATTAGCGGATAATATAAGATTAAGAATCGGTTTCTATGGCTGATTCTTAATCTTGTTTTTATAATAACTCGAATAAGATGAATGAGAATGTTTATACCGACGATGTGGCGCGAGCCAATCTTGAAATAAAGCCTTGGGATTTGGCTAAATACCCTGATAAGGACAAGACTTCGCAGTTGGCCCCTTTGGTTAGGGAGTCTTTGTCGTTGCTTGGTGAGGATCCTGATCGTGAAGGGTTGGTCAAGACTCCGGAAAGAGTGGCCAAGGCTATGCAGTTCATGACCTATGGATACAAGATTGATCCTGCCGACATCCTTAAGAGCGCAGTGTTCGAGGAGGATTACGAACAGATGGTCATCGTCAAGGACATCGATTTCTATTCTTTGTGCGAGCATCACATGCTTCCATTCTTCGGAAAGGCACATGTCGCATACATCCCCAACGGAAAGATAACAGGTCTTTCAAAGATCGCCCGCGTTGTCGAGATCCTTTCACGCAGACTGCAGATCCAGGAAAGGCTTACAACGCAAATCAAGGACTGCATCCAGCAGACTTTGCAGCCTTGGGGTGTGATGGTAGTGATTGAGGCCCAGCACATGTGCATGCAGATGCGCGGAATCCAGAAGATGCATTCCGTGACTACGACTTCGGATTTCACTGGTGCTTTCGAGACTCAAAAGACGCGCGAGGAGTTTATTAACCTCATCACGAGGAAGTAATTTTTATGGTAGAGGAAAAGTTATCGTTTGTAAAAATCAGAGATATGGTGAAGTCTGCATGTCTGTCGCCTCTCGGCAAGGAGAAGGTTGACGAAATGCAGTTTTCGACTTCATACAATACAATAATCGAACAACTGAACTCCACAAAGGAATTCGTGAGAATTATTGAGGAGGAGGAGTTCCCTGCAGACGGATTCTATGATGTGCGTTCCGCCCTGCAGAGAGTTCGTGTCATTGGCACGTTCATAGAGGAGGCCGAGCTGTTCGACCTGCTCCGTGTGATTGATGCCATAGGTAACGTGGTCAGCTTCTTCAACAACAAGGAGGAGGGTGTCTATTACTACCTGCAGGAGATGAGCCGCGATGTGTTCACATTTCCTGACATCAGAAGGGCTGTGGACCGAATTATCGACAAGTACGGAAAGATAAAGGACACAGCATCCCCACACCTTAAGGAAATCAGAACTGAAATGCTTTCTGTGTCGAGCGGAATTTCACGAAACATGAACTCGATACTGCGAAAGGCAATTGACGAAGGCTTGGTCGAGAAAGACACAAGTCTCGCAGTTCGTGATGGGCGATTGGTAATACCTGTTTCTCCATTTCATAAGAAGAAGATCAGAGGAATTGTTCACGATGAGAGTGCGACAGGAAAAACCGTATTCATTGAGCCCGAGATTATTGTTGAGGCCAACAACAAGCTCCGTGAACTGGAGGCTGAAGAGAAAAGGGAGATAATACGCATTCTTACCGCTCTGACAGCAGAGACCATACGTCCAAGGATTGACGAGCTGATGTTCTCGCTCAACTATCTTGCAATAATAGATTTCACGAGGGCAAAGGCAAGGTTCGCCCTTGATACGGAGTGCTCTCTGCCAAGAATAGTGGACGAACCGGTGCTTGATTGGGTGGATGCCATACATCCGCTGCTTTATCTTTCACACAAGAAGCTTGGGAAGAGCATTGTGCCTCTGAACATCAAGCTTGACGACAAGAATAGGATTCTTATCATTTCCGGTCCGAATGCAGGAGGTAAGAGTGTCTGCCTTAAGAGTGTAGGTTTGATCCAGCATTTGATGCAGTGCGGAATGCTTGTGCCGATGAATCCTGACAGCACAATGGGAATCTTCCACAAGATAATGGTTGACATAGGTGACGAGCAGAGCATCGAGAACGACTTGAGTACATACAGCTCGCATATAGCCAATATGAAGCAGTTCGTCAAGACCTGCAATAACCGTTCCATCCTTTTGATAGACGAGTTCGGAGGCGGTACTGAACCGCAGATAGGTGGTGCAATAGCCGAGGCTCTGCTAGACCACTTCAACAAGAACAAGGCATACGGAGTAATCACAACCCACTATACAAATCTGAAGCATTTTGCTACTGAGACTGATGGTATTGTAAACGGCGCAATGCTGTACGACCGACACTTGATGCAGCCGCTGTTCAAGCTTGAGATCGGTAATCCGGGCAGTTCTTTTGCCCTTGAAATCGCAAGAAAGATCGGTCTTCCAGAGAGTGTCATCCAGGAGGCTTCCGAAAAGGTCGGAGCAGACTATGTCAATATGGAGAAGTATCTTCAGGACATAGCCCGAGACAAACGCTATTGGGAGAGCAAGCGACAGAACATACGCCAGAAGGAGAAGCATATCGAGGAACTTGAGGAGAAATACCTCAACGAACTTGCCTCTATAAATTCGCAGAAGAAGGAGATCATAGCCAAGGCAAAGACTGAAAGCAAGGAGCTTCTTGATTCTGCAAATGCAAAGATCGAGGGTACAATCAAGGCTATCAAGGAGGCCCAGGCGGAGAAGGAGAAGACTCGTCTGGCCAGACAGGAACTTGGCGACTTCAAGCGCGAACTTTCCGAGAACGAGAAGGCTTCTCAGGACAATACTATAGACAGGAAGATCGCCCAGATCGAGGAGAGACGCAAGCAGAAGGCTCTGCGCGACAAGGGTGGTGTCCAGCCGCAGAAAACCCAGCCGAAGCCGGACGAGATTACAGTTGGCTCTGAAGTTAGAATCAAGGGGCAGACAGGTCATGGCACCGTGCTTGAAATCCAGGGCAAGAATGTCCTTGTGGCTTTCGGAAACTTGAAGACCACAGTCAAGATGAACACTCTCGAGAAAGTTTCTGCCGCCCAGATAAGGAAGCAGAAGTTCAACTTCAACTATGTGGCTTCGTCGAACACTTCGGACATGATCCACGAGCGCTCTATGAACTTCAGACGTGAACTCGACATACGAGGAATGAGGGCTGACGAGGCACAGCAGGCTGTGGCCTATTACATTGACGACGCGATAATGATTCAGGCTGGCACTGTCAGGATACTTCACGGAACGGGAGGCGGAGTTCTGAGGGATGTTGTCCGCCAGTACCTCAAGACTGTGGCGGGTGTCAGGGACTTTCATGACGAGCATGTTGATTTCGGAGGAGCCGGAATTACTGTCGTTGAAGTGTAGGGCTGTCAGCAATAACCTATATTTTGCAATCAAAAAGATAAAAAACATCGAAAACTCTTGCATAGTTTAGAATGAAAATTTATCTTTGCTTGATTTTTGTGCATACGCACATAGATTTGATAATTAACAATTATTATAGATATTATTATGGTATATTCACACGAGGTAGAAAACATGTGTTGTGTTGCCAAGGGACCTAACCATGGTCCAGCTCCTATTCCTGAGGAGGGAAAGTGGATTCAGGCAAAGGAGATTAAGGACATCTCTGGTCTAACACATGGTATTGGTTGGTGTGCTCCTCAGCAGGGTGCATGTAAGCTTACATTGAATGTTAAGGACGGCGTTATCGAGGAGTGTCTAGTAGAGACTATCGGTTGTTCAGGTATGACTCACTCAGCTGCTATGGCTTCTGAGATTCTTCCTGGTAAGACAATTCTTGAGGCTCTAAATACTGACCTTGTATGTGATGCTATCAACACTGCAATGCGTGAGCTATTCCTTCAGATCGTTTACGGTCGTACACAGTCTGCTTTCTCTGAGGGCGGTCTAATGGTCGGAGCTGGTCTTGAGGATCTTGGTAAGGGTCTTATTTCTCAGATGGGTACACTTTACGGTACTAAGGTTAAGGGTACTCGTTACCTACAGCTAACTGAGGGTTACATCACAAAGATGTTCTTGGACAAGGACAGCCAGGTTTGTGGTTACGAGTTCGTACACATGGGTAAGATGATGGAGGCCATCAAGAACGGTATGGACGCTAATGAGGCAGTTAAGAAGTTCACTGGTACTTACGGTCGTACAAAGGCTGAGGACGGTGCAGTTAAATCTATTGACCCACGTAAAGAGTAATTAGGTATGATTAGAGAGGTAAAATTTGAGAGCCAGGATCGTCGTATCAAGCAGATTCTTGCAACTCTAGAGAAGCACGGAATCAAGAGCATTGAAGAGGCTAACGAGATTTGCGACAAGGCAGGTCTTGATCCATATAAGACATGTGAGGAGACTCAGATGATCTGTTTCGAGAACGCTAAGTGGGCTTACGTAGTAGGTACTGCTATCGCTCTTAAGGAGAAGGCAAAGAACGCAGTTGAGGCTGCTAACTACATCGGTGAGGGTCTTCAGGCATTCTGTATCCCTGGATCAGTTGCTGACGATCGTAAGGTAGGTATCGGTCACGGTGAGCTTGCTGCTCGTCTTCTTCACCCAGATACTAAGTGTTTCGCTTTCTTGGCAGGTCACGAGTCATTCGCTGCTGCTGAGGGTGCTATCAAGATCGCTCAGATGGCAAACAAGTCGAGACCAGCTGACAAGCCACTTCGTTGTATCCTTAACGGTCTAGGTAAGGACGCAGCTATGATCATCAGCCGTATCAACGGATTTACTTACGTAAAGACTCAGTTCGACTACTTTACAGGAGAGCTTAAGGAGGTTAGCCGTACAGCTTACTCTAACGGTCCTCGTGCTGCAGTTAACTGCTACGGAGCTGACGATGTACGTGAGGGTGTTGCTATCTTCTGGAAGGAGGATGTTGATGTTTCAATCACAGGTAACTCTACAAACCCAACTCGTTTCCAGCACCCAGTAGCTGGTACATACAAGAAGGAGCGTATCCGCGCTGGTAAGGCATACTTCTCAGTAGCTTCAGGTGGTGGTACAGGTCGTACACTTCACCCAGATAACATGGCTGCTGGTCCTGCTTCTTACGGTATGACAGATACACTTGGTCGTATGCACTCGGACGCACAGTTCGCAGGTTCTTCATCAGTTCCAGCACACGTTGAGATGATGGGATTCCTAGGAATCGGTAACAACCCAATGGTTGGTTGCTCGGTTGCTTGTGCAGTAGAGGTTGACCTTGTTCTTAACAAGAAGTAATCAGTTACTGATATATAATAAAACTCCTGTAGCTCACAGAGTTACAGGAGTTTTTATGTTTTGTTACTCTCCGAATCATACAGGCATTGTTTGGTATGTGATTTCAAATAGCTGGTAATCGTTTGGATTTCTTTCGGACAGGTCTTGTATGTACTTTATTGATTCATTGCAACTTCTTTGCAAAAATGCGTAAGGATTCTCGTTTTCTTCTTTCTCAAGGTTAAGCCAAGCATAGTAAAGGGAAAACTTGTTGTCTTTGTATTTGTAAACAGTGATGTTTATAATCGAACAAAAATCATCTCTTAGAAAGTTGATGATTTCTATCGCCTCATCTTTTGGGACAACTGGAGCTATAGCTCCCAAATCCTCTAAATTATAGTATTTACTAATACCTTTTTCTTTTATTATTTCGCTTAATGAATACATAAAACTACCACTT
The DNA here is from genome assembly GCA_045641625.1 of Paludibacteraceae bacterium. GTDB lineage: Bacteria > Bacteroidota > Bacteroidia > Bacteroidales > Paludibacteraceae > UBA1723. The sequence continues at coordinate 69,421 of JAZUHH010000081.1, forward strand.
TATTAAGAATTGAATACTTGTTTCAGGATAACAAACTACTCTAAATCTTTATATGCAAAAATATATAAAAATCACCGCTTTTTTGACAAATACATAAAATTTTATTACTTTTGCCAAGATTATGGCTTAGTGGCGAAAACTTAGTCGTGATTTATAGTCGAAAGTATAGAAAACAAGATACAAAATGATAAACAGAACTCTAATAAGAATCAAGGTTATTCAGATTCTTTTCTCTTTCTATAAGGGAGCACAGTCGGGTGTGGACGCAGCTAAGAATGAGTTGGTTCTTAGCCTTGATAAGTCTTACGAACTTTATATGCTATTGCTTCGTTTGTCTGTTGATGTTTGCAACTATGCTGCAGATGTTAAAAAGAGAAAGAATGAGGTGCGTAGTGTGCGTGGAGCTGTAGAGTTTGAGGAGAGAGACAAGATGCCTGCTGATTTCTTTGCGGAGAACAAGGTGGTGGAGCAGATTTCAAAATGCTCGCAGTTGAATGAGTTCCTTGACAAGCACAAGACAGGCTGGGAGGGTCGCAATGACCTTATTCTTGCCCTTTACAAGGAGATCATGCAGAGCAAGACTTATGCTGACGCTTTGACTGAAGACCAGAGCTATGACAATGACAAGAAGTTCCTTCGTCTTGTTTATCGTGATGTGTTCGCAAAGAGCGATATCTTGAGCGAGGAGCTTGAGCGTCTTTCTATCTATTGGAACGATGACGAGGAGATTGTAACAAGTTTCGTCATGAAGACAATTTCACAGTATCAGGAGACAGAGGGCGAGGATAAGGAGCTTCTTCCTAAGTACAAGGACGAGAGCGACGAGACTTTCGCCTTGACTCTGCTAACAAAGGTAATCTATAACGAGGCTGAGTATCATGAACTAATCAATGAGAACTGCAAGAACTGGGATGCAAGCCGTATCGCTTTCATGGATATTATCATCATGCAGACTGCGATCGCAGAGTTGATCTCTTTCCCTCAGATTCCTGTTGATGTGACAATGAACGAATACATAGAGATTGCCAAGTTCTACAGCACAGGCAAGAGCTCGTCATTTGTCAACGGAATCCTTGACGCAATACTAAAGAAATTGAAGGCGGAAGGTAAGTTGGTGAAGGCAGCGTCTATCAAGAAAACACAGAAGTAAAACATCTAAATAAATGATAACTATGAATTTGATTTCAGTTTTGTTGCAGGCGCAGGCAGGTGGTGGCCCATTGCAGATGATTTTTATGATTCTTCTAATGATTGGTGCAATGTGGTTCTTTATGATTCGCCCTCAGCAGAAGCAGCAGAAGAAAGAGCAGGCATTCCGAGCTTCTTTGAAGAAGGGTGACGAGGTTGTTACTGCATCAGGCCTTTATGGAACAATCAAGGAAATTAGCGATTTCTATGTAATGCTTGAGATTGCTCACAACGTTGTTGTAAAGGTAAATATCAACAGCATCTATCCTTCAGGAAATACAGCTGCTGAAGCACAAAAGTAAAATAAGAACATATTTTTGTTTTGAGTATGAACAAGGAAAGTTATAAAAATTTCGCTTACAGTCTAGTAAAAAAGGCGAAGGTTTTTGTGACAAGCAAAGACTTGTTCATATTTCTTTTTTTCTTGGTGCTGACTACTGTTATGTGGTCGCTTCAGTCCCTTTCCAGGGTTCAGAAGTCAACAATCGGAATTCCTTTGATATACGAGGATTTGCCGGAGGGATTCTGTCAGAGCGAAAACCTGTGCGACACGTTGTTTGTAGAGGTCGAGGGACGTGGTTGGAATCTTCTTCCACACTATTTCAGGTCTTTGACATCAAATGTCGATCCGATAAGGATAAAGACAAAATCCTATTCCGAAGGCTCGAACATCGTTGGAACAAAGAAGTATGTGGAAGACGCTAAGGAACTGCTTGGCCACGAGATAAGTGTCCTGTCCGTTCATCCCGACGTCATAGACATCAGATTGTCCAAGATTGTGTCCAAGAAAGTTCCTGTGGCTTTGAATGCGGAGATAAGGCCATATTCCCAGTATATAAATATGGAGCCGGTCCTTTCTCCGTCCCATATTGTGATCGAGGGAACCAAAGAATCTCTTGACAAGATAGACACAGTGTTTACGGTGAAATCGGACGACTTGTTCTATGATATAAAGGACGTGTTCAAGGATAGCGTCGATCTGGATTTCGGCAAGAACATAGTAAGCTCTCAAAAGAAAGTTGAGGTCGAGGTCGTAGTTGAGCAATACACCGAGAAGATAATCGAGACTGTCGCAATCAATGTTGTGGGTGTTCCTTCTTCTCAGAAATTAAGAGTGTTCCCTTCTACGGCAAAGGTAATATGCAAGACAGCGCTAAGCAATTGGAAGAACCTTGGTCCTTCTCATTTTACTTTGGCGGTGGATTATCAGGATGTTGACCCCAAGAGCGACAAAGTCAAGATAAAGGTTCTGCAGCAGTCAGCAAATGCGTTCGATGTAAAAGTCGTTCCAGAGACTGTCGAGTATATTCTTGACGATTTCGGAGCTCAGTAAACAGACATAGCATTATGATCAAACTGGGAATAGCAGGAGGAATAGGTTCCGGCAAAAGCGTAGTAAGCCGCTTGCTGCAGGTAATGGCTGTGCCTGTCTATGACTGTGACAGTAATGCAAAGCGTCTGCAGGAGACTTCAAAAGAGATAAGGGATGCCTATATAGAGCTGTTAGGACCCAATGCATATCTGTCAAATGGGAAACTTAACAAGCCATATATAGCTGACAAGATTTTTGGCGACAAGGAATTGTTGCAGAAGATAAACAATATCGTTCATCCCGCCGTGTTCAATGATTTTGAACGATGGGCGAACGAACAGGATTCTCTGATTGTTGGAATGGAGAGTGCGTTGATCATGCAGTCCGAGCGAGCAAGACAAGTGCTCGACAAGATTTGCCTGGTAACCGCTCCGAAGGAATTGAGAATCGAACGCGCCATGAAGCGAGACAATGCCCAAAGGGAAAAGATTGAGCAGAGGATTGCTAACCAGGCAGATGATGACGAGTCTCGCAAGTATGCCGATTACGTCATTGTCAACGATGATAAGTGCGGACTTATTCGTCAGACAAGAATGATGATTCAGGAGATGATGAAAGAAATTATCGGGAAAGAAGTTGAATAGTGATGGAAGAACGTAAAAATCAAGAAAATTTGTTGTCGAGAATTGTTCTGCCTTCCGACTTGAAGAAGTTGAAGGTTGAGCAGTTGCCTCAAGTATGCCAGGAGCTTCGACAATTTATTATTGATGAGCTGTCGTGTAATCCTGGACATTTTGCTTCTAGCCTTGGCACGGTAGAGCTTACTGTTGCCCTTCACTATGTGTTTGATGCTCCCGAGGACAATATAGTTTGGGATGTCGGCCATCAGGCATACGGACATAAAATCCTGACAGGAAGACGCGAAACCTTTCATACCAACAGACATTTAGGAGGTATCAGCGGATTCCCTAACCCCAAGGAAAGTGTCTATGACGCTTTCGTTTCGGGACATGCTTCTAATTCTATATCAGCGGCTCTGGGTATGAGTGTCGCATCCCGAATCCAGAAGAAGCAGAGCCAGTCCATTGCTGTCATAGGAGACGGTTCCATGACGGGTGGTCTTGCTTTTGAGGGCTTGAACAATGCTTCCATTTGCGGCAGCAATCTGATCATAGTTCTCAACGACAACCATATGGCGATAGATCCGGTTGTGGGCGGTTTCAGCGATTATTTGTTGAAGATGACCACTTCAGAGACCTACAACAAGGTAAGAGAAAAGCTCTACAGGAAAGCTGTTGCCTTTGGAATGGTTGACAAGGATAAGAAAGGACGAATTTCTCGTTTCAACAACGCAGTGAAGTCTTTGATATCCAATGAGCAGAATATGTTCGAGGGACTGAATATCAGATATTTCGGACCCGTTGACGGCCACGATGTCATAAAGTTGGTCGGTGTTCTCAGAGACTTGAAGTCATTCAAGTGTCCAAGAATTCTACATATTCAGACTAAGAAGGGAAAAGGTTTCAAACCGGCTGAGGAATGTGCTACAGAATGGCATGCTCCAGGCAAGTTTGACAAGAATACAGGCGAGAAAATTAAAGTGTCGGCTTCCGGGCTTACTCCTCCATTGTTTCAGGATGTATTCGGACACACTTTGCTGGAGTTGGCAAGAGAGAACGAGAAGATTGTCGGTGTTACTCCTGCAATGCCTACGGGTTGTTCGATGACATATATGATGCACGAGATGCCGGACAGAACTTTCGACGTAGGCATTGCCGAAGGTCATGCTGTTACGTTCTCTGCAGGATTGGCAAAGGCAGGTCTTATGCCGTTCTGCAACATCTATTCTTCGTTCATGCAGAGGGCTTATGACAATGTTATTCATGACGTTGCTTTGCAGAATTTGGATATGGTGCTTTGCCTTGACAGGGCAGGATTGGTCGGTGCAGACGGTGCGACTCACCATGGTGTGTTCGATCTTGCAGCTTTCCGACCAGTGCCGAATTTGACTATCGCCTCTCCGCTTAACGAGGTACAGCTAAGAAATCTGATGTTTACAGCACAGATTCCGGGTCACGGTCCGTTCATGATACGCTATCCTAGAGGAAAGGGAGTGATGCCTGAATGGCACGAGACTATGCGCACCATGGAGATCGGCAAGGGAGAGAAACTTGTAGATGGAGAAAAGGTTGCAGTATTGACACTTGGACCATTGGGAAACAAGGTGCTTGAAGCTGTGGAGTCATTGAAGTCGCAGGGAATGTCAGTTGCCTGCTATAATATGATCTTCCTTAAACCGATTGACGAGGATATACTAGCCGAGGTAGGAGCAAAGTTCAAGCAGGTAATGACTGTCGAAGACGGAACTCGTAACGGAGGTTTCGGTTCTGCAGTCCTTGAATACTTTGCAGATCATGATATAAATATCAAGGTAAAGCGTTTGGGCTTGCCTGACAAGTTTGTTGAACATGGTACTCCTGACGAGTTGTATAAGCTTTGCGGCTTGGATTCGGAGAGTATCGAAAAAGTAATCAGAGAAGCTTATGAAAATGTTTAGAAATATCTTGGCAGTTCTTGGCTTGGCTACTGCTTGCACAGCTTGTGCCGCAGAGTTCCAGTCCCTATCAGTTGATGAGTTCGAGACAATGTTGAAGTCTGACAGTGTAATGCTTGTCGATGTGCGCACACCTGCAGAGTTTGCCGAGAGCCATATTGATGGAGCTGTGAATATTGACGTCAACAATGCTGCGTTCGTAAAGAATGCTGAGTCATTGGACAAGTCAAAGCAGTTGGCTGTCTATTGCCGTTCCGGAAAGAGAAGCAAGAGGGCTGCGAACGTTTTGTCTGACATGGGATTCAAAGTTATAGAGTTGAATACTGGTATCCTTGGATGGAAGGCCAGTGGAAAAGCTGTAGTAAAATAATATGAAAGTTGCGATCATAAAATATAATGCGGGAAACATTTTCTCTGTCGATTATGCAATGAGACGCCTTGGAATAGAGGCTGAGATCACTGGCGATCCAGAGAAGATTCTGTCTGCCGATAAGGTGATTTTCCCAGGAGTAGGCGAGGCTGAGACTACAATGTCCTACCTCAAGGCGAATAATCTTGATGTTCTGATCAAATCTCTCAAGCAGCCGACTTTAGGAATTTGCATTGGCATGCAGCTAATGTGCAAGTCGAGCGAAGAAGCTACAAATGGCAAGGTAGATTGTTTGGGCATCTTTGACGAAGAGGTGAAGCTGTTCATTCCTGACGAGAAGACTATTAAAGTTCCTCATATGGGCTGGAATACAGTTTCTGCCACAAATGACAATCCTCTTTTCGATGGTCTGACTAATGACCCTTATTTCTATTATGTGCATAGCTATCATGCGACAGTTGGCATTGACACCATCGCAACGACTGACTATATCAACAAGTACAGCGCGGCCTTGCACAAGGACAACTTCTATGCTGTTCAGTTCCATCCGGAGAAGAGCGGCAAAGTCGGAGAAGTGCTTTTGAACAATTTCCTAAAACTGTAAAATTAGAGTATGCTTGCAAAGAGAATTATACCTTGTCTTGATATCAAGGACGGACAAACAGTAAAAGGAGTTAATTTCTTGAACATCAAGTCAGTAGGTGATCCTGTAGAGCTTGGAGCCGAGTATAGCAGACTTGGTGCTGATGAGCTTGTGTTCCTTGACATCACAGCTTCGCATGAGGGCAGAAAGACTTTCAAGGATCTGGTAAAAAGAATAGCAGAGAACATCAGCATTCCGTTTACGGTAGGAGGAGGAATTCATGAGTTGAAGGACGTTGAGACCCTTCTTGCGGCAGGTGCCGACAAGGTTTCCATAAATTCAGCTTCTATCAAGAACCCGGATTTGATTACTGAGGTTGCAAAGAACTTCGGTTCACAGGTTTGTACTGTCGCAATTGACGCAAAGATGGCTGCAGACGGAGAGTGGACATGCTATTTGAACGGCGGCCGTGTAGAGACTGACAAGAAACTATTCTCGTGGGCAAAGGAGGCGCAGGAGAGAGGTGCCGGAGAAATCCTTTTCACAAGCATGAACCACGACGGAGTGAAGCAGGGATTTGCAAACGATGCACTCCGTGTATTGTCGGAAAGCCTTTCCATCCCAGTCATTGCTTCTGGAGGTGCCGGCAAAATGGAGCATTTCAAGGATGTGTTCGAGTCGGGCAAAGCGGATGCAGCTTTGGCGGCTTCGATATTCCACTTCCACGAGATTGCTATTCCTGACTTGAAGAACTATCTTGCAAACGAGGGTATTCCTATGCGCTTGGTTTAGTAGTGTATGAAGAAAATAATCAGAAATATATTGTTATTTGTTATAGCAGTGCCAGTCTTGGCATTGCTATATGTATATTTATATACTTCTTTTTATTCTCCGAAAGAGCCAGAGGTAGATTTGAAGTTTTTGTCCGCAAAAGTTGAGAGTTCTAGTAACAATTCATTTCGAACCCTCGACAATAATTGGGCTTTAAAGATAAATGATGAACTGTATATCTGTTATACAGAGGGTAGTCCCGAGAAGCGAGGATATGCCTATGGTGCACTTCTTAATGACTTGATGTATCATCAGGAGAAAGCCCTGTTCGACAGGATGAAGGAAACTATTGACGGTGAAATGTATCGTAGTTTTCTTTGTCGCTTGGCCAGATTCTACAACAGTGGAATTCTCGAGTCATTGACGGATGAGCAGCGCAGGGAAATCTATGGTTTGAGTCTCGCAGACACTCATGATTTTGATAATATAGCAAAGCCATATGAAAGGCAGTTGAATCTGCATGCGGCTCATGATATAGGCCATGCCATGCAGGATTATATGCTTGTCGGTTGTTCCTCGTTTGTATTGAACGGCAGCAAGACAAAGGACAGCACATTATTGTTCGGTCGTAATTTCGATTTCTATTGCGGCGAAGATTTTGCCAAAACTAAAGTTGTGTCTGTTACCAGGCCGGATAGCGGCTACGCTTTCGTTTCTGTCACTTGGGGAGGAATGCTTGGTGTTGTTTCTGGAATGAACGAGAAGGGGTTGGCAATATGTATAAATGCTTCTAAGCTTGACGTTCCCAAGTCCGTGGCTATGCCCATATCCATGCTTGTCCGCCATATCCTGATTCATTGCAAGAATATAGAGGAGGCCTATGCGGAAGCAAAGAAAATGAATACTTTTGTTGCCGAGAACATAGTAATAGCTTCAAGGGAAGACAATGACATGGCAATTATTGAAAAGTCTCCTGAAGATATCGAGTTGTATCATTCCCCTAATAAGGATGTACTGCTTTGTACAAATCATTTTCAAAGCGATAAGTTCATGAAGGATGAGAGAAATCTAAGGAACTACAACGAGACTGATACAAAGTATAGACTAGAATTGCTGGAAGAGAAAGTCGGCGAGTTGGAGCGATTTGACCAATATGATGTAATGAGAGTATTGCTAAATCCCTTCGGTAAGGGTAATGAACTTATAGGAATGGGAAATGAAATGGCTATAAACCAGTTAATTGCTCATCATTCTATAGTTTTAGAACCAGATAGTGGCAATATATACATTTGTATGCAACCTAAAGCTTTGGGTTCTTATTGCAAGGTGAATATTGATAGTATCTTGACCTCTAAACATATCAAGTTTCCAAGTTTTAAATTCGCAGGCTATCTTACAGAATCCGATGAATATAAAGGTTTTATAAGATATGAAAGATTAAAAAAGCAGTTAAGTGATGGTATTTGTCAGGACTCTTGTGAGAGTTTTTGTGAATTATTGGTTAAATCCAATCCATATTATTTTGAAGCGTACAATCTTGCAGGTGATTTATGCTTAAAGCAGGAAAATACAGAGTCTGCTGTCGTGTATTGGAAATATGCTTTGGAGTGCAAGATCCCTAAGTTGGCCCAGCGTAAGCAAATAGAAGAAAAAATTAAGAAGTATGAGTAGTATATATAGCCAGTTGACCTTTAAGCGTCAACCAGAAATACAATTCAAGTCTAAGTCAGAGATTTCTGAGTTTCAGGATGCGAAACTCAGAGAACAGATAGCGTATGTTGCAGAAAACTCTCCGTACTACTCAGCTTTGTTCAAGCGTATGGGTGTTTCTCCATCTGATATCAAGACTGTAAAGGATTTGGAGAAACTGCCAGTAACAACAAAGAATGACTTGTTGGAGCATAACGAGGAGTTTTTGTGCATGCCCAGAAGCAAGGTGACAGATATAGTTACAACTTCCGGAACTACGGGAGTGCCTGTAATTGTGTATCTTACAAAGCATGACTTGGATAGATTGAGCTATAATGAGTTTCTTACCTTCTCTGTCGCGGAATTGACTACAGATGACACTGTTCAGCTGATGACTACCATTGACAAGAGATTTATGGCAGGTTTAGCTTATTTTCTTGGTGCTGTAGAACTTGGTGCAGGAATTGTTAGAGTTGGAGGCGGTGTTCCCCAACTTCAATGGGATACGATAGAGAGAATCAAGCCTACAACTTGTATGGTTGTTCCGTCTTTCCTTCTGAAGCTTGTTGAATATGCCCAGGCTAACGGAATAGACTTTCACAAGTCGAGTTTGAAGAAGGCTGTCTGCATAGGAGAGTCTATGAGAAATCCGGACTTTTCGCTGACTGCTTTGAGCAAGAAGATAAACGAGCTTTGGCCGGAGCTTCATCTGTATGGAACTTATGCAAGTACGGAGATGCAGACCGGTTTCTCGGAGTGCGGGTATGGACTTGGAGGACATCATCAGCCTGAACTGATAGTTGTCGAGTTCCTTGACGAGAACAATCAGCCGGTTGCGGACAACGAGCCTGGCGAGGTCACAATAACTCATTTAGGTGTAGAGGGAATGCCTTTGATTAGGTTCAAGACAGGCGACATCTGCTACCATCACACTGAGCAGTGCAAGTGCGGAAGGAATACTATGAGGTTGAGCGCAGTGCTTGGACGTCGCTCTCAAATGGTTAAGTATAAGGGAACTACGATCTATCCGCCAGCTTTGTTTGACGTTATTGACACAGTTCCGCAGGTTGTTAATTATGTTGTCAAGGTATCTACGAATTCGCTTGGAACGGATGATGTGACTCTGCTAGTCGGAACAGGCAGTCCGTCTGCTGAACTTGAGAAGATCATCAAGGATAAGTATCGTGCCAAGGTGCGAGTAGCTCCGAATGTCGTCTTTATGACTCCTGCGGAAGTGGACAAGATTAGATTTCCGGAAATGAGCAGGAAGCCGGTGAAATTTATAGACGAAAGATAGTTTTTCCTACACATTTATCAACAATTTGTAAAAAAGTGGTCAAAAATTATCCTTGTTTAGAAAAAAGTTTCTAATTTTGGACCGTTCATTGAAACTTATGTTAATTAGATAAGCAAGAAAAACACATAATAGTTATGAAATTAAAGTTTTTCATATTAGCGTTAACAGCTCTAATGTTGACTAGCGTAGATGCATTTTCTCAGTGTAAAGGAAAATGTAGAAATGGTAAGGGTGTCTATACTTTCGAGGATGGTGAGCAGTACGACGGTCAGTTCGTAGATGGTATGTTCGATGGTAAGGGTGTTTATACTTACAACTCTGGCGCAAAGTACACTGGAGAGTTCAAGGCAGGAAAGAGACATGGCAAGGGTACTTATGTTTATCCAACTGGTGATATCTATGTAGGTGATTTCGTAGATGGTCTTCCAAGTGGTCAGGGTACATATAGCTTTGCTAATGGTGACAGATACGAGGGAGAGTTCCTTGAGGGAAAGCGTAACGGTCAGGGCGTTTACATCTTCTCAAGCGGTACTAAGCAGACTGGTATCTTCGAGAACTCTTACATGATCGAGGAGATTTCTATCGAGCGTCCTAAGAAGAAGTAATTCTGGACTGCTTGATAATATAGGCATTGAAGACGGGGTTCGCTCCGTCTTTATTTTTTATTACATTAAATTATTGATTATGGCTAAAGTAACGTATCAGTACGCACCTCAGAATGTGTGCAGCAAGTTGATGCAGATAGAACTTGACGAAGATACTCATATTATTTCTGACGTTAAGATTATGGGCGGTTGCCCAGGTAATTTGTTGGGTATCTCTAAGATTGTGGTCGGTATGAAGGCAGAGGATGTGATTGCAAAGTTTAAAGGCAATCCATGCGGTCCAAGGCCAACATCTTGTCCAGATCAGTTGGCTACCGCTTTGGAGCAGATGATAAGCAAGTAATTCGGATCATAGGATATTTTTTAAGGACTAAGAGGAATGAAGAGTTTGTTGTTTAAGTTGCTGTTCGGCTTTCTTGCTGCTATTGTCGCAAGCCTTTCTCTTGCTTCTTGCGACAATGATGTTTCAGGCCCCGGATATGCAGGTGCAGGAGAAATTGTCCAGCGTTACGAAGGGTTCTGGATATGCACCAATACTGAGGCAAAGGAAGGTTATGCTCCGCAGGGAACAATGATGTATATCAACGCTTCTGGAGGCGTGACTTGGCAGAAGCCAAATGGCGAGACTGCAACAGGAATTTTCAGAATTCTGAACAGTGAATGGATGGAGGTAACCTATGCAGGAACTACTTATCGAGCAGAGTGGTGGGAAGATAGCGCACAAGGACTGATAACATTCAATGTAAATGGCATCCGAAAGGGAACAACTCCTTTTCCGTTTGATGGCAGATTCAAGAGACAATAATGATATAAAAAGGAAGTCGCAAGTATAAACCTTGCGACTTCCTTTTTATCCATTTTGGGATTTTGTCACCTGTTTTGACTAGAGTTCGGTCAAGGAACTCAACTTTAGTTTCTATAGAACTCCGTTAACAGTAATTTTTTTGTATTCTCCTTGAACTGAACACAAAGTTGCAAAAGAGATCGTAGCTGTTGCTGAAAACACTATACATTTGTTGTCCCTCATATATTCTTGTTTCAAAATGTTTTCACTTTCATATAAAGTGCAAAGATACCAAAATATGGCGAAGTTTCAAAATGTTATAGGTGTCTCGATATGAATCGATGTTCTTTGCAGTTTAGTGCATCTTTTTGAGTCTCAAATATTTAGTTTGGGTAAATGTATAAGTCTATCACGATTTGCCTCTTGTTTGTTCTGATAAATGTTTAGGCGTGTGTCGTGATAATTTGAAAGGGGAAACACAAATAATCTCATTTTTCACTACCGCATGCCGTCTGCTACATGTTTTTGTTCTCTGCCAGGTTAAGCAGGAACTGATAAACATCGGCACTCCAATTGTTCCTCCCAGACAAGAGCACTGCATGCTCTTCGGTGTTAAAAGGCAGGTCGTTCACAGGCTCCCTGACTTCCTCAATGCTTGTGACATCCCGCATGTTCAAATCATTCACATGTCGGCAGAAATACCATTCTCCTCGCGCATAGGCAGGTCCCTCGCTGTAATATGCGTCATCGCCGCCGAAAGCATGTGCGGCATCATAATGTGCCTCGTAAGTGTTTTCGAAAGGATACAGAATTCCTTGATAGCATACAAGCATCACCCCCTTGTAGCCGATAATTAGCCGGGTGACGTTAAAGGCAGACTGTATCTGCTTCTTGTCAATAGGTTTTTCCCTGCCATTGATAACTAGGCTGTAAACGTCCTTTTCACTGTCATAGTTCAGAAAATGACAGACTCCACCCACATAGGCATATTTTCTTTGTCTCTCTCTGAAGAAATTGGGACTGCACAGAAGCTCGTTATTCGCCCAGTTGGCCGAGGCAGCATTCCTGACATCGGATTCGTTAACCTTCTTGTTGTCCTTTATATCGCTTTCTTTTTCTTTTGTGTTGACTTTCTTGTTGTCAGCCTCGCTCCATATTAGCTTGTGCAGGTCCCAAAGCAGTATGACTATAAATGTAATAAATCCCAATAGCATGTCTATATATTTTATTTTAATAATCATTGAGTTTAACAAAATGAATTGGTGCTCAGAAATGACGGATGCCCTTCTAAATTACAGTTCTTGCAATAAAATGGAAGAGGAACGGTCATTTGCCTTTCTTGAAAATTTTAGAAGACTAACTATTGATTACGAATCATAAGTTCAGAGCCTTCTGTAGCAATGATAGAATTGGTCCTCAGCTATTTGGTCTTTAATAAAACTTCCCATTAAAATTCAAATAGTTTTTCAAAAGGTGAACACAAAAGCTTCTTACAAAACTATCTGTTTGTGTCATATACATGCCAGTTTAGCAGATAAACTCTTTGAGTGGCACGAGTGATGGCGGTGTATAGCCATCTGTAGTATTCGTAGTTTATCATGTCGGTTGTCAAATACCCGTTGTCAAGGAATACAGCAGACCATTGTCCGCCCTGAGCCTTGTGGCATGTTACGCAATATGCAAACTTTATTTGTAGGGCGTTCAGGTATGGGTCCTGTCGCATCTTCTTTCTTCTAGCTCTTAGGTCCGGTATGTCCATGTAGTCCTCTTCGACAGCAGAGAACAGATTAGCCATCTGCTCCTGTGATAGGGAAGGGGAGTCGCTGGAAAGAGTGTCAAGCAAAACCTTGACCTCGAATTCTGTGTCGTAGTCGGGCAGAATAATCTCTACATCGGCAAATCGAAATCCGTAAAGTTCTGTTGTCCTTCTTACTCGCTTGACTCTGGCGGTGTCTCCGTTGGCAATGAAGTCAAGCCCTTCGATGTTCTGCGCCCAGAAGTAGTTGTTCTTGACTATCATGATAAGGTCTCCGCTAGACAGTTCGTCCTCTTTGTCAAGCACCTGGTTCCTGATTCCGAAATTGAACTGGTTGGCTCGCTTGTTGGATCGTGTGATAATTATAGTGTCATCCTCTCCGTATTTGCTGTATGCAGAAGCGATGTCCTCTATCAAGGTTTCGGAAGTTATTTTCATTATGTCCTTGTATCCGTCGGTCTCAAGTTCTGGGAACACTGTTACTGCCGCTGCGTCATAGAGCTTCACTCTCAGCATTGTTGCGTTATAGAGTATTCCGCTGTCGATCTTTTGTCTGACTACGGAGTTCAAGAGAGATTCGTAAACGCTGAATCCCATAGTTTTCATAAGGCTTGACTCCAGAGCCGGACTATAGTCTCTGCCTATTGGCGGCAGCTGTGCATTGTCTCCGACGAACAATACCTGGCATCCGACAGTTCCGTCATAGACATATTCAAGCAGGTCGTTGAGCAGATTGCCCGAACCGAATGAGCCTTCTGCCTGGAAGTCGGTTATCATGGAAGCCTCGTCCACCACAAAAAGGGCGTCGCGGTACTTGTTGTAGTTCATGGAGAATTTTCCTCCCACCTCTCCGGCAATGTTCTGCCTGTATATCCATCGGTGGATAGTGTAGGCGGGCAGGTTGGAGTAGTCTGAAAGCACCTTTGCGGCCCTGCCTGTGGGGGCAAGCAGTACGACAGGTCTGTTAATGTCCTTCATTGCAGAGATCAGAGCACTTACCACGCTTGTTTTTCCAGTTCCGGCATAACCCCTCAGTATGAACAGGGATTCAGTCTCTCCTGACAGAGCAAACTCGGCAAGCTTTTTTATCGTGTCAGTCTGACAATCCGTTGGAGTATGCTGAAAATGAGATAAAATCAGCTGTGTAAATGCTGGAATGTTCATTTTTTTACAATAAAAGTATTAAAATTTCTTTTTTTCCTTATATTTTTATATTTTTGCCGTGCTATTATTGTGACTATAGCAAAGTGCGTTCATTTCGGTGGCGCAATTTAGAAATAAAAATAATATAAAGAACAAAATAACATGAAAATTTTCAAAATTCTAATGCTCGTACTTTTGGTCGGCTGTTCAGCATTGTTGTCATACATGTGTTATGATAGCATCAACACTCCAATCGTATTCCAGGAGCAGAAAGAGCAGAGAGATGCACAGGTAATCGCTAAGTTGATAGACATTCGTAAGGCTCAGATCGAGTACAAGAATGTTAACGGCAAGTACGCCGGAAACATCGACTCTTTGATTTATTTCGTAAAGAACGGTGAGTTGCCATTCGTAAGCAAGAAGGGTGAGTTGACAGACGAGCAGCTTGGCAAGGGACTTTCAGAGGTTAAGGCTTTGGCTTTCATCGCAATGTACAACGAGAATCCTGAGTTCAAGGGTCTTGCTGATACAGTCGCAAAGTACGAAATTGGTGATATGGCAGAGTTCTCTGAGAATTTCCGTCGTGATACAACTTACGTTAGCGTGCTTTCTCAGATTTTCCCTAAGGGTTACGATATCGACAACTTGAAGTACGTTCCTTTCGGAAACGGCGCAGTTTTCGAGGTTAGAGATTCTATCCATAAGACTAAGTCAGGTCTTCCTTTGCCTTTGTTCCAGGCTCAGACTCCTTTCTCGGTATATTTGTCTGACTTGAACAACCAGCAGAGATACAATATCATCGACCAGGCTAAGAAGCTTGACAAGTATCCAGGTCTAAGAGTAGGTGATGTTGAGGTTCCTAACAACAACGCAGGTAACTGGGAGTAATAACAATCATAGTCGAGTATCTCGCACGATTGATTTAATATAGTTTATGCAGAAGAAAGTGCTTGAACATAAGTCATTCGACATTGCACAGACTCAAAATAAAGTATTGTCCATTCGGGTTAGTCCGGATGGACTTTATTTTGTTGTGACTGACGAGGGCAAGGACAATCTTGTGCTCCATACTTCACGTATTATCGATCCGGCAAGAGGCGGACTCGATATTCTGGTGGAGGAGATGAAGAATGGCGATTTGCTTGGTCGTCCGTTTTTGAAGACAAATGTGTTCTATGAGACCGAGCAATATACTCTGGTGCCTAAATTTGAACTTGAAAAGACCAAGGCTGAGGAGATAGCAAAGACCTGTTTCGGGGAAGAGAAGATGAAAGGCATGGTGGTCATGTGCGATGAGGTCTCGTTCACCAATTCAAGTGTGGTTTACACTGTCCTTGATTCAGACCTTGAAAGAATAAAGAGCTATTTTCCCGATGCAAGGATATTTCACCATGTTCATGCGCCTCTGTATGGTGCGATGACAACTGCAAAGACAAAGGATTCCTATGCTTTGATCAACATAAACTCCTTCTTCTTTGACATTATCGTTGTAGAGAACGGTGCGATAAGGCTTTGTGGCGGCTACCGTTACAAGTCAACCGAGGAGTTCCTGTACTACGTGCTTGGAATAACTTCCACTCTGCATATCGACCCGTATGCCTTGAAGGTTCTTGTTGTTGGAGAGGTTGACGAATACTCTTCCATAGTAAAGAATCTGAACAAGTACCTTATGACATATTACCCGGATTCAATCAAGGGTGTGACTTTGAAGAAGCCGTTCTGCAAGGTCGATAATTTCCAGTATTATTTCACACTATTTTTATCTTCAGTATGCGTATAGTCAGCGGATCATTAAAGGGAAGAAAGATAAATCCCCCGGCAAATCTAAAGGCTCGTCCAACTACAGACATTGCCAAGGAGGGATTGTTCAACATACTTACAAACGAGGTTGATTTCGAGGAGATTACTGTGCTTGACATGTTCGGAGGTACAGGCGGAATCAGCTATGAGTTTGCATCCCGTGGTTGTCAGGGCATTACCTTGATAGAGATGAACCAGATCAACTTCAGCTTTATTAAAAAGACAATCAAGGAATTGGAATTGGACAATGTTATTGATGCAATAAAGGGAGATTCCTTCAAGTTCGTGGAGAGCAAGGCGGGCAAATATGACCTGATCTTTGCAGATCCCCCCTATGCTCACGAAAGGTTGGCAGAGATTCCTGCGCTTGTGTTCGAGAAGGACTTGCTAAAGGAAGACGGTATGCTTATACTGGAGCATCCAAAGGATTTCGAGTTCTCTGAGAACGAGCATTTCTATCGTCACCGCAACTACGGTCATGTAAATTTTACGTTCTTCAAAAAATGATTCTCTGATATGAAGTGTAACAGTCTGGAAGAAGTTAGAAGCAATATCGACAGAATAGACAGCGCCATAATTCAGTTGATTGCTGAACGTGGAGAATATGTGTCTCAAGCTTCTGCATTCAAGAAGGATGAGGATGGCGTAAGAGATACAGGCCGCGTCGAAAAAGTAATTGCAAAAGTCAGGAACAAAGCAGAGGAATGTGGTGCTGACCCTGATATGGTTGAGGCTCTCTACAGAGATATGATTTCTCGTTTTGTAAATATGGAGATGTCTCAGTTTAAAGAAAGAAGTGCAAAGTAAATGAAGCGTTTATGAAAACAAAGCGTACAATATCATTGGAAGGAGTCAAAGTCTATGCCTATCACGGAGTGCTTGAGAACGAGCGCAGGATAGGGACTGACTATATAGTTAATCTGAGGGTTGACTATGACTGGAGTGAGGCTGGCTATTCCGACTCGCTTGATGGCACTATAAATTACGCTTTGCTCTCGGATATTATCAGGGAAGAGATGGCAATACCTTCAAACCTTATTGAGCACGTTGCGCAGAGAATAGCAGACCATATTCATGCTGACTTCCCTAAAATCACAGCAATCAGCCTGGAGGTTAAGAAAATGGCTCCTCCGGTTGACGGACAGGTCGTTTCTTCTGCTGTCGGGTTGGATGTAGTTTACTAGTTTGGAAGTGAAAAATAGCTCTTGTTTTTGTTGTATTCTGTTCATTTTTGTGTGAGTGGAGTGCATATAAATTGTATAAATTACGTCTTTGGTATAAAACTTCAGAAAAGTTTTCTTCGTTAATAATGGATAAAAAGCATTCGCTTATGTTTGAATAATCGTAAAAAGCGCATTTTTCTCAGATTTTTTTTTTTTAGCAATATCTTACTTTTTTTAGCAAGTTTATACATATCGTATTGCTAATCTTATTATCTTTGCATATCACTTGCTTTGTAATGGGACTAAAAATGTAAGTTGGTTACTTTATGTTTTTGTTTTGTTTCACAGCATCTTATATTGAAATAGACACGCTTTAATACGAAAAAGATAAAGTTGAAAAGTTGTTTGTATTTGCGTAAAAGTTTTTGCAAATGCTTGATACCCAGATTCTTGTAATAGAATCAAGGAGTCTATGTATTGTCTTTTTTTGAAAGGGAGCACTAGGACTAAGTTGAAATAAAATTGTATTTCCCCTCATCATTTTTCGGATAATGGAAACTCTGCCTAATCTAGAAAATACTGCTTGTCAATGGTATGCTATGCGTACCCTGGGCAGACTGTGTGAGGTCGCAGTCAAGAAAAGGCTTGAGGAGGATAACATTCGTTATTTTCAGGCCATGCACACAGTGGTCAAGGTAGTGAAAGGGAAAAAGACAAAGATAGAGGAACCGATAATCTCAAACTTGATCTTTGTCTATGGGGAAAAGGAGAGAATAGTTCCTCACACTGCTATAGGTACAAACTTCCAGTTCATATTCAACAAGTGCAGCGGTAAGGCTGGCGACTGCTTGGTTGTGCCAACGAAGAAGATGGAGGACTTTATCCGCATTGTCGAGTCCAGAGGCGAGAATGTTAATGTCTTTAATCCGGAAGATGTCCAGCTGACTAACGGACAGAAGATTCGCGTCATAGGCGGACCTTTTGACGGTGTGGATGGCGTTTTCGTAAAAATGAAGGGCAAGCGTAATCGCAGGCTTGTCGTAGTTCTTGACGGTTGGGCTCTTGGTGTATCTGCCGAGGTTGAACCGGATATGGTTGAAATTTTGAAATAATTTAAGGACCCTTAAAATAGATTTTTGATTAATGAAACAAATTTTAAAAGTTGTCTCGGCAGTATTGTGCGTTTTTGCATTGAGTTCGTGCAAGACTCAGGAGAAAATGCTTTATTTCCAGGACGTAGAGTCTAACGCATCAGAAGCAATAAATGGAGAAAGAGATATTAAGCTTCAGCCTAAGGATCAGATTTCTATTATTGTGAACAGCAAGGATCCTCAGTTGGCTGCTTTGTTCAACCTTTCTACGTCTCGCTACCAGACAGGTCGTACATCCCTTAATTATGGAAGTAACGGAGAGATTTCGGGTTATACACTTGATGACAATGGAGATATTGATTTCCCAGTAGTAGGAAAAGTTCACATTGCCGACATGACTAAGAGTCAGGTTGCTGCATTCATAAAGTCTAAGCTTGTAGAGAACAATTTGGTGAACGATCCGGTTGTTACAGTTGAGTTTATGAATTTGTATTTCTCTGTTCTTGGTGAGGTTAACAAACCAGGCAAATACATGATCACTAAGGACCAGATAACATTGCTTGAGGCTATAAGTATGGCAGGTGACTTGTCTGTCTATGGTGTTCGTAGTGGAATTTATGTGGTTAGAGAGGAGGCAGGAAAGCGTACAACATACAACGTGGATATTCGCAAGAAGAATTTGTTTGAATCTCCTGCTTATTATTTGAAGCAGAATGATGTGGTGTACGTTCAGCCAAACAGAACAAAGACAAAGAACTCAAATATCGGTAGCAGTACATCTCTAATGGTAAGTGCAACTTCGGTATTGGTTTCAGTTGCGACTTTGGTTGTAAACGTCATTAGATTAAACAAGTAGTAACTACCTTATATAGTATAAGATGGAAGAACAGAAAATAGTTAATAATAATATAGCTCCTAACAGAGTAGAGGAGGAAGAGGGAGGAATCACAATACAGGAAATCATTGGCATGTTCGTGCCAAGATGGAAATGGTTTGTGCTTTCATTGGTTGTGTGCCTTTCTGCGGCCACTTTCTATTTGCTGAAAACACCTCCTACTTACACTCGTTCGGCGCAGTTGCTCATCAAAGATCAGAACAAGGCCAAGTCCAGCAAGATTTTTGACCAGATGCAGGATATGGGATTCTTGGCAAGCAAATCGAATGTTTACGATGAACTTTTGACTATTCAGTCACCCACTCTTATGTCTCAGGTTGTTCTGGATCTAAGACTAAATGACAAGTATGTGGCAAAGAAGGGCTTGCGTTCGATAGATCTATACAAGAATACTCCGGTATTTGTAAATTGGGAGACTCCAACTTATGACCAGAACATTTCTTTCAACATTCATGTGGATTACAGCAATAGCAAGGTAGTTCTTTCCAATTTTGTTACCGGGAATGGCGTGTCGGAGGATAAGATACCTGCTGATCTAGGTGCAATGGTTTCTACTCCTGCCGGTAATTTGACAGTTGTTTCTTCTGGTGTGGTAAACGAGTCTTGGGTGATTGAGGATTTGACATATTCCCGTGTTCATCTTCAGACAATTACTGATGTTTATTGCGGTAAGTTCAGTGCGGCTTTGTCCGATAAGGAGGCCTCAGCTATTGACTTGACAGTAAGTGATGCGTCTGCTACTAAGGCTGTTGATATTCTTAATTCGTTGATAGATATCTATAACCAGAATTGGGTTGCTGACAGAAACAAGATGGCAGAGGCGACATCTGAGTTTATAAATGTTCGACTTGATGTCATTAAGGAGGAACTTACTGGTGTTGATAACAGTATTGCAAGTTTTAAGGGTGATCATTTGTTGCCGGATGTTAGAGAGGTTTCCAGACTTTACCTTGAGCAGAGTTCTCAGAATGTCAAGCATATTTTGTCTTTGCAGAGTCAGCTCGCAACTGTAGAGTATATGCAGGAGGTTTTGTCTAAGCAGGATTTTGATACTCCGTTGCCTACTTCGTCTGCTTTGTCAAATGCAACTCTTCAGCGTCAGGTTGAGAGCTACAATACAACGATGCTTGACCGAAACAAACTTCTTTCAAACAGTAGTGAGTCCAATCCTTTGGTTGTTGACTTGACAAAGTCTTTGCAGTCTATGCAGGTTGCTATCCTTCAGAGTGTGAACAATGAGATCACTTCCCTGAACATGCAGATTAAGACTTTGAAGGAGCAGGAGGCTGTCAACATTGGTAAGATTGCCAAGAGCCCCGATCATGCTAAATACTTGCAGAACGAGGAGCGTCAGCAGAAGGTTATGGAAGGTTTGTATTTGTTCCTGCTTCAGAAGCGTGAGGAGAACGAGCTTTCAAAGGCCTTTACTGCATATAACTCTCGAGTTATCACTGAGCCAAGAGGAAGCTTGTCGCCGGTATCTCCGAAGCGTACAAAGGTTATGTTGATTGCATTCCTTGTTGGTTTGCTGCTTCCTGCAGGTGTTATCTATCTTCTCGAGAGCATGAACACAAAGATTAGAGGCAAGAAGGATATAGAGAAGCTTACTCTTCCTTTTGCCGGAGAAGTTCCTTTGTATGTAGATCCAAAGAATAAAGACAGAAAGGGTGTTTACCTTATTGTTAAGGAGGGTGCCCGTAATGTTATAAACGAGGCTTTCCGTGTCGTTCGTACCAACATTGACTTTATGATTGGTCATGGCGACAAGAAGGTGATCATGACAACATCTTTGAATCCTGGAAGTGGAAAGAGCTTTATCACCGCTAACCTTGCATGCTGTATGTCTTTGAAGAAGAAGCGTGTGGTTGCCATTGACTTGGATTTGCGATGTGCTGCATTGTCCCAGGTTGTAGGAAATCCTAAGGTCGGTGTTGTTGATTACTTGAACGGAGACGAGAGGGACTGGAGAAAAGTTATTGTTAAGGTTGACGGAAGTTCTTCATACGACATAATTCCAGTAGGAACATTGCCTCCGAATCCAACAGAGCTGTTGTTCAACGGCGAGTTTTTGAAGAATATGATCGATGAGTTGAAGAAGGAGTATGACTATATTTTCCTTGACTGTCCTCCGGTTGATGTTGTTGCAGATGCAGGTATTGTTTCAGAGTTCGCTGACATGACAATGTTTGTTGTTCGTGCCGGACTTCTAGAGAAATCAATGCTTCCTACGGTGGATTCGCTTTATGCTTCAAAGAAGTATCCTTCAATGGCTCTAGTTCTTAACTGCACTAAGCTTTCAGGATCGTATGGATATGGTTACGGCTACGGTTATGGCTATGGCTACGGTTATGGAAAGTATGTCTCTAACGAAGAGGATTAGTGTATGTCTTTCTTTGATTTGTTCAGTTCCAAAGTTACATTGAGGAATTCTGGATTGATGACAGGTTCAGTGGATAATCATTGCCATTTGTTGCCTGGTGTTGATGATGGAATAACAAAGATGGAGAGCACGTTGTCTTTACTTTCATCTATGGAGGAAGCCGGAGTCAGAGAGTGCTGGTTTACTCCCCATATTATGGAGGATATTCCGAACAGGACTGAAATGTTGAAGCAGAGATTTGACGAGGTAAAGGCAGAATACAAAGGTTCGGTATCTCTAAATCTTGCTGCTGAGTATATGCTCGACAATCTTTTTTCGGAGAGACTAAAGGCAAATGATCTGCTTGTTCATAAGAATCAGAGCATTCTTGTGGAAAGTTCGTGTCTTGTTGCTCCCTATGGTTTTGAATCCAAGCTTGAAGAAATCAAGCACGCGGGATATTTCCCGATTCTCGCCCATCCGGAAAGATATGTTTTCCTTGATAAGCGAGAGTACGAGAAATTGAAGAAGATGGATGTGAGGTTTCAACTAAATATAACGTCTTTGCTTGGATTATATGGACCTATGGTCAGAGACAAGGCGGAATTCCTTTTAGAGAAAGGAATGTATAACTATGTTGGAACTGATACCCATAGGTCTGACAGATGGTTGCAGATGTTGGATCAGAAGCTCAGGAAGAAACACGTTGATTTGTTAAGTTACATTATAAATAATTAAATCAAGTTATGTCAAAGATTGTATTGACAGGTGGTTGTGGTTTTATTGGTAGCCACACTTGCGTTCAGCTGCAGAATGCAGGTTACGATGTGATTGTTATTGATAATCTGTCAAACTCGTCTGCGGATGTTGTTGACAATATAGCTAAGATTACAGGAAAGCGTCCTGCTTTCTACAATATAGATTGTTGCGATCTTCCCGCTCTTAAGGAAGTGTTTGCAAAAGAAACTGACATTGTTGGTGTCGTTCATTTTGCTGCAAGCAAGGCTGTAGGTGAGTCAGTCTTGAAGCCAATGCTTTACTATCGCAATAATATCACTTCTTTGCTTAACATGCTTGACATGGCAGAGCAGTATTCTCTCAAGGGTTTTGTTTTCTCTTCTTCATGTACTGTTTATGGTGAGCCTGACGAGGGCAATAATCCGGTAAGAGAGACTTCTCCTATCAAGCCAGCAACAAGTCCTTACGGAAATACAAAGCAGATTGCAGAGGAGATTATTTCAGACTTGATGAAGGCTGGAGCAAAGTTCAAGAGCATTTTGTTGAGATATTTCAATCCAATTGGTGCGCATCCTACGGCTTACATCGGAGAGTTGCCTAATGGAGTGCCTCAGAATCTTCTGCCTTATGTTTGTCAGGCGGCTATGGGTATCCGCAAAGAGTTGAGTGTGTTCGGAGACGACTATGGAACTCCGGACGGAACATGTATTCGCGACTATATTGACGTGAATGACCTTGCAAAGGCTCATGTTCGTGCTATCGACCGTCTTGTAAAGGGAGAGCAGAGCGAGAGCATAGATGTGTTCAATCTTGGAACAGGACGTGGAGTTTCTGTGCTTGAACTAGTGAACACATTTATGGAGGCAACAGGTGTAAAAGTGCCTTATAAGATTGCGCCAAGACGCGGTGGAGATATAGAGAAGATTTGGGGTAATGTAGATAAGGCGAATACCGTTCTTGGATGGAAGGCTGAAGTTCCTTTGAAGGAGACGCTTGCCAATGCTTGGCGCTGGCAGATGGCTCTAAGAGAGAAGGGTGTGATGTAAAGTCATATTTAAGAGAGAATATTTATTATCATGGATGCAAATGTATTGTCTTTGACAGATAGTTATTGGGATTCTCTCAAGAATTTAAGCGACAAGGTAAAGCTTGCCCTTATTTCCAGGTTGTCTGAAAGTATTGCAGTCAAGGATACTGCAAAAACTGATGATGACTCTGCTTTAGAGCGATTGGCAGGGACTTGGGAAGATGACTTAACTTCCGATGAGATGATTGAATTCTTGAAGGAGTCTCGTACTTTTCATGATAAGAGACAGTATTTTGAATAGTGCGTTATCTTCTTGATACAAATATCTGTGCTCATTTAGCCAGAGGAAAATTTGGAATTGGCGAAAAACTCAAGCAAATTGGTCTGCATAATTGTTGCATCTCTGTAATAACAAAGATAGAGTTGTTGTATGGTGCAGAGTGTAGCATGTCAAAAGAAAAAAACAAGGCTTGGGTTAATGCTTTATGTGAAAGTGTAGAAGTGTTGCCTTTGTCTGACGACGTAATTAATAGTTTTGTGAGTTAAAGGTTAAGTTAAGAAAGAGCGGTTTTTTAGTCGATGATTTTGATTTGTTAATTGCGACAACGTCTATTTCGGGTGATTGTATAATGGTTACAGAAAATGAGAAGCATTTTTCCCGTATAGATGGAATCATTGTAGAAAATTGGGTAATAAGGTAATTATAAAGAGATTAATAGCAAATGGTAACTCGTGTAACTTCAAATTCGCTTGTTCACAACATTCTCATACTGCTGGATTTTGTTCTTTTGTTTCTGGTGGTATGGTTGTTTTCGAGCTATAGCGGTTATCTTTTTGTTCGCCCTCACGCTTTTTGGGCGGCTTCTGCAGCGGCAATGGTGCTTGCAGAGATAGGTTTTTCTACCGTTGTGCATCTTCATTATCAGAGTTTTGACAGGGTGCTTAGACGCGTAACCCTTTTGACTTTGGTATTTGGATTTTCTTTGTATTTCTTTTGCGGAGTCAGCAAACTGACAATAGGAAATATCGTCAGTTACAAGGCGATTGCTTTGGTGATTGCCATAATGTATGTTGTCTTGATTCTGGCTCGTATGGTCGAGCATTTGTTTATCAAGTCAGCTCGTTCAAAGGGAAAGAACTCTCGCTATCTTGCTTTCGTGGGAGATGCACAGAGCATCAAGAATCTTTTGCCTGTCCTTAATCTTAACTCAACTTCCGGTTTGAAGCTGACTGGTTATTTCTCTGCCGAAGATGATGCTGAGATCTCCGCAAGTATGCCTTATCTCGGAAACTATGAGCAGATGAAGGCAAGGTTAGAGGTAGATGAGAAAATTTCGGACGATATCTATTGCAGTCTTCCTGCGACTGACAAGGACATGATAAATGGCCTTATTTGTCATAGTATGGCGCAAAGCACAAGATTCTATTATCTTCCTGACTTTATGGAGAATTTTGGACACTATCTGTCTCCTCAGTTGGTTGGAGACCAGATTGTTTTCACTAACTTCTCTGAACCATTGATGGATCCTTCAAACAGACTGATGAAGAGAATTTTCGACATTCTTGTAAGTGGAGTTATCACTTTGTTCATTCTTCCTTTGATTCCAATAATTGCTTTGATTATCAAGATTCAGTCTCCTGGACCGATTTTCTTCAAGCAGCTGAGAACGGGATTGAACGGAGAGGATTTCTATTGCTACAAGTTCCGTTCAATGCATGTGAATAAGGATGCAGACAAGCTTCAGGCAACAAAGGATGATCCTCGAAAGTTTGCTTTCGGTAACTTCATGCGTAAGAGCAATATCGACGAGTTGCCTCAGTTCTTCAATGTCTTGAAGGGAGATATGAGTATCGTAGGACCTCGTCCTCACATGCTCGCCCATACAGAGGAGTACAGACACAAGATCGAGGAGTATATGCTTCGTCACTATGTACGTCCAGGAATCACAGGTTGGGCGCAGGTAACTGGCTTCCGTGGAGAGACAAAGGAGTTGTGGCAGATGGAGGGAAGAGTGAAGCGCGACATCTGGTACATCCAGAACTGGAGCTTCTTCTTGGATATTAGAATAATATATAGAACAGCCATGCAGGTGTTCCATAGGGACGAGAATGCGTGGTAAAGGTGGAAATATTTAGTAAGACTCGAAAAAAATAAAGTGCATAATCAGGCATGCCGATACTTTCGCTTGCTACAAATGAGCAAATAATATTAAGTATGAAGAATATAGTTATCACAGGTGGTGCAGGTTTTATTGGAAGCCATGTTGTCCGTCTTTTTGTAAACAAATATCCAGAGTATAACATCATCAACCTGGATAAGCTAACGTATGCAGGAAACTTGGCGAACCTCAAGGATATAGAGAATAAGCCTAACTACAAGTTTGTCAAGATGGATATCTGTGATTTCGATGCTTTCTATCAGCTTATGCAGGACGAAAATATAGATGGTATAATTCACCTTGCTGCAGAGAGTCATGTTGACCGATCTATAAAGGACCCATTCACATTTGCGAAGACTAACGTAATGGGTACACTATCACTCCTTCAGGCTGCAAAACTCTATTGGGAGTCGCTTCCTGAGAAATATGACGGCAAGCGTTTCTATCATATTTCTACTGATGAGGTGTATGGCGCATTGGAGATGACACATCCAGAAGGAGTTCCTGCTCCATTCTCTACTAAGGCATCATCAGAGGCTCAGCATGAGGCGTACGGAGAGGAGTTTTTCTTGGAATCAACCAAGTATAATCCTCACTCACCATATTCCGCAAGTAAGGCTTCAAGCGATCACTTCGTACGTGCATTCCACGATACCTACGGCATGCCTACCATCGTGACCAACTGCTCGAACAATTATGGTCCTTATCAGTTCCCAGAGAAGCTTATTCCTCTGTTCATCAACAATATCTGTCACCGGAAGCCGTTGCCTGTCTATGGCAGGGGGGAGAACGTGCGTGACTGGCTATACGTAGTTGATCATGCTCGTGCTATCGATACCATCTTCCATAATGGTACTATTGCCGAAACATACAACATTGGCGGCTTCAATGAGTGGAAGAACATCGACATCATCAAGGTTGTCATCAATACTGTTGACCGTCTCTTAGGTCGTCCTGAGGGAGCTGACTTGGATTTGATTACATATGTGACAGATCGTCTTGGCCATGATGCACGTTATGCTATTGACTCGCGAAAGCTTCAGGCAGAACTTGGGTGGGAACCAAGCTTGCAGTTTGAGGAAGGCATAGAAAAGACCGTAAAGTGGTATCTTGATAATGAGGAATGGCTCAATAATATTACTTCAGGTGAATACGAAAAGTATTACTATTCAATGTATTCGATTCGATAATCAAATATATAGAAGTATAAAACATTATAAAACAATATACTGCCGGACTTCCCTAACTCTTCTTTCCCCTAAGTAGAGGGATTGAGAGGAGAAGTGAGACTAAGAGATGTGAGGGGACTAAATTATGATTCATTTTAACATGCCATCATTCGTAGAAACGGATTTTGAGTTCATGAGACAGGACGTCTAGAACCAAAAGGATCTGTGGTGATGGCCCATTCACCAAACATTGTAACAAGTGGCACGAAGACCGCTTCCAGGCACAAAAGCTACTTCTCTTTACTTCTGCTCTCGAGATGATAGCCGTACTTTGTGAGTTCCAGCTTGGAGACGAAGTCATCGTGCCAAGTTCTTCCTCGAGATAGGCACCAAACGTGCGCGGTTCTTTCGTGGTTAGGTAGCTAAGTACAACTGGGCTGATTGGGGATCAAGCTGGCTTCCATCCGACCTCAATGCTGCTTACCTCTGGGGACAGCTTCAGGCAGCCAATTAGATCAACAACAACCGCCTATCCGCCTGGAATGCTTACAGCAAAGTCTTTAAGTCACTGAGCGGAAAGGTCTCGTAGATCTACTTTCCATTTCTGCCGAACGCGAGCATAACGCCCACATGTTCTACATGAAGCTCAAGGACCTCGACACCTGTCAGGACTTCATCAAGTACATAAAGACAACGACATCCTCTGTGTCTTCCACTACGTACCCCTCCATTCCGCCCCAGCAGGTCTCAAGTTCGGTCGTTTCGATGGAAAAGGCCGTTACAACACCTCCGAGTCCGACCTCCTTGTCCGTTTCTTCTCTTCTTTGCTATGGATCCAGAAGACGAGAAGAAGGTGATTCGTTGCACATTGGAATATTTCAATAGAAAGTGATGAGTTTTGTGCTATGAGTTTTGGTGGCACACGACTCCCCCTCCTTTACCCCAATGCAAGATTTTTACGCATTACAGATTTGGCAACCAAGTCATGAACTGACGTTTCAATTTATTATGTAATTATACAATATTTCCCTAATGATGAATTGTTTGCACTTACATCACAATAAGAAGTGCATTAAGTTCTATCGCATGTAATATTGCTGAGATATGTGCAAAAAGACAAATGCATACTTCTCTCATTTCCTTTAGATGCCAATAGTTTTATGCTCAGAAGTAGAATGTCAAGTATTGTTAGCTTAGGATCTTGGCTACATAAGTGAAACATTATTTAGTTCGTTAACATATCAGGTTGTGTGTACAAGAAGAAAAATTTTTAATTTCCTGAAGAAGTTGGAAGGTTGATATATTGTTGGTTATATGCCAATTTATAAGCTAACAACCTGCTCATCACAGCTCACAACCCATAACCCATATACAACATGAAAGGTATTGTTCTCGCAGGCGGTTCTGGAACTCGCCTTTATCCAATCACTAAAGGTATCTCTAAACAATTGATGCCTATTTATGTCAAGCCAATGGTGTATTACCCAATTTCGGTATTGATGTTGGCTGGTATCCGTGATATTCTTATCATCAGCACTCCTTATGACCTCCCGGGCTTCAAACGTCTGTTAGGTGATGGCTCTGATTATGGAGTGAACTTCGCATACGCAGAGCAGCCTTCACCTGATGGTCTTGCACAGGCCTTTACCATTGGTAAGGAGTTTATCGGAGATGATTCTGCTTGTCTCGTACTGGGCGATAACATTTTCCAAGGAGCTGGCTTTACCAAGATGCTGAAGGAGGCTGTTCGTACTGCTGATGAGGAGAAAAAAGCTACAGTCTTCGGTTATTGGGTGAATGATCCTGAGCGCTACGGCGTTGCTGAGTTTGATAAAGAGGGCAACTGCCTCTCAATCGAGGAGAAACCTGAGCATCCCAAGAGCAACTATGCTGTGGTGGGACTTTACTTCTATCCTAACAAGGTGGTGGATGTGGCTGCTAATATTAAGCCTTCTGCTCGTGGAGAGTATGAGATTACGACTGTCAATCAGCAGTTCCTTGAAGATGGAGAACTTAAGGTGCAGACTCTCGGTAGAGGTTTCGCATGGCTGGATACGGGTACGCACGATTCACTCTCTGAAGCAAGTACCTATATTGAAGTTCTTGAAAAGAGGCAAGGACTCAAAGTTGCTTGTCTCGAAGGCATAGCCTATAGACAAGGTTGGATAGATGAAGATAGAATGAGAGAACTTGCTAAGCCAATGCTCAAAAACCAATACGGTCAATATCTCCTTAAAGTTATAAATGAGGTTAAGGAAACTGGACATGCCAATTTGGACTGATATATATACTGCAGTCGAAAAATTTGATTAATAGGAGTGATATCTGTTGCTGAACATAAATTTATAGGATAAAAGCAATTCTAATTATCGTTAGTGCATTCTCTGTCACCATTGCATTGATGATATATGACTTTAAGGAATGCTTAGGAAAAAACATCTAGTGCGCCTCCTTTTCTAGACACAAAATTCTAAGTGTAACAAATTTATGAAGCAATTAAAAACAACATATATTACATGAGTACAGAAGCTCAATCAAATAATCAGCGAATAGCTAAAAACACCATATTTCTCTATTTTCGGATGATGTTTATCATACTTGTTTCGCTTTATACGAGTCGAGTTGTATTGAACACATTGGGCATAGATGATTATGGTATATACAATGTTGTAGGAGGCTTTGTTTCAATGTTCGGTTTCTTGAATACCGCAATGAGTGCAGCCACTCAACGATACATTACATTCAGTCTGGGAAAAGGAGATAAGGATGAACTGAATAAGGTTTTTTCCAATTGTGTATTGACACATGCGCTTATATGTGCCATCGTACTTGTATTTGCGGAAACTGTTGGATTGTGGTTCTTGTATAATAAGATGGTTATACCCTCAGATAGGTTATCCACAGCATTTTGGGTATTCCAATGTTCCATTCTCTCAACTATCATTCTTATCATGAGCGTTCCTTATAATGCAGATATTGTAGCTCATGAGAAGATGTCTGCTTTCGCATATATTTCCATTGCAGAGGTAACCCTAAAGTTGCTTATTGTTTATATACTCGGTATAGGAGGATTAGATAAACTATTATTATATGCAATCCTTCTGATGGTAGTACAAGGAGCCATCCAGACATTGTATCGCGTCTATTGTAGAAAACACTTCGAAGAATCAAAGTTAAGATTTATATGGGATGGCAATCTATTCAAGGAAATGCTATCGTTTGCTGGATGGAATCTCTGGGGTGGCGTTTCAAATATGCTCTACACGCATGGTATAAACCTGCTTCTCAACCTCTTCTTTGGTCCAGCAGTAAATGCTGCACGTGGAGTCGCAGTTCAGGTACAGAATGCGGTTTCGCAGTTTGCACATAGTTTCCAGATGGCTATCAATCCTCAGATTACCAAGACTTATGCCCAGGGTCAGCTCCAGGAAATGCATAAGTTAGTCTATCGAGCATCGAAGTTTACCTTTATACTTTTACAGATACTATCCTTGCCTATTTTCGCAGAAACAGAGTTCATACTTACCTTATGGCTAAAGATTGTTCCCGATTGGACGGTATCCTTCCTAAGGTTGATGCTATGTATCATTATCGTAGATGCTGTTGCGAATCCTTTTATGGTTAGTGTTGCAGCAACCGGACGTGTTAAACTATATCAATCAGTTATCGGAGGTACGATGATTTTGATAGTACCAGTAGCATACGTTATACTAAAACTCGGTGGTAATCCAACCACTGTATTCTATACACACCTTGGATTTGCGTTACTTACCTTCGTAATGCGACTCTTCATTGTTCGTCCTATGATCAATTTCAAGATTGCTGATTATATGAAGGAATGTGTGTTACGAATTGTAATAATCACTCTCCCCTCTGTAGGAATCGTTGTTATATCAAAGCAAATCCTTAATGGTGGGAGTATACATTCTCTTTGCATGATAGGCTTATCTGCAATTGTTGCTACAGCTTTCAGTTACGTGTTCGGTTTAACTGCCAACGAACGAAAAATGATTAATAGCAAAATCGTCACTATTATATCCAAAATAAGAAAATGATAAACTTCTCAATCCTGCGAATGGGGGGGTAATTTTAATCCTCCTATTTAATGTTTCTCTTGCTATTTCCCAAGAGTATAGTATGGTTATAGTCGCCAAAGATGGTAGGCAATTCACAATGCCTACAAGCAATGTTGACTCAATAACCTTTCTTCCTGCCAATCAGGTCATAGATCTTCCGGAGATAGGACATTCGGACACAATAGTTATAGAACAGCCAAATCCAAATAGTTACTCCCTACCGGAATGCACAAATGTGATAATGATTCCTATTGTAGGACAATCATTGTCTTTGGGTTCTGCATCTGTTCCTGTTCTTACAACCGCTAACAAGTACAATACAGGTCTCATGTTTGAGGGTGGCGTGCGATTTTCCAACAACAGAAGCCAATTTGTTCCGTTGGTGGAAATGAAAGGTAGTCCAACCAATGATAGTGCTAACACAGGAGAAACAGTTGCAAGCGGATGTGTTGAAGGTTTTGTAGAGGCTCTCTCTCATGATATGGGTATAGATGTATATGATGATTATTGGCAGAGCCATCAGCTCATGTTTGTAACCTGTGGTTCTGGCTCAAAGACCATACAACAGATAATTGATACTTACATTCCGACACAACTTATTCCTTCTATACAATCAGCAAAACAGATTTGTGATACCAACGGATGGTCAATATCTGTTCCTGCTATTATATACATGCAGGGTGAAACCGATCAGAAACAGAACATAGCAAAGGACATCTATAAAGAACTATTGCAGAGATTGCAGTTTGTTTGTGACTCTATAGCGACAGAGGTTTTGAATGAAGAACAGAACACCAAGGTAATTCTGTATCAGATTGCCAGCCAAAACATAGTAGGACAACCAACAACTCCAAACTTCACATCTTCTGCTATGAATGTTCCAACGGCACAGATGGAAGTTATACGAGATGATGACAAGTTCTTAGCTTCTGCACCAGTTTATATACTTGATCACTCACTAGCTGAACCCATTCACCTATCGGCTGAAGGTGAGCGTTTGTTAGGATTCTATTGTGGTAAAACATTGGCAGACCTTCTGTTTCGTTCAAAACATCAGAAGGGTGTTATGCCATATCACGTGTATGCCAAGGGCAATAAAGCGATCGTTGAATACAATGTTGAATACCCTCCATTGCGTACAGATACCACATGGGTATCATCTGTGTCAAACCTCGGATTTACAATACTTAATTCTCTGGGTACAAATATTCTTTCCAGCGTAAACGTCAATGAGACGCAAGTAGTTATTGAATGTCCCCAGTCTCCAATGAATGCCCATCTGTTTTACGCTTTCAATGGAACAAGAGGCAAGGATGGGCGTCAGCAAGGATCCAGAGGTAATCTTTGCGATTCTAAGGGGTACCACTATACTGCACAAATAGGCGAATATACACAACGGATGCACAACTATGCCTATGCCTTCGATTGCATCATTTCAGAAGAAGTTCCTGAAGATTCTCTTCCTATCATTAACTACCAGAAGATATACTCACCAGCAGAAGTAACTATAAGGGATGATGTTTATCTGTCAAGCAATGGCATAACAGAGAATCCTTTGTCAGCTTTCATTATTGCCGAGATTGCCGTAACTGATGTGGATGGAGTAAAGGCATACGGCTACTGTTCTACTATCATGTGTGGATTAGTATTCAAGGATGATAATGGCAACATTTTAGGAGATGTTTATGTGCCTTCTGAAACTGGTTACAACACTTTTGAAGCCGACAAACCGGCATGGGCTACAAAAGCATATTGTTCTTTCTCTGTTTATGGAGATAGAACGTATGATTTACAACTATTTAGTAAGAAAATTATAGAATAAACCATATATGATTCAAAAATATAGAGATTTGCGTGAGGTTCTTCATGCTACCATCGTGGATTATAGGTACAACAAGCATCACTTTGCCATACGCAAAGAAGGTAGTTATGAAGTCGACTTCGCTAATCTGCGTAAATACTGCCACATGCTCGATAAGGCCATGAACAACCCCAAGTTTGAGAAAGGGCATAGTGGTAAGGTGTATAATGACGCTATTATACTAAAGAAAAAACTACAATCAGTATATGAAGGGGATTCTGCTTTCGCTTGGGCATGCGAGATATTGGATAGATTTGAGGAAGCCCAGCATAATGGCAAACCAGTCCTTGACTCACATAAACCTCGTGTATATAGCGAAGATGAAGTCATGATGTTCTCTGACTTTATTAAAACACGTACCTCCTGTCGCAACTTCAAGAAGCAAAACATTCCGTCGGATGTTATTAGAAACATTGTATGTCTTGCTATTGATGCACCAAATGGTTGTTGTCAGCAGACAGTTCGCTTCTACCTTACTCAAGACGAAGATAAGATAAGCAAGATAGCCCCTAATGTGGCAGGATTAACCAACTTCACAAATGTACAATGCCTTGTAGCTGTTTGTGCTGATTGCTCTCACTATAACCTGAATGATAAGTGTCTCCAGTATGTAGATGCTTCCCTTGCGGCAGAGAATTTTATACTTGCAGCTCAGCTCTTTGGTGTGTATGGCACTATGTGCAATTTCTTCCATGCCAAGGACGTTCAGAAGGCAGAAGTAAAGAATATATATGGTATCAAGGAAACAGAAAATGTGGTATTGTTCATGGCTATAGGGTACCCAATTCTGGTTCCTGAAAAACCATCAAGAAGAAATATCGAAACCTTTTATCACGAAGTTTGATGATAATATTACATAATATAAACAGACACCTACATGGCTTGTTGTCTGGGATGATATGGGTGCTCAGTACCAAAATCATCCCATACATTCCAAGTCAAACGCTTAAGAATCTTGGATTCCGTATGCTGGGAGTCAAGATGAGTAAAAACGTAAAGTTCTATGATGGTATTGGTGTTCGCGAACCTAAAAAACTTGTTATAGAAGACGGTGTTAGTATTGGACCTCATGTACTTCTTGATGCCCGTTGTGGACTAACAATTCGCAGATCAGCAGTGATTGCTTATGAAGCTATCATCTGGTCGCTTAATCATGATTATAATGACATACATTTTTGCGGGAAAGGAGCCCCTGTAGAGATAGGTGAATATGCATGGATATGCAGTCGTTCCATTATTCTCCCAGGTATAAAAGTTGGCAAAGGTGCCGTAGTCGCATCTGGTGCAATAGTCACAAAAGATGTGCCTCCATACACTATCGTTGGTGGCATTCCTGCGAAAGTCATTGGTCACAGAGAAGAAAAAGAATATGATTATGCATATATAAGTTCTAAAGATTTTTCTCATTTTATTTGATAGATGATGAATAATTCAATAATATACCTTGGCATAAATATACTATTTTATGCACTAGCTTTATATTGGGTTCTAAAGAAGTCAAATGGCAGGTTTCCTGCGATTTCTTTTGTGGTCGTTTGGTATTTATTTGCAGCGATTTCTTCACTACTATTTTATACACATCCTTTCACAGCGTCAACTGAGTATTACCGTGATATCGAGTGGAAAGGACTTGTGTATTTTAATATCCTTACTCTTATCCTTATGCTTCCCTTATATAAATTTGAGCATGGTGGGTATGAGATTAGAAGCACTGCGCCTGTAAATGCGATATTTTCATTTATGAAGGCATTGTTATTTATAAATATTGTAGTAATAGTATCTTATATTCCCGATGCTATACGTATTTTAAATAGTGGCAGTTTAGGCGATATTCGTGATATTGCGACCCATGACGGCACTTCTACAATATCACCTAAACATCCATTAATTGCTTGGATGCTGACTTTCAGTATGTCATTTCGCAATATATGTACAATAGTTGCTTTTTACTCTATTGTTTTTATAAAATGTAACAGAAAGCTTGTATTGTGTTTTTTCATAGTCTCTATGTTAATGCCATTCTTCCTTTCGTTGTTGTTCGTAATGCGCAGTTATATGGTATTCCAGATTCTCCTTGTATTTTTCTTATTCTTACTTTTTAGAGAAAAATTCTCGGAAACATTCAGAAAGAGAATGTATATTGGAGGAGGTTTGGTTTTAGGCGTTGTCATATTTCTGTTAGTCTTTATTTCCGACGATAGATTTGGCGATATGGTGACATGGTTTTACTATAAGTATGCAGGTGAGACTTTTGTGAATTATGCTGGTCAGTTATGGCCCGATTTAAGTGGAACAACTGGTGGAACTGTATATTTTGAATATTTCAACAAAATCTTAGGCAATAGTACACATTCATTTAATCTGTCAGAAAAATGGGATTATATGAACTATATGACAGGTGTAGATACTCATATTTTCTATGGATTTATAGGTGGTCTTAATCTTGAATTCGGATTTGTGTATACAGCGATATTAATATTAACGATCTCCTGGCTTTTCAGTAGAAATATTAAATCAAACTATTGGGAGCTTTCAAATTTGATTCTTATCGGAAGCCTTGCGAATCTTCTGTTTACGGGTTCGTTTCTCTTTAACTACCAAGGACTTTGGGGAAATCTGGAAATTGTTTTAGTTATTATGTCCTTCATATATCTAAAACGAAAGGAACAAGTAATATCATAAACATACAATGACAATCGGAATACTTACATTTTACAGGGTCGCCAATTTCGGAGCAAATCTCCAGGCGCTCTCAACATATAGATATCTGCTTAATCATGGTCATCAACCGGTTATGTTGAATTACTATGATAGTCAGTGGTATGCTAAGTTTGAAAAGGATCTCGCTCAGAACGAACAATATCAAAAGCATATCAGTTTCATTTCAGAACATATTCCTTCGCAATCAGAGATTTGCTATGATGTGGATGATATCAATCGTGAGATCTCTCGCTTAGGTATTGAGGCAATAATTGTGGGCTCTGATGCTGTAATGCAGCATCATCCTCTTATAACCCGCATTAACCGTGGTAAGCGCAAGCCGTTCTATATTTCTCCTATCGGATGTGATCGACTCTTCCCCAACCCTCTTTGGGGAGTAGGTGTTGCTCCTGAAGTTAAAATGGCGCTCATGTCTGGATCATCACAGAACTCCAAATACCGGATGTTTACGCCATCCACTCGTAGAGCGATGCGTGATGCATTAAGCAGATTCACATACCTTGGAGTGCGCGACAACTGGACGCTCAAGATGTTTCAAGAGGGTATTGGTGTAGAGAATGTAAATCTCACTCCCGATCCAGTCTTTTCCTTCAATTACAATGCTGGTGACATGGTTCCGTCAAAGGACGAGGTAAGAGAAATGTTCTCTCTTCCGGAGAAATATGTTCTTGTGAGCCTGCATGGACAGGATATTTCGTACTACCAACTTGCAGATCTCAAAAACGAATTTGCGAAAAAAGGTTATACTTGTGTAGCCTTGCCAATGCCTACAGGTGTTCGTTTCAAACATCTATTTGACAAAGAGATTGCCACACCTCTTTCTCCTATACATTGGTATGCGCTTATCAAGTATGCTGATGGTTATGTTGGAAGCAACATGCATCCCATTGTTGTCGCATTACACAATGCTGTGCCTTGTTATAGCATTGATAATTGGGGCACACGAAATTGGCTCGGCAAGGCAACAGATGATGGTTCCAGCAAGGTTGGTGATATTATGAATATTTGTGGTGTTGGAGAGAATAGAATTTCCATTGGACTTAAGGGGTGTAAGATTAATCCACAGTTCATTGTAGATGCTATAGAGAATTTTCCAAAACTCAAAGTAGAACAAACTGTTAGTGCACTATACACTAACTATCAAAACATGATGTCAAATATTTTAAATTCATTCGGTTATTAATGAAAGTTCTATACTATAGTAGCCTACCTTTTACAGATTGCGATTTCCCTCTAATAAAGAAGTATCAAGAATTGGGGGTAGATTGTCGTTATGTAATGAACCTGATTCCGAATAAACTGACCGGAGGTTTATTTAGATTGAAGGAGCAACCTAAGGATTCATCAATTCTTCCTGCAAGCAAGTATAAGGAACTAAGTCCATACAACAAATATCTAAGCCTAGATAATGTTTATTTCTTGAATAGGCGCAAGAGTGGATTGCACCCATTGAATATAATATTATACATTAAGTTCATTTTCTTTATTTTGCGTTTTCGTCCAGATGTGATCCATTGCACTAGTACTCTCTGGGGAGCAGAGTGGTTACTTTACCTATTTGCAAAGAAAATGGTGCTTACTGTACATGATCCGTTTGAACATTCAGGCGAAGGCGATTTTGCAAGTAGGAAATCTCGTGATATTGCATTCAAACATTTTAGCAAGCTAATTCTATTAAACGATAAACAAAAGCATGAATTCATAAATCATTATAATATCCCCGAAAAGAAGGTTTATGTAAATTCGTTGGGAGTTTATGATTGCTTAAGAGTGACTGAAACTAATACAGGCTTTGCACCCAAAGATAGGTACATTTTGTTTTTTGGAAGAATTTCGCCCTATAAGGGGATTGATGTTCTTTGTGAAGCAATGAAGTATGTTCATGAAGAAATTCCAGATTTGCATTGTGTCATAGCAGGTGGAGGAAAACTGTATTTTGATTATACTCCATACGAGCATCTTCCATATATGCATCTAATGAATCGATTTATTGAAACACCTGAATTAGGAGAATTGATAAGGGAAAGCATCTTTACTGTTTGCCCTTACAAAGATGCAACCCAAAGCGGGGTAGTCTTTTCATCGCTTGCATACAATAAACCAATTATTGCATCAAATGTAGGTGCTTTAAGTGATGCCGTAATTGATGGCAAAACAGGTATATTAGTAGAGCCCAACAACCCAGAAGCATTAGCTAAATCTATAATTCAACTGGCAGGTCAAAAAGAGATATTACATAAAATGAGCGAATCTATTGATAGTATCTTTAAAACTGGGAATAGTTCTTGGGAGGTGATAGCTAACAAATACATAGAAATCTACAAAGCGAAATGAATAAGATAGACGTATCAATAGTAATAGTCTGTATGAACAACTATGGACAGTTGAAAGACTGTCTTAATTCCATACAACAATACACGACCAAGTGTACATACGAATTACTCTTAGTGGCATATTTCTTCAATGAGGTGAACTTGGCGAAACTCAAAGCGGAGTTCCCTTGGGTAAAGGTAATAATCTCAGATGAGATCCGTGGTTTCTCTGCCAACAACAATCTCGCTCTCCGTCAGGCGCAAGGCGAATACTGCTTTGTTTTGAATGATGATACCTATATGAAGATGCCTGTTATAGATATGCTGGTGGATGACATGAAGAAACATCCGGAAGCTGCTATAGTAAGTCCTCAGATTAGAAGAAAAGATGATAGTATTCAATACTCAGGCAAACGTCCTTACAAGTGGTATGAACATCTTTTATTCTATTTTCACCTTAGTGATTTTCGAGGTGATCCGACTGGAAAATATGTAAAAGAATCTGGTTTCTTCCAAACGTATCATGTACTTGGAGCTGCTTTCTTGATTAGAACATCTGTATTTAAAAAAATAGGTTTCTTGGATGAGAGGTACTTCTTTGGTCCTGAAGATCTAGCAGTAGGTAAAGAATTGGACAAGATTGGTGAAAAAGTATTTGTTGATGCAGATATACACATTACTCACCTTGTTGGTTCTACAGGAAGTAAGCCATCCAGAACGATGTGTGCAACACGTCCCGCAGAACGTAAAGGCATGACAATTTTTGCTTCTAACGGGAATCGCTTTAGGAGATTTCTATTGGAGAGCGGAATCTTTATAAATAGCTTTATTATGATGCTATTCTTCTTAATTCAGATGCTTCGTGGTAAAGAAGGTAGTAGATATTCATTTAAGGCAAACAAAAATGTTTGCAAAACAATTTTTAGTAATAAAACAACTACTCAGATATTTAAGGAATTTTATGAGACAGCCTAACGTACCCCTACTAACTCAATATTACGTGCGGTATTATACGAAAGTATGTAAATTGTTATCGATAATAACACGGAGTAGAAAACGCTTAAATTTGAAACTGCAAAAACAACTTGCTCCATACGAATTTAGTATCATTACAAATACCTGTGTGGGGGGGGTATTTTTGCACGATGCAAACAAACGTTTCAATTCTCCAACAGTTAATCTCGCGATAGATGGCGAGGGATTCATGCATCTATTGGAGAATTTAGACTTGCTGAAGGAGGGTGTTTTCGAGAAGAAAGGTTTTGATCAAGAAGGTCATCCTTTTGCGTTGCTAGATGGAGCACCTATACATTTTGTGCATTACAAAACGTATGAAGATGGTGTAACAAAATGGAAGTCTCGCGCAGAACGTATACTTTCTGACCACATTTATATAATGGCCACCCCTCACAATGGATTTGAGCGTGCTGACTTGATGGAACGGTTTAACAAACTTCCATATAAGAAGGTTATGTACACATGGGGCAAATGGGATTATCCTTGGGCATATCAGGTGACACGTGCACATGGTGTATGGCGTCCTTTCACAGAAGTTGCGTCATTATCAGGGAAGCGTTTCTATGAAACAGCATTTGATATTGCCTCTTGGATAGAGGAAAACGAAAAGAAACTCAAGTAGATTATTTCAGCCAGCAACGCTCGACCATTGTGTTTGACGCTTGCCAGGGTTAATAACTCTGCTAATTTATATAAAATGCAAGATCTAGATGACTTGAAGGAGAGAATCATCTGCTATATATACAAGGAGTCTGTTAATGAAGAGATATCATTTTGCGAGCGTATTGGCAAAAAACTTATAGGTAAACACATATTACAAATTCTTATTTATTGGAATAATATTCTAAAATAGGAAGAAACTCTAATACCTATTGATAAAGAGGCTTTTGATTAATCCACCACACTAATTCTAGCTCGCTTTGAAACGAAAAAGTGCTGTGAATGAAACTATTTTTTATATGAAGCTGATTGCATTGTGTCGATTCTTACTTCGTTTGCGATTGTACAGATGAGAATCCTGTTGTGCAACGGTTGACAGTCTCTTTAACAATCATTGCAAGATGGTTGACTAAGTTGATAGCGATATAAATTAAATTCAATGAATCCGAAGATTTCTATAATTGTCCCTATATACAATGTGGAGGAGTACATCCATGAGACGATTGATTGTATTGTGAAGCAGACGTATGAGAACTGGGAGTGCATTTTGGTGGATGATGGGTCGAAAGACAAGAGTCCGCAGATATGCGATGAGTATGCAGCTAACGATGCTCGCATCAAGGTGATACACAAACCGAATGGTGGGCTTGTGTCGGCTCGAAATGCGGGCTTTGACACCATGACAGGAGACTGGCACATGTATCTGGATGGAGACGACTGGATAGATACGGATGCGTTCGAGAAACTGGCAGAGGTGATAAGTCGCCACGAGGATGTGGACGTGATGTTCTGGAAGGTTGTGCAAGATTTGAATGGTACATCTATTAAAGGTAAATGGGAGTGGCCTTGCCTTGATCCTGAGCATCTGTATGAAGGTGACGAATGTCATGAGTTGGCTCGTCATACTATGATTTATAAGAGTGGCATAACTACTGCTTACGCTAAACTGATTAACACCCAATGGGCAAAGGAGAATGGCATCCGTCATGATGATCGCCTGCGCCAGGGAGAGGAGGGTGTAGAGTTTTCTTTGCGCCTGTTTTACTATGCAAGGAAGGCTCTGTATATGAATGCCTACTGGAACCATTATCGCTATGCGGAGGGATCAATCACGAAGCAGGTGAACGAGAAGAATACTCAGTACATAACCGACTGCTTCAAGGTGATGGAAGAAGACATAGAGAAGTTCGTGAACAAAGATGAGGTTAAGCGCATGCTGTATCAGCGTGTGGTATATGGACTGATAGCAGTCGCTATGAGTACGTATTTCCATCCGAACAATAAAGATTCCGTTTGGACAAAGGTCAAGAAGTTTGCTAAGGTAATAAATGACATACCACTTTACAAAGAGTCTATTAAGCATACTCCTCTTGATTATATGGACAAACTGAGGATTATCACTTTGTATTGTATGAAGTACAAATGTTATATTGCTCTTCATTTCATAGGAGTTGCAAAGCAGATGATGCTGAAACGTGGGAAATTCAATTACTAAGACATGATAGATATTAAAAATATAAAGGACTGTTGCGGCTGTTCGGCATGTGCGCAGGCATGTGCGAAAGGGTGCATCACTATGGTGGAGGATGAGGAAGGTTTTCTTTATCCTAATATTGATACGACAACATGTGTTGACTGTGGGGTGTGCGAGAAGGTGTGTCCGGTGCAGAATGTGAAGTCTGAAGATAAGAAAGAGCAGAAAGCATTCGTAGTACAGAACCGAGACTTAGAGGTTTTGAGACAAAGTACTTCAGGAGGTGCATTCACAGCAATAGCTCAGAGGATTTTGAGTGAGGGCGGTATAGTATGTGGAGCTGCTTATGATGGCGATTTAACTGTGAAGCATGTTTTTGTAGAAGATGTTGAGTCGCTCAAAAAGTTCAGAAACAGTAAATATGTGCAGAGCCAGATAGGTGATACTTTCAAAAAAACAAAAGAGTATTTGCTCTGCGGAAGGAAGGTGCTCTATAGTGGTACTCCATGCCAATTGGAAGGTTTGCTGACTTATCTAAGGAAGCCTTATGAAAACCTATGGACTGTGGATGTCGTTTGTCATGCTTGTCCTTCACCGTTGATGTTCCGCAAGTATAAGGAATGGCAGAGAGCCCAAGGTGATGATATTGAAAGTATTGCATTCAGAGACAAGCACTACGGCTATAAATATTCAACGATGTCGGTATTCAGAAAGACAAGCAAAAACTATCATGAAGGTATAGATACAGATCCGTATTTGAGAGCATTCTTCCAACATATAAGTGTGCGTCCTAGTTGCTTCTCTTGTGCATTTAAGAAGCAGTATCGTTTGACTGACTTTACAATATGGGATTGTTTTGATGTGGATAGATTCTGCAAGGAAATGGATAATGATCGTGGTGTGACGAAGATATTGTGTCACACAGAACGGGCACAAACGGCAATGCCTGAATTAGAAAAATATCTAAAAATTTGTGAAATAACTCCAGAGGAGGCCGTAGAAGGTGAAAAAGAGATATTCCAATCTGCTTCGACATGCGATAAACGTGATGAGTTCTTCCATGATCTGAATACAATGCCAGTAGAAGATTGTTTTAATAAATATTTTCCATTAACTTTTAGTCATAAGTTTGAAAAGCTGATAAGGCTTTGGACAAATCGTCTTGGCATATATAAAATGGCTAAGAAGATTTTTAAACTCATAAATGGAAAAAAAGAGATTAAACGATAACGATATGAAAATAGCATTAGCAATAAATTATGATTACCCTGACTATGGAGGTAT
This sequence comes from Paludibacteraceae bacterium, assembly GCA_045641625.1. Taxonomy (GTDB): domain Bacteria; phylum Bacteroidota; class Bacteroidia; order Bacteroidales; family Paludibacteraceae; genus UBA1723. The sequence continues at coordinate 111,279 of JAZUHH010000081.1, forward strand.
GCTGCAAGCCTTTGCTACTCAGCGTGTGCTGGAGAAGCAGGGAGTGGAGAGTGAAGCCATATGTTTTGACGAGTTGAAGGGTGACATCAATAAGAGGAAGTGGAAGTACTTCCTGAGCAACATGCTAGACTTGAGCATTGTGAAGGAGAAAGGACGTGTGATAGAGAAACGACTGAGGCAGAAGTCTAACAAGGAGTTGAGCCGGAAGCTGGCTGAGAGAAACAAGGCTTTCGAGCGTTGGTGCAAGGAGATGTTTCGTACATCGAGGACTTGGGAGAGTTGGAAAGCAATGTCGGAGGGGTGCCTCGAATATGATGCTGTGGTGGTGGGTAGCGACCAGCTGTGGTTGCCATCTAACGTGATGGCTGACTACTACACGCTTAACTGGGTGCCTGAGGATGTGAACAAGGTGTGCTATGCCACAAGTTTCGGCATAGGGAAGATACCAGCGAAGTATGAGGGTGATTACAGGAAGTTCCTGAGCAAAATCAACTATCTGTCGGCACGTGAGATAAGTGGTCAGGAAATTATCAAGCACATCATCGGGAAGGATGTGCAGCAGGTGTGTGATCCTGCCTTGCTCCTCGATCGTGAGGGATGGGATGAGGTGGCTTCGGAGCGACTGGTGAAGGAGCCATACATATTTTGCTACTTCATGGGTGATAATCCCGACCAGAGAGAGTTTGTGAAGCGATTGGCTAAGAATACGGGATGCAAGGTGGTGGCATTGCTGCACCTGGATCAGTACATTCCGGCTGACGAGGAGTATGTGGATTATGCGCCATACGATGTAACTCCGGCAGATTTCGTGTCGCTGGTAAAACATGCGGATTATGTGTGTACAGACTCGTTCCACGGTACGGTGTTCAGTATCAACTACAGCAGGACGTTTTTCACGTTCAAGAGGTTCAACAAGAAGGCTTCTTTGAACACGAATACGCGCATCACTTCGCTGTTATCTACATTGGGGCTTGAATCTCGTTTGTTTGAAGGAAGTGCCAGTGTGGATGGTGACATTGAGATACAAGGATGGGAAGAAATTCAGGAACGAGTGTCGAAGTTCAGAGCCGTGTCGCTAACTTATTTAATGAATTCAATCGAAAACAAATAATTTATAACCTTATATATACCTTCCTTAAAGGAGGTTAGGAGGGCCTTTATGAAAGTAGCAATAATCGGTGGTCCGATACTTTCGGGCGGTAAGAAGAATCTGATAATGGAGTATTTCCGTCACATGGATAAGACGGTAGTGCAGATGGATATAGTGTGCAATGACGACAGCGATGCCATCCCGCAGGAGGAGATTGAGGCGCTGGGCGGAAGGGTGCAGATAGTGCCTTCGTTTAAGAATCCAAAGGGACATACAGAAGAGTTGCTCAAGCTGTTCAAGAGAGAGAAGTATGACGTTGTCCATGCGTATAACAGTACGATGAACCTGTTCCCGATGTGGGCAGCTAAAAAGGCAGGCGTAAAGGTGCGTATATCAGAGAGTCTCTCGATGGCGGCTTCAGGTGAATGGAAAACGTATGTGAAGTATATGCTGAAGCCGTTCGCAAGGATGTACGCAACGCACTATATGTCGTGTGGTGAGGACTGTGGTGTGTTCCAGTTCGGACAAAAAGCGATGGATGAGGGCAGAATTGCAATATTCAAGACTGCTATCGACACGGATTTCAACCGCTTTCAGCCGGAGCTGAGGGAGAAGACGCGCAAGGCATTCGGATGGGAATACAAGGTGGTGTATGGCTTCATCGGCAGGTTTGAGCCGCAGAAGAATCCGCTGTTTCTCATTGACATCATGGGTGAGATAAGGAAACGTCAGGAGAATGCTCAGTTTGTGATAATCGGTGCCGGTGGCTTGGAACACAAGATGAAGGTTCGCATTAAAGAGGTGGGCATTGAGGACTCGATGGCTTGGCTGGGCAGACGTGAGGATATCCAACAGTTTTATAATGCTTTTGATGCCTTCCTACTGCCTTCTATTTACGAGGGGTTACCTGTGGTGGGACTGGAGAGCCAGAGCGCAGGTCTGCCGATGTTCTTCTCGACCGCCATCACTCCCGAGGCTGCTGCATGCGAACTTGGTGTATTCATCCCTTTGGAGGCTGGTGCTGCTAAATGGGCAGAGAAGATTATACCTATTGTGGAGAAAAACATGCCCATACGAAGAAGCTATGCTGAAGAGGTTGCATTAGCGGGATTCGACAGCCGCACGGAAGCAAAAAGAATGCAGAAGTTCTATGAGAATGCACTCGAGAATGCGAAATCGTAGTTTTAAGTCTTTGTCACTTTTAATCTTAAAATAAGGATGAAAGGATAGCTATAGCGAAAAGGAATATATGAGTGATGTATTCTGGTAAAAATGCTATTGATGTCTTTATGTGCTTCACTTGTTTTTTTTCGAATGGATGGTTATTATATAATGTGAAAATGACTAATTTTTTGTGTTAGAGGGCATGGAAGCATTATTCTATCAGCTCCTTCAGGTTGCAATTGGAAATAGAAAGACTATGGCTGCGGTTCCTTCAAAAGAGCAATGGTTAGAACTTTTTGCTATAGCAAAGAAGCATGCATTGGTAGCAGTGGCATTTGCAGGAGTTACAAAATTGAATACAGCCAGTGATTATGGTTCGTCTCTAGGTATAGATGAGAAGATTTACCTGAAATGGCTTGGTGTGGTGGCTATGACTCAGCAGCGGAACAAGGAGATTACTGCCGCTTGTTCTGAACTCTGCAAGGAACTGGCACATGATGGTTTGGCTTCGTGCATCCTGAAAGGTCAGGGCAACTTGGAGTATTATCCAGAGGATTTGAAGGATTATCGTACCCCGGGCGACATTGACGTTTGGTGTACGCCAATAGATCCAAGAGGACTGGACATTGCCGTATCGAATGGGGATGGCAAGAGTTCTCACTATGAGAAATATCATGGTATTGAGGCGGTGATAGAATACTCTCTGATGAGAGCGAGAATAGCGGATGTTTCAAAACCTGAGATACGTTACAACAATACCGAAACCCATAATATATGGTCTTGGGACGTGGAAATCCATCATCGTCCATCCATGATGAACAGTTTTATCCATAACGCCCGTATTCAACAATGGTGCAAGGATTATGCCCAGTTCGGAGCGCATTCATACAATGGGTTCAATGTGCCAACGATTTCGTTCAATGTCGTTTATCAACTCTCGCATATATACACACATCTCTTTGATGAGGGGATCGGACTTCGTCAACTTCTTGACTATTACTTTGTGCTCCGTGTGCTTCATATTGAACAAAGTTCGCTTTCAGATCGTACGGAATCCATGACTCCGTGGACAAAAGTTATGGGGAAAACTGTTCGTTCGAACGAGGAGATTATGCGTATATTCAGTCGTTTCGGCATGAAGAAGTTTGCAGGAGCTACAATGTATGTCCTCCAAAACGTCTTTGCCATGCCTAACGAATATCTCATATGTCAGCCTAATGAGAAGGAAGGAAGGTTCCTCCTCAATGAGATTATGCAAGCCGGCAATTTTGGCAAGTATGATGAACGTATAAAGCACGGTGGTACTAAAATGCAGCATGCATGGGAGAAATCAAAGCATAACTTTCGCCTCCTCTCTCATTATCCAGAAGAAGTCCTTTGGGAACCTTTCTTCCGTCTGTATCATTGGATCTGGCGCAAACTTGAACTTTGGCGGTATTAGTTCTGTTGGTAAAGAACCTTGAAGATATTAGGAATATGGGAATACATTCCTAATCACTGCCATATTTATCTATTTAAATAAAATACTCCCGAAAGATCTATTATTTTTGTGTACCTTTGCACAAAAATAATTCGTTAGTCATGGTGACGATGTAATTGATAATGTTGATTTAATAACGTCTAACGAAGAAAAAAGAAATAATATAAATGAAGAAAGTTGCATTGATTACTGGCGTGACTGGTCAGGATGGCTCATATTTGAGCGAGCTCTTGTTGGAGAAAGGTTATGATGTTCATGGCATAATTCGTCGTTCCTCGGTGGATTATCGTGAGCGTATTGCCCATCTTGAGGGTGTGCCAGGATTTCATCTTCATTTCGGAGATCTTGGTGATTCAATGTCTTTAGTGAAGGTGGTCGGTCAGGTGAAGCCTACAGAGATCTACAACCTTGCGGCGCAGAGCCATGTTCAGGTTTCTTTTGACTCTCCGGAGTTTACTGCAGATGTCGATGCAACAGGAGTTCTTCGTGTTCTTGAGGCTGTCCGTGCATGCGGTCTTGAGAAGACTTGCCGTATCTATCAGGCATCTACTTCCGAGTTGTATGGTAAGGTAGAGGAGGTCCCTCAGAACGAGAACACTCCTTTTCACCCATATTCTCCATACGCAGTGGCAAAGCTTTACGGTTTCTGGATTGTCAAGGAGTATCGTGAGGCTTACAACATGTACTGCTGTTCCGGAATCCTGTTCAACCATGAGTCAGAGCGTAGAGGAGAAACTTTCGTAACTCGAAAGATTACTCTTGCTGCGGCACGTATTGCCCAGGGTAAGCAGGATAAGTTGTTCTTGGGTAACCTTGACTCTTTGCGAGATTGGGGATATGCCAAGGATTACGTTGAGTGTATGTGGTTGATCCTTCAGCAGGAGAAGCCAGAGGATTTCGTTATTGCAACAGGAGTTCAGCACTCTGTTCGTGAGTTTACTTCTCTGGCATTCAAACACGCAGGTATCGAGCTTGAGTTCAAGGGCGAAGGTATGAACGAGAAGGGATATGACAAAGCTACAGGCAGGTGCTTGGTAGAGGTGTCTCCTGATTTCTACCGTCCAACAGATGTGGTCAACCTATGGGGTGACCCTACAAAGGCAAAGGCAAAGCTTGGATGGAACCCTTCAAAGACCTCTTTCGAAGAGTTGGTAAAGATAATGGTAGAGAGCGACATGGCAAAGGTTGCTGTAGAGCGCGAAAGCGAGCGTGTGCGTACTAACCTTGCCGCATATCTAGAGAAGGGTATTGTTAAGTAGATTGACGTTAACCACAGACTAGCACTGTCACAGATTTTGGTTTGGCGTTAGCCACAGATTAACACAAATTGTCACAGATTTTGGTTTGACGCAAACCACAGACTAGCACTGTCACAGATTTTGGTTTGACGCTAACCACAGATTAACATTCATTATCACAGAAGATAAATCTGTGTCCATCTGTGGTTGAAAAAGAACAATGTGGTCGATTATTTATGGGAGATTCTAGGACATACGCTATCATCGGAGCTGCTATGAAAGTCCATTCCGAATTAGGTAGTGGGTTTACTGAATACGTGTACCAAGATGCTTTGTCAATAGAATTTGATCTGGATAATATTCCATTTGAAAAGGAGAAGCATCTTGTTGTGTCCTATAAAGGAGTTCCTCTTAAACATGACTATTTTGCAGATTTCGTTTGTTATGATTCTGTGATTGTTGAGTGTAAGGCTGTAAAGAGTTTAGCTCCTGAACATGAAGCACAGTTGCTTCACTATATGAAGGCCACCAATATGTCAGTTGGCTTACTGATAAATTTCGGAGAAAAAAGCCTAGTCTATAGGAGATATGTCCTATAAAGCTTGCCACAGATTTAAATTTATTGTGTATAAGTAGAAATAATCTGTGCAAATCTGTGTCCATCTGTGGTTGTAAATAATAATTACTATGTCACTAAATAAGAATTCAAAGATATACGTAGCAGGTCATCATGGGTTGGTAGGCTCTGCTATATGGAACAACCTTAAGTCTCGCGGATACAATAACCTCGTAGGTCGCGGACATAAGGAACTTGACCTTACTGACCAGTATGCTGTAAAGAAGTTTTTCGATGACGAGAAGCCCGATGCAGTAGTTCTTGCAGCTGCTCACGTTGGAGGAATTATGGCAAACTCTCTGTATCGCGCAGACTTCATCATGGAGAACATGAAGATTCAGTGCAATGTGATTGGAGAGGCCTACAAGCACGGTGTCCAGAAGCTTCTTTTCCTTGGTTCAACATGCATCTATCCAAAGAATGCGCCTCAGCCAATGAAGGAGGATTGTTTGCTGACTTCTCCGCTGGAATATACAAATGAGGAGTACGCCATAGCCAAGATTGCTGGACTTAAGATGTGCGAGAGCTATAACCTGCAGTATGGAACAAACTATATTGCTGTCATGCCGACAAATCTCTATGGCCCGAATGACAATTTCCATTTGGAGAACAGTCACGTTATGCCGGCAATGATGAGAAAGATATATCTTTCAAAATTGCTAAATGACTCTGACTGGAATGCCATTCGTACAGATATGAACAAGCGTCCCGTTGAGGGAGTTAATGGCTCTGCATCGGAGGAAGATATAAAGAGGGTTCTTGCAAAATATGGCATCGAGACAAACAAGGTTACTCTTTGGGGAACAGGTGCTCCATTAAGAGAGTTCCTTTGGAGTGAGGAGATGGCAGACGCCTCTGTTCATGTGCTGCTTAATGTAAACTTCAGCGACATTATTGGTATAGAGAAGTATTCTTCCGCTCAAATGGGTGCAAGTGTTAGTGGAACAACAGACAGAAACACGAATTCCGGTCGAGGCGGTGCTATTCCTTCATTGGGAGAGATTCGCAACTGTCACATCAACGTAGGTACAGGCAAGGAACTGACCATAAAGGAACTTTCTCAGCTGATCGTTAATACCGTAGGTTTCCGAGGCGAGGTGTTCTTCGATTCTACTAAGCCAGACGGAACAATGCGCAAGTTGATAGATGTTTCCAAACTTCATTCTCTGGGCTGGCACCATAAGATAGAGATAGAGGAGGGTGTTCAGAAGTTGTTTGACTGGTATCAGGAAAGCTTGAAGTAAATCTTTGCACTTGAAGATATGATGAGGGGAACCCCATTTTATGGGGTTCCCCTCTTTTTTTATTGTTAGATCTGACGAATTTATTATATAACTCATGTATTATTCATTGAATTTGCAAATTTTATATTTAAAATTTGTATCTTGGAGTTTTATTACTTACTTTTGCGGACGAATTATCCAAAAGTGTTTGGTTTGTACAGTTGGACTATCAAAACTATTATGGAATTGTGAATAGAGAGTTTCTTTTTACAGTTCACTTGTTTGATCATATTGTGCATACACGCTTGGCTGTTTTCTGACAAAAAGGGGATGATTCTTGGACTAAAGAAAAATAATTATACTTTCTTATGAAGATGTTAAATACGAACAACAAGAGGTTTTTTTACACATGTTCATGCCTCTTAACAATGTTTCCTTTGCAGGTTGCCGCACAGGGAAACGAGTCTGTGTCGCAGGATGACGACTATAGAGTCGAGACAACACTAACTTCTGATCCTGTAAATGTTTCGGGTTCGGCAGTAGCCACAAATTCCTTCAAGCACAACTGGTTCATTTTTGCCAATGGCGGTGTGCAGAAGTTTGTCGGTGAATACAACGATTATGGCAGTTTCGGCAAGACACTGGCTCCGGAAGGACATATTGGGCTAGGTCATTGGTTTATTCCGTCTTTTGGTGCCGGACTGGAGACTGGTTTAGGTAGGTCAAGAGGCTTCACTGATGTGGACCATATAACAAAATATACTTGTGAGGATGAACTTTTCACCAATTCGGATGGAATAGACTATTACAGACAAGACATAAACTGGTGGAATTTGGGTGCCAATGTGTATCTCAATCTTTCCCGTATGATTAGTGGATACGAAGGTCATAAACAAGACAAGCTAATGGGACAGTTCATTCTTAACCTGGGAGTGGGTTGGATGCACCATGCAAAGCTTAGAAACGAGATATGTGGAACAGCAGGAATTCAGTATTCCCGATTCATCAATGCCAAGAAACGTACATCTATAGATGTCAAGCTGCCTTTTACATTCTACCAGTCTAATTATGACGGAAACTATGGATATGAGGGGTGCTCAAAGCTTAATTATAATGTGAGTCTAGCGCTAGGTGTTACTTTCCATTCAAAGCGCAATTCTTGGGCAAAGGCTGATGAAGTTGCCGCTCAGACAACAATCTATAAGGTTAAGGGAGATACAACTATGTATGAAGAGGCCCCAGAGATTCCTGCATCAAAGCCAATGTCATTTACTTTCTATGTTGTCTATCCCAAGGACACAGTTATGTCTTTGAACGACGTAGTTGCATCTGGTAATGATAATAGCACTATTGATGGAATCAAGTCGGCAGGATACAAGGGAGGAAACGACGAGGCTCTCTTCTCTTTTGCAGATGTTTACGCTGCGACGCTTAGACTAAAGGGGGATGACAGAGCAGAGAGCGGAGCTGATGAGAATGCTGTCGCGGAACTTGTGAAAGTCTTGTCTGATGGCACCCTAACAAGAATAAATGTTTTGAGTTGCACATCAAAGATAGATTATTATGCAAATACAATAGATCAGCAGAAGAGTAATCTTCAGGTCATGCGGTTGGCAGACCAGCGAGCTCGAGAGGTTTCTGATCTGTTAAAGTCTGCATCTAAGCAGAATTCAGTTCCTTCGAACATAATGCTAGTGAACGAGATTGATGTCAAACGAGAGCAATGTGTTAAGGTAACTGTATCATATTTGTCAAAGTAATAGGATTATTCTATAAGAAGAACAAAAGTTAGGAAGCACATGTGATGTTTGTGAGATTCCTAACCAATAATAAGATATAAAATGAACAAATTTTTACTATTTATATTGTCTGCATTCAGTGCACTAGAATTGTTCGCTGCAGAAACAAGCACTGATATGAAGGCTCGAGAGGATTCTGTATTAAGGAAGTTTGAAGAGCAGGGGTATCGCGTTGACTCTATGGTTGTAACTCTTCAGGATTCTACAGCATCCAACCGCAGAGTTATTACAAACCCTTTCCCGTACAACACTTTCCTTACAGGATCTGTAGGCTTGCACAAATTTCATGGAGATTTTAACGATTATGGCAAGTTCTCGGAGACACTAGGATTTGATTGGTATTTGGGTGCAGGTAAATGGTTCACTCCATTGTGGGGAGCAAAGTTCGAAGGAGGAATGGGTTCTTCTCGTGGATTTGCTGACAGCAAGTATGATGTTGCATACGCTTATGGAGATCTAATTACTACAGAAGATGGTCTTTCCTATTATAAGACTAAGAACAAATGGTATGACTTCAGTTTGTCTGGATTGTTCAACATATCCAGAGCAATTTGCGGATATGAAGGTTCTGGCTCTGATAAACTTATGAATCAGTTTGTTTTAGGATTGGGTTTTGATTTCGTAGGTCATTACGGATATCCTGTCGAGTATTTTGTTTCTCACGACTTCGGAGTCCGTTCAGAGTTGCAATACAGTCGTTTCCTTGATAGAGCGAAACAGTGGTCTGTAGATGCCAAGTTCAGAGCCCAACTATATCAGACGGATTTTGATGGTATTGCAAAATACAATAAGTTGGATAGAAATCTAGGTTTGTCTATAGGTCTCACTTACTATTTCAAGAACAACGGATGGAATTATTATGAAAGTCCTAAGACAACAACAACTTACATGACTTATGTAAAGCCGGAGCCAAAGCCTGTTGAAGAGGCGAAGGTCCCTCAGTACGGACAGATTATGTTCTATGTGTTCTATCCGAACAACTATTCTGGAAGCAACGATGCACCTGTTGACAGCAAGTCTGCGGTTAACACTATTGATTACTTGGCAGCAGGATTGTTCACTCAGAAAAAGTATTCCGATAACAACAGCGTTGACCAGTGTTTGTCAAAGGGCAAGTCTCCGGTAGGTCTGAAAATTGAAGATTTTGCAACAATCAAAGCAAACAAGGAAGAGACTTTGGACGGGCAGACAAGAGGATATGAGATAGATACAACTTCTTTGTCTCTGTCTTTGAACAAGGATACTTTGATCAATTTTAAGAATACTCATGGATATTATTACGCTCCGATCTGGAATGGAAGACAGTCTTGGCAGTATCGTGTCGATAATGCGGCACAAGGTCAGAATTTGACAGATGTACGTAACTACACAGAAGACAAGTCGTATGGTCTTAATTCAAATCTTGGAATAGATATTGTCCGTGGTAATATGGAAGTTAATAATGCGGATCTATATTCCTTTGCAGATGTATATGCTGCAATCGAAGGTCTTGGAGGATATATTGCCGGATATGTTGACAAGGATAAGGTCGAGAGCCTGTCTCGTATCCTGAACGAAGGAGAGATCACAAATATCAGTGTGTCCGGTACTTCAACTAATCAGGACAACAGCGTAAATCCTGAACAGGGCCAGTCTCGAAACACAACTTTGGCACAAAACAGAACTCAGTCAGTCTTGATGTGGTTGCGCAACTGCGGTGTCTCAAAACTTACTGATGCAAATTTGCAGGTGCTCATGGTTAACGATCTTCGTGGTCCGGTTCATCAGATCGAGGACAAGAGCACAAGAAGCCTTAATGCAAAGCTTAACCGTTGTGTGAAGGTGACAATCGACTATATGTACTAGAACGAGATATATTATAGCTTAGAAAAAGTTGGAAGGCCATTATCTTCCAACTTTTTTTGTTTTGTAATATCTATATAGTTCAAAGTTGTTATCTTTGCACCGAAAGAGACAAAATTAGAGTATTATGATCTTGATAACTAATGATGATGGCATAAGTGCCAATGGCATAAAGATGCTGACAAATGTGGCCCGCAGCTATGATGACGTGATAGTCTTTGCTCCGGACGGACCACGTTCAGGAATGTCTAGTGCCATCACTTGTGGAAAGCCTTTGACATATACACACATAGGCAAAAGCGGCAATGTGGATTTCTATTCATGCAGTGGAACTCCTACTGATTGTGTCAAGCTTGCAAGACAGACTGTGTTTAGGGATGTCCAGAAACCATTGGTGTTGTCGGGTATCAATCATGGATCTAATGCTTCCGTGAACATCATCTATTCAGGAACTATGGGGGCTGTGCTCGAGGCAAATCTTGTGGGAATTCCTGCCATCGGTTTCTCCATAGACAGCCATGATGTGAACGAGGACCTTGAGGTTGCAGCTGACGTTGTAAGGATGGTGCTGGACAAATACTATCGCGGAGATTTTGACGACTACTATACTGAGGCGCATGCTGATGTTCCTGTCTGTCTGAACGTAAACATTCCAACAGGAGAGTGCAATGGATTGATGATATGCCAGCAGGCAAGAGGTATGTGGAGCGAAGAGTTCGAGAAGAAAGTTAATGATAAAGGCGAGGATGAGTATTGGCTTGTAGGGAATTTCATAAACCTTGACAAAGACAGATCTGACAATGATATCTATGCTTTGAACAACCACATGGCTTCGATTGTTCCTGTTACAACAGACATGACTTTGAGACCTTGTGTAGAGAGAATGAATAGAGACTAATATTATTAAAGTTGGCTATGGCAGTAAAATTTGATGAATTCGGTTATCCTATCCAGGATAAGTGGTATGATAGTTTCGTGTTGGGTGCCTTGTTGGGCGCTGTGATTCCCGTTATCGTATTGGTTGGCTTGATTTTCAAGGAGATTCCAGATAGTCAGCATCTAGATTTTGGACAGATTCTGGAGTATGCCTGGGATATGACAAAGTCAAAAGGCTTCTCTCCATACTTTGTTAGTGCACTTTTGCCGAACATGTTCTTTTTCATGTTCTTCTATACTAAGGAATTATGGAAGTCTTGTCGAGGTTTTGTAGTGTGCACCTTGCTGTTTTTTGCTTTGTACGCATATAGAGCATTCATTTGATAAGGGATGAGCAGAATATTCATAGTAGCAGGAGAGGCTTCGGGCGATTTGCATGCGTCTAACCTGATGAAGGCCATGCGAGAGATAGAACCCGACGTAGAGTTCACTTGTTTCGGCGGAGACTTGATGGAATCTGCCGGGGGTAAGATTTTGCGCCATTACCGGGATATGGCCTACATGGGATTCATTCCAGTAATCACGCATCTGGGCAAAATCCTGAACAATATGAAGGAGTGCCGAAAGGCAGTGAAGGAGTCGAAACCTGACGCAGTTGTCCTTGTCGATTATCCGAGCTTCAATTTGAAGATAGCTCAGTTCGTGAAGGAGCAGATGCCAGGAGTTCCTGTGTACTACTATATTTCTCCCAAGCTTTGGGCATGGAAAGAGTTTCGCTTGAAAAGCATAAAGAAGTATGTTGACAAGGTATTCTCTATTCTTCCCTTCGAAGTGAAGTGGTTTGGTGAAAGAGGCTACAAGGTTGACTATGTTGGTAATCCTTCGGTTGATTCGGTTGAGAGCAGAGAACATAAAGGAGAGTCTTTGTCCGAGTTCTGTTCTCGAAATGGACTCCCTGAAAAGCCAATAATCGCGTTGCTCTCGGGTAGCAGAATGTCAGAGATCAACTCTTCCCTTCCGAAGATGATTGAAGCGACCAAAGATTTTTCAGACTATCAGATATTGGTGGCAGGTGCTCCGTCCATAGACAAGGCTGTCTATGACAAAATCATCGGAGGAAACAGGAATGTGAAGGTTTTGTATAACGAGACCTACCAGATACTGCAGAACTCTGTGGCTGCAGTTGTTTGCTCAGGTACTGCGACTTTAGAGACTGCCTTGATTGGAACACCACAAACGGTGGTCTATCACATTGGCGGAGGAAAGATTGTGCACAAGATCCTTCGCACATTTATCCACGTCGATCAGGTGTCTTTGGTGAACTTGATAGCCGACAGGATTATGGTCAGGGAGCTGATCATAGAAGACTTTACAGTCGAGAAGGTCAGGGCAGAGGTGCAAAGACTTCTTACTCCAGAGGTTCAAGCGTCAATGCGTGCCGACTACAGCAATTTAAGAGAGATAATCGGAGGTGTAGGAGCTTCAAAGAGAGCTGCCGAAAAAATTTTGAGTTTAATAAATAAATAGAATAATGAAATATTTGTTTTTTGTTGTTGCAATGGCTGCTTTGTTGTCATCTTGCTCTTTTGGGAGCGAGTCTGAGGATTGTGCGTGCAAGGTGAATGGATCGAATGAGGAGATCTATCGCTATGACGAAGAGGACTGCTCATCATTAAGCAATGAAGATGAAACTTGTAGGGCTATCTAAACAAATCCCTTTGGTGGCATGTGCTTTGCTGTTTGCCTTTTCGGCAGTAGCAAAAGCTAAGTCCGTGACAGAATTTGAAATGTATATCTATAATTTTCAAATTCTGCCATTTAATTTGTCTGCATTGCTTGCTCGTGCGGTAATCGGTGTGGAACTGATGCTTTCTGTGGCATTGTTGTTCCCATTAAAGGTTAGGAAAGTGAAGGTGGCAGAGGATCTGTCGCTTGCCATGATTGCTGCGTTCAGCATATTCCTTACGGCTTTGGTAATAAACGGAGACGACGGGAACTGTCATTGCATGGGTGTTGTCTTTGACCTGAATCCAGTTGAGTCGCTTATTAAGAATTTTGTGGTTGCGGCTTTGCTCTTGTTGGGCAGAAAGTATGCGTGGCACAAAGAGTGCAGTCAGAAGTTCGGAATAATTTCGACCGTAGTCCTGTTTGCTCTGGTCCAGGCAGTTGTGTTCTTGTGGAAGCCGGCAGATTTTATGAAAGAGTATAAGGATCAAAAGGTCAGAGCAGAAGCTTTGCGCGAGCATCTTTCTTCGAATACACCTGATTCGTTTGTGAAAGAGGGATATAGAATGATTGCGGTATATACGACCGAATGTCCTATATGCAAACGTGCGGCTAAGAAGATAAATGCAATGATGGAGCAGAATCCTGTGGATTCAACCAGAATTCTGAAAATGATAAAGATAAACGAGAGTGTCGAGAGAGAAGAAGCTCTGGCTGATTTGGACTCGTTCCTGATAAATACAAAAACTTCCGCTTATAATGTGTTGATTGTCAATGGAGATACTCTTTCGAAGATTTCTCCCAAGGCACCTACGTTCATATTTATGGACGGAGACAGTGTGATGTTCTCCAGAGGGGATAAGTCATTGTTGGAATCTGATTTAGATTATTTGAAATAATGATTCTCTTTCATTTTTAATGCTATATAGATAGGGAGCATTCACCCCTTTTGTATTTCTCTTGCCGGTTTCTACAGATATAAACAAACACTTTTCATTTGTTTTCTCATATTGTTGGAGAAAAGTTATCAACAATTGTGTTTGTCTTTTAGAAAATTATTTAACATTTTGGTATTTAAGGATTTATATTTCGTTTTATTGCTTGGGGAAATGTAAAATACCTGTGCTTTTGTTGATAATGTTGATAAGTAAATGCTGAAGTTTAATAAGTTATTATTTATTAAGTGTTTCCGTTTGCAATAATTTGATTATCTTTGCAAATTAGTAAATCATGTTAATCTTATCATTTTTTGGTAGGGTAGTAGTTACAATATTAGAAAAATGGATTAGTAAACTGATACATAGCGTGTTAGTTTAAAAGAAAATATAGTATGGATTTAACAAAGGCTAAAAAAAGTGTTTCCTCTCAGCTAAAGCATTTAATACTAGTTGCTTTATTATCGTTTGTGTCTGTATGCGATGTGTTCGCTATTACAGGAAAAGGAACTAAGACAGACCCGTATAAAATTGAGACTCTCGCTGATTTGAACACATTCAGGGGCGCATGTTCTTCATCTTCCTACATATACGCAGAACTTGTTGCTGATTTGGAACTCAAGACAAATTTGCAGAACACTTGTCCTATAGGTGGATTTACAGGAAACAGCATCGGATGGAATTATAATGCTACCAAAGTTTTTTGTGGAGAATTCAATGGAAACGGACACTCTATAGTTGTCACTTTGCCAGGATCTTCGGGTACACTAAACAATCCCAATGTTTATATCGGAGTCTTTGGTAAGGTTGGAAGTTCGACTTCTGAAAGAACTATAATCAAGGATTTGAAAGTTCAATATACGTCTTCGAGAGCTATAGTCTATAAGGGTTTTGGTACTCTTGTCGGTGATGCGTCAAATGTAAGAATTGAGAATTGCCACGTTATAGAGGGAACAACATTGACTACTTCCAACTCCATGAATGGAGGAGGAATTGTGGGACAGATAGATAACGGAGAGATTGTTGACTGTTCGGTCGTTAATTCCACTTTTAACTTTACATCGACAACTCCTAAACGTGTCGGAGGTATTTGTTCCATAGCGTCAAATACTGTAATAACGAATTGCCATGTAAGCAATACAACTCTGAACGCACCCAATTCTTCCGGTATTGTAGCGGATATGACAAATGGTCTTATCAAGGAATGTAGCTTTACCGGAGTGCTTGGAAGCGGAAAGAATATCAGAAACAGTGGAGGTCTTTGTGGAATTGCAGAGAAGGATGTGAAGATTTATAACTCCTACTCTCGATTTGCCCTTAATGCAGGAGGAAATATTGAAAGTTTCGGAAACTTGCTTGGATACCTTGGTGGTGGTGCCAGCGTAGATATCAGAAACTGTTATGCGTCAGGATCTTCTTCTTTCGAGTCAGGAACTTCGGTTACTAATTATGGAACTGCGATCGGATCAGTTGGAACAGCTTCGACTAACAACGTAAAGAACTGTTTTGTACAGGTTGATTTGATTGCCATCCCAACAACTGCAAACGGTGTGGAAGCTGACCAAGAGAAGGAAGAGGATTTCATGAAGTCCGGATGTCTTGCTGAGTTATTGAATGAGTATGCTGAGGAGAATAAAGCAGAGTTGGATTGTTCTGGAACACCTTTGTGGTACGAGGATAAAACTTCTATCAACGACTTGTTCGCCGTTGTTCGCGGTCAGGTTGAGGAAAAGTACAGAAACGACATTCCTTTCTGCCATCCGAACATTTTTACTTATGAAAATACGCCTAAGATAGAGGCACCTAACTTCACGACTACATTGAGCGGAAAGCTTCAGTATGTAACTGAAATTCAGAAATCTTTAGGTTGGATTTATGGATTTGAAGTTACAGAAGGCGGTTCAAAGAAATATATAACAGAAGGGTTGGTTAAGACCGTGGATGATGACGGAAGCATTTCTTTCACAATACCTTATACTATTTCCGGAAAGAAGACTGCAGTATATAGAGCTTTTGTGCAGGAAACATCAGGAACAAAGAGAATTGCTACCGGACGAGAATATGAGCTTTACCACGTGGAGTTGCAAGACCAGACAATTGAGAAGTGTGACTCTGCCCAATATGATGGAAAATGGTACTATGAGACTCAAGCTCCATTCCTTGACGAAGATGGAAACACAATCACTATCATTGTAAATCATTCCGATTCGACTGATGTGCTCAAGATTGACTCAAGGGCAATAGACCAGAACTGTTCGTTCTGGGATTATATGGGAGAAAGATTCTCGACAAACGGACATCACATTGTCAATGCAACTTTGTCAACAACTGCCAAGGGCTGCAGGAAGTTCTCTTATTTGGATGTAGTCAACCTAAGCAAGCCATCGGTTAAGATTGACTCCGTTTATGTTATGACTTTGGACAATTTGAAGGAGCCTTATGTTTATACTATAAATAATAAGGTGTCTCCAATTACTCATAGTACATACACGGCGGAAGTAGGTGCTGAATACGTAGCGATACCTGAAGATTTGGAAGGAACAACAAACCTTGCAGTTCCAGGAAATCCTAAGGATAAAATTCTGTATAAGGATAAAGATACGCCATTGTGCTTTGGCAAGGATTCCATTATCATTACAGGTATCAGGTATGTTTCTCCGATCAAGTACAGCTCTATGCCGACAGAGTCGTTGTGTGGAGCTACAGATGTAGAGTTGAACGGAACGTCTTACCATGTTACAAAAGACACAACAATCCTTGAGATTAAGGAATATACAGGTGCTGAAATCGCTGTTCAACTTGGAACTTCAAGCTATTATCCAGGCATAAAGGCTTTGTATGATGTAGTTTCTCACTCTTACAAGGTAACAAGCACAGTAATAGAGACTAAAACTGTGGATGAAAAGAATTCAAGAGCTTTGGTTCCGGGAGTGGGTACTGTGCATGGTTACATCTACACAATCGGAGAGGATCACAAGTTGTGCAAGGATGATCGCAAGGTGAATTTCTACTGCGATCGTACAACAGAAGACAAGACTCTATATGTTGTTGTAAAGGGCGGCGAGGTGCTTTACTACAATACATTGGAGGAGGCCAAGGTTGGTTGTCCTGAGAAGATAACTATTGAGAACCATGTCTATTCTTTGTGTGAGGATATGGAGGTTAAGAAGGACACTACAGTGTGTGGTCAGTTCAAGGATCCTAATTCAAACAAAGTATATACGGTATCTGGAGTTGTGCGTTCCCCTCAATTCGGAACTGTTCCAATGACAGAGAGCTGTACCGGTAAAGGTTTCTATACTTACAACGTGACAGTTACACCAGCCCCTGAGTCCGAGACTATCGAGCGTCATGGTTGTGGTTCTGTTGAATATACAAACAAGAAAGGAGAGACTGTTACCCTTACAGGAACAGGAGTTTATGAAGATAAGCTTGATCCAAAGTTTGAAGGAGACTGTACAGAGGTGACTTATGTAAAGTACACAGTTCATCCCGTTCCGACTCCTGAGAAATTTGATGTTACAGGTTGCGATAAGGTTGAATATACTTACTTGGACGGACACAAGCAGTCATTTACAGAATCTACAACTTTCAAGGACGTGAAGAAGGTTGTCTGTGCTCATGGCTGTGATTGTGACGAGGTAGTTCGCAATGTGAACATTGTAGTGGGTTCAAATATCGTAAACGAGACAGAGCACTTGACAGGATGTGACAAGTATGTCTATAACAATGCAGGAAAGACCATTACTATTTTGAAGGATACAATGTTCGAGGTTCAGAAGCCTAATCCTGGTGGCTGCTTCATCTATCAGCCCGTAGAGGTCAAGATCTTCAAATCTTCGAACAAGGTAGAGAATATTGTTGTCTGTGACAAGTATGTCAATGATGAAGATGGTTGGACAACAACAGTTTCCGACACTCATGTGATTGCAACGACAGACGAGCATGGTTGCAAGAATACGGTAACTTACAATGTGACAATTGCTTCCACTCAGACTTTGAGCGATACTACAGCTTATGGTTGCGACACTCTATACTATAATAAGTTGGACGGTACGGTACAGATGTTTACATCTAACGCAACTTTTGTAGATGAGTTGAAGAGCGAGGAGTGTGATGGTGCAGGCATCAAGCAGAAGGTGTCAATCGTCATTTACAATACAGAAATTAAGGATTTGACTCCGGTGGAGCATTGTGGTTCAATGATGTTTACTGTTCCTAGCCAAAGTAAGAAGATAGAGGTTAAGTCTTCTTGTGTGATTAGCGATACAACATACAATGATCACGGATGTATGCAGATCACAAGAACTAAGATTACCATTAAGCCTGTAAAGGTTGTTTATGATACAGTTCAGGCCTGCAAGACTTATAACTCATTCCCTGCAATCAAATACGAGAACGGACGTCCAGCCGGTTATGCAAACTATACAGTAGAGGATTCTACGGTTGTGGAGCAGGACTTCATTTTTGCCCAGCCTACGGTCAACATCTTTACTTCATTCGGTTGCTTGGATACAACTTATAAGCATGTTTTTATTCATGGTGTTTCCGAGAAGAACTTGGAGCCTATCAAGGCATGCGAGGAGTATGTATATACAAAGATGGATGGAACTACAGAGGTGGTAAGTGCGTCAACAACTCTTACAGATGTGTTGAAGTCCAAGACTTGTAATTGCGATAGCCTTATCAACCATGTAAGTATTGTTATCAATCATAGCTCTCCGGTTAGCCCTGTTGTTAATGACATAACAAGCTGTGATTCGGTAGTGTATGAAAGAGGTCCTAAGCGTTTGGTATTCTTCATGGACGAAGCGTTTAACGATACTTTGGTCAACATGTATGGTTGTGACAGTGTAGTTAAGTATAAGGCTGTAGTAAATCATTCAGTTCTAGAACATAAGTATTTCACTGTTTGTCGCGACACAAACTTGAATCTACAGGGAATACCTACGTTGATTGAAAATACTGGAGTATATCGTGACAAGGTAGGAACAACTCCAGAGGGTTGTGATAGCGGAATAGAGTACCACATTACTGTAGTAAAGCCTGAAATGGAGACCAAGAGACAGTCTGCGTGCGGAAGCATCAGATTCAATGGTCAGGACTATACAACAGTAAATGACAAGGTGAACGAGGTAACTCTTAACTTGGCAGGTAAGACTAAGTGCGATCCTGATACATTGTTCACTTTGGCGGTATATCCTACATACGATATTGTAGTCGATACTGCAGACTGTTTCCAGGTTACTTATGACGGTGTTTTATACACATCAAGTGCCAATAAGGTCCTTAACTTGAAGACTCTTCAGGGTGGATGCGACAGTATCATACATTTGAATGTCGTTGTCCACGAGGTTAATGAGGCTGATTCGGTAACAACTATCAGTTCTCTTTACTTGGACTCAGAGTTCAGAAAGGATACCGTGATCTATGACACTATGGTTAACAGATATGGCTGCGAGTACATATACACAAAGAAATATACAGTCATTCCTCCTGTGTTGAAGTTCGAGGATGTCAATATCTGTCGTCGCTATACATTCCCTCACAAGGATATGGCAGTCTATAAGGGTGTGGCTTATGCTAATGACACAACTTTGGTTGAGGAGTTGCGACACAACAAGACCAATAACGATACAATCCTTACAACGAATATCTACATCAACGAACCTCATCACGAGTATGTTGTTATGGATAGTTGTATGCAGGTGACATATAACGGAGTGGTCTTCACGGATTCTGCCGAGTTTGTAGAGTTTGATCCTTTGTTGAAGACTAAGGAGTATGGTTGTGACAGCATTGTTCATGTCAAGATCAATGTAGGCAAGTGTTTCCCTTATCCGGTATTGGTCAACAAGTATGACTGGATATTGATCTGCAACGACAATATCATGACAGAGGATAAGTTCCGCAAGCTAGGCGGAGTCAAGTATCGCTGGTACAAGAATAATGTCTTGGTTTCAGAGACATCAGAGAACTACTATACAGAGAATGCTCCGTTGGGCGGTTGCTATTATGTAGCTGTTGTAACTAGTGAAGGTTACGAGTACACTTCTGACGAAATGTGCTTCGAACAGTCCCATTCTGTAGTTCTTGCTCCGAACCCTGCAGTTAAGAACAAACCTGTAACAATCGAGTGCAGTTTCAGAGATGAGACGGTTGAGGGAACAAAGGTCGAGGTTTTCAATGCTATTGCAATCAAGGTGTACGAGACTGTTGCAACGTCTTCGTCTATTTTGATTCCTGGCAAGGCAATTCAAACTGCCGGACATTATTTCGTCAAGTTGACAACTGAAAGCGGTTCTGTTTTGACTACCAAGTTTGTGGTTAAATAAAAGAGTTTTTATAAGTAATAGATGAGATACGCTTGCAAATACATATTTGCTCAAAGTGCGGTGCTGTTGATAGCCTTGCTCCTTCTTTGTCTGCCTTATGACGGTATGGCAAGAAATAGGGATCAGGGTACTTATACTACGCTTCTCAAGGACCCTAAAATGTACACGGGTAAGGCTTCGTGGCTTTACACATATAGGTTCTTCCCAGAGATTGACGGACGATTGGTGGATTCCACGAAGATTCATATTCCTGAGGAGTATTTCCAGCACAGGTTCCAGTTCTATCTTCAAGGCGGACGAGCTGGATTTGAATGTAGAACGTCTGAAGTGGATTTTAACCAAAGGTTTGGATTTGGAGGAGGTTTCCTTTACAACCATTTCTTTAATCCTCATTGGGGAATAAAGATTGGTGCGGGTTTGACCGTAGCTGTAACAAAGGCGGCTCTTGGTGCCTATTCTGACGATTACTTTATTCATGATGGAGAGGGCGATGTCGTAAACTATTCATACTCGGTCGGTAGTGTCCATGAGGATTTGTCTCTATATCAGTTGGATTTCCCATTGGAGGTAACCTATCAGAAGAAGAAGTTCAATCTTGGCTTCGGTATGAAGGTCGGTGCTCCTATAACTGTCAACTATGACCAGAGGGCTGACAATATTGTCCAGACAGCCTACTATCCAGCCTATGACATTCAGGTTGACGAGTCATGGGTGTTGGGTTGCGGCAAGTTCGAGTCGGTAATTGACGGAAGCAGCTATTCACAGTCTCCTGTATTTGTAATGGCTACGGCTGACTTTGAATGGATGATTCCTGTTGGTACAAAGAATGCGATAGGAGTCGGAGTATTCGGTGACTATACCTTCTGTGGTATTTCGCCAAGTTCAAAGCATAACACTAGTCCGAACACTTCGTTGAAGTACAAGTCGGGAACTATGCTCAGCGTATCAAAGGATGTTCCGGTAAACCTATATTCCGAGAGTTTGATTGCAACTCAATACGGTCGTTCAAGCAGAAAAATGGTGTCTAACTTGAAGTTCAACAGTTTCGGAATACGTATCAGTTATTGTATAAATGCAAGACCAGACAAGAAATAAAGTTTAGATTGACATAAATGAAAAAAGTGCGGCAATGTATTATTGTCGCACTTTTTTGTTGGTATAAGAATTGTTATGCCATACGACTCTTGTAGTCGGCGTATGAATACTCCCTAAGCATTTTCAACTCTCCATCCATTGTCCATAGGGCCAAAGACGGATGTGATATTCCGTTGAACATTGTTGTCTTTACCGTAGTGTAGTGGATCATGTCCATCAGCACAATCTGTTCTCCTACCTTCAGTTCGTGGTCGAAACTCCAGCTTCCCACGTAGTCTCCGCTCAAGCATGAGTTACCTCCCATTCTGTAGGTTGGTTTGCCTTCAACCTCGTCTGTTGCTCCAAGAATGTCCGGTTTGTATGGCATCTCCAAACAGTCAGGCATGTGGCAAGCGAAAGACACATCAAGAATAGCTGTCTTGATTCCTCCGTTCTCTACGATGTCCTGCACAGTAGAGACAAGTTCTCCTGTACGCCAAGCAAATGCGCTTCCCGGTTCAAGAATGAGCTGAAGGTTAGGATGTCTTTCCTTGAATGAAGTAAGGACAGAGATCAAATGCTCGACATCATAGTCTGCTCTGGTCATCAGGTGTCCTCCTCCCATATTCAGCCATTTGATCTGTGGAAGCAGATGACCGAACTTCTTTTCTACAATTTCCAGTGTCTTTTCAAGTTCGTATGAAGTGCTTTCGCAAAGTGTATGGCAATGCAATCCCTCTATTCCGTCAGGAAGTTTGTCTCCCAATAGAGAAGCGACAACACCAAGGCGAGTGCCGGGGGCGCAGGGGTTGTATAGGTCAGTTTCCACTGCAGAATACTCCGGATTGATGCGAATTCCTGCTGAAATGTGTCTGCCGTTAGGATTTAGGCGAGACTTGTACTTTTCGTACTGAGCCAGGCTGTTGAATGTGATATGTGATGAAAGCGAAGCAATCTCGTCAAACTCCTTGTCAGTATAGACCGGAGCGTAAGTGTGCGCCAACGATCCCATTTCGTCAACAGCAAGATGCGCCTCTGATAATGAGCTGGCAGTAGTGCATGATATGTATTCGCGAACAATAGGGAATACTTTCCATAGTGCGAAAGCCTTGAAAGCCATGATGATCTTGACTCCGGCTCTATCGCTCACACTGCGAATCAATGCCAAATTTTTTCTTAGGCGCTCCTCGTCCACCACATAGCATGGAGAAGGTACTTTGCTATAATCTATCATAGTTTTTCTCAAAAAATTAGTTTGTGCAAAGATAATAGTTTTTGTAGAATGCAGTAGATTGTAGTTGGACATTTAATCCTCTTTTGTCATTTGTATGTCAATTTGTCTGGTCATCCAAATGGTGTTTTGCTTTTTTCATAATAATTATCTTGAAAATCAAAAAAGGCGGAAATCGTTCTTGTTGCCGGCTACCATCTGAGCTTTAATGCAGCACGTATTTCGCTCTTGTTGTTTCCTGAGATTTCTTCGCCGGATGACGAAATGGTTGATCTGCCGTCCACATACGAAATGCGAGAGTATTTCACATATAGATTTATGACCTTGCCGCATCTGCATGAAACCAGGCATCCGAACCTATGTCCGACTCCATAATTCATAGGGGAATAGAAGTATCCGGGTATTTCGGTCTCGTAGCAATAGATTCTGTTGTTGTAGTCTTTGGCCGAGAAGTATGCGTATAGCATTGAGAACGAGAATCTGTTGTCCGGAACAGAGAGCGTAATGTTCTCCTGAATGTGAAATCCATAGGTGTTCTTTTCGCTGTCGCGTGAGCAGGCGTTCCCGTTTATTGTTGTCTTGGACAGCAACCAGTCTAAAGGCTTTGTCTTGTAGTAGAGTCGAACTGAATTGGTTTCGAATGTGGCTAGTTGATGGTCAAAGTCTTTTTCTTTGTGTTTGAATCTGTAGCGAACGGAAAATTCGTTGTAGTCGTTAGGATTGAGCTTTGCCTGGGCAGAGAAATCCTTGCCCACACTTGGTGCGCTGACTCCATACTTCAGCCATTCGAAAGAGAACAGGTCAGCATAAAGGTTCAGAGAGAATTTGCGGGAGAAATGGAAGTCTAGAGATGTCAGCAGTCCATGCTCATTTTCTACCCTTGTGTTTTCCCTTACTGCATTCGCATAGGGCGCAAAGTATTCCGGAGAGTAGTATCTGTGCGTGATGTGTGCATCTATATAACCGTTTCTGGACAGTTGGAGTTGGTTGATGATTGCGAATCCGTCTCCGTTGCTGGATTTTGCGATTTCTCCCGTAAAGCCGGCGACTTTGCCACTGTAGCTGTAGTTGATTGATACATTGTTTCCGTGGTCTGTGTCAGTCGGCTTGTAGTAGTTGAAAAGTTTGTCTTGAGGAACGTAAAGTCTTGAAAATTTGTAGTATGCGAATGTAGTTCCTAGCGAAAATCTGCCCAAGGCTAGAGATATGTTGCCTCCGGAAACGAGTTCGCCCATGTTGTCTGCTTTGCTCCTTTCCAGCTCGGTGCGATGCAGTCCGCTTGTATAGAACGAGGAGAAGGAACTGTCCGGATTAAGTGTCGCGTCTATGGTGTGGTACGATATGAAAGGTGTGAACTTAACTTTTCTGAATTCAAGTTCTGTTGCAAATCCTCTCAAGAATCCGCTTTCGGATGTTCCTGCGTAATGGCTGATTCCGTTGCGGGAATAGTTTGTCTGCTGCTTGAAAATGAACGAATTGCCAAGGACAAGTCCAGAACCGAACATAAGTTTGTAGTCTCCTAGGATTATTCTTTTGAAAGCTTTGCAGTCGTTGGCTTCGATATGTCCCGAGCAATGGTCAAGCGGCATCCATTCCCTGTGGTAGTATAGTTCTCCTGCGTCCTTTTCTGCAACAAGACCCAGACGAAGTTTCTTGTCCCTTTGGATAGTTAGCTTTTGTACAAATCTGTTTGCGTCTCCTATGTACGGATTCGTTGAGGCTTGAGTGTATCCTTTGCGAGTTTCCAGCACTCTTGAATAGAATGTGTTGCTTTCTATTCTAGTTGTGTGTCTGTCGCTCTGATCGTTAGAGACATATACAATGGGCTTCAGAAAATTCAGTTCTGCGGCTGTAAGGGATCTGATGTTCTTAAGCTCGTATATTGTTGTGAATCCTCCGTAAGTATGTCGGTAGGATATGATTTCATTGACAGCTTTGGCCGACAGTATTCCCAGTTCGTTAAGTTCTCCTTTGCTGATAGTATTGAGGTCAATGCCGAATCTTAGGCGTTCAGTAAGGTCCTCTATTCGGTCGTTGATGTCGTTTCCGGTTTCTTCGGTTTCCTCTTCTGCTATAGTGGAGATGATCTGCTCCAAAGTTTCGTTGTCTGCCTCGAACGCAAAGGAACAAACCGAAAATAGAAATAGTATGCATGTCAGTACATTCCTCATTTCCTGTTTATGTTTGCAGTTAGTGACAGTCCGAATATGCCCCTTAAATGTGTGTGGAATGAGTACGACAAGTCAAGGTCGATAGCTCCAAATGATGTGCCTACACCGAAAGAAGGAGAAGGCTCAGGGAATGTAAGTCCGCATCTTAGTTTCAAAGGCTGTGTGATAGTCGCTTCGTATCCTGCCTTGCCCAAGAATTCCTCGTTGTGTGTGTAGTCGCACTCTATCGTAAAGAAATGCTTGTCAAACGTAATGCCATAGCTTATATTCCCAAGAATGATATTGTCTCCGGCTCTGGAAGTTAGGAAGTCAGAAGAAACGCTTATCCCAATCTTCTGATAGTAGGGCAGAGAGAACAAAAGCCCTGGAGCAACACCAAGATAAAAGTTTCTGTCTGCATTGATATGCTTGTGAGTCTTTAACCTTATGCCAAGACCTGCCGCCAATATGGGCGAGAAAGGTTTGGCCATAGTTATTTTGCCCGAGAAGTCTCGGTACTCGCTATACCCAAAATGAGAGACATGCATGGCGAGGTCAATCTCCTTGCCATGCATGTCTGCACCTAAATTGTAATATGTCAGCTCTGATTCCCAGAATCGGTTCTCTGCACTTATGTAAACATTGTTGTTTTCAAAAGTTGTCAGTACGGACGGATTCGAATGGAATGCATTAGCTAAAGTTGTCGAGGCCATAGACAGAGAGCGCACGGAGTAAACCTCCTGTGCCAAGGATTGGAACACACAAAGAAACAGTAACAGTATGGCCAATCCAGTTTGTCTCATCCGTCAGTTGTGTTTTTAGTTGAACTTGAAACTTATACCAGCCTGAGCGTTAGGCATACCATTGCCGGTGTCAGTTCCGAACTCCGCCTTCAATCCGAATGCCTTAGAGAAGAAGTAGTGTACTCCAATATAAGGACCGAAACAGAACTTGTTGCGAGAAGGGTGCTCTCCGTAGTACCCGTTATAGTTTGAGCCTGTGACGTAATCCCATTTCTTCCAATGTCCACCCATCAAAAGTCCTCCATAGATGTCAAGCTTGGATACCGGGCTGAAATGGAATGCAGAACGGAATGCAACGAAGATGTTGTGCTGCTCTGCATCAAAGTAGAAATATGAATGGTCATAGTGGTAGTCTCTGAAGTAGTGGGCATCGGCTCTTCCCCAAACATCATTGATGTAGTAGCTGGCAATACCTCCGAAAGAGATGCAGCCCTTGCCCTTTGCAAGTCCGTCTATGGAACAAACGTCAAGAGCCATACTTGCAGGCGGCATTATTGCCTTGTGGTTGAAAGGTCCTACTGTTGGAGGTGTACCAATAGTGAAGTCGAGCATAGCTGTGCCTTTCTGAAATTCTGAACTGCCTTTGCTTTTCTTGTTGTTTGCTTTGTTCGCTGCAAAGGTTAGCATTGGCAATAACATAACTGTTATTAGGAAAAACTTGATGTATTTCATTTTCTTTTGATTTATTCTATGATTGATCTGTATCTGTCGGTAACGCTTTCTTCTGAATATTTTTCAAGGAACACCTCGCGTGAGTATCTGTTGAACCTAGGACGAGGGTTGGCTATCATGTCGTTTATGCAACGGATGAACTCGTCTGCAGAATTGCATCTTCCACCAACCTTGTCAAAGTCTGCTTCATAGCCTTCAAGAGCTTCGTCTGTGGCGAAGATGTTCTTGCCATACATCAGGCTCTCGCAAGTCTTGACCTTCATTCCGCTTCCATCAAATATAGGAAGGATCATTGCGTCAGCCTCCTCGAACAGAGGACGAAGGTCCGGAACGTTACTCATAAGCTTAATGTCTGGAGTCATGAACGATGCGTTCTGTATTTTGTCCATTCCCTTTCCTGCAACTATAAGCCTTACTCCGTCTAGCTTTTGATAGACATTCTTTACGAACCACTTTAGCCCGTCCACGTTTGCTGTGAAGTATGCTCCAAGAAACAGTAGTGTCGGCTCTTTTGAAGTCATTGCTTCAAGCACTTCTTCCGATGGGTTTGAGTATATGTCCTTGAAAGCAATAGGGGCGATGGCATCTGCCTCTCTGCCGTATAGCTTTTTTAACACATTGCTGTCTCTCTTGTTCAGAGTGATGATTTTGTCGGAATACTTGCAAGCGTACTTGTCGTTGACATCTGCGCAGTGCATGACAAGAGGTCTCCAAGGCTGATACCATCTGCACTTTGCAGAGAAATATACTTTTTCAACATTGTGGAAGAAACTTACAACCTTGCCCTTGTATCCGGATTCCTTAAGCTTTCTGGCAATTATGCCGAAAAGGCTTCTGTCAACAAAAACTAAATCATAGGACTGCGCTTCGCAGACTATTTGCTCGACTCTCTTGGGTGATAGACCGAAGAAATAGTTTTGGAAGAAATACCATATTCCCTTGATGTAGTCTAAAGCGGAGCGTTTCCTGCTTTCGTCGTGTATGTATATGGTACTGACATTATCCTTGCCTACAATAGAGCTGATCACGCGCAGGTTTTTTTCGCTTGCTTGCTCACCACCTTCCATGATATTCTTGCTCAACTTGTATCTTATGATTAGAACTTTTGTCATGAATCGTTGTTTTATTTTGCAAAAATAATACTTTTGGCAGACCTTGCAAAACAGAACGAAAATTTTGTCGCCAGTTTATAGAGCCTTGTAGTGTTTGGCAATAAAGGCAAACAGCGGTTTCTCTATAAAACCAGGCAGGCAGTTTTTAATTGCTCTGACTGTTCTTTTTCTGCGAAGCAGGGATTTTCTTTCTGCCTCCAGGTCTATGCCTCTGCTCTTCAAAATGTCAAAGTGCTCGTTTACTGACTTGGCGTAGTTGTCGAACGTAGCTCCTCCCGTAACTATCACGTCAGCCACTGTGATTCCGCTGTTCTCGTATCTTGCTCCTTCGTTGTAGAATCTGGAAAGCATTTCGAAGTCAGCGGCATATCTGTAGCTCGTGTTGAATGGAGCCGCTTTCATCAGGCTTGACTTTATGAATATGGATTGGTGGCTGATTACCATTCTTGTCGGTTGCAGGTCAAGGTTTCCTGCTGTCTTGTGAAAGACTCCGTATTCGGTTTCCTCCTCTACATCGCCATACACTGCTTCGGGGTAGTTGCTTTTTTCTATGAAGGCAGCCATTTCGCCTACAACATTCTCGTTGTGGAAAATGTCGTCTGCGTTCATGAAGAGAATGTAGTCTCCTGTTGCTGCGGCGATACCTTTGTTCATTCCGAAGTATATGCCTCCATCCCTTTCGGAAGTCCAGTAGCTTATTCTGTCGGCATATCTCTTTATTACAGATACTGTGTTGTCCGAGCTTCCTCCGTCAATAATGACGTATTCCAGGTTGTCGTAGTTCTGCGAGAGTACAGAGCGGATAGTCTTCTCTATACAGTTCTCTGAGTTGAAGCAAACTGTGACAACAGTCATTTTTGGATGAGCGAGGTTTTCCATAAGGAGAAATTAGATTATAAAAAAAGAGAGACAATCAAAACTGATCATCTCTCTTGTTGAGCGGAAGACGGGGTTCAAACCCGCGACCCACAGCTTGGAAGGCTATTGCTCTATCAACTGAGCTACTTCCGCATCATTGCGTCAATCAGTATCTTTGTTTCCCGATTGCGATGCAAAATTAGTATTTATTTCCTTAGTTTGTATGCTTTTTGCCAAATATTTTTGAGAAAAGTTTTTATTACTCTGTAAATCAAAGAAATATTTATTGGGCGATAGTCAGCATTCCCAGCGGATTCACTTTGATAGCCTTCTCGTCGATCAGCTGTTTGTATGCGGCTTCGAAATACTCCTTGTGGTTCTGGTACATGTAAAGGAGCATGTCGTATGTTATCTCTTCGTTTCTCAGCCTTACCTTGTCCAGAATTGAACTTTTAAGGTTGTCCCACCATGCGGCTTCCGGAGTCATGGCAAGTCTGTTTGCCTTTTTGTCAAGGCAGTAGTCGCAGATTCCGCAGTCTTGTGCCTCTTTCTCTCCGAAGTAGTGAAGAAGAAGTCTGCTGCGGCAGATTCCTTTGCTCTGAACGTACCTATAGACGTTCTCCAGACGATAGGTTGCGTTCTCCTTCCTCTTTTCGTAAGCGTCCTTCTCTATTATTATATGGTCTGCATCTATTCTGCGGGACAATAGAGTCAGGAATCCGGATTTCTTGCCCGGCACATATTCTATGACTCCGTATGAGCGAAGCACGCAAAGTGCCTTGTATATGTCGTCAAAGTTGGCCCATGAATAGCCTATATGCTTGAAGATGTCCCATTCGTCAATGAACACCCAGTCGGTGAAAATTCCCGGGTACATGCGCATCAGCGCAGTCATTATCACGTTTGCGCTCTGGGGCAGGTCGTCGTATTCCGAGTTGTAGAGCTCGTCCCTGTTGACAGCGAACTTTACTCTTGACAGGTGCTTTGCCTCGGGTTCATATTTCAGGTAGCCGCTTTGCTCGAGTATAAGCATGGCAGACTTCACCTGCTGCATGTTGAACTTATAGAATGTGCAGAATTTCCAGATGTCAAATTCGAAGCACCAGTCCATTCCTTCGTTGATTGCTACCTTCAGGTATCTGAGTATTGTGTCATAGCACATTTTGCAGAAGTCCTTTGACGGGAAGGAAAGTCGCAAGTTTCGTGATAGGTTGCCTATGTCCTGTGCAGTGTACAGTGCGACTGCGTATGACTTCTTTCCGTCTCGACCTGCACGACCAGCCTCCTGGAAATAGGCTTCAAGGCTTTCCGGCATGTCATAGTGGATTACGCTTCTCACGTCCGGCTTGTCGATTCCCATACCGAAAGCGTTTGTAGCGACCATAACCCTTGTGTCTCCGTGTTTCCACTCCTCCTGCTTCTTTATCTTGTCCTTGTCGTCAAGACCTGCGTGGTAGAAGTCCGAAGAAATGTTGAGGTCAGCAAGTTTTTTTGCCAGAGCCTCAACTCCCTCTCTCGAGCGGCGGTATATGACAGAAGTTCCGGGAACTCCGTTCAGTATTTTCTGGATCATGACAATCTTGTCCTCTTCGCTGTTCAGCAGTCTTGTCGAATAGCTGAGGTTGCTTCTGAAGAAAGATGACCGTATTACGTTATGCTCCTTGAAAAGCAGTCTGTCCTGTATGTCGTTGACCACCATCGGAATTGCTGTGGCAGTCAGTGCGAGGACAGGGATGTTGGGCTTGATGTCCCTTATCTCGGCGATCTTGATGTACGAAGGTCTGAAGTCGTATCCCCATTGGCAGATACAGTGGGCCTCGTCTATCGTGATCAGGCAGATGTTCATTCCGCCAAGGTACTTGCGGAACTTCTCGGACTCAAGTCTTTCGGGAGAAACGTAGAGGAACTTGTATGCTCCGTATATGGAATTGTTCAGCGTTATCTGGATCTGCTTGTCCTCCATGCCGCTGTGAATGTAGGCGGCGTTTATGCCAATGTCGCGCAGAGTGTCAACCTGATCCTTCATTAGAGAGATAAGCGGAGTCACGACAAGGCACATTCCGTTCATTGCCATTGTTGGTACCTGGAATGTCAAGCTCTTTCCTCCTCCCGTAGGCAGAAGTCCGAGTGTATCCTTTCCGGAACATACAGAGTCAATGATTTGTCTTTGTACGCTCCTGAAGCTGTCGAATCCCCAATAGTCTTTGAGTATCTTCTCTATTGTGTCCATGCTGATGTCTTAGAACTCGAGTCTGAATGTTCTGGCCTTGAGTTCGTTATATGCGTTTTTGTTGAATTTGTACTTTGAAGGGTATCGTGAAGGCAGACCTTCCGGACGCTCCTCTGCCAGTTCAAGGATTTTTAGGAACTGGATCTTTTTCGAGAAGTTTCTGCGGTCGAACTTTTCCCCAAGTATGGCTTGGTATAGGTTCTGAATTTCGCTCATCTTGAATACATTGTCAAGTAGTTCAAAGCAAATCGGTTCGAAGTGTATTTTTTCGCTAAGCCTTACATGGGCATCTTTGATTATTCTTTCGTGGTCGAATGCAAGTGGGGGAAGGCTGTCAATTTTAAACCATTTAGCCTCTGCCGCATCGTCCCCTCCTTTGATATTCTCGTATTTGTCCTTTATTACAAGAGCAAAATATGCCGTAGTGACAACTCTTTCTCTAGGGTCTCTGGTTACGTCAGAGTATGTTGCGAACTGCTCGACTCTGACTCCCTCTACGCCAGTTTCCTCTTTTAGCTCTCTTCTTGCACATTCGTCAAGGTTTTCGTCCATTTTCATGAAACCGCCGGGCAGAGCCCAACAGTCCTTGTATGGAGCAACGCCCCTTTTTATGAGAAGCACATTCAGTTGTTTCCCGTCAAATCCAAAAATTACGCAGTCGGTAGTTAGCGCTGGATGCGGATATTCGTATGTATAGCTCATATTCATTGAATCTTTAGTTGTTGAGTG